>NZ_QMEV01000080.1 GCF_003284935.1 Mycobacterium colombiense
GCTGATGCAGATCACCGTGCAGCCGGGGATCTGAGCCGGGGCCTGCTGGGGCGTGGGCGTCATCCACGGGAACATCGGCTGGGGACTGCCGAGCGCCGGGCTGCTCAAATCGATCAGCGGGACGCGAGCGAGCGGGTCGTCGAGCGGCAGGCCGTTGATGTTCATCGGCAGGTTGGGCCCGAGCCCTTCGGGGTGCTCGAGGTGCGCGTCGCCCAGCGGCGGCGGTGGACCCGTCATCGGCGGCAGGTCGACCGGCACGACGCCCGTGGCGTAGGCCGCCGCCCAGCCCAACACGTTCTGCGCGTAGGGCATCGAGTTGTTGTAGCGCAGGATCGCGGTCAAGACCTGCGACTGATCGCGCAGGTTGAGTCCGCCGCTGCACAGATACCGGGCGGCCGCCAGCGTTGCGTCGAAGATGTTCTGCGGATCCGCCACGCCGTCGCCCTTGCCGTCGGAGGCGTAGCGGGCCCAGGTCCCCGGCAGGAACTGCATCGGTCCCATCGCGCGGGCGTAGGTGACCCGGTTTCCGGCGCTGCTTTGGATGATGGTTTCGTTGCCGGGCAGCGTGCCGTCCAGGGACGGGCCGTAAATCGGGGTGATCGCGGTGCCGCGCGCGTCCACCGCGCCGCCGCCCGCGTGCCCCGATTCGATGCGCCCGATCCCCGCCAACAGGTTCCAGCTGACGCCGCAGCCGGGGACGGCGACGGCCATCTTCTGTTCCGCGCTGCGGTAGGCGGCCAGCGCGATACTTGGAATGCCAAGGGCGCCAGGCGCATTCACGATCATCGCGGGCGGCGGAGCCGACAACGCGGGCTCGGCGACGTGAAAGAGCGTGGGACCGCGGTCGATCGCGACGACGGCGGGCCCGGTGAGGTCGGGGAAAGTCGGGGACACGGCGGCCACCGGGGTGACGGCGGCGTGGACCGGGGGCATTCGCATCGGAAGCGAGGGGGCCGTTGCGCTGACCGCCCCCGCGAAAACCAGTGGAGTAATCATTGCCACGCCGAAAATCGGCTTGCGCGTGTTCCGAAGTGCTCGCTGCCGCACAGTCGCGGCGGCGGGGCTTTCACCCCGGCTTCCCCCAATGCGCACTCGACCGTCCTAGTTATGTGAGCTGGGTCCACTTTCTGTTAGCTCGGTGAACCAGATCACCATACATAACTCTTGTGACACGAGTGGCGCAATGGTGCAAACGGTTCTCACCTGGATTTCTTAGCCGTTCGATCGAGGCCGTCGCCGCCCTGAACCGGCTCGGCATCCGCGGTGCCCGGCTGCAGGTTTGCCAGGAGTTCGCGCAGGTCATCGAGCTCGTGGCGCAGGTATTCACGGGTCGCCACCTCGCCCACGGCCAGCCGCACCGCGGCCAGTTCGCGGGCCAGGTACTCGGTGTCGGCCTTGGTCTGCGCCGCCCGACGGCGGTCGTCTTCGAGCGCCACCCGATCCCGGTTCTCCTGACGGTTCTGGGCCAGCAGGATCAGCGGCGCCGCGTAGGCGGCCTGGGTCGAGAAGGCCAGGTTCAGCAGGATGAACGGGTAGGGATCCCAGCGCAGTCCCACGGCGAACAGGTTCAGCGCGATCCACACGAAGACCACGATCGTCTGCAGCAGGAGGTACCGGCCGGTGCCGAAGAAGCGGGCGATCGACTCGGTGAACTGTCCGACGGTTTCGGGATCCAGCCGCGGCGAGTACCTGCGCGATGTCCGCGGGGTGTAGAGGCCTCGCGGAGCGGTGGACTTGCTCACGCGGATCCTCCCAGTCCTTCGAGGCGGCCTGCGGTGTCGAGGTCTTGCATGTCCACCCGCCAGTCGTGCGGCAGCAGGTGATCGAGCAGGTCGTCGACGGTGACCGCCCCCACCAGATGGTTCTGGTCGTCGACGACGGGCCCGCACACCAGGTTGTAGGCGGCGAGGTAGCGGGTCACCGAGACCAGCGGTGTCTCGGGCGTCAGCGTCAGCAGGTCGCTGTCGACGATCCCGCCGACCAGCTCGGCCGGCGGCTCGCGCAGCAGGCGCTGCAGCGCCACACACCCCAGGTAGCGGCCGGTGGGGGTGGCCGTGGGCGGACGCACCACAAACACCATGGACGACAGCGCGGCGGACAGGTCGGGGTCGCGGACGCGGGCCAGCGCCTCGGCGACCGAGGTGTCCGGCGTCAGCACCACCGGGTCCGAGGTCATCAGCCCGCCCGCGGTGTCGGGCGAGTGGGTGAGCAGCCGTCGCACCGTGGCGGAATCCCCGGGATCCATCCGCGTCAGCAGCATCTCGGCGTCGGTCGGATTCAGCACGCCCAGAAGGTCGGCCGCGTCGTCGGGATCCATCTCCTCGAGCACGTCGGCGGAACGCTCGGTGCCCAGCTGCGACAGCACGTCGGCCTGATCCAACTCGGGCAGCTCCTGCAGGATGTCGGCCAGCCGGTCGTCGTTGAGCGCCTTGAGCACCTCGTAGCGGCGCTTGGCCGGTAGCCCGCGGATGGCGTCGGCAACGTCGACGGGTTTGCGGCCCTCGAACTGATCCAGCAGCTGAGCCACGCCTTGGCCCGGCAGCGCCAGGGCCGACGGGGTCAAGCCCTGCACGTTGTGCCAGTCGACGACGTGCACGGGGCCGCGCCGCCCCAGCCGGCGCTGGCTGCGCACGGCGACCCGGCTGATCATCCAGTCCCGCGTTCGGGTCTGCTCGATTCCCAGGTCGGTGACCACCACGTCCAGCCCGGCCAGTTCCGGCAACTCGGGATCGTTGACCTTGACGACGGTGTCGAGCACCTGGCCGATCGCCAGCACCTCGCCGGGCCGCTGCACGAAATGGCGCAAGGAGACGTTGCCGGTACTCAGCGTCACGGCGTTGGGCTCGATGGAGGCGACCCGCAAGATCGGGATGAAGATGCTGCGCCGCGTGGCCAGGTCGACGACCAACCCCAGCACGCGCGGTTGCTGGCGCACGATGCTGATGCTGATGACGACATCGCGCACCCGGCCGACGGATTCACCGAGCGGGCCCAGCACCAGCATGCGCGACAGGCGCGCGATGTACACCCTGTTGACCGATCCCATGGAAGTAGAGCCTAGGCAGCCGCGGGTCTCATGGCAGACAGCCCGGCCCCGGCGCGCTTGACTAATGCGTGCGCATCGCGAAGAGCACGATCACAAAAGTCACCAGCAGCGTGGCGATTCCGATGACGATGCCGGCGACCGCCAGGCCGAAGCCGTCCTGACGGGTCCGCTTGATCTGATCCAGTGCGATCGCGCCCAGCACCATGGCAACGATCGAGCCGAGGCAGCACAGCAGGCCCGTGAAGGAGGCGACGAGCGAGGCGATCGCCAGCCCGTTCGTCCCGGGCTGCGCTGCCGTAGGTCCATAGCCGCCCTGGTAGTCCGGCGTCGGGTAATAGCCGCCCGGATATGCGGGCGGGCCGTAGGTGGGTGGGCCGCCGAAGGCCGGGGGCGGATAGGCCGGGCCGGCATAACCGGGCGGTTGCTCGTATCCGGGTGGGGGAGGAACGGGCGGCGGGTAGGACGGCGCATACCCGGATGAATAGTCGGACGAGTAACCCGGCCCGGGGTACGGCGGCGGTGCCGCTTCGGGCGGCGCGGCGGGCGGCTCCCAGGGCGCGGTCGGTTCAGGCTGCTCCGGGCGTCCGCCGTCGGCCGGCGCCGAGCCGGCCTTGTCGTCGTGGGCGCCCTCGTCGAAGCCACCCCCGGGAGCTGTCATGGTGTTCAACCTAACCCATGCGCAGGTGGTGGGTGCCGCCGCGAATCGCCGCCGGATCAACGCGGATGCCGCACCGCTTTCGGGGCGCACCGGAGCGAAATCCCCGGCCCGTCGCGCCGCCGGGGCGGGTTGGCGCCGCCGAACGCATGGCGTTTCCGCAGGTGACCAAACGTCGATAGGGTGAAGAAGCCCTGAGATGAAACCATGGCCGAGGCGGAGGACAATGAGCGGCGATGACTAATCCTTTCCAGCCCGGGCAGGTTCCCGGCGCGACGCCTGCGGGCGCGGCGGGGCGCCGCGGGGCGCCCGGCCTCCCGACGCCGCCGCGGGGCTGGCCGGTCGGGTCCTACCCCACCTACGCCGAGGCGCAGCGCGCCGTGGACTACCTGTCCGACCAGCAGTTCCCCGTGCAGCAGGTGACCATCGTCGGCGTCGACCTGATGCAGGTGGAGCGGGTCACCGGCAGGCTGACGTGGCCGAAGGTGCTCGGCGGCGGCGTGCTCAGTGGGGCGTGGCTGGGCCTGTTCATCGGCCTGGTGCTGGGCTTCTTCAGCCCGAACCCGTGGGGGGCGCTGGCCACGGGTCTGGTCGCCGGTGTGTTCTTCGGGTTGATCACGTCCGCTGTTCCGTATTCGATGGCCCGCGGTACCAGGGATTTCAGTTCGACCATGCAGCTGGTAGCCGGCCGCTACGACGTGCTCTGTGATCCGCAGAACGCAGAAAAGGCGCGGGATCTGTTGGCGCGCTTGGCGATCTGAGCCGCGCGCGAGAGGTGTGAATTGGTGATTCGTCGCGGGCGGGCGCGCCGGATAGGCGCGATCGCGCTCGCGACGGTGGTCATCGCCACGGCGGTATCGGCGTGCGGTCCCGGTAGCCATGGTGTCGTCATCAGCTTCTACACCACGGCCGCCGACAGCGCGACCTTCACGACGGTCGCCCAGGACTGCACGAGGCAATTCGATGGCCGCTTCGCCATCCAGCAGATCAGCCTGCCCCGCGCCCCCGGCGAACAGCGTCTGCAGCTGGCGCGACGGCTCACCGGTCGCGACCGGACGCTGGACGTGATGTCGCTGGACGTGGTGTGGACGGCCGAGTTCGCCGAAGCGGGTTGGGCGTTGCCGCTGTCCGACGATCCCGAGGGGCGCGCCGAGTCCGACGCCACGGTGGACACCCTGCCGGGCCCGCTGGCGACAGCGCGCTGGCGGGGCAAGCTGTACGGCGCTCCCGTCACGACCAACACCGAATTGCTGTGGTACCGGCCTGATCTGGTGCCCCAGCCGCCGCGTACCTGGGACGCCATGGTGTCCGAGGCCGGCAGGTTGCACGCCACGGGACAGCCCAGCTGGATCGGCGTGCAGGCCAACGAGGGCGAAGGTCTGGTGGTCTGGTTCAACACACTGCTGGCGAGCGGGGGCGGTCAGGTGCTCTCCGAGGACGGCCGCCGGGTCACGCTGACCGACACGCCCGCGCACCGGGCGGCCACCGTCGCTGCGCTGCGGGTGCTCAAGTCGGTGGCCGTCGCGCCCGGAGCCGATCCCTCGATCAGCCGGACCGACGAGAGCACCGCGCGCTTGGCGGTCGAACAAGGCCGGGCCGCGCTCGCCGTCAACTGGCCGTACGCACTGGCATCCCTGCTGGAGAACGCGGTCAAGGGCGGGGTGCCCTTCCTGCCGCTCAACCGGAATCCCATGCTGGCCGGCAGCATCAACGACACCGGCACCTTCGTGCCCGATGACGAACAATTCCGGATCGCGTATGAGGCCAGCCAGAAGGTGTTCGGGTTCGCGCCGTATCCCGGTGTCGCACCGGGCCGGCCGGCCAAGGTGACGATCGGCGGGGCGAACCTGGCGGTGGCCAGCACCTCGCGTCATCGCGCCGAAGCCTTCGAAGCGATCCGCTGCTTACGAAATCTGGTGCACCAGAAGCATGTTGCGATCGAAGGTGGGTTGCCGCCGGTGCGCGCGTCGCTGTATTCGGACTCGCAATTCCAGGCCAAATATCCGATGTACACCATCATCCGCCGGCAACTCACCGACGCCGCGGTGCGCCCGGCGACGCCGGCTTACCAGGGTGTGGCGATTCGGCTCGCCGCGACGCTGAGCCCGATCGCCCAGATCGACCCCGAACGCACCGCCGACGAACTCAGCGCTCAGGTGCAGAAGGCGATCGACGGGAAGGGACTGCTGCCGTGACCGCCGCGGTCTCCGAATCCCGCACCGCGCCAGCGTCTTCGGTGACGCGGCGGGGCCGGCCCTCGGAACGCAGATTGGCGTTTCTTCTGGTCGCCCCGGCGGGGGTTCTGATGCTGCTGGTGACGGCGTATCCGATCGGGTACGCCGTGTGGTTGAGCTTGCAGCGCAACAACCTTGCCGTCCCCAACGACACCGCGTTCGTCGGCCTGAACAATTACGTGACGGTCCTGACCGACCGCTACTGGTGGACCGCGCTGGCGGTGACCCTGGCCATCACGGTGGTCTCGGTCTGCATCGAATTCGTGCTGGGGCTGGCGCTGGCACTGGTGATGCACCGCACCGTGATCGGCAAAGGCCTGGTGCGCACCGCGGTCCTGATCCCGTACGGCATCGTCACCGCGGTCGCGTCCTACAGCTGGTATTACGCGTGGACGCCGGGGACCGGTTATCTGGCCAACCTGCTACCGCGGGGCAGCGCACCGCTGACCGACCAGATCCCGTCGCTGGCGATCGTCATCGTCGCCGAGGTATGGAAGACAACACCTTTCATGTCGTTGTTGTTGCTGGCCGGTTTGGCGCTGGTCCCCGAGGATCTGCTGAAGGCCGCCCAGGTCGACGGCGCCGGCCCGTGGCGGCGGCTGACCAGGGTCACCCTGCCAATCATCAAGCCGGCGGTGGTGGTCGCGCTGTTGTTCCGGACGCTGGACGCGTTCCGCATTTTCGACAACATCTACGTGATCACCAACGGCGCCAACAACACCGGATCGGTGTCGATGCTGGGCTACGACAACCTGTTCAAGGGCTTCAACCTCGGGCTCGGGTCGGCGATCAGCGTGCTGATCTTCGGATGTGTGGGTCTCATCGCGTTGCTGTTCATCAAGGTGTTCGGCGCGGCGGCCCCCGGGGGTGATGTCGATGGCCGCTGACCGGGCGGGCCTGTCGATCGGCGCGCGGCGCACCGCGGTCTGGGCCGTCATCGACACCCTGGTAGCGGTGTATGCGCTGCTGCCCGTGCTGTGGATCTTCAGCCTGTCGCTCAAGCCGAGCTCAACGATCAAGGACGGCAAGCTGATTCCGTCGTCGATATCGCTGGACAACTATCGCGGCATCTTTCGCGGTGACTTCTTCTCCTCGGCGCTGATCAACTCCGTCGGAATCGCCTTGATCACCACCGCGATCGCCGTGGTGCTCGGTGCCATGGCGGCGTACGCGATTGCCCGGCTGGACTTTCCGGGCAAGCGAGTGCTGGTGGGCGCCACTCTGTTGATCACCATGTTCCCCGCGATCTCGCTGGTGACTCCGTTGTTCAACATCGAACGCTTCGTGGGCTTGTTCGACACGTGGCCCGGGTTGATCCTGCCGTACATCACGTTCGGGCTGCCGCTCGCGATCTACACGTTGTCCGCCTTCTTCCGCGAGATCCCCTGGGATCTGGAGAAGGCGGCGACAATGGACGGCGCGACACCGGCTCAGGCGTTCCGCAAGGTGATCGTGCCGCTCGCCGCCCCCGGGGTGGTGACGGCGGCGATCCTGGTGTTCATCTTCGCCTGGAACGATCTGCTGCTGGCGTTGACCCTGACCGCCACCAAGGCGGCCATCACCGCGCCGGTGGCGATCGTGAACTTCAGCGGCAGTTCACAGTTCGAGGAGCCGACCGGGTCGATCGCGGCCGGCGCCGTGGTGATCACCGTACCCATCATCGTTTTTGTTCTAATCTTCCAACGACGAATCGTCGCCGGGCTGACCTCTGGCGCTGTGAAGGGATAACTCGATGGCCGAGATTGTGCTGGATCATGTCAGCAAGAGTTACCCGGACGGCGCGACGGCGGTGCACGACCTGAATCTCACGATCGCCGACGGCGAATTCCTGATCCTGGTGGGCCCGTCGGGCTGCGGCAAGACGACGACTCTGAATATGATTGCCGGGCTTGAAGACATCTCATCCGGTGAGCTGCGCATCGGCGGAGAACGGGTGAACGAGAGGGCGCCCAAGGACCGCGACATCGCGATGGTGTTCCAGTCCTACGCGCTGTACCCGCACATGACGGTGCGGCAGAACATCGCCTTTCCGCTGACGCTGGCCAAGATGAAGAAGTCCGAGATCGCACAGAAGGTCGAGGAGACGGCGAAAACCCTTGACCTGACCGAACTTCTGGATCGCAAGCCGTCGCAGTTGTCGGGTGGGCAGCGTCAGCGGGTGGCGATGGGCCGGGCCATCGTGCGTCATCCCAAGGCGTTCCTGATGGACGAGCCGCTGTCGAACCTGGACGCGAAGCTTCGGGTGCAGATGCGCGGCGAGATCGCCAGGCTGCAGAAACGGCTGGGCACCACGACCGTCTACGTCACCCACGACCAGACCGAGGCCATGACGCTGGGCGATCGTGTGGTGGTGATGCATTCCGGTGTCGCGCAACAAATCGGCACGCCGGACGAGCTGTACGAGCACCCCGCCAACCTGTTCGTCGCCGGGTTCATCGGCTCGCCCGCAATGAACTTCTTTCCCGCCACGCTGGTGCCCGTTGGACTCAAACTGCCGTTCGGCGAGGTCATGCTGACCCCGGAAATCCAAGACGTGATCGCCCGGCATCCGCAGCCCGCGAACGTCATCGTCGGGGTGCGACCCGAGCACCTGTCCGACGCCGCGCTGATCGACGGCTATCAGCGCATCAGGGCGCTGACCTTCGAGGTGAAGGTCGACCTGGTCGAGTCGCTGGGTGCGGACAAGTACGTCTACTTCTCCACCGCGGCGTGGGCGGCGCATTCCGCCCAGTTGGACGAATTGGCCGCCGAATCGGATGCTCACGAAAATCAGTTCGTGGCAAGGGTTCCCGCCGAATCGACGGCGGCCATCGGGCAGTCGATCGAATTGGCGTTGGACACCGGCAAGCTGGCGGTCTTCGATGCGGACACCGGCGCCAATCTGACCATCGCACCGGCCGGGGCGCCGTGACACAGCATGGGGATCGCGTGCGCGCGCATCTACGGGCGCACTTCAGCGACGCCGAGCCCGATGCGGCCAGCGTGACATTCCTGGGCACCGAGACCATCGAGGTGCTGCGTTTCCGCGAGCCGGACACCACGGTGCACTACGTCACCCTGGGCTGCTCCCGCCACCCGATGACCGAACCGACGCTGGATATCGCCGACCCGTTGCGCGGACCGCGGGCCGAGATCGTGCTGCAGCTGCGCGATCCCGGGCCGATCACCGGCATCGCGCGCAGCCTGGCCATCCTGGCCGCGGCACCGGCCGTCGACGGTGTGGTGCTGTGCGCCGACGCGCTGGTCGATCTCGGCACGCCGCTGTGGACGTCCCCGTCGGCGCGGGTGCCGTTCACCGCGGTGCTGTTGGGCCGCAGCGAGATTGGCGATCTGCCGCTGGATCCGCCCCGCGACCCCGTGCAGTTCCTGTCGGCGACCCCGATCACCGCGACCGAAGCCGCCTGGGTGCGGCTCAAGGGAGCCGAGGCGATGCGCCAAGCGTGGGACAACGACGGCGTCGACGTGCTGGACCCGAATCGCCCTGCCGCACAACCCGGTTGACGAGCCCGCGCCGCGCTAGAGCCAATTGTTGCGCCGGAACTGGAAGTACAGTCCCACGCAGGCGACGGTCATCACGGCCATGATCCCCGGGTACCCCCAGGTCCAGTTCAGCTCCGGCATGAAATGGAAGTTCATCCCGTAGATGGCGGCGACCATGGTGGGCACCGCCAAGATACCGGCCCAGGCCGCCATCTTGCGCATGTCGTTGTTCTGCTGCATCCCGACCCGGGCCAGCGCCGCCTGGATCAGCGAGTTGAGCATGTCGTCGTAGCTGGCGATCTGGTCGGCGGCCTCGGAGTGATGGTCGGCGACGTCGCGCAGGTAGCGGCGCACCTCTTTGGAGATGACGTCCTTGTTGTCCATCTGGATGCGATGGAACGCGGCCGACAACGGATTGACGCACCGGCGCAGTTCGACCACTTCGCGCTTGAGCAAATAGATCGGTTCGACGTCGATCTTGCTGCCGGGCGCGAACGCCAGCCCTTCGATGCCGTCGATGTCGGACAGCATCAAACTGCTCACCTCGAGGTAGTGGTCCACCACGTGGTCGGCGATCGCGTGCATCACCGCGTAGGGGCCCAGCCGCATCTGCTCGGGGTCGCCGTCCATCCGCTTGCGCACCTCGGACAGTCCGCCGTGTTCGCCGTGGCGGACCGTGACCACGAAATCCCTGCCGACGAAGACCATGATCTCGCCGGTCTCGACGATCTCGCGGGCCAGCACCACCGATTCGTGCGGGACATAGTTGACGGTCTTGAGCACGAGGAACAGGGTGTCGTCGTAGCGCTCCACCTTGGGCCGCTGATGGGCGCACACCGCGTCTTCCACCGCCAGCGGGTGCAGCCCGAACACGTCGGCCACTTCCTGCATCTCGGACTGGCTGGGCTCGCGCAGGCCGACCCAGACGAATCCCTCCTGCCCCTGCGTTTCGATCTCGCGCACCTTGTCCAGCGCGGCCGCGTAGCCGAGCTTGCCCGGCAACCGCTCGCCGTCGGCGTAGACGGCGCAGTCGACCAGCGTCTGCGTGGGCGGCTCGGGGGCCGGGGTCGGCTTCGGTTGCGGTTCGTGCGCCAGCGGGCGCAGCGCTTCGGGCAGTGCGTCAAAACCTTGGAACACATCCACCTCCCACCAAGCGCAGGTCCGACTCAGGCGGTGCTCCATGCTACGCGTCCCGGCTGTTCAAAGCGCGACGATCAGGTGTCGGGAAAGCCCTGGTAGTGGACCGGAGATCGGCGGCCGAGGAGAGTGCGCTAGTTTCGAGCCGAAACCCGAATCTGCACGAACTTCTCCACAAGGAGTACATCGAAGTGAGCGCAAGTCCTCTCAAGGTCGCTGTCACCGGCGCCGCCGGCCAGATCGGCTACAGCCTGTTGTTCCGCCTGGCGAGCGGCTCGTTGCTGGGCCCCGACCGCCCGATCGAGCTGCGACTCCTTGAGATCGAGCCCGCGCTCAAGGCGCTCGAGGGCGTCGTGATGGAGCTCGACGACTGCGCGTTCCCGTTGCTGTCCAACGTGGAGATCGGAGCGGACGCGAACAAGATCTTCGACGGCGTCAACCTGGCCCTGCTGGTCGGCGCGCGGCCGCGCGGCCCGGGCATGGAGCGCAGCGACCTGCTCGAGGCCAACGGCGCGATCTTCACCGCGCAGGGCAAGGCGCTCAACTCCGTCGCCGCCGACGACGTCCGCATCGGCGTGACCGGCAACCCGGCCAACACCAACGCGCTGATCGCGCTGAGCAACGCCCCCGACATCCCCAAGGAGCGGTTCTCCGCGCTGACCCGCCTGGACCACAACCGGGCGATCTCGCAGCTGGCCAAGAAGACCGGCGCCGCGGTGACCGACATCAAGAAGGTGACCATCTGGGGTAACCACTCGGCCACCCAGTACCCCGACATCTTCCACGCCGAGGTCGGCGGCAAGAACGCGGCCGAAGTCGTCAACGACCAGAACTGGATCGAGAACGACTTCATCCCGACCGTCGCCAAGCGCGGCGCGGCCATCATCGACGCGCGCGGCGCGTCCTCGGCCGCCTCGGCCGCTTCGGCGACCGTGGACGCCGCCCGCTCCTGGCTGCTGGGCAGCCCGGAGGGTGACTGGGTGTCGATGGCGGTGTACTCCGACGGCTCCTACGGCGTGCCCGAAGGGATCGTGTCGTCGTTCCCGGTGACCACCAAGGACGGCAACTGGTCGATCGTGCAGGGGCTGGAGATCGACGAGTTCTCCCGCGGCCGCATCGACAAGACCACCGCCGAGCTGGTCGACGAACGCAGCGCCGTCACCGAACTGAAGCTGATTTAGCGTGGTCTGGGTCGTCCTTGTATGACCCACATCACCAATTAGGCCTACTAATGGGTAGTCAGTACCCTGAAGCGCGTGTCCGAATTGCTTGAATCGATACAGACGCACGCCGAGCAGGGCGTGATCACCGACGCGGAGATCTTCGAGGCACACGTAGGCGGCAAGCTTTCGGTAGGCCTCACGTCGCCTCTGGACACCCAGCGCGCGTTGTCGATCGCCTACACGCCCGGCGTCGCACAGGTCAGCCGGGCGATCGCCGCCGACCACACTCAGGCGGCCCGCTACACCTGGGCGAACCGGCTGGTGGCCGTGGTCAGCGACGGCAGCGCGGTGCTGGGCCTCGGTGACATCGGGCCCGCCGCGTCGCTGCCGGTGATGGAAGGCAAGTGCGCCCTGTTCCAGGCGTACGGCGGGCTCAACGCCATCCCGATCGTGCTGGACACCAAGGATCCCGACGAGATCGTGGAAACCCTGGTGCGGCTGCGCCCGACGTTCGGCGCCGTCAACCTCGAGGACATCTCCGCCCCGCGCTGCTTCGACATCGAGCGTCGCCTCATCGAGGCGCTGGACTGCCCGGTGATGCACGACGACCAGCACGGCACGGCGATCGTGGTGCTGGCCGCGCTGATGGGTGCCAGCAAGCTGCTCGGCCGCGACATGACCTCGCTGAAGGTGGTGGTCTCCGGGGCCGGCGCGGCCGGTGTCGCGTGCACCAATCTCCTTATGGTGATGGGTGTTTCGGACATCACCGTGCTCGACTCGCGCGGGATCCTGCATCCGGGTCGCGACGACATGAACGACGTCAAGGTGGCGCTGGCGCAGCGCACCAACCCCGCCGGCCTGACCGGCAGCCTGGCCGAAGCCGTCCGGGACGCCGACGTGTTCCTCGGATTGTCGGGGGGCGTGGTGCCCGAAGAGATGATCGCCACCATGGCGCCGGGCGGGATCGTGTTCGCGCTGTCCAACCCCGACCCCGAGATCCACCCGCAGATCGCCGCCAAGTACGCCTCGGTGGTCGCCACCGGCCGCAGCGATTTCCCGAACCAGATCAACAACGTGCTGGCCTTCCCCGGGGTGTTCCGCGGCGCGCTGGACGCCGGCGCCCGCCGGATCACCGAAAAGATGATGGTCGCCGCGGCCGAGGCGATCTTCTCCGTCGTCAGCGACGACCTGGCGCTCGACCGGATCGTCCCCAGCCCGCTGGACACCCGGGTCGGCGACGCGGTCGCCACCGCGGTGGCACTGGCCACGGAAGCCGCAGACACGGCCGTCGCCGCGGGGTGAGAATCGGCAGGCTGGCGGTGCCGCTGCTCGCCGCCGTACTCGCCGTCGCCGGTTGTGCGACCGACACCGGTGACCGTCGCGCCCGCACCGAAGTGGTGGTCGGTTCCCGGCCCGACCCCGACTCGGCGCTGCTGGCCGGCGTCTACGTCGCCGCCTTGCGGTCCTACGGATTCGGTGCGCGCTTCCAGCCGACCGCCGACCCGAAGTCCCAATTGGATTCGGGCGCAGTCACCGTCGTTCCCGCCTTCACCGGCCGCGTGCTGCAAGCGCTGCAACCCGGCGCGACGGCGATGTCGGACAAGGACGTCTACCGCGCGATGATCGCCGCGCTGCCCGAGGGCGTCGCGGCGGGCGACTACACCACCGCGGCGGAGGACAAGCCCGTGTTGGTGGTGAGCCAGCCCACCGCCAAGGCCTGGGGCGGCAGCGATGTCAGCGCGGACCTGGCCACGCTGCCGCGCCACTGCGACGGCCTCGTCGTCGGCACCGTGGGCGGACACCGGGAACCGTCGACCATCGGCCCCTGCCGGCTCGCCGCGCCGCGTGAATATCCCGATGGCGCAACGATGTTCGCCGCTATTCGGGCCGGTCAGCTGACCGCGGGGTGGACCACTACGGCCGACCCCGGCGCTCCCGGCGACCTGATCGCGCTGGCCGACGGCAAGCCCGCACTGATCCGCGCGGAGAACGTGGTGCCGCTGTATCGACGCAACGCGCTCAGCGAACGACAGTTGCTGGCGATCAACGAGGTGGCCGGCGTGCTGGACACCGCCGCCCTGGTCGAGATGCGCCGCCAGGTGCGCGCCGGTGCCGACCCGCAGGCGGTGGCGGGCGGCTGGCTGGCCGAACACCCGCTCGGCCGCGGATAGTCGCCAGTCAGCGCTTGGGCAGCAACCGGGTGACGAAGTCCCGGACCCGGCTCATCACGGGGCCGCCGACCAGTCGCTCGTAGTTCGGTCCGGCAAGCCGCACCAGCAGGTCCATCGCCTTGACGTCCGGACCGACCAGCACCCGCGCCTTGTTCTTGCGCACGCCGTCGAGGATGAGCTGGGCGGCTCGCTGCGGGGTGGTCTTGGCCTGCTGCTCCTCGAACACGGTGGCCAACTCGGCGTGGTCGAGGCCCTCGACACCGGTCGCGTTGCGGGCGAACGCGGTCTTGATGCCGCCCGGATGCACCGTCGTCACCCGCACCGGGTGACCGGCGTGCGCCATCTCCTGGTGCAGCGCCTCGGTGAAACCGCGGACGGCGAACTTCGCCGAGACGTAGGCCGCCTGGCCGGGCGCCGAGAACAGGCCCAGCGCGCTCGAGATGTTGATGACGTGCCCGTCGCCGGAGGCGATCAGGTGGGGCAGGAAGGCCTTCGTGCCGTTGACCACACCCCAGAAGTCGACGTCGATCACCCGCTCGATGTCCTTGAACCGGCTGTCCTCGATGGAACCGATGAAGGTGATGCCGGCGTTGTTGTAGATCTGGTTGACCTGACCGAAGTGCTCGTTGACGGCGTCGGCGTAGGCCAGGAAGGCTCCGCGTTCGGTCACGTCGAGCCGATCCGACTTGAAGGCCGCGCCGATCGCCGCCAGCTGTTCGGCGGTCTTCGCCAGTCCCTCGGTGTCGACGTCGCTGATCGCCACCTTGGCACCCGCCCGGCCCAGCTCGACCGCCAACGCCTGGCCGATACCGGAACCCGCCCCCGTGACCACGGCGACCTTGCCGGCGAACGTATCCATGCAAACTCCCTTGACCAGGCTTGACCGCTTGACGCTAATCGTTACCAGCGATGCTGGCTACAGCAGGGCGAAACGCTGAATCAGCGGCCCTCGACACTGAGAGATCGATCACTGCTTGGGCATCAGCCGGCCCATCACGGGGCCGAAGAGCTGCTGGTAATACGGGCCCGCCAACCGCACCATCACGTCCAGGAGTTTGGCGTCCGTGCCGACCAGAACCCGCGCCTTCTTCTTGCGGACCGCGTCGAGGATGATCGTGGCGGCGCGCTGCGGGGTGGTCCTGGCGAGCCGCTTGTCGAACAGCTTGGCCAGTTGCTCGGGGTCGAGGCCCTCGGCCGCGGTGGCGTTGCGGGCGATCGCCGTCTTGATGCCGCCGGGATGCACCGTGGTGACCGCCACCGGGTGGCCGGCCGCCGCCATCTCCTGGCGCAGCGCCTCGGTGAAACCCCGCACGGCGAACTTCGCGGAGTTGTAGGCCGCCTGCCCGGGCACCGCGAAGAGCCCGAACACGCTGGACACGTTGACGACGTGCCCGTCGCCGGAGGCGATCAGGTGCGGCAGGAACGCCTTGGTGCCGTTGACGACACCCCAGAAGTCGACGTCCATCACCCGCTCGATGTCCTTGAACTGGCTGACCTCCACGTCGCCGGTGAAGGCGATGCCGGCGTTGTTGTAGACCTGGTTGACCTTGCCGAAGTGCTCCTTGACCGCGTCGGCGTAGGCCAGGAAGGCCTCACGCTCGGTCACGTCGAGCCGATCCGACTTGAAGGCCGCGCCGATCGCCTTCAGCTGCTCCTCGGTCTGGCCTAGACCCTCGAGGTCGACGTCGCTGATCGCCACCTTCGCCCCCGAGCGGGCCAGTTCCAGGGCGAGCGCCTGCCCGATACCCGAACCCGCGCCCGTCACCACCGCGACCTTGCCGGCGAACCCTTGCATGAGCACCCTTCCTTCTCGGCACGTTTGCGTCGAGGCTAGCCGGTACCAGCGGTCCCTGATACCCGCGGGTGGCCGAAGCCCGTCAGGCGAAGGCCGTGTCGAGGATCTCCTGCTGCTCGACGGCGTGCACCTTCGATGAGCCCGACGACGGCGCCGACATCGCCCGGCGCGAGATGCGCTTGAGCCCGGTCAGCTTGTCGGGCAGCAGCTCGGGCAGCTCCAGCCCGAACCGCGGCCAGGCGCCCTGGTTGGCCGGCTCCTCCTGGACCCAGAAGTACTGCTGCACGTTGGGGTAGCGGTCCAGCGTTTCGCCCAGCCGGCGTTTGGGCAGCGGGGCCAGTTGCTCGATCCGCACGATCGCCACGTCGTCACGGCTGTCCTTGGCCTTGCGGGCCACCAACTCGTAGTAGAGCTTGCCGCTGGTCAGCAGGACCCGGGTGACCTTGCTGCGGTCGCCGATGCCGTCCTCGTAGGTCGGCTCTTCGAGCACCGAGCGGAACTTGATCTCGGTGAAGTCCCTGACGTCGCTGACCGCCGCCTTGTTGCGCAGCATCGACTTCGGGGTGAACACGATCAGCGGACGCTGCACGCCGTCGAGCGCGTGCCGCCGCAACAGGTGGAAGTAGTTGGACGGCGTCGAGGGCACCGCGATCGTCATCGAGCCCTCTGCCCACAGCTGCAGGAAGCGCTCGATGCGGCCCGAGGTGTGGTCGGGGCCCTGACCCTCGTGGCCGTGCGGCAGCAGCAGCACGACGTTGGACAGCTGGCCCCACTTGGCCTCACCGGAGCTGATGAACTCGTCGATGATCGACTGCGCGCCGTTGACGAAGTCCCCGAACTGCGCCTCCCACAACACCAGGGCATCCGGATTGCCCACCGTGTAGCCGTACTCGAAGCCGACGGCGGCGTACTCCGACAGCGGCGAGTCGTAGACCAGGAACTTGCCGCCGGTCGGGGTGCCATCGGCGTTGGTCGCCAGCAGCTTGAGCGGCGTGAACTCCGCGCCGGTGTTGCGGTCGATGATCACCGAGTGCCGCTGGGAGAAGGTGCCGCGGCGGGTGTCCTGCCCCGACAGCCGCACCAACTTGCCCTCGGCCACCAGCGAGCCCAGCGCCAGCAGTTCGCCGAAGGCCCAGTCGATCTTGCCCTCGTAGGCCATCTCGCGGCGCTTCTCCAGCACCGGCTGCACGCGCGGGTGAGCGGTGAAGCCGTCGGGGAGCGCCAGGAACGCGTCACCGATGCGGGCCAGCAGCGCCTTGTCCACCGCGGTGGCCAGCCCCGCCGGCAGCATCTGGTCGGCCTCGACCGATTCGCTGGGCAGCGCGCCGTGTTTCTCCAGCTCGCGGACCTCGTTGAACACCCGCTCCAGCTGGCCCTGGTAGTCGCGCAGCGCGTCCTCGGCTTCCTTCATCGAGATGTCGCCGCGGCCGATCAGGGCTTCGGTGTAGCTCTTGCGCACCCCGCGCTTGATGTCGACGACGTCGTACATCGCGGGGTTGGTCATCGACGGGTCGTCACCCTCGTTGTGGCCGCGCTTGCGGTAGCACAGCATGTCGATGACGACGTCCTTCTTGAACTCCTGCCGGAAGTCGACGGCCAGCTTGGCCACCCACGCGCACGCCTCCGGGTCGTCACCGTTGACGTGGAAGATGGGCGCCCCGATCATCTTCGCGACGTCGGTGCAGTACTCGCTGGACCGCGAATACTCCGGCGCGGTGGTGAAGCCGATCTGGTTGTTGGCGATGATGTGGATGGTGCCACCGACGCGGTAGCCGGGCAGGTGGGTCAGGTTCAGGGTCTCGGCGACCACGCCCTGGCCGGCGAACGCGGCGTCGCCGTGCAGCATCATCGGCACCACCGAGAACGCCTTTTCGTCCCCTTGGTCCTCGGCGCCGTGGTCCAGCAGGTCCTGCTTGGCGCGCACCAGACCCTCCAGCACCGGGTCGACGGCTTCCAGGTGCGACGGGTTGGCGGTCAGCGACACCTGAATGTCGTTGTCGCCGAACATTTGTAGGTACACGCCGGTGGCGCCCAGGTGATACTTGACGTCCCCGGAGCCGTGCGCCTGCGCCGGGTTGAGGTTGCCCTCGAACTCGGAGAAGATCTGGGAGTACGGCTTGCCGACGATGTTGGCCAGCACGTTGAGCCGGCCGCGGTGCGGCATACCGATGACCACCTCGTCGAGCCCGTGCTCGGCGCACTGGTCGATCGCCGCGTCCATCATCGGAATGATGCTTTCCGCACCCTCCAGCGAAAACCGTTTCTGCCCAACATATTTGGTTTGCAGGAAGGTTTCGAATGCCTCGGCCGCGTTCAGCTTGCTCAAGATGAACTTCTGCTCGGCCACCGTCGGTTTGACGTGCTTGGTCTCGACCCGCTGCTGTAACCATTCCTGCTGTGCGGGATCGAGGATGTGGGTGTACTCGACGCCGATGTGGCGGCAGTAGGCGTCGCGCAGCAGGCCCAGCACGTCGCGCAGTTTCTTGTATTCGCAACCGGCGAACCCGTTGACTTTGAAGACCCGGTCCAGGTCCCACAGCGTCAGGCCGTGGTTGAGGATCTCGAGGTCGGGGTGGCTGCGGAATCGGCTGCCGTCCAGCCGCAGCGGGTCGATGTCGGCCATCAGGTGGCCGCGATTGCGGTAGGCCGCAATCAACTCCATCACCCGGGCGTTCTTGTCGACGATCGAATCCGGGTTGTCGGTGCTCCAGCGCACCGGCAGGTACGGGTTGCCCAGCTCCCGGAAGATCTCGTCCCAGAACGCGTCCGACAGCAGCATCTCGTGGATGGTGCGCAGGAAGTCGCCGGACTCCGCGCCCTGGATGATGCGGTGGTCGTAGGTCGAGGTCAGCGTGATCAGCTTGCCGATGCCCAACTCGGCGATGCGTTCCTCGCTGGCGCCCTGGAACTCCGCGGGGTACTCCATGGCGCCCACGCCGATGATGGCGCCCTGGCCGTTCATCAGCCGCGGCACCGAGTGCACCGTGCCGATGGTGCCCGGGTTGGTCAGCGAAATGGTCACGCCCGCAAAGTCTTCGGCGGTCAGCTTGCCATCGCGGGCGCGCCGCACGATGTCTTCGTAGGCGGTGACGAACTGCGCGAACCGCATGGTTTCGCAGCCCTTGATGCCGGCGACCACCAGGGAACGCTTGCCGTCCTTGCCCTGCAGGTCGATGGCCAGGCCCAGATTGGTATGGGCTGGTGTGACGGCGGTCGGCTTGCCGTCGATCTCGGCGTAGTGCCGATTCATGTTCGGGAACTTCTTGATCGCCTGCACCAGCGCGTAGCCCAGCAGGTGGGTGAACGAGATCTTGCCGCCGCGGGTGCGCTTGAGCTGGTTGTTGATGACGATCCGGTTGTCGATCATCAGCTTGGCGGGGACGGCGCGAACGCTGGTCGCCGTCGGCACGTCCAGCGACGCCGACATGTTCTTGACGACGGCAGCCGCGGCGCCGCGCAGCGTCTGCAGCTCGTCGCCCTCCGCCGGCGGGGGAGTGGCGGCTTTGGCCGGCCGCGGCGCGACCCCGTTGCCGGCGGCCGTGCTGACGGGGGGCGGTGGCGGCGTTCGT
>NZ_QMEV01000081.1 GCF_003284935.1 Mycobacterium colombiense
GGCCGCGGCTGGGCACCCGGGTGAGCGGGCGCGGGAGCGGGCTGAGCTGGTGCCGGTGGCGCTGGAGCTGGCTGACAGGGGGCCGGTTGTCCCGGCGCGGGCTGACCGGGGGCCGGTTGCCCGGGAGCGGGTTGCCCGGGAGCGGGCTGACCCGGCGCGGGCTGACGCGGCGCCGGCTTGGGTTCGGCGCTCTGGGCCGGCATGGAGTTGAGCACCGGCCGGATGTAGAGCCGGGCGGTCTGGCCCAGGTTGCGCGCCTCGTTGCCGTCGTTTCCGGGCACCGTGATGATCAGGTTGTCGCCGTCGACCACGACCTCCGAACCGGAGACGCCGAGCCCGTTGACCCGGGCGCCGATGATCTGCTGGGCCTGCGCCAGCGCCTCGCGGCTGGGCTTCGACCCGTCCGGGGTGCGCGCGGTCAGCGTGACACGGGTGCCGCCCTGCAGGTCGATACCGAGCTTGGGCGCGGCTCGCTTGTCCCCGGTAAGAAACACCAACAGGTAGACGCCGACGAGCATTAATAAGAAGACCGACAGGTAGCGGGCAGGGTGCACCGGCGCCGAAGACGATGCCACGTTCCTTCTATCTCCTCGAATATCGGTTACTTACCCCGGACAGAGCCTACGTGGCCCCCGGTTGCCGGTTGCGCGAGCGGTCCGCCGGTTGAGCGAGCGGCGGGCGTCGCCGTCAGGAATCCTTGCTGATGGAGCCCTCGTCGGCGGAGTCGTCGCCGTCGGCCAGGTCGTCGTCCTCGTCGGGCAGGATCCGGTCACGGATCGCCAGCTTCATCCAGGTGGTCACCACCCCGGGCGCAATCTCCAAATCCACGTTGTCCTCGGTGATGTCGACGACGGTGGCCTGCAGGCCCGACGTGGTGTGCACCCGGTCGCCGGGACGCAATGACTCGTGCAGGTCGATGGTGGCCTGCATCGCACGCTTCTGTCGGCGCGATGCCAAGTACATGAACCCGCCCATGATGAGCAGGAACGGCAGGAACAGGATCAGACTCTGCATGGACGCGCCTGTCTTTCGTCGTAAATATTCTTGGGCATTACCTGGCACTACCAGGGTTGGGTGCCGGTAGGACGCAAGCGTCGCGCACCTCGTAACGGTCCAGTGTGCCCGTTCAGTCTGGCAGGCCACGCGTCGCGACCGACCGCCACGGTGCACGCAGTGCCCGCCGGGGTCAAGCTCGATAGGCTTTTGATGCGACGCGACGCGCGCGCCGCGGGGAGGAGTTTTGTGGTGGCCAGCCTCGAGCAGACCCGCCAGCTGGTCACCGAGATCCCCGGTCCGGCATCGCTGGAACTGACCAAGCGCCGGGCGGCCGCGGTGTCGCACGCGGTGAACGTGTCGGTGCCGGTGTTCGTGGCGCGCGCCGGCGGCGGAATCATCGAGGACGTCGACGGGAACCGGCTGATCGACCTGGGGTCCGGCATCGCGGTGACCACGATCGGCAACTCCGCCCCCCGGGTGGTCGAAGCGGTGCGCGCGCAGGTGGCCGAGTTCACCCACACCTGCTTCATGGTGACGCCGTACGAGTCCTACGTCGCCGTCGCCGAGACGCTCAACCGGATCACCCCGGGTTCGGGCGAGAAGCGCTCGGTGCTGTTCAACTCCGGCGCCGAGGCGGTGGAGAACGCCGTCAAGGTCGCGCGGGCATACACCCGCAAGCCCGCCGTGGTGGCGTTCAACCACGCCTACCACGGCCGCACCAACCTGGCCCTGGCGCTGACCGCCAAGTCGATGCCCTACAAGGGTGGCTTCGGCCCGTTCGCGCCGGAAATCTACCGCGCCCCGCTCTCCTACCCCTACCGCGACGGCCTGGTCGACAAGGAGCTGGCCACCGACGGGGAGAAGGCCGCCGCGCGCACCATCAGCGTCATCGACAGCCAGATCGGCGCCGACAGCCTGGCCGCCCTCATCATCGAGCCGATCCAGGGCGAGGGCGGCTTCATCGTGCCGGCCGAGGGCTTCCTGCCCACCCTGCAGGAGTGGTGCCACAAGAACGACGTGGTGTTCATCGCCGACGAGGTGCAGACCGGATTCGCGCGGTCGGGCGCCATGTTCGCGTGTGAGCACGAGGGCATCGAACCCGACCTGATCTGCACCGCTAAGGCCATCGCCGACGGCCTGCCGCTGTCGGCGGTCACCGGGCGTGCGCAGATCATGGACGCCCCGCAGGTCGGCGGCCTGGGTGGCACCTTCGGCGGAAACCCGCTGGCGTGCGCGGCGGCGCTGGCCACCATCGAGACGATCGAGAACGACGGCCTGATCGAGCGGGCCCAGCGGTTGGAACGCCTGATCACCGAACCGCTGCTGCGCCTGCAGGCGGCCGACGACCGGATCGGCGACGTGCGCGGTCGGGGCGCCATGATCGCCATCGAACTGGTGAAGCCGGGAACCGCCGAGCCCGACAAGGAACTGACCCAGAAGCTGACGGTCGCGGCCGCCGCCGCCGGCGTGATCGTGTTGACGTGCGGCATGTGGGGCAACATCATCCGGCTGCTGCCGCCGCTGACCATAAGCGACGAGCTGCTGGCCGAGGGCATCGAAGTCCTCGGCGGCCTGCTGCGCGACCTGTAGCCCAGAGGACGCATCCCGCCCGGCGTGTGCAATCTCACAAACACCACAAACGCCGGATCATGGTGGAATACCGTTACTTTAGCTAACGTTCTATATGCCAGCGCGGACAGCGCACATTTGACTCGCTAACTTTCATTTGCAAGGGATCCGTTATGTCGACTGCCATTCACGACGAAGAACTCGAGCGCCGCATCGAGCAACTCATTGCCAACGACCCCCAGTTCGCCGCCGCCCGACCGGACCCGGCGATCACCGCCGCCACCGAACAGCCCGGGCTGCGCCTGCCGCAGATCATCCGGACCGTGCTCGACGGGTACGCCGACCGGCCGGCGCTGGCGCAGCGCGCCGTGGAGTTCGTCAAGGACGCCAAGACCGGACGGAGGACCGCCGAGCTGCTCCCCCGCTTCGAGACCATCACGTATGGCGAACTCGGCGAACGGGTTTCGGCTCTCGGCCGCGCCTGGGCCAGCGACTCCGTGAGCCCCGGTGACCGGGTCTGCGTGCTGGGCTTCAACAGCGTCGACTACGCCACCATCGACATCGCGCTGGGCACCATCGGGGCCGTGTCGGTGCCGCTGCAGACCAGCGCGGCGGTCTCGTCGCTGCAGCCGATCGTGGCCGAGACCGAGCCCAGCCTGATCGCCTCGAGCGTCGATCAGCTGCCCGACGCCGTGGAGCTGATCCGCACCGGCGACCACGTGCCCGGCAAGCTCGTCGTGTTCGACTACCACCCCGAGGTCGACGACCAGCGTGACGCCGTGGACAGCGCGGTGGCCCGGCTGGCCGGCACCGACGTGGTCGTCGAAAAGCTGGCCGACGTGTTGCAGCGGGGTAAGGACCTGCCCGCGGTTCCCGAGCGGCAGACCGACGAGGACTCGCTCGCGCTGCTGATCTACACCTCCGGGAGCACCGGCGCCCCCAAGGGCGCGATGTACCCGCAGAGCAACGTCGGCAAGATGTGGCGGCGCGGCAGCAAGAACTGGTTCGGCGAGAGCGCCGCGTCGATCACCCTCAACTTCATGCCGATGAGCCACGTCATGGGACGCGGCATCCTCTACGGCACATTGGGCAATGGCGGCATCGCCTACTTCGTGGCCCGCAGCGACCTGTCCACCCTGCTCGAGGACCTCGAGTTGGTGCGGCCCACCGAGCTGAACTTCGTCCCGCGGATCTGGGAAACGCTGTACGGCGAATTCCAGCGCCAGGTCGAGCGTCGTCTGGCCGGCGGCGGCGACCGCGACGCGGTCGAGGCCGAGGTGCTGGCCGAACAGCGCGAGTACTTGCTGGGTGGGCGGTTCATCTTCGCGATGACGGGCTCCGCGCCCATCTCGCCGGAGTTGACGAAGTGGGCCGAGTCGCTGCTGCAGATGCACCTGATGGACGGCTACGGCTCGACCGAGGCCGGAATGGTGTTGTTCGACGGGGAGATTCAGCGGCCGCCGGTGATCGACTACAAGCTGGTCGACGTCCCGGACCTGGGTTACTTCAGCACCGACCGCCCGCATCCGCGCGGTGAGCTGTTGCTGCGGACCGACAACATGTTCCCCGGCTACTACAAGCGGGCCGAGACCACCGCCAACGTGTTCGACGAGGACGGGTACTACCGGACCGGCGACGTGTTCGCCGAGATCGCCCCGGACCGGCTGGTGTACGTCGACCGCCGCAACAACGTGCTCAAGCTCGCCCAGGGCGAGTTCGTCACGCTGGCCAAGCTGGAGGCGGTGTTCGGCAACAGCCCGTTGATCCGCCAGATCTACGTCTACGGCAACAGCTCGCAGCCCTACCTGTTGGCCGTGGTGGTCCCAACCGAAGAAGCCTTGGCGGACAACGACATCGAGTCGCTCAAGCCGAAGATCGCCGACTCGCTGCAGAAGGTCGCCAAAGAGACCGGCCTGCAGTCCTACGAGGTGCCGCGCGACTTCATCATCGAGACCACCCCATTCAGCCTGGAAAACGGTCTGCTGACCGGGATCCGCAAGCTGGCGTGGCCAAAGCTCAAGGCGCACTACGGTGAACGGCTCGAGCAGATCTACGCCGACCTGGCCGCCGGACAGGCCAACGAACTGGCCGAACTGCGCCGCAGCGGCGCGCAGGCGCCGGTGCTGCAGACCGTGGGCCGCGCCGCGGCCGCCATGCTGGGCGCGGCGGCGGGCGACCTGTCCCCCGACGCTCACTTCACCGATCTGGGTGGAGACTCGTTGTCGGCGTTGACATTCGGTAACCTGCTGCGCGAGATCTTCGACGTCGACGTGCCGGTGGGTGTCATCGTCAGCCCGGCCAACGACCTGGCAGCCATCGCCGCCTACATCGAGGCCGAGCGCCAGGGGTCCAAGCGGCCGACGTTCGCCGCCGTGCACGGGCGCGGCGCCACCACGGTGCGCGCCAGTGACCTCACGCTGGACAAGTTCCTCGACGAGGCCATCCTGGCCGGCGCGCCGAGCCTGCCCAAGCCGGCGACCGAGGTGCGCACGGTGCTGTTGACCGGAGCGACCGGCTTCCTGGGCCGCTACCTGGCGCTGGACTGGCTCGAGCGGATGGACATGGTCGACGGCAAGGTCATCGCCCTGGTTCGGGCCCGCACGGATGAAGAGGCGAGGAGTCGTCTCGACAAGACCTTCGACAGCGGCGATCCGAAACTGCTTGCGCACTACCAGGAGCTGGCCGCCGACCACCTCGAGGTCATCGCCGGCGACAAGGGCGAGGCCAACCTCGGCCTGGACCCCCAAACCTGGCAGCGACTGGCCGACGAGGTCGACATCATCGTCGACCCGGCGGCGCTGGTGAACCACGTGTTGCCCTACAGCGAGCTGTTCGGGCCCAACGCGCTGGGCACCGCGGAGCTGATCCGAATCGCGTTGACGTCCAAGCAGAAGCCGTACACCTACGTGTCGACGATCGGCGTGGGCGACCAGATCAAGCCGGGGGCGTTCGTCGAGAACGCCGACATCCGCCAGATCAGCGCCACCCGCGAGATCAACGACAACTACGCCAACGGCTACGGCAACAGCAAGTGGGCTGGCGAGGTGTTACTGCGCGAGGCGCACGACCTGTGCGGTCTGCCCGTCTCGGTGTTCCGCTGCGACATGATCCTGGCCGACACCACCTACGACGGCCAGCTCAACCTGCCGGACATGTTCACCCGGCTGATGCTGAGCCTGGTCGCCACCGGCATCGCGCCCGGTTCGTTCTACGAGCTCGACGCCGATGGCAACCGGCAGCGGGCGCACTACGACGGCCTGCCGGTCGAGTTCATCGCCGCGGCGATCTCGACACTGGGAACGCAGATCACCGACAGCGACACCGGGTTCCAGACCTACCACGTGATGAACCCGTACGACGACGGCATCGGTCTCGACGAGTACATCGACTGGCTGATCGAGGCCGGGTATTCGATCGAGCGCATCGCCGACTACTCGGAGTGGCTGCGGCGGTTCGAGACGTCGCTGCGGGCCCTGCCGGATCGGCAGCGTCAGTACTCGCTGCTGCCGCTGTTGCACAACTACCAGACGCCCGAGAAGCCGATCAACGGCTCGATGGCGCCCACCGATGTGTTCCGCGCGGCGGTGCAGGAAGCGAAAATCGGCCCCGACAAAGACATTCCGCATGTCACGGCGCCGGTCATCGTCAAGTACATCACCAACCTGCAGTTGCTCGGACTGCTCTAAGGGCACGAACGCAATCGCCCAGTCCCGTTGCGGGACTGGGCGATTCCTATCGATCGAGAACTACTGCTGCGGGTGCGGCCAGCGCAGGTAGGCCGCGTTAGCCCCGGTCCCCGCGCCGGCGCGGTTGCGGCGCCATCCGCGCTTGGGCTCGGCGTCGGCCGCCGATCGCGGCTTGGTCAGCGCGCCCGAGGAGACCTCGGCCGGCTCGTAGGCCGAATCCCGGTAGGGCTCGACACCCGCAGCGGCGGCGGGTTCGGCCGCCGCCGGATGCACGTCGCGGGCCAGGCGCACGGCCGTGCGGGCCAGCACGACCCCACCCACGAAAATGATGAGTGCGCCCAGGCCCGAGAAATAGGTGATCTCGAGCACCGCGCGCTTGCGTTCGGTCGCGGCGATCGGGTCACCGGCGGAGCCGATTCCCAACAACGGGGCGACCTGGCCGCCCACGACGAACCACGCGCCGGCCAGCACGGCCAGCCAGCCGCCCAGCATGGCGGCGACACGGTTTCCGGCGACGATCAACAACAGACCGCCGAGCACGGTGGCCGCGCCCGGCGCCACTTCCAGCCAGCCCCGGGCCGTGCTCCATGCCCAATCGCGGTCCGGTGTATAGGCGAAATTAAAGTGCGGACCAACAAACGGTATTAACGCCCCCCAAGCTCCCAAAATGACCAGGAGCAATCCGCTGACCGCGCCTCGCGAACGCGGCATACTCAGCCCGCGGGTTCGGCCGTCTTGTGCGTATTTCATGACATCCCCTCGTTGAATACCGGGTCTGATTTCCGGCCTGGGACGGTTACCCAGCGCCTTCCACTACTAACCCACGCGGCAAACGAAAGCCACCGCTAGCCGAGGCTTCTGGGGCCGGTGAGACTGCTGTTATTAGTGAAGGCCGAGCAACAACAGGACGATAGCGATCGCGGGAAACGTGCCCTGCATCGCCGCGGCGCGGGCCTTGTCGCGCGCGGACGCGACCAGCACCACCGCCGCCGCGGCCATCGACCCGACGCCGGCGAAGATCAACGCGGCGCCAATGCCCTTGTGCCCCAACACAACCGCGACGATGCCTACGCCGGTGACGATGGCCAGGAACAGGTTGTAGAAGCCTTGGTTGAAGGCCAGCGCTTTGGTGGTTTCGGCTTCGGCGGCGGTGGTGCCGAAGGTGGCGCGGGTGCGCGGCGAGGTCCAGGTCAACGATTCGATCACAAAGATGTAGACGTGCAGCAACGCCGCCAGCGCGGCGAACACCAATCCGGCGGCGATCATCGCTCCTCCTCGCTGTTCGGGCGCCGGTGAACTCTACCGATCACGGGTTGACCGGACCAGCCCGACACGGCAAGGCCCCGGTAGCCGAGAGGGCTGCCGGGGCCTTGCCGTCTTGGTGCGCTAGGCGCCCGCGTGGTGGTGCCGGTGGAACAGGCCACCGCCGCCGCCGGTGCGCCGGCGGAACAGGCCACCGCCGGTGCGTCCGCGGGTCTCCGGTTCGGCCGCAACGGCGTCGGTCCGCGCCGGCGTTCCGCCGCGGGTCTCGTCGTACATGGCCGGTTGGGCGGCCGGCACGGCCTCGCCCGCGACCGGCGCCGGGTGGGTTACCACGACGTCGCGCGCGTGCCGCACGGCCAGCCGCGCCACCGCGGCTCCGCCCAGGAACACGATCAGGGCGCCCAGACCGGTGAAGTAGGTGACCTCGAGCAGGGCACGTTTGAGGTCCGTCGCCGCCATCGGCTGGCCGACGTCGCCGATCCCGAGCGTCGGCGCGAACGCGCGGCCAACCACGAACCAGGCGCCGCCGACGACCGCCAGCCAACCGCCGAACACGGCGCTGGCCCGATTGCCGGACATGAGCACCAGCAGGCCGCCCACCGCCGCCGCGACCCCGGGGAGCACCTCCAGCCAGCCTTTGGCCGTGGTCCACGTCCATGCCGGGTCCGCCGAGTACGCCCAGTCGATGTTGGGCCCGAAGAACGGCACCAGCGCGCCCCACGCACCCAACAGAATCAGGAGTAGTCCGGTTAGCGCGCCGCGGGTACGTGGCATGTACAGCGCGCGGGGTCGGTCGTAGTCGTCGCTCGTGGTCCTCATCGGAACCTCCTTCAACAGGTATCGCTGCTGTGAGGCTGGTTACCCGGCGATGCCGGGGTGTAACCGGTCGACGGGCGCGCGCGTGTTTGCTGGGGCCCTCCGGGCCGGGGCGCTGGTGGCCCGCCCGGCGGCGGGCCACCGCCGGTGTAGCCGGTCTGACCAGGGCGGAGGCCGCGCCGGGCGAACGCCCGGCCCGCGCGCGGGGCAAAGGTCACGATTTGGCCGCGAAATGCCCGCGGGGCGACGAACCACCCGTCAGTCGAACAGGCCGGCTTGGCCCAGGCCGGTGACCCCGGCCGGCGGGGCCATGCCGAGGTGCGTCCACGCCTGGGCGGTGGCCACCCGGCCCCGCGGCGTGCGCGCGACCATGCCGGCGCGGACCAGGAACGGCTCGCACACCTCCTCGACGGTGGTGGCCTCCTCGCCCACCGCCACCGCCAGCGTCGACACCCCGACCGGGCCGCCGCCGAAGCTGCGGGTCAGCGCCGACAGCACCGCGCGGTCCAGCCGGTCCAGGCCCAGCTCGTCGACGTCGTACACCGCCAGCGCGGCCTTGGCGACGTCGCGGGTGATCACGCCGTCGGCGCGCACCTCGGCGAAGTCGCGCACCCGGCGCAGCAACCGGTTGGCGATCCGCGGTGTCCCGCGCGAACGCCGGGCGATCTCCTCGGCCGCATCGTCGCCCAGTTCGATGCCCAGAATCCCGGCGGAGCGGGCCAGCACCCGCTCCAGCTCCGAGGGCTCGTAGAAGTCCATGTGCGCGGTGAAACCGAACCGGTCCCGCAGCGGGCCGGTCAGCGCGCCGGACCGGGTGGTCGCCCCGACCAGCGTGAACGGCGCCACTTCCAGGGGAATCGACGTCGCCCCGGGGCCCTTGCCGACCACCACGTCGACCCGGAAGTCCTCCATCGCCAGGTACAGCATCTCCTCGGCGGGCCGGGCGATGCGGTGAATCTCGTCGATGAACAGCACGTCGTGCTCGACCAGGTTGGACAGCATCGCCGCCAGGTCACCGGCGCGTTCCAGCGCGGGCCCGGACGTCAGCCGCAGCGAGGACCCCAGCTCGGCGGCGATGATCATCGCCAGCGACGTCTTGCCCAGCCCCGGCGGCCCGGACAACAGAATGTGATCCGGTGTGCCGCCACGGTTTTTGGCGCCCTCGATGACCAGCTGCAGCTGTTCGCGCACCCGCGGCTGGCCGATGAACTCGCGCAGCGAGCGCGGACGCAGGCTGACGTCGATGTCGCCCTCGCCGGGGGCCAGCGCGGCGGAGACCTCCCGATCGGCGTGGTCGTCCCCGAAGTCGTGCGGGCTCATCGGGACTTGCCCAGCAGCGACAGGGCGGCGCGCAGGGCGCCCGACGTGGTGGCGTCATGGTCGGCGGCCAGCACCTTGTCGGTGGCTTCCTCGGCCTGCTTGGCGGCGAACCCGAGCCCCACCAGCGCCTCCACCACCGGACCGCGCACGGCGTGGCCGTTGAGCGCCGCGCCCGGCGACGCTCCCCCGGGGGCCGCGCCGGCGCCGACCTTGTCGCGCAGTTCCAGCACCATGCGTTCGGCGCTGCGCTTACCGATGCCGGGCACCCGGGTGAGCGCGGTGACGTCGCCGTCGTGCAGCGCCTGGCGCAGCGCCCCGGCGTCGTGCACCGCCAGAGTCGCCATCGCCAGCCGGGGCCCCACCCCGGACACCGACAGCAGCGTCAGGAACAGGTCGCGGGTCTCGGTGTCGGTGAAGCCGTACAGGGTCATCGAGTCCTCGCGGACGATCATCGCGGTGATCAGCCGCGCCTCGGTCCCGGCGCGCAAGGTGGACAGCGTCGACGGGGTCGCGTTCACCCGGTAGCCGACGCCGGCGGCCTCGATCACCACATGATCGAGCGCCACCTCGAGGACCTCGCCGCGCACCGAGGCGATCATCGCGCGGCCTTCAGCTTGGCCTTGTATTTCTCGCGCTGCTCGGCGGCCATCGCCTCGGCCGCGGCCATCCGGGCGAGCATCGGTGCCCGCCAGCAATGACAAATCGCCAGGGCCAGCGCGTCGGCGGCATCGGCCGGTGACGGTTTGGCTTGCAGCGCAAGGATTCTGGTGACCATCGCGGTGACTTGCGCCTTGTCGGCGGCGCCGTTGCCGGTGACCGCGGCCTTGACCTCGCTGGGGGTGTGGAAGTGCACGTCGATGCCGCGTTTGGCCGCCGCCAGTGCGACCACGCCGCCGGCCTGGGCGGTGCCCATCACCGTCGACACGTTCAGTTGGGAGAACACCCGCTCGACCGCCACGACGTCCGGTTGGTGGGTGGACAGCCAGTGCTCGACGGCATCGCTGATTTTGAGCAGCCGCTCGGCGAGCGGCGCGTCCGACGGCGTGCGCACCACGTCGACGTCCAGCGCCACGACCGTGCGACCACGCCCGCTTTCCACGACCGACAGACCGCATCGGGTCAGGCCGGGATCGACGCCCATCACCCGCATTACCCGCTCCCACCTAGTAGAACAGCTGTTCGATACCCTAGCGGCCGGCGCCGACGGTCCCGGGTAGGACACGCGGCGGCCGCCGCCGATTCCCGGCGCGACGTTACGGCGCCGAACCCGCGAAAAAGCTGTTAGCTTTAGCCCACGTTCGCTCGAGACAGGTGGCAACGAAGGGGTTGGCGTGGGATCTCTGCTGGTCATGATCGCCGTGGTGCTCTTCATCGCGTCCATCGTGGTGTTGGTGGTGGCTTTGCGGCGACCCAAGCAGCCGGCCCAGCGGGCCGGGCGGCAGGATCCGCTCGCCTCCGACGCGATGCCGCAGTTCGGGCCGCGCCAGCTCGGGCCCGGCGCGATCGTCAGCTACGGCGGCACCGACTACATCGTGCGCGGCTCGGTCACCTTCCGCGAGGGCCCCTTCGTGTGGTGGGAACACCTGCTGGAGGGTGGCGACCAGCCGCTCTGGTTCAGCGTCGAGGAGGACGACGGCCGGCTGGAACTCGCGCTGTGGGTGACCCGCAAGGACGTGCCGCTGCGGCCCGGCGACCCCTACGTCGTCGACGGCGTGATGTTCCACGAGTCCGAACGCGGCCGCGCCTCCTACACCACCGAGGGCACCACCGGCCTGCCGGCCGGCGGCGAGATGGAGTTCGTCGACTGCACCAACGACGACGAGTCGGCGCTGCTCTCGTTCGAGCGCTGGGCGCCGGACATGCCCTGGGAGGTCTCGACGGGCAAGTCCGTCTCACCGGGCGAAATCACCGTCTATTCGGCGCCCCCACCCAGCCCGGCGTAGCGCAGCAGGTCTCTTCGGTGCCCCTTCATCAGCTCACCGTGACCCCGGCCGACGTATCCGGCGAACGGCTCGGGCTCGCGCTCAACGCGCCCGTGCCCACGCCGCTGGTCAGCTGCAGGCTGGACCACCCCGGCGGCGGCGCGGCGCTGCTGCTCGGGGTGCTCGGCGCCTCCCACGTCGTCGCGGTGGAGCGCGCGTTCTCGGAGGAAATCTCCTGCACCGCACGCAATCTCGGCGCCGACTTGCCCGAGCGCACGGACGCGCCCGGCTATTGCCTGCGGTCGCGCACCGACACCCACGACGAGGCGAGCTTTCGCCGGCTCGCACAGGACCTGCGCGACCGGTGCGCCGGGGCGGGCTGGCTCGGCGGCACGTTCCCCGGCGATGACGCCGCGCTCACGGTGCTGGCCGCCGAACCCGACGGCGCCGGCTGGCGCTGGCAGACCTGGCACCTCTACCCGGGGCGTGGCGGCGGAACGGTGGTCCACACGGCCAGCCGGTGGCGCCCGTGAGCCGCAACCGCCTGTTCGTGATCGCCGGTGTGCTCGGCGCCGCCGGCGTGACGTGCCTGATCTTCGGAATCATCTTGCTGCAGAAGAACATTGCGTCCTATGTCGCCGGCCACTATCACGAGTACGCCCGCGACGTGAACGGGACTCGTTACCAGTGCTCCGGGTCGCCCGACCAGGTGGCCGACACCCTCGCCGACTATGCAGCACCGGACGCGCGAGCCGACAACGGCAAAACCGAGTACCTGCGCTACAACAACAACATCGTGATCGTCGGCCCCGACGGCACTTACCCCTGCAGCATTCGCGTCGAACCGCTGAGCGCCGGATACAGCCACGGCGCGTTCATCTTCCTCGGCCCCGGATTTTCCCCGGGATCCCCGTCGGGCGGTGCCGGAGGCACCCCCGGCGGCCCCGGCGGAACCAAGTGACTCCCACCACCGCAAAGGAGAGCACCATGTACCTCGCCGTCGAGATCGGCACCGTCGACCTCAATCCCGTGCTGAAGGGTGCGGTCGCCACCATCCTGTATTTCGGAGTCGGCATGGCCGTCCTGCTGGTCGGGTTCTACGCGGTCGACGTGCTGACCCCCGGCAAGCTGCGCCAGCTGGTGTTCATCGACCGCCGGCCCAACGCGGTCGTGGTCGCCGGCGCGATGTACATCGCCCTGACGGTCGTGATCATCACCGCGATCGTCAACAGCTACAGCCAGCTGGGCCAGGGCCTGCTCGGGGTGGCGGTGTACGGGTTGATGGGCGTGATCCTGCTGGGCTTCGCGCTGTTGACCATGCACCTGCTGATACCGGGCAGTTTTCACGAGCACATCGACGAGCCCGAGCTGCACCCGGGATCGTTCGCGGTGGCGCTGATACTGCTCGCCGTGGGAGGGGTGACCGCCGCGGCGGTGTCATGAGCGCGGTCACGCCGGCGGGCGCGGTGCGCACGCCCGAGGCGACGCCACCCGCGGCGGTGTCCGGGCGGTGGCGGGCGCTGTTGCTGGCCGCCGTGGCGGCCTGCGCGGCGTGCGGCATCATCTACGAGCTCGCGCTGCTGACGCTGTCGGCCAGCCTGGACGGCGGCGGGATCGTCGCCACCTCGCTGATCGTCGCGGGCTACATCGCCGCGCTGGGCGTGGGCGCCCTGGTGGTCAAGCCCCTGCTGGCGCACGCCGCGATCACCTTCATCACCGTCGAGGCGCTGCTTGGCATCGTCGGCGGCCTGTCGGCGGCGGCGCTGTACGTGGTGTTCGCGTTCCTGGATGGGTCGGTCGGATCGACGTGGGTGCTGGCGGTGAGCACGGCGCTGATCGGCGGCCTGGTCGGCGCCGAGGTACCGCTGCTGATGACGCTGCTGCAAAGTGGCCGGGTAGCCGCCGCGACCGACGCCGGGCGGACGCTCGCCAACCTCAACGCCGCCGACTACCTGGGCGCGCTGCTGGGCGGGCTGGTCTGGCCGTTCCTGCTGTTGCCGCACCTGGGGATGATCCGCGGCGCGGCGGCCACCGGCATGATCAACCTGGCGGCCGCGGCCGTCGTGGCGGTTTTCCTGCTGCGCCAGGTGGTTTCGATGCGGCAGCTGGTGCTGGCGCTGTGCGCGCTGGCCGCCGCCGCGGCGCTGCTGGCCAGCTTGCTGCTGCGCTCGGCCGATATCGAAACCACAAGCAGGCAAAGGCTTTACGCCGACCCGATCATCGCCTACCGGCACACGGCCTATCAGGAGATCGTGGTGACCCGCCGCGGCAACGACACCCGGCTGTATCTGGACGGCGGGCTCCAGTTCTCCACCCGCGACGAATACCGCTACACCGAGAGCCTCGTCTACCCCGCGCTTGGCGACGGCGCCCGTTCAGTGCTGGTGCTCGGCGGCGGTGACGGCCTGGCGGCCCGCGAATTGCTCCGCGTCCCAGGCATTTCCAAGATCGTGCAGGTCGAGCTCGACCCCGCGGTGATCGACATCGCGCGCACCACGCTGCGCACCGCGAACGGCGGTTCGCTGGACAACCCGCGGGTGGCCGTGGTGACCGAGGACGCGATGAACTGGTTACGCCGACCAAACCTGGACCGCTTCGACGCGGTCATCGTCGACCTTCCCGACCCCGACACCCCGGTGCTGGGCCGGCTGTATTCAACGGAGTTCTACGCGCTGATCGCCCGCGCGCTCGCCCCCGGCGGGCTGATGGTGGTGCAGGCGGGCAGCCCCTTTTCCACCCCGACGGCGTACTGGCGCACGGTGTCGACGATCCGCGCCGCCGGCTACGCCGTCACGCCGTATCACGTGCACGTCCCGACGTTCGGCGACTGGGGATTCGCCCTGGCCCAGCGCTCCGACAGCGCCCCCGCGCCGAGGGTGCCCACGAACGCGCCCCCGCTGCGCTTCCTCAACCAGCGGGTGCTCGACGCCGCGGGCGTATTCTCCGGCGACATCGGCCCGCGGCCGGTGGAGCCGTCGACCCTGGACAATCCGCGCATCGTCGAGGACATGCGGCACGGCTACGACTAGTTACTCCGAGTCGAGCGCGGCCAGCACCTCGTCGGACAGGTCGACGTTGGTCCAGACGTTCTGCACGTCGTCGCTGTCTTCCAGCGCGTCGACCAGCTTGAACACCTTGCGGGCGCCCTCGACGTCGACCGGCACGCTGACCGAGGGCTGGAAGCTGGCCTCGGCGGACTCGTAGTCGATGCCGGCGTCCTGCAGGGCGGTGCGCACCGCGACCAGGTCGGTCGGCTCGGAGATGATCTCGAAGCTGTCGCCGAGGTCGTTGACGTCCTCGGCGCCGGCGTCCAGCACCGCCGTCAGCACGTCGTCCTCGGTCAGGCCGTTCTTCTCCAGCGTGACGACGCCCTTGCGGGTGAACAGGTAGGACACCGAGCCGGGGTCGGCCATGTTGCCGCCGTTGCGGGTCACCGCCACCCGGACCTCGCCGGCCGCGCGGTTGCGGTTGTCGGTCAGGCACTCGATCAGCACCGCCACACCGTTGGGCCCGTAGCCCTCGTACATGATGGTCTGGTAGTCGGCGCCACCGGCTTCCTCGCCGGCGCCGCGTTTGCGGGCGCGCTCGATGTTGTCGTTGGGCACCGACGTCTTCTTCGCCTTCTGGATGGCGTCGTACAGCGTCGGGTTGCCCGCCGGGTCACCACCGCCGGTACGGGCGGCGACCTCGATGTTCTTGATCAGCCGGGCGAACTCCTTGCCGCGGCGCGCGTCTTTGACGGCCTTCTGGTGCTTGGTGGTGGCCCACTTGGAATGGCCGCTCATCGCTGTCCTATCTGAAAGTCCTCTTGTTTTTGTGGCCAGACGAGTCTACGTGGACGCCTGCGGTGGGTGCCGCCGTGGCTGGCGGGCAAGCGGGTCGGTCGTCAGCCTGTGACGAGGTCGACGAACAGGTGGTGGATGCGCCGATCGCCGGTCATCTCGGGGTGAAACGCCGTGGCCAGGTTGCGCCCTTGCCGCACGGCGACGACGTGCCCGGCCGCGGTGGCCAGCACCTCGACGCCGTCACCCGCGCGTTCGACCCACGGCGCGCGGATGAATACCGCGCGCACCGGATCGCTCAGCCCCACGAACGGGATGTCACCCTCGAACGAGTCGACCTGTCGCCCAAAAGCGTTGCGCCGCACCGTCATGTCGATCGCACGCAACGGCAGCGCCTCGCGCCCGCCCGCGCCGGCGTCCAAGATCTCGCTGGCGAGCAGGATCATCCCGGCGCACGCGCCGTAGGCGGGCAGCCCGTCGGCCAGCAGGCCGCGCAACGGCTCCAGCAGCCCGAGATCGAGCAGCAGATGGCTCATGGTCGTCGATTCGCCCCCGGGGATGACCAGCCCGTCAACCGACTCGAGCTCGCCGCGCCGGCGCACCGGCATCGACTCGGCGCCGGCCTCGCGCAGCGCGGCGAGGTGCTCGCGGGTGTCGCCCTGCAACGCCAGGACGCCGATCCGGGGATCAGTCACAGCGCGCTCACGTCGGCGTGTATCCGCGCTTGAAGCGGGTCAGCCCCTCCTGCATGACCGCCGCGACCATCTCACCGGACTGGGTGAAGATCTTGCCCTGGCACAGCGAGCGGCCGCCGCTGGCCGACGGCGAGCTCTGGTCGTAGAGCAGCCACTCGTCGGCCCGGAACGCCCGCATGAACCACATCGCGTGGTCCAGCGACGCCACCTGCAGGTGCTCGCGCACGTCGAGGTGGGTGACCTGGGCCGATCCCAGCAGCGTCAGGTCGCTCATGTAGGCCAGCGCGCAGATGTGCAGCACCGGGTCGTCCGGCAGCGGATCGCGGTGACGGAACCACACCTGCTGCTGGGAAGCCTTGCCCGGCAACAGGTGCAGACGATCGCGCGGCACGATGCAGACGTCCCACTCCTCGAACTGCTTGAATCCGGCGTCGTCGAAGACCTTGATCGAATCCAGCCCGGGCAGGCCGTCCGGCGGCGGCGCGGCCGGCATCGGGTCCTGGTGGTGAATCCCCTCCTGGTCGGTCTGGAAGGACGCGCCCATGCTGAAGATGATTTCGCCGTGCTGGATGGCGTTAACGCGGCGGGTGGCGAACGAGCCGCCGTCGCGGGTGCGTTCGACGATGAAGACCGTGCGCTCCTTGGCGTCCCCGGGGCGCAGGAAATACCCGTGCAGCGAGTGCACCTGGTAGCGGGGGTCGACGGTGCGCACCGCCGACACCAGCGACTGGCCGGCTACATGGCCGCCGAACGTGCGCTGCAGGAATCCCGACTCTGGGCTGAAGATGCTGCCCCGGTAGATGTTGACCTCGAGTTGCTCGAGATCAAGTATCTCTTCAATCGCCACGGAGAAGTTTTTACCAGCCGCGTTCGGCCAGCCGATGCGGCTCCGCGATCTGCTCGACGTTGATGCCGACCATCGCCTCGCCCAGCCCGCGCGACACCTTGGCCAGCACGTCGGGGTCGTCGTAGAAGGTGGTCGCCTTGACGATCGCGGCGGCGCGCGCGGCGGGGTCCCCGGACTTGAAGATGCCCGAGCCCACGAACACCCCCTCGGCGCCGAGCTGCATCATCATCGCCGCGTCCGCCGGGGTGGCGATGCCGCCCGCGGTGAACAGCGTGACCGGCAGCTTGCCCGCCCGGGCCACCTCCACGACCAGATCATAGGGCGCCTGCAATTCCTTTGCGGCGACGTACAATTCGTCTTCGGACAGCGACGTCAGGCGGCGGATCTCGCCACCGATGGCGCGCATGTGGGTGGTCGCGTTGGAGACATCGCCGGTGCCGGCCTCACCCTTGGAGCGGATCATCGCCGCGCCCTCGCTGATGCGTCGCAGCGCTTCGCCGAGGTTGGTGGCGCCACACACGAACGGCACGGTGAACTTCCACTTGTCGATGTGGTGGGTGTAGTCCGCCGGGGTGAGCACCTCGGACTCGTCGACGTAGTCCACGCCGAGGCTTTGCAGGATCTGGGCCTCGACGAAGTGGCCGATGCGGGCCTTGGCCATCACCGGGATGGTCACGGCGGCGATGATGCCTTCGATCATGTCCGGGTCGCTCATCCGCGACACCCCGCCCTGGGCGCGGATGTCGGCGGGCACCCGTTCCAGCGCCATGACGGCGACGGCGCCGGCGGCCTCGGCGATCTTGGCCTGCTCGGGGGTGACGACGTCCATGATGACGCCGCCCTTGAGCATCTCGGCCATGCCGCGCTTGACGCGCGCCGTCCCGGTTCGCCCGTTGCCGTTCGGGGGGTGGGCGGTATTCACTGCTTGATCTCCTTCAACCGTTGTCGACCCAGTCTAATGAGGCGCTTTGGCCGCGTTGACCCCGCGCAGTCAGCGGATGGACAGCAGCGGCCCGGGAGCGCGGCCGCCGGCGAGCGCGGCCGCGTCGGTGAGCAGTCCGGATAGCTGCATGGGATACACCGTCTCCCCCGCCGCGACCAGCTGCGCGATGTCAGCAGCGTCACACCAGCGGTGGCCGTGGATGTAGCTGCGTTCCAGTTCGGTTCGGCCGGTGCGCGACGGGTCGAACCGCTGGGTGCGGTAGACGAAGTAGAACTCCTCGCTGTCGATCAGCGCACCGTTGAACTCGAAGACCTCGTCGCGCCGCCACACGGGCCCGATCATCTCGGCGGGCGCGACCCGCAGCCCGGTTTCCTCGGCCAGCTCCCGCGCGGCGGCCTCGGCCAGCCGCTCCCCTTGCTGCACTTCGCCGCCCACCGTGAACCACCATTTCGGCGCGTGCCGGTCGGCGAGCGCGGGGTCCGACCCGCACAGCAGCAGCACCGCGCCGGTGTCGTCGAGCAGCACGACGCGCGCCGAGGTGCGGTGGTTGAGGACGCCGTGATCGCCGTGCGCCAGCGCGTGCGGGCGCTCGACGATCTCGAAATAGCTGGGCAGCGCGGCGGTCCCGCCCAGGTGGAACAGCCGCACCAGGGGACGTTCGGCCAGCGCCAGGGTGTCGCGGACCGCGTCGTTGTGGAAGCGGCGGGCCAGCACCACCCGGGCCTCGGCGTCGGCCAGCTCGGCGATCAGCCCGGCCGGCAGCGACGCCGGGTCGACGA
>NZ_QMEV01000082.1 GCF_003284935.1 Mycobacterium colombiense
GTTCGGGCTGTGCCGGTATCTGGCCGCCGGCCTGGCGGTGATGCACGCCCTGGACCCGCGACCGAACGTCGATCTGGGCTTGCTCGCCGACGAGCTGGACGCCGAGGCGCTGCGCAACAGCGCCGCCCGCGAGCTGTTCACCAATCCGGCGAAGCTGCTGGCCGCGCGGGTCGCCGAGCGTCAGGTCGCGCTGGCCGGCGACGGCGCCGCGACCCTGGCGCTGGCCCGGCACGGCAGCTCGGTGCTGTTGCGGGTCGCCAACCAGGTGACCCCGGCGACCGGGCTGGCGGACGCCCTGGTCGCCCTGCACGCCGCCGCGTCGGACGGGATCGTGGATCCCGACGCCGCCTTGTTCCACGACGAAGAGATCGACGGGCCGCTGCCGCCCCGGTTGCGGGTGCTGGCCGTGGTCCTGGCCGACGAGCAGCCGGGCGTGGCCGCCCGGACGGCCGGGCTCGACAACGTCTACCTGCTCGCCGCCGAGGATGTGCCCGACGGGCCCGGCGGCTCGGCCGGCTACGGCGTTTCGCCGGCACTGGGGGGCCCCGGTAGCCCCGAGCAGCAACTGGCAGTATTGGCCGTCCGGCTGGAAATGGCCGCGGTTTATATGCGACTGGTGCGGGGATAGATACAACAGTGGAACTGCTTCGCGGGGCCTTGAGAACGTACGCCTGGGGTTCGCGTACCGCCATCGCCGAATTCACCGAGCGTCCGGTGCCGGCGGCGCACCCCGAGGCGGAACTCTGGTTTGGGGCGCACCCGGGCGATCCGGCCTGGCTGGAAACGGACAACGGCGAAATCACGTTGCTCGAGGCGTTGGTCGACGACCCGGAAGGGCAGCTCGGGCCGGCGTCACGGGCCCGGTTCGGCGACGTGCTGCCGTTCCTGGTCAAGGTGCTGGCCGCCGACGAGCCGCTGTCCCTGCAGGCCCACCCCAGCGCCGCGCAGGCAGCCGAGGGCTACATGCGCGAGGAGCGGGTGGGCATCCCGCTGACCTCGCCGGTGCGCAACTACCGCGACACGTCGCACAAGCCCGAATTGCTGGTGGCGCTGCACCCGTTCGAGGCGCTGGCCGGCTTCCGGCAGGCCTCGCGCACCGTCGAACTGTTGCGGGCCCTGGCCGTCTCCGACCTGGACCCCTACATCGACTTGCTCAACGACCAGTCCGACGCGGACGGGCTGCGCGCGCTGTTCACCACGTGGATCACCGCGCCGCAGCCCGACATCGACGTGCTGGTGACCGCGGTGCTCGACGGCGCGATCGCGTATCTCAGCTCGGGGGCGACCGAATTCGCGGCCGAGGCCAAGACCGTGCTCGAGCTCGGCGAGCGTTATCCCGGCGACGCCGGGGTGCTGGCGGCGCTGCTGCTCAACCGCATCACCCTGGCGCCGGGCGAGGCCATTTTCGTCTCCGCCGGCAACCTGCACACCTACCTGCGCGGCTTCGCGGTGGAGGTGATGGCCAACTCCGACAACGTGTTACGCGGTGGGCTGACCCCCAAGCACGTCGACGTGCCGGAGCTGCTGCGCGTGCTGGACTTCGCGCCCACCACCGAGGAGCAGCTGCGTCCGCCCATCCGCCGCGAGGGCTTCGGCCTGATCTATGAGACGCCGACCGACGAGTTCGCCGTCGCGCTGCTGCAGCTCGACGACGAGTACGTCGGCCACGAGGTGGACGCGACGTGCAGCCACGACGGTCCGCAGATCCTGTTGTGCAGCCAGGGCTGCACGACGGTGCACGGCAAGTCCGGCTCGCTGACGCTGAAGCGGGGGATGGCCGCCTGGGTCGCGGCCGACGACGCCCCCATCCGGCTGGTCGCGCACGAACCCACCAAGCTGTTCAGGGCGACGGTGGGGCTGTGACGGCGGCCTAGGCCCGATGGTGGCGACCCGCTTCGCCCGGCTGCGCCGCGCTCGCGATCGCCACGCGCTCTTTGGCGGCCTGACGCCGCTCACCCAGCCAGAGCCGCAGGTTGTGCGCCATGGCGCGGCCGACGATCCGCGGCGGCGGAACCATGTAGAGGCTGTCCAGCAGGGAGAAGCGCCGCAGGAACCATTCCGCCAGAACGGGATCGGTCTCGGCGGCGCCCAGGAACTGATCGAACAGCGCCCCTGAGGGACGCCACCACCACGGGATCGTCCCCTTGGTGCCGGCGTGGTGGAACGTGACATCGCCGATGGCGTTCATCGTCCACACCGGGAAGGTGCTCTTGGCGGTGGCCCGGTTCAGTGCCGCGGCCACCTGGTCGTCGGGCAGCTGCAGCGCGCGGCGCAGATGACCGGCCTGCAGCGACGTCATCGTCATGCCCTGCCCGAAGGTGGGGTTGAAGCTGGCCACCGCGTCACCGAAGGCGAGGATGCCCGCCGGGAGGCGCTCCAGCTTGTCGTAGCGGCGCCACCTGCTGGCCGGGAAGGCGTGAAACGCCGGGTCGCCCAGCGGTTCGGCCCGCGTCAGCGCCGCGTTGAAGTGCTCCGGAAGCAGCCGGTGCGCCAGTTCCAGCATCTCGGGAAAGGTCTTCGGTGGTTTGGCGTTCGCCACGCCGAACGTGGTCAGCACCCAGGTGCCGTCCTCGTAGCACAGCATGCCCATTCCCAGGGACTCGTCGTGCGAGGCGCCGGCGACCACCACCTTCTCCGTGATCAGCCCCTCGGGGATGCGGAACTGCTGGGTGGCGTAGTGGATGCCGATGTCCATCTCTTGTTCGACCGGGCGCTGAAATCCCCACTGCGTCAACCACACCGGCAGCCGGGTGCCCCGGCCCGCCGCGTCGACGACGAGGTCCGCGGCCACGAACTCCGGCTCGTTGCCGTCCGGGTCGGCCGGATCCAGCAGCACGCCGGTCACCCGCTGGCGCGCCGGGTCGAAGCGCGGCTCGGCCACCGAGCGCCGCGCCAGGGTGACGTTGTCGATGCCGCGCACCCGGGTGCGCAACTGCCACTCCAGGTGGGGGCGGCTGGGCACGTAGGCGGTGAACTCGTCGCGCAACGTGTGGCCGGTGCCCAGCACGTGGCCCGCGGCGCCCAGGTGGATGCAGTCGGGCCGGTTTTCCAGTTTGGGCACGCCGGCGGCCACCATGTCGTCGAGCAGCCCGGGGAAGAGGTCCTCGAATTCCATCGCCCCGCGCGCCATCAGCATGTGCAGGTGCCGGTCCTGGGGCACCGCCGCCCGGTTCGCCGGTCCGGTGGGCAATTCGTCGCGCTCGTAGACCGTCACCCGCGAATACGCCTGCGAGAGCACCCGCGCGGCGCAAAGGCCCGCGATGCTTCCCCCGATGACGACGGCGTGATCCCTGGCCGTTGCTGTGCTGTCCGGCATTGGCGGAGAGTACCCAGTACTGTGACGGACCAAATGGCTCCCAGCGTTGGGAAAGGGCTCATGCATGGCCAATCGATGGCGGACCAAGTCGATCGAGCAATCAATCGCCGACACCGACGAGCCGGACACCAAGCTGCGCAAGGACCTGACCTGGCGAGACCTGGTCGTCTTCGGTGTCGCGGTGGTGATCGGGGCGGGCATCTTCACGGTCACCGCGTCCACCACCGGCGACATCACCGGCCCCGCCATCTGGGTGTCGTTCGTGATCGCGGCGGGCACCTGCGCGCTGGCCGCGCTGTGCTACGCCGAGTTCGCCTCGATGTTGCCGGTGGCCGGTAGCGCCTACACCTTCTCCTATGCCACCTTCGGGGAGTTCTTGGCCTGGATCATCGGCTGGAACCTGGTGCTGGAATTGGCGATCGGTGCCGCCGTGGTGGCCAAGGGCTGGTCGAGCTACCTGGGCACGGTGTTCGGATTCGCCGGCGGCACAGCGAAATTCGGCTCGGTCCAGCTGGACTGGGGGGCGTTGGTGATCGTCGGCGGCGTGGCCACCCTGATCGCGTTGGGCACGAAGTTGTCATCGAGGTTCTCCGCGGTGGTCACCGCGATCAAGGTGTCGGTGGTGATCTTTGTCGTGGTGGTCGGCGTGTTCTACATCAAGCGGGCCAACTACTCGCCGTTCATTCCGAAGGCGGAGGCCGGCGGCGAGGCCAAGGGCATCGACCAGTCCGTCCTGTCGTTGCTGACCGGCGCGCACAGCAGCCACTACGGCTGGTACGGCGTGTTGGCGGGGGCGTCCATCGTGTTCTTCGCGTTCGTCGGGTTCGACATCGTCGCCACCATGGCCGAAGAGACCAAGAACCCGCAGCGCGACGTGCCGCGGGGAATCCTGGCGTCGCTGGGCATCGTGACCCTGCTCTACGTCGCGGTCGCGGTGGTGCTGTCCGGCATGGTGTCCTACACCCAGCTCAAGACGGTCCGGGGCCGCGGGCAGGCCAATCTGGCCACGGCCTTCACCGCGAACGGCATCCACTGGGCGAGCAAGATCATCTCCATCGGCGCGCTGGCCGGCCTGACCACCGTGGTGATGGTGCTGATGCTCGGCCAGTGCCGGGTCCTGTTCGCGATGGCGCGCGACGGGCTGTTGCCGCGGTCGTTGGCCAAGACGGGATCGCGGGGCACCCCGGTGCGGATCACCGTGCTGGTCGCCCTGGTGGTGGCCGTGACCGCGTCGGTGTTTCCCATCACCAAGCTCGAGGAGATGGTGAACGTCGGAACCCTGTTCGCCTTCGTCCTGGTCTCGGCCGGCGTGATCGTGTTGCGCCGCACGCGGCCGGACCTGGAACGCGGTTTCAAGGCGCCGTGGGTGCCGGTGCTGCCGATCGCGTCGATCGCCGCGTGCCTGTGGCTGATGCTCAACCTCACCGCGCTCACCTGGGTCCGGTTCGGGGTGTGGTTGGTGGTCGGCACGGCGATCTACGCCGGCTACGGCTATTGGCATTCGCTGCAGGGCCGGCGGGCGGAAGGGGAGGCCCAGCCCAGCGAGTCGCTGGAGGCCGATCCGCACAGCCCGGTGCCCTAGCCAACCATTCTTTACAAATACCCGCTGTTTGTCTAGACACAAGACGCAGACGGCAGTATTGTCCAACCTCAACGTGGTGTGACTCACAAGGAGGTTTGGCAGATGACCACATTCGAACCGCAAGTCGGCCAGGAATCCGAGCCGCTCGTCTGGCGTGACAAGAAGCGCCGCCTGTGGCTGATGGGGCTGATCGCGCCGACGGCGCTGTTCGTGGTGTTGCCGCTCGTCTGGGGCCTCAACCGGCTCGGCTGGCACGCCGCCGCGCAAGTGCCGCTGTGGATCGGGCCGATCCTGCTGTGGGTCCTGTTGCCGATCCTGGACCTGCGTTTCGGTCCCGACGGGCAGAACCCGCCCGACGAGGTCATGGAGCGTTTGGAGAACGACAAGTACTACCGCTACTGCACTTACGTGTACATCCCGTTCCAGTACCTGAGCGTGGTGATGGGCGCCTACCTGTTCACCGCCTCGAACCTGGGATGGCTCGGATTTGACGGCGGCCTTGGCTGGGCGGGCAAGCTGGGCCTGGCCCTGTCGGTCGGCGTGCTGGGCGGCGTCGGCATCAACACCGCGCACGAGATGGGCCACAAGAAGGACTCGCTGGAACGCTGGCTGGCCAAGATCACCCTGGCCCAAACCTGCTACGGGCACTTCTACATCGAGCACAACCGCGGCCACCACGTGCGCGTCGCCACCCCGGAGGACCCCGCGTCGGCCCGCTTCGGGGAGACGTTCTGGGAGTTCTTGCCGCGCAGCGTATTCGGCAGCCTGCGCTCGTCGCTGACGTTGGAGGCGCAACGGATCCGCCGGCAGGGTGCAAGTCCGTGGCACCCCAAGACCTATCTGTCCAACGACGTGCTCAACGCCTGGCTGATGTCGGTGGTGCTGTGGGGCGCGCTCATCGCGATCTTCGGCCCGGCGCTGATCGGCTTCGTGGTCATCCAGGCGGTCTTCGGCTTCAGCCTGCTCGAGTCGGTCAACTACCTGGAGCACTACGGCCTACTGCGGCAGAAGAATTCGAGCGGCCGCTACGAGCGCTGCACCCCGGCGCACAGCTGGAACTCCGACCACGTGGTGACCAACCTGTTCCTCTACCACCTGCAGCGGCACAGCGACCACCACGCCAACCCGACCCGCCGGTACCAGACGCTGCGCAGCATGGACGGCGCTCCCAACCTGCCCAGCGGCTACGCCTCGATGATCTCGCTCACCTACTTTCCGCCGCTGTGGCGCAGGGTGATGGATCACCGGGTGCTGGAGCATTACGACGGCGACATCACCCGCGTCAACATCGCGCCGCGGCTGCGTGAGAAGCTGCTGGCCCGCTACGGGGCCGCCCAGGCGGGCCTGGCATGACCGCCTTCCGCTGCCCGGGCTGCGATTACGTCTACGACGAGGCGAAAGGCGAACCGCGGGAAGGCTTTCGGCCGGGCACACCCTTCGCCGACATCCCCGAGGACTGGTGCTGCCCCGATTGTGCGGTGCGCGAGAAGGTCGATTTCGAACTAGTAGGAGTGAACCCATGAGCGAGGACTACAAGCTGTTCGTCTGCGTGCAGTGCGGCTTCGAATACGACGAGGCCAAGGGCTGGCCCGAGGACGGCATCGCCCCCGGGACCCGCTGGGACGACATTCCCGAGGACTGGAGCTGCCCGGACTGCGGCGCGGCGAAGACCGACTTCGAAATGGTCGAGATCGCCCGGCCGTGATCACCGCCGATGCGGCCGCCAAAGCCGCTATTGTCGCGCCTGTGAAGCGGATGCCCTACGCCGAGGCCTCGCGCGCCCTGCTGCGCGACTCGGTGCTGGACGCGATGCGGGACCTGCTGGGAACCCGGGACTGGTCCGCCATCACCCTGTCGGACGTGGCCCGCGCCGCGGGCATCAGCCGGCAGACGATCTACAACGAGTTCGGCTCGCGCCAGGGCCTGGCGCAGGGGTATGCGCTGCGCCTGGCCGATCGCCTGGTCGACGCCGTCGGGTCCGCGATCGACGCCAACGTCGGGCACATCCACGAGGCGTTCCTGCAGGGTTTCCGTTCCTTCTTCGCCGAGTCGGCCGCCGACCCGCTGGTGATCTCGCTGCTCACCGGCGTGGCCAAACCCGACCTGCTGCAGCTCATCACCACCGACAGCGCGCCCATCATCAACCGGGCCTCCGAGCGGCTGACCACGGCGCTGACGCAGAGCTGGGTGGCCACCAGCGACGAGGACGCCGGTGTGCTGGCGCGGGCCATCGTGCGGCTGGCGCTGAGCTACGTGTCGATGCCACCAGAGGCGGACCACGACGTGGCGGCCGATCTGGCCCGGTTGATGACGCCGTTCGCCGAACGGCACGGCGTCGTCAACGTCCCCTGAGTCCTTCCCTGAACCGAGGTCGGCGCGCACCCGCGACTACAGTGGCGCAAGAACATACCTAAGCTAATTACCGCTTGGATCCGAGCGAGCCGAAAAAGGAAGAACACGCTATGACGACGACCGAAAACGCACTCACCCCCGACGTTCGAAACGGCATCGATTTCAAGGTCGCCGATTTGTCGTTGGCGGATTACGGTCGCCGGGACATCGAGCTCTCGGAGCAGGAGATGCCGGGTCTGATGTCGCTGCGCCGCGAGTACCACGACGTGCAGCCGCTCAAGGGCGCGCGCATCTCCGGTTCGCTGCACATGACCGTGCAGACCGCGGTGCTGATCGAGACCCTCGTCGCGCTGGGCGCCGAGGTGCGCTGGGCGTCCTGCAACATCTTCTCCACCCAGGACCACGCCGCGGCCGCGGTGGTCGTCGGCCCGCACGGCACCCCCGAGGAGCCCAAGGGCGTTCCGGTGTACGCGTGGAAGGGCGAGACGCTCGAGGAGTACTGGTGGGCGGCCGAGCAGGTGCTGACGTGGCCCGACGAGCCGGCCAACATGATTTTGGACGACGGCGGGGACGCCACCATGCTGGTGCTGCGCGGCGCGCAGTACGAGAAGGCCGGCGTCGTGCCGCCCGACGACGAGGACGACTCGACCGAGCACCGCGTGTTTTTGAACCTGCTGCGCAAGCGCTTCGAGACCGACAAGGACAAGTGGACCAAGATCGCCGCGTCGATCAAGGGTGTCTCGGAGGAGACCACCACCGGCGTGCTGCGGCTCTACCAGTTCGCCGCGGCCGGTGACCTGGCGTTCCCGGCGATCAACGTCAACGACTCGGTCACCAAGAGCAAGTTCGACAACAAGTACGGCTGCCGGCACTCGCTGATCGACGGCATCAACCGCGGCACCGACGTGCTGATCGGCGGCAAGAAGGTCCTGATCTGCGGCTACGGCGACGTCGGCAAGGGTTCGGCCGAGTCGGTCGCGGGCCAGGGCGCGCGGGTCACCGTCACCGAGATCGACCCGATCAACGCCCTGCAGGCGCTGATGGAGGGCTTCGACGTCAAGCGGGTGGAGGACGTGATCGGCGAGGCCGACATCATCATCACCACCACCGGGAACAAGGACATCATCACCCTCGAGCACATGAAGGCGATGAAGGACAAGGCGATCCTGGGCAACATCGGCCACTTCGACAACGAGATCCAGGTCGCACGGCTGGAGAAGTCCGGCGCCACCAAGACCAACATCCGCCCGCAGGTGGACCTGTGGACGTTCCCGGACACCGGCAAGTCGATCATCCTGCTGTCCGAGGGCCGGCTGCTGAACCTGGGCAACGCCACCGGACACCCGTCGTTCGTGATGAGCAACAGCTTCTCCAACCAGGTCATCGCCCAGGTCGAGCTCTGGACCAAGAACGACGAGTACGACAACGAGGTCTACCGGCTGCCCAAGCACCTCGACGAGAAGGTGGCGCGCATCCACGTCGAGGCGCTCGGCGGCCAGCTGACCAAGCTGACCAAGGAGCAGGCCGAGTACATCGGCGTCGACGTCGACGGCCCCTACAAGGCCGACCACTACCGCTACTGAGCCGCCCGGCCGCCGAGTGTCGCGCCGGCGTGGCACTCGGCGGCGATAGGCTCGCGCCGTGCTGATCGCGATCGAAGGCATTGACGGCGCCGGCAAGCGGACGCTGACGGACAAGCTGCGCAACGTCTTCGAAGCGGACGGCAAGTCGGTTGCCATGCTGGCCTTCCCCCGGTACGGGCAGTCGGTGATCGCCGACCTCGCGGCCGAGGCCCTGCACGGCGAGCACGGTGATCTCGCGTCGTCGGCCTATGCCATGGCGATGCTGTTCGCGCTGGATCGCGCCGGGGCCGTCGCCGACATCGAGGCGCTGCGCCGCGAGCACGACGTGGTGATCATGGATCGCTACGTCGCCTCCAACGCGGCCTACACGGCAGCCCGTCTGCATCAGGACGCGGGCGGGCCGGCCGTGGCATGGATACACGCGCTGGAGTACGGGCGCCTCGGCCTGCCCGCGCCCGACTGGCAGGTGCTGCTCGCGGTGACGGCCGAGCTGGCGGGGCAGCGGGCCCGCAGCCGGGCCGAGTCCGATCCGGGCCGGGCGCGCGACAGCTACGAACGCGACGACGGGCTGCAGCAACGCACCGGCGCGGTCTACGCCGGGCTGGCCGCCGCGGCCTGGGGTGGCCGTTGGCGCAGCGTCGACGCGGACGTCGATCCGGGCCGGCTGGCCGCCGATTTGGCCGCCAACTAGCACAGATTTGTCACGATTCGGCCGTTTCGAAGGAGAAACGCCCGTGTGATGTCCGAGCTTTGTCCCGATCTGGTGACACCATGGACTCCATGAGGCAAAGGATTTTGGTCGTCGATGACGACGCTTCGCTCGCCGAGATGCTCACCATCGTGCTTCGTGGGGAGGGTTTCGACACCGCGGTCATCGGTGACGGCACCCAGGCCCTGACTGCGGTGCGCGAACTGCGCCCCGATTTGGTGTTGTTGGACCTGATGCTGCCCGGCATGAACGGCATCGACGTGTGCCGGGTGCTGCGCGCCGACTCCGGCGTGCCGATCGTGATGCTGACCGCCAAGACCGACACCGTCGACGTGGTCCTGGGCCTCGAGTCGGGCGCCGACGACTACATCATGAAGCCGTTCAAGCCCAAGGAGCTGGTGGCGCGGGTGCGGGCGCGGCTGCGGCGCAACGACGACGAGCCCGCCGAGATGCTGTCCATCGCCGACGTCGAGATCGACGTGCCGGCGCACAAGGTCACCCGCAACGGCGAGCAGATCTCCCTGACACCGCTGGAATTCGACTTGCTGGTGGCGTTGGCGCGCAAACCGCGGCAGGTGTTTACTCGTGATGTGCTGCTCGAACAGGTGTGGGGCTATCGTCACCCGGCGGATACCCGCCTGGTGAACGTGCACGTCCAGCGTCTGCGCGCCAAGGTTGAGAAAGACCCTGAAAACCCGACCGTAGTGTTGACCGTTCGAGGAGTGGGTTACAAGGCCGGACCTCCGTGACCGGCGGCGACGTCGTAGAGCGTCGCGTTAGGGAGGAGCGCCGGCAGTGATCTGGGGCTCCCGGCGACGCACTCGGAGCCGCTGGGGACGTTCCGGCCCCATGTCTCGTGGCATGGGCGCGGTGAGTCGCGCTGTGGCCATCGCCTGGCGGCGCTCGTTGCAACTGCGGGTGGTGGCGCTGACCCTGGGGCTGTCCCTGGCGGTCATCCTGGCGCTCGGATTCGTGTTGACCTCTCAGGTCACCAACCGCGTGCTCGACGTCAAGGTCAAGGCCGCCATCGAACAGATCGAGCGGGCGCGCACCACCGTGGGCGGGATCGTCAACGGCGAAGAGGCGCGGTCCCTGGACAGCAGCCTGCAGCTGGCGCGCAACACGCTGACCTCCAAGACCGACCCGGCCTCCGGCGCGGGGTTGGCCGGGGCGTTCGACGCGGTGCTGATGGTGCCGGGCGACGGCCCGCGCGCGGCGACCACCGCCGGCCCCGTCGACCAGGTGCCCGCTTCGTTGCGCGGCTTCGTCAAGGCCGGGCAGGCGTCCTACCAGTACGCCACCGTGCACACCGACGGGTTCTCCGGACCGGCGCTGATCGTCGGCACGCCGGCGTCGTCTCAGGTGGCCAACCTGGAGCTGTACCTGATTTTTCCGCTCAAGAACGAGCAGGCCACCATCCAGCTGGTGCGCGGCACCATGATCACCGGCGGCGCGGTGCTGCTGGTGCTGCTGGCCGGCATCGCGCTGCTGGTGTCGCGGCAGGTGGTGGTGCCGGTGCGATCGGCGTCGCGGATCGCCGAACGCTTCGCCGAAGGGCATCTGTCCGAACGCATGCCGGTGCGCGGCGAGGACGACATGGCCCGGCTGGCCATGTCCTTCAACGACATGGCCGAGAGCCTGTCGCGCCAGATCACCCAGCTGGAGGAGTTCGGTAATCTGCAGCGCCGCTTCACTTCCGACGTCAGCCACGAACTGCGCACCCCGCTGACCACCGTGCGGATGGCCGCCGACCTGATCTATGACCACAGCGCCGACCTGGATCCCACGCTGGCGCGCTCCACCGAGCTGATGGTCAACGAGCTGGACCGGTTCGAGTCACTGCTCAACGACCTGCTGGAAATCTCCCGGCACGACGCCGGTGTCGCGGAGCTGTCGGTCGAGGCCGTCGATCTGCGCACCACGGTGCAGAGCGCGCTGAGCAACGTCGGGCATCTGGCCGAGGACGCCGGCATCGAGCTGAAGGTGGACCTGCCGACCGAAGAGGTGATCGCCGAAGTCGACACCCGCCGGGTGGAGCGGATCCTGCGCAACCTGATCGCCAACGCCATCGACCACGCCGAGCACAAGCCGGTCAAGATCCGGATGGCCGCCGACGAGGACACGGTGGCCGTCACCGTCCGCGACTACGGGGTGGGGCTGCGGCCCGGCGAGGAGAAGTTGGTGTTCAGCCGGTTCTGGCGGGCCGACCCGTCGCGGGTGCGTCGTTCCGGGGGCACCGGGCTGGGCCTGGCCATCAGCATCGAGGACGCGCGACTGCACCAGGGCCGCTTGGAGGCGTGGGGCGAACCCGGGGAGGGCTCGTGCTTCCGGCTGACGCTGCCGTTGGTGCGCGGTCACAAGGTCACCACCAGCCCGCTGCCCATGAAGCCGATTCCGCAGCCCCCGTCCACCGGCCCGCAGCACGCGAAAGACCGTACGCGGCAACGAGAGCCGGCCGAGAGGACCCCGTGATGCGGCGGCTGTTGGGTCTGCTGATGCTGGCCATGCTGCTCGCCGGCTGCGCCGGGGTGCCCAGTTCGTCGGCGCCGCAGGCCATCGGCACCGTCGAGCGGCCGGCGCCGTCGAACCTGCCCAAGCCGACGCCGGGCATGGACCCCGACGTGCTGCTGCGCGAATTCTTCAAGGCCACAGCCGATCCCGCGAACCGTCACCTGGCCGCCCGACAGTTCCTCACCCAGTCGGCGTCCAACGCGTGGGACGACGCCGGCAGCGCGTTGCTGATCGACCACGTAGTGTTCGTCGAAACGCGTGCGGCCGAACGGGTTTCGGCGACCATGCGGGCGGACATCTTGGGTTCGCTGTCCGACGTGGGGGTGTTCGAGACCGCCGAGGGCGTGCTGCCCGACCCCGGGCCGATCGAATTGGTCAAGACCTCCGGCGGCTGGCGCATCGACCGGCTGCCCAACGGGGTGTTCCTGGACTGGCAGCAGTTCCAGTCCACCTACAAACGCAACACGCTGTACTTCGCCGACCCCACCGGCAAGACGGTGGTCCCCGACCCGCGCTACGTCGCGGTGCCCGACCACGACCAGTTGGCCACCGAGCTCATCTCCAAGGTGATCGCCGGGCCGCGCCCGGAGATGGCGCACACGGTGCGCAACCTGCTCGCCCCGCCGCTACGGCTGCGCGGGCCGGTGACCCGCGCCGACGGCGGCAAGAACGGCATCGGGCGCGGCTACGGCGGCGCGCGGGTCGAGCTCGAGAAGCTGTCCACCACCGATCCGCATAGCCGGCAACTGCTTGCGGCACAGATCATTTGGACCCTGGCCAGGGCCGACATCCGCGGGCCCTATGTGATCAACGCCGACGGCGCGCCCCTGGACGACCGGTTCCGCGACGGATGGACCACCTCCGACGTCGCGGCCACCGATCCCGGCGCCGCCGACGGCGCCGGGGCGGGGCTGCACGCACTGGTTAGCGGCTCGCTGGTGTCGTTGGACGGCCAGCACACCGTCACGGTGCCCGGGGCGTTCGGCCGGGTGGGCGACCAGACCGGCGCCGCGCTGTCGCGCACCGGCCGGCAGGTGGCGTCGGTGGTGACGCTGCACCGCGGCGCGCCGGACATGGCCGCGTCCCTGTGGATCGGTGATCTCGGCCAGGAAGCGGTGCAGGCCGCCGACGGGCACAGCCTGTCGCGGCCCACCTGGTCGCTGGACGACGTGGTGTGGGTGGTCATCGACGGCAACAACGTGTTGCGGGCCATCCAGGAGCCGGCCTCCGGCCAACCCGCCCGCCTGCCGGTGGATTCGGTGGCGGTGGCGACCCGGTTCCCGGGGCCGATCACCGACCTGCAGCTGTCGCGCGACAGCACCCGCGCCGCGATGGTGATCGGCGGCCAGGTGATCCTGGCCAGCGTCGAGCAGACCCAGGCCGGGCAGTACGCCCTGACCTTCCCGCGCCGGCTCGGATTCGGGTTGGGCAATTCGGTGGTGTCGCTGTCGTGGCGCACCGGTGACGACATCGTGGTGACCCGCACCGACGCCAGCCATCCGGTGTCCTACGTGAACATCGACGGGGTGAACTCCGACGCGCCGCCGCACGGCCTGCAGATGCCGGTGACGACGGTGGTCGCCAACCCGTCGACGGCCTACGTCGCGGGACCCCAAGGGGTGCTGCAGTATTCGCCGTCGGCCGACGGTCAGCAGGGCTGGTCGGAGGTGCCCGGGCTCACGGTGCCCGGGGCGGCACCGGTGCTGCCGGGCTAGCGATCGCCAGCGCGGCGTGGCCACGATCATGCGCGCAACGGCTAGGCCATTTCCGTTGAATTGCATAGCTTTACCCTCGTGCGAACACGCCGCCATTGTGAAAGCCGCGACGTCTATCAGGCATTGGGCGCAACCGGCCTCTTTGCCAGGACCGACCCAGCGGTGGTATCGGACTTTTCCACCCAGCTCGAGCCGCAACGATTCCCGCGGGGGCACCGGATTGACGCGCAATCCGACTTTGACGGCCACGTCTACGTCATCGTCTCCGGAAAGGCTGAACTGACGTTTCGGTGCCCCGACGGCCGCGAGATCGGGCTCACGGTCCTCGGTCCGTCCCAAATCTTCGGTGTCAAAACACTTTTCGATCCTGATTCGCGTGGCTTCAGCCTGACAACACTGACCGATGTGGTGGTCGCGCCGATCGCACGCGATCAACTCCTCGTCTGGATGGCCAAACGACCGGAGATCGGCGAGCAACTACTGCGGCTGTTCGCCCGGTGGGCCAGGGAGGCGGCGAACTCGCTGGTCGACTTCGCGTTGGCCGATGCCCGAAGCCGCACTGCGAGCCGGCTGTTGATGTTGAGCCAGCGGTTTGGTTGGCGCGACGGCGACGCGGTGCGTGTGGTTCACGACATGGCATTGACGGATTTCGCCATGCTGGTGGGAGCCGCTCCGCGCGTGGTCGACGCGACGTTGCGCGATTTCGCGGAATGCGGCTCGATTCGCCTGGAACGCGGCAGCGTGGTGATCACCGACGCCCAGGCGCTCGACTCGGCGGCCCGCGGGTGCGGTGATCGCGGACGCGGTGAGGGGGCGCAGTGAGACGCGCTGTCCGACCGGGAACGCGATTGATTCTGCTGCTGGGATTCCGGTGGGGCGGCATTTCCAGCGCTCGCGCCGTCTCGCGACAGTATCGAATTCTATTGCGCGCTGCTGCAACTCGAGCCCGATCGTTGTCGACGGGATCGGCTTTGTGACCTTGCCCGTCAACGGAACCTAGCTATCTGCGAGGCGACCGGTGAGGTTCGTCGGATCGGGTTTGGTGGCCTTGAGGCCATACATGACGGGAAACGTCGGCTCGCTCGGCGGCAGTGTCCACCACCCGCCATCGGCGCGCACCATCCGCGGCCAGCGGGGCCAAGGCAGAAGGTCTGTCTCCGTGAGGCTTTCGATGACCAGACCGGCCCGTGCGATGGCGGTGACAACATCCCCCAGGCCGTGTGGCCACTCGTAGTGTCGGGTGGGACCGCGCAGGGGCGGGCCGTCGGTGTAGCTGTGGGCGCTGTCGCGCTCGACAGGACCGCGCCCACCTAGATAGTCGTGCCGAATGGTCAAATCGTCTGGCAATCCCGGCTTCTGGGTGGTGCCCAGCGCGTTCAGCAACGGATGAAACTCCACCACATAGAGGAACCCCCCGGGCCTGAGCAGTCTCGTCACCGTGTCGTCCCAGGCCGGTAGGTCCGGCAGGTAGCAGAGCGCCCCCTTGCCCGTATAGACGATGTCGAACCGCTGCGCCCCAAGCACGTCGACGGCGTCATAGACGTCGGCGCACACATAGTCGATCGACAAGCCGAACTGGCACGCAATCTGCCGGGCTTCCCGCACGGAAGCGCTCGAGAAATCCAGCCCGGTGGTCGTCGCGCCCTTGCGGGCGAAGGCCATCGTCTCCGTGCCCAAATGGCATTGCAGATGCACGATCTCGCGATCCACGAGCGGGCCGAGGTCGCGCCATTCGAACGGGGCAAACCAGCTCATCGGGTCGCGACTGCCGATGCCGTAGAACCGGCTCTGCGCGTGGACCGGTACCCGCGCGTCCCAATTGCGCATGTTGGCATCGAGCTTGGCTCGCACACCGTCGTCGAACGCAGCCATCACGCGAAATGCTGTGCGCTGGTGATCGATAAAGTCGGCACGCCTTCATCTTTGCGAACTTTGGGGGCGATCACAACGCATGCCGATGGCGTCCCTCGTTAATCGCATGCCGCCCGATGAAGGCGTTCCTGCCGTCGGCAAAGGCGGTCGACATCGTCAGAGGCCGACGTGTGCACGATCGTGGCCATTTCGCGCAAATGCGCGGGAACGGGCAGACGCGCGTTGCCCATGTCGGCGGATCAGTGCAATATCGTTAGCGTTACCGTTGGCGTAGCGCGGGTGGGAGAGATGTTGGCGAGTCCAGTCGAGCGACACAGTGCGCAAGGGGCAGAAAATGTTTCGGCGGCGTCTGACTGGGGCTCGCTGAGGAGTTTCGACGAGTTCGCCCTCGCTTGCTGTGGCCGCCCGCACTTGAAGCTGAAGACCGACCCCGAATCGTTTTCCTTGGTTCAGCGGCTGGGTCAGATGGGTCCGGTAACGGTTTCCGAATTCGTCGTCGGTTCGGATACGTGGATGGATAACGGCGCCGAATGCGGCGCGTATCGCGTGCTGGTCCTGGAGACCGGACGCACGGAACGGGTCCGCAGCGGATTGACGTTCAGCGCCGGTCCCGGCACCGCGACCGTGTACGCGCCGCGCGGGCTGGGTGCGGCGCGGTGGGCGGCGGGAACCAAGATGACCTGTTTTCGGATCGACGCCTGCACGGCTAACGACGCACTCAGCGATGCGCTCGGTCACTCCGCGGCGGCACACATCGACCTCAACCCCGTGCTACCGATGCGCGCAGAACCGACTCGAAGCTGGATCGACATGCTCTTGCTGTTCAAGGAGCAGTTCTTCCGTCCGGACGGCTTGCTCAATCACCCCATGGTCGGGCTGCCGTTTGCCGAGAGCTTGGTGCGCGGCTTTTGGCTGGCCGTCGAGCACGGCCATCGTGATGCCCTCGCCGGTACAGCGCGCCTGATCGCGCCACGCGCCATCCGCACCGCGATCGAAATCATCCAAGAGGAAGCGCATGCGCCACTGACCCTGACGGCAATCTCCGCCCGGTGCAACGTCAGCGTCCGGTCGCTGCAGCAGGGTTTTCAGCGGTACCTCGGCACCTCCCCGATGTCCTACCTCCGCGAAGTCCGGCTACGCCGCGCGCACCAGGCGCTGCTGCATTCCGACCCGTCGACGACAACGGTGGCCTCGGTGGCGTACCACTGGGGCTTCAGCAACCTCGGCCGGTTCGCCGCCGTGCATGCCGCTCGCTACGGTGAGCCACCCGCGCAGACCTTGCGGCGCTCCGCGTAGCTGCGTCTTCCGGCCGCCGATGCGCGCGCTGTGGCTAGGCGAGTTCCGTTGGCACGCCTAGCGTTAACGCGCATGGGGGACACCTGGCAGACACCCGACATAGATCTCACGGACGGCCACTTCTACGCCAACGGCCGCGCCCGCGAAGCGTATCGCTGGATGCGGGCGAATCAGCCGATCTTCCGCGACCGCAACGACCTGGCCGCGGCCGCTACGTACCGGGCCGTCATCGATGTCGAGCGCAACCCGCAGCTGTTTTCCAATGCCGGCGGCATCCGGCCCGCATACCCGGCGATGCCGTACATGATCGACATGGACGATCCGGAACACCTGGTGCGGCGCAGGCTGGTCAGCGCGGCGTTCACCGGCAGGAGGATAAAGGACAAGTCGTCGTCGATCTCGAGGTTGTGCGACGAGTTGATCGACGACGTGTGCGAGGCCGGAGCTTGCGACTTCGTCCGCGACATCGCCGCACCGCTGCCGATGGCGGTGATCGGCGACATGCTCGGGGTGCTGCCCGACGACCGCGCGACGCTGCTGAAATGGTCCGAAGAGCTGGTGGGCGGCCCGAGGTCGCCGGATGAGGCTTCGCTGCAAGCGGTCATGGACGCGTTTGGCGCGTACACCTCGTTCGCCAAGGAAACCATCGCGCAGCGCCGGCGGGAACCGACCGACGACCTGTTCAGTGTGCTGGCAAACGCCGAAGTCGCCGGCCGGAGGTTGTCGGACGACGAACTGATTTACGAGTCACTGCTGATCCTCATCGGCGGCGACGAAACCACCCGGCACACCCTCTCGGGCGGGATCGAGCGATTGCTGCGGCATCGCGACCAATGGGAGCGGCTACGACGAGACCCGAGTCTGCTGCCCGGGGCGGTGGAGGAGATGCTGCGGTGGACCTCGCCGATCAAGAACATGTGCCGCACGCTTGCCGCGGAAACCGAGTTCCACGGGGTCCGGCTCCATCGCGGCGAAAAGATCCTGCTCTTGTTCGAGTCGGCCAACTTCGACGAAGACGTTTTCGGCGACCCGGACCGTTTCCGTATCGACCGGGACCCGAACAATCACCTGGCGTTCGGCTTCGGCACGCATTTCTGCCTGGGAAATCAGTTGGCGCGCTTGGAACTTTCGTTGATGCTCGCACGGGTGCTCGACCGGCTGCCCGACCTACGGCTCGCGAGCTGCGCACAGGTTCCGTTGCGGCCGGCCAACTTCGTCAGCGGACCGGAGTCGATGCCAGTGGTCTTTACGCCATCGGAGCCCATCGGCCAGCGATGATGGAAGCCTCCGGTAACTAGCTAGCGCAAGGCCAACCATGTCAGCCCCGCCCGGCACACTGGCGTCATGCTCGACCTGTTCCTACCCGCCGAATGCGGCGGCTGCGGGGCACCGTCGACCCGGTGGTGCGACGCCTGCGCCGCGGAGCTGACGGTCCAACTCGATCAGCCGCACGTGGTGAACCCGCGCATCGACGCGGGCGTCCCGGTGTTCGCGCTCGGCCGCTACGCCAACGCGCGCCGGCACGCGATCCTGGCGCTCAAGGAGCAGGGCCGGACGGATCTGGTCGACCCGCTGGCGCGGGCCCTGGCCGTCGGCGT
>NZ_QMEV01000083.1 GCF_003284935.1 Mycobacterium colombiense
TGAGGGGGACCCGTTTGGTGGTCCAGTCGCTATGCAACTTTCGGTTGGTGGGCCGTGGCCCACTGTAGGGCAAACTCGGCCGGGGTGAGTTCGCCGTGGGCGGTGTGGGGTCGGTTGGCGTTGTAGTCGCGACGCCAGTCCTCGATGATCACTCTGGCTTCCAGCAGGGAGTCGAAGCGCCACGAGTTGAGCAGTTCGTCACGTAGCCTGCCGTTGAACGATTCGATGAATGCGTTCTGCCATGGCGAGCCGGGATCGATGAAAAGTGAACCGGCACTGTTGAATCGGCACCAATCGGCCACCGCGTGCGCGACGAACTCCGGGCCATTGTCGAAGCGCACATAGTGCGGCGCTCCGTGCGCCAGGGCGAGGCCTTCCAGCACGGCGACCACGCCGTCGGCGTCGATGCTGCGGTCGACCTCGATGGCCAGGGCTTCGCGGGTGAACTCATCGATCACGTTGAGCATCTTCAACGTGCGGCCATCGGCGGTGGTGTCGAACTGGAAGTCCATCGCCCAGATGACATTCGGCCGAATCGGTGACATCGCGCCCACGGCGACACCGATACCGGACAAACGCTTCTTACGGCGCCGCTGAGGGACCCGCAGGCCCTCCTCGCGCCACAGCCGCCGGATGCGCTTGTTGTTGACCCGCCTACCCGCTCGGCGGGCCATCTTGGCCGCCCGCCGCCACCCCCAGCGGGGCCGGTCGGTGGAGAACCGGCGCAGCCAGGCACGTAGCTCGGATTCCTCGGTGCTGATCGGTGGCGGCGTCAGGCGCATCGTGGAACGGTGCAGACCGACGACGGTACAGGCGCGGCGTTCAGAGACCCCGAACCGCTCGCGCAGCATGGTCGCTGCGCGGCGTTTGCGGTTCGGGGTCAGAAGTTTCCCGACCCGATCTCCTTGAGCATGTCGATGTCGAGGGCTTGGTTGGCGACCAGTTTCTTGAGGCGGGCGTTCTCGGCCTCGAGCTCTTTGAGCCGCTTGGCGTCGTTGGCCTTCATGCCGCCGTACTGGGCCAGCCAGCGATGCCACGTCGATTCCGCGATCTCCAAATGCCGACACACCTCGGCCGCCTCTTGGCCCGAGGCGAGCAGCTTGTTGCCCTCGGCGAGTTTGCGGATTATCTGATCCGGCGTATGCCGCCGGCGCTTGTTCGATGCCATGTCGTCGTCGATTCTTCCTGCCCGAACACTCGGGCAACAGAGTCCCACAACGACTGGACCACTACGACGGGCTCACCTCACGTGCGTCGGCTTGCTCGCTATCTGTGACAGCTGCGCGGGCCTTCTTCTTGGTGCGTGCAATGCGTACGGCTCCTACGGTTCCCGCAATGTCCGAGAGCGTGACGTCCTGCACTTGTAGGCCTTGCAGCTCGGCTGCGCGAACGCCCGTGTAGGCGGTGAACAGCACCGCCAACGCGTACACCGAGTTACTGCGCTCGGTGGCTATCCAGTCATATAGCGCTGCAACTTCGTTGCTTGCCAACGGGCGGTGCTTGAAGGGCTCCCTACCTGCGGTAGCTCGCCGCTTGGTGCTGTGCCGACGGTTCACCACCACGGGATTAGCGGCAATGGCCTGATCGTCCACGGCCACATCCAGTATCCGCTTGAGCGCTCCGACGATGTGCTTCACCGTTTTAGGTGAGCGCTGCACATTTGCGCGCTTCCGCCGGGCCGTGGCAGCACTGGCTTTACCGCGCGTGACGTAGGACCGTTCCTGATGCGGCGCTAGAAGATCGGCCCGAAACTGAGCCACGTCCGCAGTGGTGATGGAAGCCACTGGCTTGCTACCGAATACCGGCGCTATGTGGGTGCGGTACAGCTTTTCGTAACCCTGGATAGTTGTCGGGTCGATGGTGCCCGGTGCCGCCGGGTCACGAGCACGCCGCCCCGGCAGAGGGCGGTGCATACCGGCCTAAGGCTCCCAGCATGGTCGACCCACCGCGTCGAGCACGGCGCAGTGAGGCGCGGGGTTACCCCGGCGACGTGATCGCTTATTGAGCAGGCCGGGCTGGTTCACCAGCAGTGCCCAGCCCGGCCCCAAACCGGCCCGGTGGCGGGTTTCGCTGGCCCGTCGCCCGCCGCCGGCTGCCATTTCGCGGGTCACGATGTCGACCCAAATCGGGGTGTGCGCTTGCCAGCCGGGTCGTCACCCGGCTAGCTTCGACCTGTACCACCGGTCTCTGGATCGCGTATCCAGATGCCTCCCTACGGGGCTGCGGGGTCGGGCAGGGCACAATCCTGCTCGGCCCCGGTAGGGCTCAACTCACCTGCGTCCAGGCTTCAACGGAGTTAAGCCCCAAGCCTTATCATTGGTCCTCCTCATTCGCCTTCGGATTGGCGGCTTCCCTCTCCTGTCGCAGCCGTTCGACGACCGCGTGGGAGGCGTAGTAATCAATATCGCCCTTCTTGTCACGCCTGATGAGCTTCTCCTTCGCCGCACGAGCCAACGCGTTGCCAAAGGCGTTATCGGCCCGCTCCCACAGCCGTTCCATCTCTTCTCGCGGAAACTTTTGAAAGAAAACGATTTTCAGCTCATCACGTGAGATGACCTTGTCAACCTCATCCACGACATCGGCGACCATTTGCGTGGAGCGCAGGCGTCGTCCTTCCCCGCCTCGTGCGAGGTACTTAGCGATAGGAGACGTTTCGGGGATCGCTGCAGCGGCCGGTCCTTCATCTTCCGTTTGGAGTTCCGGCTCAAGAGATTCGTCGTCTTCATGGGCGGGCGCATCATCGAAGCGGTGGGGCTCATGCTGGCGACCCATATCGCTTTCACGCACCGCACCCTTGTGGCCTTCAAGACTCGATTCCTCGAGCCGCTCCAACGACTGGATCGCATCCCGGAGACGACCCAGGCGAGATTCCATGGCGGCGAGGCGCTGTTGCACGTCCGCGACCTCGCCACTCACCGTCTCGTACTCGCCCCTGAGCTCCTCAAGAGCATGGCGGACGCTGGAATTACCCACGTGTGAGACCGTACACGTATGCGCCCCAACTTGAAAGCTTTGGGTACGGGTTGGGGCCTCTTATCGGCGTGTCGTCCCTCGGCGTGTCGGGGTTGGCGACCCGTTTATGAGGACAACGTAAGAAGTGATGGGGCCTATGAGGAGATTGGGGCGCGTGTGAATCACTTCTTGGGCTCCAACGACACGAAGTAGTCGGCCTCCACCTTCACGTCCTCCACGACGCGCTCGGTGGTGGTGACGCCGATGGCATTGTCCTTCAACAGATCGCACAGGCGGTCGCCGTCGATCAAGTCGATGGGCGGTGCACCGTCGCGCTTCGCCTCCGTGCGGGCATCGTTGGTGAACGTCCCGGTCGTGATCAACAAACCCTTCTCACCGCGACCGGCCATCGCGCCACGGAAGTCGCGCACGGCTGACGCGCCCACGCTGCCCTTATATCGCTTGCACTGGAAAAACACCGGGAAGCTCAGCAGCGAGATTTGGTAGACGCCAAGGCCGTCGATGCCGCCGTCACCTGTTCGACCGGTGACCACCGCACTGCTGAATCCCGACTCTCGCAGCAGGCGCTGGGCGAGGCGCTCGAACGCAGTCGGGGACATCTTCAGCAGCGTCTCCAGAAGAGCGTCCTTCCAGTCAGCCTCGGCTTCCGCCTCCACCTGGTCCAATTCGGTGGATACGTCCTGCTTCGTCCCGGCCTTCTTCTTGTTGCCCTTCTTCTTGTTATACGAGTTGACGAACTGCTGATGCAGCGGAGCGATGTCCGCCTGCTTCGCTGCCTGGCCGGTCTCCGTGACCGTCCACACCCCGCGCTTGCTGTTGGTGAGCAGCCCCATCCCTTTGAGGTACGTCCGCGCCCACGCGAGGCGGTATTGGATTTCAGTCTGCGGTCCATCACCGTGGAGAACTGCCTGCTGATCCTCCGAGAAATGCTCGCGATCGATCACCGCGGCGTCGAGTTCCGCGATGGACGCTGACCCACCCAGACCGATCGCGGACTGAAGCGTGGGCCAGAGCATGTCGGTATATGGCGGCACCGTCGCTGTCACGGACAACAGCATCCCAGAGATTTCCGACAGTTACTGGCGCGCCGCGCACCCGTCTCGCCAGTAAACCGCTCGTTGGTGCCCCCGGCCGGACTTGAACCGGCGACCAACCGATTATGAGTCGGCGGCTCTAACCAACTGAGCTACAGGGGCGTGCCGGACAAGGGTAACGGTGTGCTTCGCGCCCCCGGCGACACGCTCGCCCCTAGTCGCCGGGGTAACGCCGAGGTGAACGGACTGCCGGACTACTGCGTAGAGCATCTACCAGGCCAAACCGGGCACAGCGGGTGGTTCCGTAATCGGATTATGAGTCCGCGGCTCTAACCAACTGAGCTACCGCCCCGACGGGATAGTTCCGTACGAAACCGTAGCCGAAGACCGAAGTCGATGTGCGTCGGGCGGCGGCGGTGAGCCGACGCACTCGGTGGGCGCCCCGCCGCGGGAGCGCCCACCGGCACTACGCCGTTATGCCGCCAAGATCAGGCGGGCGCCGGCCCTTGCTGCCCGGCTTGAGACTTGATCTTGGGAATCATCTCGGGCGCGTAGACGAAGATCGCCGACTCCACCTCCCATTCGGCCTGGGCCTGGCTCATCGGCGTCGTACGGGTAATCATGTTGATCAGCTCCTGACCCTCGCCGTACGGGTTGGGGTTGGACCGAACCTGATCGGCGAACCAACGGCCCTCAGCAGCCTCATGGCAGTCGCTGTAATCCGCGTTGTGCACCATCTTGTTCTGCGCCAGCAGTTTGACGTACTGGTCGTCGGCGGGCGTCAAATTGCAGGCCGCCGAGGCCTGCGGCGCTGACACCGCAGCCGCACCGAACATCGCGGCCCCCAGCGCAATGCCGGCGGCCCCCGCTGCCAGCGCCTGCGCGCGCGATCGTGTCGTTGCCACTTCTCTAGAACCCCCTCGTCACGGAATGTGTTCGCTCTTCTTTCGCGGCAACGATTGGGTACCACCGCCAAACAGCGCGGCAAACGACGCTTCCCGCAAACAGCGCGTGAACAGCGCCTAACTAAAATTACTGTGCGAGAAACTATTCGGATCTGGGCTGGTAACGCGCTGGGCCCCAGGCGAGCAACCCGTCGGGCATCTTGCTGACGCCCATCGCCAGCGGCGCTTTGGAGTTAGCCAACAGCCGAAAACGGCCGCGAGGGTGAAGTCCTCACGACCGTTTACGCTTGAAAAGCTCAGAAGGCGTTGCGCGGCAACGGCTCTCGCTAGGCCGTCGGCCAGTTTGCCTTCGCGGCCTGGTCTTTGATCTTCGGGATCAGGTCCGGCGCGTAGACGTAGATCGCCGACTCGACCTCCCACTCGGCCTGGGCCTGAGTCAACGGCGTGGTGTTCGTGATCATGTTGACCAGCTCCTGGCCCTCACCGAACGGGTTGGGGTTGGACCGAACCTGATCGGCGAACCAACGGCCCTCAGCAGCCTCGTGGCAATCGCTGTAATCGGCGTTGTGCACCATCTTGTTCTGCGCGAGCAGGTTGATGTACTGATCGTCGGCCGGGCTCAAATTGCACGTAGCCGAGGCTAACGGAGCTGACAGCACGGCGCCGCCGAGCATCGAGGCACCCAGCGCGACGCCGGCAGCCCAGACCGATGCCACTCGAGTGCGCGAGCGTGTACCGGTGGTGGTCATTTGCGAACCTCCCTCTGCGCCGAACGCAATCGTTTCCGACGCCACCCAAGCTAGAAATCCTGCGAACAACTGACACGGAGAGCCACGCGGACCGCGGGCCACTGACGCACGATCCATGGCCATCCGGCTCGGGCCACGCTGCCATCTCGTTACCGTCACAAATTTGTTCACATAAGTCTCAGTGACCGCGCTTAAGTTAGCGAATGACCCCCGCACACAGCGGAAACGTACGCTTGCGCGTCCGTGTACGAATGGTTAACATTTCGTGCTCTTGGTCCGGCCGAGCCGGCCGGTGCAACAGCGAAGGGCGTTGCGGCTCCATCCGAGCGGCGCCGCCGCCGGGGGATATCAGCTAAATACCGTCTGGCCGTCCACGTCGAGCAAGTACCGCTCGGTGCCGCTCTCCACCCGTGGGGCGTCGGCCCCCAATGACACGGCCACCTTGTTACTGGCATTTCGCATGATGTCGAAGGTGAGCTCGATGGCCTCCGCCTCGGAGAACCGTGAGCGCACCTCGACGACATCGTCGGCGACGAGGTGCGCAGGGGTCCAAATTAACCCATCGGTGTACCGCAGCGCTGCTTTAGCGCGGTCGTCGAGCAAACTCGACGATCCGTACCGCTCGATCTCGTCGTACAGCGTTTCCGAACCGCCGGCATCGAGCGCGCCGCCCTCGCGTAACGAGTTGCACAACCGGCAATTGTGTTGGGCCGCCCCGCGTAATCGGACCAATTCCGAGGTGACCGGATCGAGCGCACGCATTCGCGCCACCGCGATTAAAAAGTCATTGAACACCGGATCCGACGGGTCGGTGGAGTGATCCCAGCTGATCGGGCCGTCCACCCAACCGAGGTATTGCGCACCGACCCCGAGCGCCTCCAGCCCGGCCCGCACCCTGGGGATGAAGTCGGCGATATACATCTGCACGACGACACCAAAGGTGGCCTCCCCGAGGTTCTTCCACAACCGGGATCGCTGCTCGGCGGTGATCGACGAGACGTCGGCGCTGAATTGTTCGGCGAATTCCGCGACGGCGGCCTCCGCCTCCGATGCGGGCTCGCCCACCTCGACGCCGGCGGGCAGCGGTGGCAGCGACATCGTCTGCGCGCACACCCGGCGCACCAGTGCCGCGATGCGGCCGTCGCCCGGAGTCAACGCCACGAGCCGCGTGAGCTGGTCTTCTCGAACCGAAACCGGAGCCGCCATCCGTCACACGCTAGAACTCGTGGCGCCCCGCGGCAATGAATTACTGGGCCTGGCTCACCGAGGACATGTGGAAGTCCGGTATCCGCAGCGACGGCATCGCGGCCCGGGTGGCCCAATCGCCCCATTCGCGCGGCAGGGTCTTCTCGCTGACCCCGGCCTCGGTGGCCCGTCGCAGCAGGTCCAGCGGGCTTTCGTTGAACCGGAAGTTGTTGACCGCGGCGGTCACCTGGCCGTCCTCGATGAGATAGACGCCGTCGCGGGTCAGCCCGGTGAACAACAAGGTGGTGGGGTCGACGACGCGGATGTACCACAGCGTCGTCAGCAGCAGGCCACGCCCGGTGGCCGCGATCATGTCGTCCTGGCTGGCGCTTCCCCCGGTCATCACCAGGTTGTCGGCGGCCACCGCGACGTCGGCGTCGTATTTGGCGGCCGTGGCCCGCGGATAGGCCAACGCGTTGATCACCCCGTCGCGGATCCAGTCCACCTGGCCGATCTCCATGCCGTTGTCGAACGCCGACACCGTCTCCGAGGAACTGCTCACCGCAACGAACGGCGTGCAGGCCAGGCCCGGCGCCATCGGATCGGAGAACAACGTCAGCGGCAGGTCGGTGAGCCGCTCCCCCACCCGGGTTCCGCCGCCGGGAGCCGAAAACGCGGTCCGGCCCTCCTGCGCGCCGCGGCCGGCCATCGACCACGCCATGTAGATCATCATGTCGGCCACCGTCGACGGCGGCATGATGGTCTCGTAGCGCCCGGCCGGCAATTCGACGCTGCGCTCCGCCCAGCCCAGCCGCGTCGACAGCTGCTCGAGCAGCGAATCGGTTGGCACATCGACGAAGTCGGGTGTGCCGACGCCCGCCCAGGCGCTGGCGTCGCCGCGCTTGGCGTTGATCTCCACCGCACCGGTGGGCTGGGTGAAGCGCCGCCGCAAGCCGGTCGAGGACGCCAGGAACGTCGTCGAAACACTATGGTGGGCAAAGCCATACAGCCGATCCTGGCCGCGGAAGGCGCGGCTCAGCGAGTCGGCGACGTCGGAGAAAACCAGGGGTCCGGTGCCGGGCACCGGCGCGTCCCAATCGGCGGGCACCCCGCTGTCGCCGAGCAGCGGCGCGGCGTCACCCGCCTCGGGCGCCGCGCCGGCCGCCTCCTGCGACGCCGCCACTAGACCCAGCAGCACCCGCGGGTCGGCCTCGGCGGACACGACCGTGCCGATGCGCGCGGTCGACCCGCGACGCACCACGGAAATCACGGTCACGCTGCGGCTCACCGAAACCCCGTTGGTGGTCATCGAATTGCCCGCCCAGCGCAGGGTCGCCTCGACCTTGTCGGTGACCAGCACCATGGTCTCGTCGGCGCGGCCGAGCTTGGCCGCCTCGTCGAGCACGATGCTGACGACGTGCTGCGGAGTGATCATCGGCCGCCCTCGGTGCGGGTGTTGAGCACGTTGACCCCGCGGAACAACGCCGACGGGGAGCCGTGGCTGACCGCCGCGATCTGCCCGGGCTGGGCCTTGCCGCAGTTGAACGCCCCACCCAGGCGCCAGGTCGACGGGCCACCCACGGCCTCCATCGAATTCCAGAAGTCGGTCGTGGTGGCCTGGTAGGCGACGTCGCGCAGTTGACCGTCGAGGCGGCCGTCACGAATCTGGAAGAACCGCTGGCCGGTGAATTGAAAGTTGTAGCGCTGCATGTCGATTGACCACGATTTGTCGCCGACGATGTAAATGCCGTCCTCGACCCGCCCGATCAGGTCGTCGGTGCTGATGTCGTCGGGCGCCGGTTGCAACGAGACGTTGGCCATGCGCTGGATCGGCACGTGATGCGGCGAGTCGGCATACGAGCATCCGTTGGACCGCGGCTGCCCCAGGCGCCGCGCGAAGACCCGGTCGAGCTGATAACCGGTGAAGATCCCGTCGCGCACCAGGTCCCAGCTTTGCGCGGCCACCCCCTCGTCGTCATAACCGATGGTGGCCAAGCCGAATTCGACTGTGCGGTCGGCGGTCACGTTCATCACCGGCGACCCGTACCGCATGGTGCCCAGTTTGTCCGGCGTGGCGAAGGACGTCCCGGCGTAGGCGGCCTCGTAACCGATGGCGCGGTCGTATTCGGTTGCGTGGCCGATGGATTCGTGAATCGTCAGCCACAGGTTGCTCGGATCGATCACCAAGTCCTTGGGTCCGGGAACGACGCTGGGCGCCTTGATCTTTTCGGCCAGCAACGACGGCAGCTGCGCCAGCTCGTCGGTCCAATTCCACACTTCGTCGCCGACCAGCACCTCCCAGCCCCGCCCCATCGGCGGCGCCAGGGTGCGCATGGAATCGAAACTGCCGGCCGCGGGGTCGACGGTCACCGCCTCCAGCGAGGGCAGCACCCGCACCCGCTGCTGGGTGATCGACGAGCCGAAAGTGTCGGCGTAGAACGTCTGCTCCTTGACGGCCGTCAGCAGCGCCGACACGTGATTGATGCCGTCGGCGCTCAGCAGTCGCCCGGAGTAGTCCTCCAGCACGGCGATCTTGTCGGTGGTCGAGATGTCGAACGGGTCGATCCGATAGTCCGACACCCAGGCCGCGTCCGCATAGACCGGTTCGGGCGCCAACTCGACGCGCTCGCTGCTCAGCGTCGCCAGCGTCGTGGCCACCTGCACCGCGCGGCGGGCGGTCTCGGCGGCCACCGACGGCACCAATTCCGCGTGCGAGGCGAATCCCCAGGTGCCGTCAACGATCACTCGCACCGCCACGCCCACCTCACGGTTGATCACCGCGGTCTCCAGCTCGCCGTCGCGCAGCTGGATGATTTCGGTGACGATGCGGTGAACCCGCAGGTCGGCGTGCGTGGCCCCGGCCGCCTTGGCCGCCGAGAGCGCGGCTTCGGCGAGGTCGTGGCGCGGCAGGTCCAGGAAGTCGGCATCGATCCCCCGGTTCGGTGTCACGGCTCCACCGTAACGGCCGCTCCCCCCAAACCGCGGCGGCGCCCGCTTTAATTAGCCCATGGCCGGCGCGGCACACGGGATGCATCCTCGATCCACCGCGCTGGGCTACGCGTTGCTCGCGCCCAGCCTGTTCGGCGTGCTCGCCTTTCTGCTGCTGCCCATCCTGGTGGTGCTCTGGCTGAGCCTGTGCCGATGGGATCTGCTCGGCCCGCTGCACTTCGTCGGCCTGTCCAATTGGCGTTCGGTGCTGACCGACGCGGGCTTCGGCAACTCCCTGATCGTCACGATCGTCTTCGTGGCCATCGTGGTGCCGGCGCAGACGGCGCTGGGATTGCTGGCCGCCACCATGCTGGCCCGCCAGCTTCCCGGCACCGGGCTGTTTCGCACCTTGTATGTGCTGCCGTGGATTTGCGCTCCGCTGGCCATCGCGGTGCTGTGGCGCTGGATCCTGGCCCCCACCGATGGCGCGGTGAGCACCGTGCTGGGACACAGCATCGAATGGTTGTCGGATCCCAGCTTCGCACTGCCGCTCGTCTCGGCCGTGGTGGTGTGGACCAACGTCGGCTACGTGTCGTTGTCGTTCCTGGCGGGACTGCTGGCCATTCCCGACGAGATCCATGCCGCCGCACGCACCGACGGCGCCACCGCGTGGCAACGGTTCTGGCGTATCACCATGCCCATGCTGCGCCCGACGACCTTCTTTGTGCTGGTGACCGGGATCGTCAGCACCGCACAGGTTTTCGACATGGTGTACGCGCTGACCGGCGGCGGTCCGGCGGGCAGCACTGACCTGGTGGCCCATCGCATCTACGCCGAGGCGTTCGGCTCGGCGGCCATCGGCCGGGCGTCCGTCATGGCCGTGGTGCTGTTCGTGATCCTGATCGGCGTCACCCTGGTCCAGCATCTGTATTTCCGGCGACGGATCAGCTATGACCTCACCTAGTCGACCCGCCAATGTGGTGATCTACGCCGGCCTTTCGCTAGGTGCGTTGATCACGTTGGCTCCCTTCGTCCTCGGATTGATGACGTCATTCACCTCCGCACACCAGTTCGTCACCGGCACCCCGTTGCAGCTGCCGCGACCGCCCACCCTGTCCAATTTCGCCGACCTGGCCGGAGCGGGGTTCGGCCGGGCGGCCGCGGTGACCGCGTTGATGACGGCGGTGATCCTGGTGGGCCAGTTGACCTTTTCCGTGCTCGCGGGATACGCCTTCGCACGCTTGCAGTTCCCCGGGCGTGACGCGCTGTTCTGGGTGTACATCGCGACGTTGATGGTGCCCGGGACGGTCACCGTGGTGCCGATGTACCTCATGATGGCCCAGCTCGGTCTGCGCAACACGTTCTGGGCGTTGGTGCTGCCCTTCATGTTCGGCTCGCCGTACGCGATCTTCCTGCTGCGCGAGCACTTCCGGATCATCCCGAACGACTTGATCAACGCCGCCCGTCTGGACGGGGCCAACACGTTGGACGTGATCGTGCACGTGGTGATCCCGTCGAGTCGTCCGGTCCTTGCCGCGCTGGCGTTGATCACGGTGGTCTCGCAGTGGAACAACTTCATGTGGCCGTTGGTGATCACCAGCGGGCACAAGTGGCGGGTGCTCACCGTCGCGACCGCGGATCTGCAGTCGCGGTTCAACTCCCAGTGGACGTTGGTGATGGCGGCGACGACCGTCGCGATCGCCCCGCTGATCGCACTGTTCGTCGTGTTCCAGCGCCACATCGTCGCGTCGATCGTCGTCTCGGGACTCAAGTGACCCGGCTCCGCTTCTCCACCGTCGTCGCGGGCGCCGTCGCACTCGTCGCCGTGTTGCTGGCCGCGGCCGCGGTGCTGCTCGATTACTCGGGCCGGCCCCACGGCGGCAAAACCGTCGTCACGGTGCGGATCTGGGGCGATCAGATCGGGGCGGCCTATCGAGAATCGTTCCAGGCCTTCACCCGCGCGCACCCCGACATCGACGTGCACCTGAACCTGGTGGCCTACTCGACCTACTTCAACACCCTGCGCACCGATGTGGCCGGCGGCAGCGCCGACGACATCTTCTGGCTGTCCAACGCCTACCTGGCGGCGTACGCCGACAGCGGCCGCCTAATGAACATCGGCGAAGCGCTAGGGCCCCACGCCGCCTCGGATTGGGAGCGTCCGGTCGTCGAGCAGTTCACCCGCAACGGCGCGCTGTGGGGCGTGCCGCAGCTGACCGATGCGGGAATCGCCTTGTACTACAACGCGGACCTGCTCGCGGCGGCCGGCGTCGCGCCTGCCGACCTGAGCGCCTTGCGGTGGAGCCCCGACGGCGGCGACACCTTGCGACCCCTGCTGGGCAGGCTCACCGTCGACGCCGACGGAAACCGCGGTGACACAGCGCGTTTCGATGCCGGACGGGTGCGGCAGTGGGCGTACAACGCGGCCAACGACCCACAGGGCATCTACCTGAATTACATCGGATCGGCGGGCGGCGTATTCCAGCGCGGCGACACCTTCGCGTTCGCCAACCCCGCTGCCGTGGCGGCCTTTCGGTATCTGGTCGACCTGATCAACCGCGACCACGTCGCACCGCCCGCCGCCGACACCAACGACAACGGCGACTTCTCCCGCAACCAGTTCCTGGCCGGCAGGATGGCGCTGTTTCAGTCCGGCACCTACAACCTGGCTCCGGTGGCCCGCGACGCCCGCTTCCACTGGGGGCTGGCGATGATGCCCGCCGGGCCGGCCGGCCGGGTGAGCGTCACCAACGGCATTGCCGCGGCGGGTAATGCGGCGACGAAGCATCCCGACGCGGTGCGCCAGGTGCTGGCCTGGATGGGCAGCAAGCAGGGCAACGAATATCTGGGCCGCTCCGGTGCGGCCATCCCGGCGGTGTCCTCGGCGCAGCCTGTGTACTTCCGGTACTGGGCCAACAAAGGTGTGGACGTCACGCCCTTCTTCGTCGTGCTGAATGGTCCGCGCATCGCGGCCCCCGGCGGTGCGGGGTTTGCCGCCGGCAACGATGCCTTGCAGCCGTACTTCGACGAAATGTTCTTGGGCCGCGGTGATGTCGCCACGACGCTGCAGCGGGCTCAGGCGGCGGCCAACAACGCCGCCGCGCGCCAGTGAAACCTATTCACCGGGCCTCGCTTCCGATGACCGCTCGACGGTGTCCCCGTTGAGCGCGCTGTGGTGGCGGCCCCAGACGAAATAGAAGACCAACGCCAGTGACACCCAGCCGCCGAACGCGATCCAGGTGTACCAGTGCAAACTCGCCAGGATGTACCCGCAGGCCGCCACCGAAAGGACCGGCGTGACGGGATAACCCGGCACCTTGAATCCCCGTGGTAGGTCGGGCTCGCGCACCCGCAACACGATCACCCCGACGGAGACGACGACGAACGCGGTGAGCGTGCCGATCGACACCATGTCCGCGAGCTTTTGCAGCGGAATGAAGGCGGCCAGGGCCGAGGCCACGATGGCGACGATCACCGTGTTGTTCACCGGTGTCATGGTGCGCGCGTTCACCGTCGCGAACCTCGCGGGCAGCAGCCCGTCACGGCCCATGGCGAACAGGATGCGGGTCAGCCCGTACATGGTGACCAGTGTGACGCTGAAGATCGAAATGACCGCGCCGGCAGCCAGAATGGTGCCGGCCCAGCCGCCATGCGTGACGTTGTCAAGGATCGTCGCGAGCCCGGCTTCCTGCTGGCCGGCGAAGTTCTGCCAGGGCTGTGTCCCCAACGCGGCCAGCGCCACGAAGACGTAGACGCCGGTGACCGTCAGCAAAGCGCCGATCAGCGCGCGCGGCATGGTCTTCTGCGGGTTCTTCACCTCGTCACCCGCGGTGGACACCGCGTCCAGGCCGATGTAGGAGAAGAAGATGGTGCCGGCCGCCGACCCGATACCGGAAACACCGAAGGGCGCGAAGTCACGCAGATGGCTCACGTCGAAAGCCGTGAAAGCGACGACACCGAAGACGACGAGCACACCGAGTTTGATCATCACCATGATCGCGTTGACCCTGGCCGATTCGCTGGCGCCGCGGACGAGCAGCAGCGCACACATCACGATCAACACGACCGCGGGCACATTCAGATAGCCGGGTTGCGCATCCCACGGCGCGGCCGAGATGGCTTGCGGCAGCTGAAATCCCAGGACGTTGCTCAGCAGCTTGTTCAGGTAGCCGCTCCAGTTGACCGCGACCGCGGCGGTCGCCACGCCATATTCCAGGAGCAGGCAGGCCGCCACGGCCACGGCCACGACCTCCCCCAGGGTGGTGTACGCGTAGGAATACGACGATCCCGAGACCGGCACCGCCGACGCCAATTCGGCGTAGCAGAGGGCCGCGAGGCCGGCGGCGATGCCGGCGAGGAGGAAGGAGACGATCACCCCCGGGCCGGCCTCGGGGACGGCCTGCGACATGACGAAGAAGATGCCGGTGCCGATCGTCGAGCCGACCCCGAACATGGTCAGCTGGAAGGTTCCGATACCGCGCTTGAGGTGGTCGGCGGCCCCGTGTGCGACGTGTGCCCCCACCACCGGGCGCCGCCGGAGCATCTGCTCCATCAGGCTGATCGACGTGGCTGGCAAGTGCCCGACTTGCCTAGTGGAATTGCAGCATCGAGTCGATGACCACACCGGTGGCGCCCGCGGCGGCGGTGATGCCGAGGGTCACCCAGTCCGCCAGTTTCGGTCGCGCCGGCGCGGCCGACAGCTGGCCGATGCCGCCCCGGGCGGTGATGGCGTCGCCCATCTCGTCGGCCCGGCGCAACGTCACAACGATTGCCGCCGTGAGGAGGTCGATCATGTCGCGGGCCTGCTGGCGCCGGCGTGCCCGGCGGCTGCGCAGTTCCTGGTTGGGGCGCAATCGCCGCGCGGCGTAGAGCACTTGGAATTCTTCGATCAACATCGGAAAGGCGCGCAGCGCCAGCGCCAGGGCGACGGCCCATTCGTCAGTTGGAATGCGCAGCCACCGCAACGGTCTGCCCAAAGTTGCCAGCGCCGGGCCCATTTCGGCGACGTTGGTGGTCCACGACAGCATCGCGCCCAGCCCGATCAACACGATCGACAACGCGGTGACCCGCACGAAATGCAGCGTTCCGCCCAACCCGATGTGTACTCCGGCTATCTCGATCACCGGGGCGCCGGCGCCCAGCGCGGCGGTGATGCCGCCCACCGCGAGGGCAATCCATATCCAGCGCCGTGGCGAGGGCACCGCGCCGCGGGGAACGTGGGCAAGCCGGGCCGCGGTTATCAGCAAGACCAACATCAGCCCGACGGTCGCCCAGCCCGGGTAGAAGGTCAGCAGTATCGAAACCGCCAGTACCACAAGCAGCTTGGTGCCGGCCCACAGTTCGTGGATCTTCGATGTCCCCGGTACCGGCACCAGCAGCACCACCGGGCGGGGGGTGCGGCGGGTGCGCTCGGGCGCCGGCTTGGTGTCCGCGGGCGCGGTCATGGCATCCCTCCCGCCGCGGTCGACGCCGTCTCCAGCATTCCGTCGCGCAGGAACAGGGCCCGCGGGCAGAGCTCCTCCAGGCCGACAATGTCGTGGGAGATCACCACCACGGTCAGACCTCGTTCCCTCCGCAGGTTTTCCAGCAGCCGCAGCAGGCCGCGCTGGCTGCCGACGTCCAATCCCGCCAGTGGCTCATCGAGGACCAGCGCCCGCGGCGTACGCGCCAGCAGTCCGGCCAGCACCACGCGGCGCATCTGGCCGCCGCTGAGTTGGTCGATGCGTCGCTTGCCCATCGCCGGCTCGAGTCCCACCGAGATCAGCGCCTCGGCGACACGATCCTCGTCGAGGTGTGAAAAGCCCGCTGCCGATGCGACTTCGGCGTCGACGTGATCGCGCATCAACTGCAGTCGGGCCGACTGGAACGACAGCGCGACCTCGCCCACGCGTTCGTGGGTGGGTTCGCCATCGATCAGGCAGACGCCGCTGGTCGGGTTCGTCAGGCCGGCCATGATCCACGCCAGGGTCGATTTTCCCGAGCCGTTGCCGCCGTGGATCAACACGCCGTCGCCCTGCTCCACGACGAAGCTGATGTCGCGCAGGGCGACCTTGGACCACGGTGTGCCACTGGCGTATTCGTGGCCGACATCGATGAGTTCCAGCACCGGCGTGCCCGAGCTGTGGTCGACGGCAACGGCAGGAGCCGGGGTGGTCGCGGTCTCGGCCGTCACCGTGTTATCCGGCGAGTCGCTGAGTTCGATGATGCGGTCGGCGGATGCGGCCTCGTTGTCGTAGTGGGTGATGTGGACCAAAGCCGTCTGGTGTCGCTTGGCGAGACCGGATAGCACACCCAGCAAGGCATCTCGGCCCTGCTGGTCGACCATGGTGGTGACCTCGTCGGCGATGAGCAGCGCCGGATCCCGCGCCAGCGCGGCCGCGAGTGCGAGGCGCTGCAGTTCCCCACCGGACAGACTTCCGGTGTCGCGTTCGGCTAGTCCGTCGAGGCCGACCTCGTGCAGCAATTGCTCGACGTCGATCTCGGCGTCCGCCGGCAACCCCCACACCACGTCGTCGGCGACCCTGGTGCCCAAGACCTGACTCTTGGGGTGCTGCAAGACAATCGCCGTGCCGCCCATCTCACCGAGGCCGACCGCTCCCGGGCGCTCGACGCTGCCTGCCGTCGGCGCCCGGCCGGCCAGGATCAGCATCAAGGTGGTTTTTCCCGAACCGTTGGCCCCGGTCACCGCGATGTGTTCGCCCACCCGGACATCGAGACTGACCTCACGCAGCGCGTCTCGCTCGGCGCCGGGGTAGCGGAACCGGACCTTGTCCAACCGCACCGGCACCGGCCCCACCGGCGTGCGACGGGTCCGCGCATCCTCGGAGGTGTCCAGCTTGTGGACGTCGGGGATCTTGCGCATCCGCTCCAAGAGGCGAGCCAGCGCCGACCAGCTGATGAACGAGACGATGACCACCAGCAGGACCATGTACGGGAAGATCAACAACGGCCAGTGCTGTATGCCGTCGGCGACGTACCGCTTGAGCCCGACACCGACGCCGTGCAGGTGCACCCAATCCAGGAATGCCGCGACCCCGTTGGCGTTGGCGGTGATGACATCGAAGAACAAGCGCCGCAACCGGGTCAGCACCGCCAGCACCGCGACCCATCCGGCGCCCCACAGGACTCCCGCGACCAAGGACAGCAGGGCGACCGTCGGCAACCCCCGGCCTTTGCGCTTGACGATTCCGCACAATCCGCCGACCCAGGCGCAATCGATCAGCATGAACAGGCTGCCCAGCCCGGCGATCAAAAAGGCGACCACCCCACCGGCGACCGTCGCAGCCATCAGTGCCCGGGGCCGGTAGCGGTAGGCCAGCAATCCCATGGGCACCGTGCCCAGCACGCCCAGGCCTTGAGCGAATGGGATTACCGCCGCGAGGATCTCGATCGCCGCGCAGAGGGCCCCCATGACCGCGGCCTGTGCCAACTCGTTCGGCCGCAGGGACCCTTCCCCGGATCGCCGAAAACGCAGCAAGGTCACTTGGGCGATTCTGCCAGCCTGGCGCAGGAGTGTCCGCTGAAGATGGGTTTTGCGCGGCACGCGTCGTCGTTTCGGCCTCGCTTAGCAAAGCTATGCAACCATGGATACATGGACAATGTCGTCGATACCGCAAAGCTCGAGGGAGCGCAGGGGCTGGGAGCCGATCTGCTGGCCGTGGTCGCGCGGCTCAACCGGCTGGCCACTCAGCGCATCCAGATGCCCTTGCCCGCAGCGCAGGCCAGGCTGCTGGCCACCATCGAAGCCCACGGGGAAGCCCGAATCGGTGACCTGGCCGCCGTCGATCATTGTTCGCAACCGACGATGACCACGCAGGTGCGCCGGCTCGAGGAGGCGGGCCTGGTCACCCGTATGGTCGACCCCGGCGATGCGCGTGCGGTCCGGATCCGGATCACGGCCGAGGGCAGGCGCACGCTCAACGCGGTCCGGGCCGACCGCGCCGCGGCGATCGAACCGCAGTTGGCGCTGCTCGACTCCGCGGACCGTCAGGTGCTGATGCAAGCGGTCGACGTGCTGCGCCGGCTGCTCGACGACGCGTCGCTGGCCACCTCGCTGGCGGGCCGGCGCAACCCGCTGTGAACGACGCGACGCTGGATGGCGCTCGACCAGGGGTAGACACTTAAGCGAGCGCGGTGACCGGCGCCTGACGGGCGGGCAGTCCCGCAGGCGAGACCGAATGAGCTGACCGGTGACGAAAGGTGGCGGCCATGCCGACCGAGGCTTCGGCCCTTCCGGCCTCGCTGACCGTATGGGCCGGACCGACGAGGTATGTGTTCACCCCAGGCCGCGACGTGATCGTGGGTTACGGCCCGGGTTGTGACATCCCGCTGGAGCGTCTCGGCAACCCGCCGCAACCGCCCCCGGCACCGCGGGTGGACGTGATCGTGCGGTTCACCGGAACCGTCTGGGTGGCCATCGATCTGAGCCGCCGCGGCATTTTCGTCAACGCAACCCGGATGCCGACCGTCGAGGTCCACGACGGTCTGGCCATCAGCATCGGGGATCCCCAGCGCGGGCCCCGGCTGGTCTTTCACACCGCGCCCTCGCCCGCCCCACCGGGACACCCGCCGGTTCCGCAGGG
>NZ_QMEV01000084.1 GCF_003284935.1 Mycobacterium colombiense
TTCCTGCGCCAGGCGCTGGGCGTCGAGGTGCTCTCGCACGTCATCTCGATCGGCCCCTCGGCCCCCTATGCTGGGCCGCCGCCCGGCATGGGCGACCTGCCCGCGATCGACGCCAGCCCGGTGCGCGCCTACGACAAGGCCGCCGAGGAGGCGATGATCGCCGAGATCGAGGACGCCAAGAAGGACGGCGACACCCTCGGCGGCGTGGTCGAGGTGGTGGCCCTTGGCCTGCCGGTCGGGCTGGGCTCGTTCACCAGCGGCGACAACCGGCTCGACAGCCAGCTCGCCGCGGCCGTGATGGGCATCCAGGCGATCAAGGGCGTCGAGGTCGGCGACGGCTTCGAGACGGCGCGCCGCCGCGGCAGCCGCGCCCACGACGAGATGTATCCGGGCCCCGACGGCGTGGTCCGCTCGACCAACCGCGCGGGCGGCCTCGAGGGCGGCATGACCAACGGCCAGCCCCTGCGGGTGCGCGCCGCGATGAAGCCCATCTCCACGGTGCCGCGGGCGCTGGCCACCGTCGACATGGCGACCGGCGACGAGGCCGTCGCGATCCACCAGCGCTCGGACGTGTGCGCGGTGCCGGCCGCCGGCGTGGTGGTCGAGGCCATGGTGGCGCTGGTGCTGGCGCGTGCGGCGCTGCAGAAGTTCGGCGGCGATTCGCTGGTCGAAACCCGCCGCAACGTCGAGTCCTACCGGCGGGCGGTCGCCGAGCGGGAGTCGCCGGCCGCCCGGGGTACCGGGTAATGGCGCCCAAGGCGGTGTTGGTGGGTTTGCCGGGCTCGGGCAAGTCCACGATCGGCCGGCGGCTGGCCAAGACGCTCGGGGTCGACTTCCTGGACACCGACGCGGCCATCGAGCAGCAGACCGGGCGCCGCATCGCCGACATCTTCGCCACCGACGGCGAGCCGGAATTCCGGCGCATCGAGGAGGACGTGGTGCGCGCCGCGCTGGCCGATCACGACGGCGTGGTGTCACTCGGGGGCGGCGCCGTCACCAGCCCGGGGGTGCGGGAGGCGCTCGCCGGTCACACCGTCGTCTACCTCGAGATCAGCGCCACCGAAGGCGTGCGGCGCACCGGCGGTAACGCGGTGCGCCCGCTGCTGGCCGGGCCCGATCGCGCCGACAAGTACCGCGCGCTGATGGCCGAACGCAGCCCGCTGTACCGGCGGGCCGCGACCATCCGCGTCGACACCAACCGGCGCAACCCCGGCGCGGTGGTGCGCTACATCGTCTCGCGGTTGCAGGCCCCCGCGGGGGCCGCGACATGACCCGCCCCGGTGATCCGGTCACCATCGAGGTGGCCGTCGACCCGCCGTACCCGGTGATCGTCGGCACCGGCTTGCTCGGCGAGCTGGACGAACTTTTGTGCAACCGGCACAAGGTGGCCGTCGTGCATCAACCGGTGCTCGCCGAGACCGCCGAAGTGATCCGAAGCCGGTTGGCGGACAAGGGGGTTGACGCGCATCGCATCGAGATCCCGGACGCCGAAGAGGGCAAAGATCTTCCGGTCGTGGGCTTCCTGTGGGAAGTGCTGGGCCGCATCGGGATCGGACGCAAGGACGCACTGGTCAGCCTCGGTGGCGGCGCGGCCACCGACGTCGCCGGATTCGCGGCGGCCACCTGGCTGCGCGGCGTCGACATCGTGCACGTGCCCACCACGCTGCTCGGCATGGTCGACGCGGCCGTCGGCGGCAAGACCGGGATCAACACCGACGCGGGCAAGAACCTGGTCGGGTCGTTCCATCAGCCGCACGCCGTCCTGGTCGACCTCGACACGCTGAAGACGTTGCCGCACAACGAACTTGTGGCCGGGATGGCCGAAATCGTCAAGGCGGGGTTCATCGCCGATCCGGTGATCCTCGACCTCATCGAGGCCGATCCGCGGGCCGCCGTCGACCCGTCGGGGGACGTCTTGGCGGAGCTGATCCGCCGCGCGATCGCCGTCAAGGCCGAGGTGGTGGCCGCCGACGAGAAAGAGTCGGAGCTGCGCGAAATCCTGAACTACGGACACACTTTGGGGCACGCCATCGAGCGCCGCGAGCGTTACCAGTGGCGCCACGGCGCCGCCGTGTCGGTGGGCCTGGTCTTCGCCGCCGAGCTGGCGCGGCTGGCCGGCCGGCTCGACGACGCCACCGCGCAACGCCACCGCACCATCCTGGCCGCGCTCGGCCTGCCGGTCAGCTACGACGCCGACGCGCTGCCGCAGCTGCTGGAATACATGGCGGGAGACAAGAAATCGCGCGCCGGCGTGCTGCGGTTCGTGGTCCTCGACGGGCTGGGCAAGCCGGGCCGGCTGGCCGGACCCGACCCGGCGCTGCTGGCGGCGGCCTACGCGGGAGTGGCCCATGAGTAAGACCGTCAACGTCCTCAACGGCCCGAACCTGGGCCGGCTCGGTCGGCGGGAGCCCGACGTGTACGGCGACACGACACACGATCAGCTGGCCGCGTTGATCGAGCGGGAGGCCGACGCGCTGGGCCTCAAAGCCGTTGTGCGGCAAAGTGATAGCGAAGCCGAACTGCTGGACTGGATTCATGCGGCCGCCGACGCGGGCGAACCGGTGATCCTCAACGCCGGCGGGCTCACCCACACCTCGGTGGCGCTGCGCGACGCCTGCGCCGAGCTCAGTGAGCCCCTGATCGAGGTGCACATCTCCAATGTCCATGCGCGCGAGGAATTTCGGCGGCATTCCTATCTGAGCCCGGTCGCCACCGGCGTGATCGTGGGCCTGGGGGTGCAGGGCTACCTGCTCGCCCTGCGCTATCTGGCCGGGGAGCCCGGCGCCAACAGCTAGCCCTTGTCGTGTTCGGTGCCCGGCGTGGTGTGCTCCTCGCCGGTGCGGATCACCTCGGTCTTCGGGTCGTCCTCGGGCTTGGCGATCGTCTCGGTCGGGGATTCGGTAGTGGCCACCGTGTCGGTGGGCGCCTCGCGCTCGGCCGTGGCGACCGACCCGGCCCGCGCCTCGCCCTGTGCGCCGGACGCCTGCGCGGGGATCTCGCCGGTGGGGGCGTCGTCGCCGCGCACCGCGGAGAACACGTCGGTATCGGCCCGCTCATCGTCGGTGCCCGGCCGCCGCGGCGGGGGATTGCGGTCCACCCGCCAGCGCCCGATGGTCACGCCGATGATCCCGGGCAGGAAGACGCACAGCGCGGTGAAGGCGGCAAAGGTCGTGATCTCGTTGAGCAGCCCGCCGGTGTACAGGCCGTTGTAGACGAGCGCGATCAGCCAGGACACGGCGCCGCTGAGGACACCGGCCAGCAGGCCGGCCAGCAGCCACGTCATCGCCAGGTCGCCGCGGCGGTCCGGATCCGGGTTGGCGATGGCGTCACGGCGGCCGTCGAGCACCCCCCACGCGGCCACGCCGATGATGAACAGCAGCAGCAGCACCACGCTGAACAACCCGGCGTTCGTCTGCCACGCGTTGATCAGTGCACCTTGGAACAATCGGACTACGACCATCGCCGCGGCGTAGACCAATCCGCGCAGCATCCAGTTACTCATGGCCCAAAAGCGTAGCGAGTACCGTCAAGACCTGTGACACATTCACAGCGTCGAGACAGGCTCAAAGCGCGACTCGAGGCGGGCGGACTGGATGCGCTGCTGGTCACGGACCTGGTGAACGTCCGTTACCTCACCGGTTTCACCGGATCCAACGGCGCGTTGCTGGTGTTCGCCGACGATCGGGGCCCCGTGCTGGCCACCGACGGGCGGTACCGAACCCAGGCCGCCGAGCAGGCGCCGGACCTCGACGTCGCCATCGAACGGGCGCTCGGGCGCTACCTGGTCGCGCAGGCCGCCGAGGCGGGCGCGCAGAAGCTGGGCTTCGAAAGCAACGTGGTGACCGTCGACGGGTTCGACGCCCTGACCCGCGAGCTCGACGACCGCAAAGCGGCCACCGAGTTGGTCAAGGCCGCCGGGACCGTCGAGGCGTTGCGCGAGGTCAAGGACGCCGGCGAGGTCGCGCTGCTGCGGCTGGCCTGCGAGGCGGCCGACGCCGCGCTGAGCGATCTGGTGGCGCGTGGCGGCCTGCGGCCCGGCCGCACCGAACGCGAGGTCAGCCGCGAGCTGGAGGCCCTGATGCTCGACCACGGCGCCGAGGCGATCTCGTTCGAGACCATCGTGGCCGCCGGGCCGAATTCGGCGATCCCGCACCATCGCCCCACCGACGCCGTGCTGGCCAGCGGAGATTTCGTGAAGATCGACTTCGGCGCGCTGGTCGGCGGCTACCACTCCGACATGACCCGCACCTTCGTGCTCGGCAAGGCCGCCGACTGGCAGCTGGAGATCTACCAGCTGGTCGCCGACTCGCAGCGGGCCGGCCGGGAGGCGCTGCACGCCGGCGCCGACCTGCGCGAGGTGGACGCCGCGGCCCGCCAGGTGATCGCCGACGCCGGTTATGGCGAGCAGTTCAGCCACAGCCTGGGCCACGGCGTGGGCCTGGAGATCCACGAAGCGCCGGGCATCGGCACCACGTCCACCGGCACGCTGCTGGCCGAATCGGTGGTGACGGTGGAACCCGGGGTCTACCTGCCCGGCCGCGGCGGGGTGCGCATCGAGGACACCTTGGTCGTGCCCCAGCCGGCCAGCGGCAAGCCGCCGGAATTGCTGACCAAGTTCCCCAAGGAGCTGGCCGTCCTGGGGTAGCCCTCGCAGGTCCTCCGGGGGGCTTGCCCCCGCGAGTACAGTCGGGTGGGTGAACGGGGTGGCACGGGGTTTGGCGCGCCTCCGAGACTTCCGGTGGGACATGTACGCCCAGCCCCTTCGGGAGACGCGGCTCGAGATGCAGATCGTGTACTTCGCGATCCGCATGCCGTTCGCTGGGGGGGTCACCGTCCACTTCCCGCTGCTGACCATGGTCAAGCCGCTGCCCTCGCCCGACGAGCGCACCGCGATGGGCTCCGAACCGGTGCGCCGCTGACGGGGTTTGGCCCGTCACCGCGCCGACCCCGGCCCGCGAGGCCGCGCCCGGCGGCGCTCTAAACTGGCCGACAAGTCACAGACAGCCGCGCAGCCGACTGTCCATCCCCGAGGAGATATACCGAACCGTGGCAAGCACTGCCGATTTCAAGAACGGACTGGTGCTGGTGATCGACGGCCAGCTGTGGCAGATCGTCGAGTTCCAGCACGTCAAACCCGGCAAGGGCCCGGCCTTCGTGCGGACCAAGCTGAAGAACGTGCTCTCCGGCAAGGTCGTCGACAAGACGTACAACGCCGGGGTCAAGGTGGAGACCGCCACCGTCGACCGGCGCGACGCCACCTACCTCTACCGCGACGGCTCGGACTTCGTGTTCATGGACAGCCAGGACTACGAGCAGCACCCGCTGCCGGAGTCGCTGGTCGGCGACGCCGCCCGGTTCCTGCTGGAGGGTCTGCCGGTGCAGGTGGCGTTCCACAACGGGTCACCGCTGTACCTGGAACTGCCGGTGTCGGTCGAGATGGAGGTCACCCACACCGAGCCCGGCCTGCAGGGCGACCGCTCCAGCGCGGGCACCAAGCCGGCCACGGTGGAGACCGGCGCCGAGATCCAGGTGCCGCTGTTCATCAACACCGGCGACAAGCTGAAGGTGGACACGCGCGACGGCAGCTACTTGGGCCGCATCAACGCGTGAGTAGACCCGTGAGGGGACGCCATCAGGCCCGCAAACGCGCCGTCGACCTGTTGTTCGAAGCCGAGGCCCGCGGTCTGAGCCCGGCGGAGGTGGTCGACGTGCGCACCGGGCTCGCCGAAACCAACCCCGAGATCGCGCCCCTGCAGCCGTATACGGCCGCGGCGGCCCGGGGCGTCGGCGAGCACGCCGCGCACATCGACGACCTGATCAGCTCGCATCTGCAGGGTTGGACGCTGGACCGGCTGCCCGCCGTGGACCGCGCGATCCTGCGGGTCGCGGTCTGGGAGCTGCTGTACGCCGACGACGTGCCCGAGCCAGTGGCCGTCGACGAGGCCGTCCAGCTGGCCAAGGAGCTGTCCACCGATGATTCGCCCGGCTTCGTCAACGGGGTGCTCGGCCACGTCATGCTGGTGACGCCGCAGATCCGGGCCGCCGCCGAGGCGGTCCGGGGCGCGCGGGATCCCGACGTCGCGGCAACCCCGGAGGGCCCCGGACCGCAGCCATGACCCGGTTGGAGCTGCGCCTGCTCGTTGCGGCCGCGCTGGCCGCGGCGGTGGTGCTGGGCGCGGTGATCTGCGCCGCCTTCCACCTGACCGTCGTCGCCTCGGTGCTCTCGATCTTCGCGCTGGGGGTCGGCGCCTGGCTGTATCACTGCGTCGAACGGGTGGTCCTCGCCCGCCGCATCAGCACGGTGCGCTCGGCCGCCAAGCCGCTGCAGCCGCTGTTGCCGGTGATGGCGGCGATCATGGGGCTGACGCAGGGCGTGGTGCGCTCGCTGTCCGATGTCACCGAACTGCCGGCGCGCCGCTGGGAGTTGCCGATGCTGCGATGGGTGGACGGCGGCCGGGGTAATCGCCGTGTGGTGGAAAGTGACGACGAGGCGGATCGCTGATCAAGCTGGGGTGAAACGACCACGGGCATGCCGCGGCGGGTTGACAATACGAGCGGCACGTCAGCGGCGGCGAACGAAGAACAGGTGAGGTCATGATTCGATACAGCACCCAGCCGCGACGACTTCGGGTGTCGGCCCTGGCGGCCGTGGCCAACCCCTCCTACGCGCGGGTCGACACCTGGAACCTGCTCGACGACGCCTGCCGTCACCTCGCCGAGGTCGACCTCGCCGGGCTGGACAAGACCCACGACGTGGCCCGGGTGAAACGCCTGATGGACCGCATCGCCGCCTACGAGCGGTACTGGCTGTACCCCGGTGCGGCGAATCTGGCGATCTTCCGCGCCCACCTGGAAAGCCTGTCCACGGTGCGGCTCACCGAAGAGGTCTCCCTGGCCGTGCGGTTGCTGAGTGAATATGGCGACCGCGCAGGGCTTTTCGACACGTCGGCACCCCTGGACGACCAGGAACTGGTGGCCCAGGCCAAACAGCAGCACTTCTACACGGTGCTGCTCGCCGACGACGCCCCCAGCACCGCGCCGGACAGCCTGGCCGAGTGCCTGCGCGCGCTGCGCGCACCGTCTGACGACGTGCAGTTCGAGATCCTGGTGGTTCCCAGCGTCGAGGACGCCATCACCGCGGTCGCGCTCAACGGGGAGATCCAGGCCGCGATCATCCGCGACGACCTGCCGCTGCGGTCCCGCGACCGGCTGCCGCTGATGAACACGCTCCTCGGACCCAACGAGGACGCCGGCGACGGCATCCCCGACCGGGCCAACTACTGGGTGGAGTGCGGCGAATGGATCAGGGAGCTGCGGCCCCACATCGACCTGTATCTGCTCACCGACGAGTCGATCGCGGCCGGTGACGACACCGAGCCCGACGTCTACGACCGGACGTTCTACCGGCTCAACGACGTCACCGATCTGCACAGCACGGTCCTCGCCGGTCTGCGGAACCGTTACGCCACACCGTTTTTCGATGCGCTGCGGGCGTATGCCGCGGCGCCGGTCGGCCAATTCCACGCCCTGCCCGTGGCGCGCGGCGCCAGCATCTTCAACTCCAGGTCGCTGCAGGACATGGGGGAGTTCTACGGCCGCAACATCTTCATGGCCGAAACCTCCACCACCTCCGGCGGTCTGGACTCGCTGCTCGATCCGCACGGCAACATCAAAAAGGCGATGGACAAGGCAGCCAAGACGTGGAACGCCGACCACACCTACTTCGTCACCAACGGGACGTCGACCGCCAACAAGATCGTCGTGCAGTCGCTGACGCGGCCGGGCGACATCGTGCTGATCGACCGCAACTGCCACAAGTCGCACCACTACGGGCTGGTGCTGGCCGGCGCCTACCCCTTGTATCTGGACGCCTACCCGCTGCCGCAGTTCGCGATCTACGGCGCGGTGTCGCTGCACACCATCAAGCAGACGCTGCTGGACCTGGAGGCGGCCGGGCAGCTGCACCGGGTGCGCATGCTGCTGCTGACCAACTGCACCTTCGACGGAGTCGTCTACAACCCGTTGCAGGTCATGCAGGAGGTGCTGGCGATCAAGCCGGACATCTGCTTCCTGTGGGACGAGGCGTGGTACGCGTTCGCCACGGCCGTTCCGTGGGCCCGGCAGCGAACGGCGATGGTGTCCGCCGAACGCCTCGAGCAGATGCTCGCCTCGCCGGAATACGTTGAGGAATACCGGAAATGGGCCGCCACCATGGAGGGCGTCGACCGGTCGGAGTGGATCGAGCGCGAGTTGATGCCCGACCCGGCCACCGCGCGGGTCCGCGTCTACGCCACCCATTCCACCCACAAATCGCTGTCGGCGCTTCGGCAGGCGTCGATGATCCATGTGCGCGACCAGGATTTCAACGCGCTCACCCGCGATTCGTTCGGTGAGGCGTTTTTGACCCACACGTCGACATCACCCAACCAGCAACTGCTGGCCTCATTGGACCTGGCGCGCCGCCAGGTCGACATCGAGGGCTTCCAGCTGGTCCGGCAGGTCTACGACATGGCGCTGGTCTTCCGGCATCGGGTGCGCAAGGACCGGCTGATCAGCAAGTGGTTCCGCATCCTCGACGAATCCGATTTGGTGCCAGAGGAATTCCGGGAGTCCTCGGTGAGCTCCTACCGCGAGGTCAGGCAGGGGGCGCTGGCCGAGTGGAACGAGGCGTGGCGCTCCGACCAGTTCGTGCTGGACGCCACCCGCGTGACCCTGTTCGTCGGCGCGACCGGGATGAACGGCTACGACTTCCGCGAGAAGATCCTGATGGAACGATTCGGCATCCAGATCAACAAGACGTCGATCAACAGCGTGCTGTTGATCTTCACGATCGGCGTCACGTGGTCGAGCGTGCACTATCTGCTCGACGTGTTGCGAAGGGTGGCAATCGATTTCGACCGCATCCAGAAGGCGGCCAGCGTCGCCGACCGCGCGCTGCAAGAACGTCATGTCGAGGAGATCACCGAGGATCTGCCGCATCTGCCCGACTTCAGCGAATTCGACATGGCGTTTCGGCCCGTCGACGAGTGCAAATTCGGCGACATGCGCTCGGCGTTCTACGCCGGATACGAGGAGTCCGACCGCGAACACGTGCTGATCGGCATGGCCGGGCGACGACTGGCCGAGGGCAAGACCCTGGTGTCGACCACGTTCGTGGTCCCCTACCCGCCGGGCTTCCCGGTGCTGGTCCCCGGTCAGGTGGTGTCCAAGGAGATCGTCTACTTCCTGGCCCAGCTCGACGTCAAGGAAATCCACGGATACAACCCCGATCTCGGGTTGTCGGTGTTCACCGAGACGGCGCTGGCGCGCATGGAGGCGCAACGCAACGCCGCGATGGCGGCGGTGGGTTCGGTGACCGCGGCCTTCGAGCTGCCCTCGGACGCGTCGGCAACCAACGGAGCGCGCAACAACGGGGCCGACGGCGCCCCCGCGGTGCCGTCGGTCGCCGACAGCGGCTGAGCGATCAGCCGGTCTTCGCGGGCGGCTGGGCGGCGCACGTGGTGCGCGCCGAGGTGTGCGGTGCGCCGGGCGACCAGTCGGTGATGCCCCGCCGGATTCCCTGGATGAGCGCGTCCCGGCCCGCCGGGGCCGTTTCGTTGCAGCTCGAACTGAGGGTGCCGAACGGGCTGGGGTCGGCGCCGGCCGGCGCCGCCACCAGCACGCCCGTGCCGAACAGCACTGCCGCGCTGACCAGCAACCGGGTGGTCACACGGTCGCGACGACGCGAAGAGCGTGCGGTACCAGACATGACACCGTCAGCCTAGGACGGCGGCCCTGAGAGGGCGCTGAGAGCGCGCTGAGCTCGGTGTTCTGCGCGGGGCCGCGGCCCTGCGAGAATCGACGGCGTGCGGATATTCGGTGGTCGGGAGGCTCGGCCCCGCGGGCGGCTGCGCCCGCGGCATCTGCCGCACCTGGGCATCTCGGCCCGCTCGGCGGCGGTGTCGGCGATCGTCGTGCTGTGCGCGCTGGGCGTCGCCGGCGCGGGACTGGACGCGATCCTGTACCGGTCGCTGCTGGCGGGCGTCGATTACGCCGCCGCCGAACGGGTCCGCGATATCACCAAGGCGCTGCAGTCCGATTCGCTCGACGACCTCGACAACCACTTGCTGACCACCGACCAGCGGGTGGTCGCGACCCAGTTGATCGGCCCGGACGGCACCGTGGTCAGACGATCCGGCTCGGCGCCGAAGACACCGCTGGTCTCGCCGGACCAGTTCGACTTCACTCTGCGCCGCGGTTTGCCCGACGACGCGGTGGCCGGCGACGACATGCGGGTCAGCGGCCAAAAGGTGGCGACCCGATCCGGCGTCTACACGGTGCTGGTGGGAGGGGGCAGCGAGGCGGTCGAGGGGACCGCGCGGGCCCTGGCGATCGTGTTGGCCGGCAGCGCGCCGGTGATCGTCGCGGTGGTGGCGGGGGCGACCTACTGGCTGGTGCGCCGCTCGCTGCAGTCGGTGGACGCGATCCGGACCCGGGTGGCCGACATCTCGACATCCGATCTGGCCGGGCGGGTTCCGGTGCCCGACAGCCATGACGAGATCGCGGCCCTGGCCGTCACCATGAACGAGATGCTCTCGCGGCTGGAAGCGGGTCACCGCGAGCAGCAACGCTTCGTGGGCGACGCGTCCCACGAACTGCGCAGCCCGCTGGCCACCATCATCTCCGGGCTGGAGGTGGCCGAGGCCCATCCCGACCTGCTCGACGCCGAGCTCGCCGTCAACACCCTGTTGCCCGAGGCGCAGCGCATGCACACCCTGATCGAGGACCTGCTGCTGCTGGCCCGCGCCGACGAGCAGCGGCTGCTGCGGCGCAGGGAGCCGGTGGCACTCGACGACCTGGTGCGGGCCGAGGCCGACCGGGCCCGCCGCGACGCGCAGTGCGTGATCCACACCGACATGAGCCCGGTGCGTCTGGACGCCGACCCGGTGGCCATGTCGCGGATGATCCGCAACCTCGTCGAAAACGCTGTCCGCCACGCGGTTTCGTGTGTCGCCATCGAAGTCCGCGGCGACGACGCGACGGCGGTCCTGACCGTCAGCGACGACGGCCCCGGCATCGCCCCCGCCGACCGCAACCGGGTGTTCGAACGTTTCGTGCGCCTGGACTCCGACCGGGCGCGCAGCGGGGGAGGAACCGGGCTCGGGCTGGCGATCGTCGCCGAGGTCGTCGCCGCGCATGGGGGCGCGGTCGCCATCGACGACGGGCCCAGCGGGGGAACCACCATGGTTGTGACGTTGCCGCGGCAGGGGTCTCAGCACACCAACCGGTAGCCGACCCCCCGGATCGTCTCGATCGTGTTGGTACCGAAGGGAACATCGATCTTGCGGCGCAGATAGCCCACGTAGACCTCGACGACGTTGTCCGGCCCGTGATGGTGGGCATCCCACACGTTCTGCAGTATCTCGGCCTTGGTCACCACCACGTCCATGTTGCGCATCAGGTATTCGAGCACCCCGTACTCGCGGGGAGTCAGCGCGATCGGCGTCGAGCCCCGCTTGACGGTGTGCCGGGCGGGATCGAGCGCCAGCGACCCCGCTTTGAGTACCACCGGGCGCGCCGGTGCGCCGCGGCGAACCAGCGCCCGCAGCCGCGCCACCAGCACCCGGAACGAGAACGGCTTCGTCAGATAGTCATCCGCGCCCAGATCGAAGGCATCGGTCTCGTCGTACTCACCGTCCTTGGCGGTCAGCATGAGCACCGGCGTCCATACGTTGTGCGACCGCATCCGGCGCAGCACCTCATAGCCGCTGAGGCCGGGCAGCATGATGTCGAGAACGATGACGTCGAACGCGTTTTCGGTGGCCTCCCGCAGGGCGTCGACACCGTTGCCGGCGGCCACGACGACGAACCCCTCCGCCTTGAGCCCCCTGGTCAGGGTCGCGGCCAGCCGTGGTTCGTCCTCAACGAGCAGGACTCTCATCAGCGCGCGTCCCGATCCGAGCGCTCGGCGCCGCTGTCCGGCTGGGCTTGTGGCGCATCGTCTTCGGGCCGGCCGGGGTGCCGGCCGGGACGCTGCGGGATGATCACGAGGAGCAGCGCGATGAGCGCCGCGATCACCGCCGAGGCCAGCGGGCGACTCCACGCCAGGCCGCCGTCCGCGACGGGCTTGTCGATGAAGTCACCCACGGTCGCCCCCAGCGGCCGGGTGAGGATGAACGCGACCCAGAACAGCGTGACGCGGGAAATCGAGGTCCAGAAGTACAGGGCGGCGACCACCGCCAGGCCGGCCGCGAACACCAGCGCGCCGCGTTCGTAACCGAAATCGCGGGTGTCGGCCAGCCAATCCCCGAGCGCGGTGCCCAGCGTCTGCGAAAACGTGATGGTCGCCCAGTAGAAGGCCTCCACTTTGGGCGTCGAGACGGTGCTGACCGATACGGTGCCCTGCGACCATCGCCACAGTCCCAGGGTGGCCAGCAGGCACGCCAGCAGCACCAGCGATCCGCCCGTGTACCCGATGCCCAGCGAGCGGTCCGCGAAATCGGCCAGCACGGTGCCGAAGGTCGTCGAGGCCACGATCGTCGCCCAGTACAGGACCGCATGGAACCGGTTGGCCAGGATCTGGGCCGCCACCAGAGCCACCAGCGCGACGCCGAAAATCGCGACCCCGGCGGCGTAGCCCCAATTGAGGGTCATCGTGACGGTGTCGCCACCCGTCTCGCCCAACGTCGTCGCCAACACCTTGATGACCCAGAAGCCCAGGGTGACGGCGGGCACCTTGGTCAGCGTGTGCTTCGAGACGTCAGTCATGCACGTCATCTTCCGCTATCGGTGCCCGACACGGAATTCCCGAGTGCGACGCCCGCGGCAGGTTCTGCTCACCGGGATCACAAAGCCGGCGGGTTCTCGCAGGTGGCGCAATGACGCGGCGGGCGGCGGTTTGTGCTGGTGGGGCCCGAACGCCGCCCGGCGCAATACGCCCTGGCGCGGCCACGGTCGCGCATCGGCGCCCCGGAAAGCGGCCCTGAGCTGCATTAGCGTGACTCCCGTGGCGCACCCCGTACCGATTGCAGGACCCAGGGCCGACCGTGCCCGCCGGGTCGCCGACGTGCTGCGCCAGCAGATCCACGCCGACGCCTATCCGGCGGGCCTGCCCGCCGAACAGGAGTTGGCCGGCGAATTCTCGGTCTCGCGCAACACCATTCGCGAGGCGCTGGCCGTCCTCAAGCACGAGGGGCTGATCGACCGCGGGCCGAAGGTGGGCACGCACGTCGCGCAGCGCAAGTACGACCACGGCCTGGACGCGCTGCTCGGCCTGAAGGAGACGTTCAAGGATCTCGGTGAGGTCCGCAACGAGGTGCGCGCCGCGATGCCGGTCACCGCGCCGCCGTCGGTGGCCCGCCGGCTGCGGCTGCGGCCCGGTGAGCAGGCGGCGTTCGTCGAGCGGTTGCGGTACCTGGGCGAGCTGCCGCTGAGCCTGGACCTCACCTACCTCGCCCCGGACATCGGCCGGCGGGTGCTCGACCATCCGCTGGAGACCAACGACCTGTTCGCGCTGATCGAACAGGTGAGCGGGCAGCGGCTGGGCTCGGCGGCGCTGGCGCTCGAGGCCATCCCGGCCGACGCGCACTCGGCGGCCACGCTGCAGGTGCCCGACGGCGCGGCGCTGCTGATGCTGGAGCGACTCACCAGCCTGGCCGACGGCACACCCGTCGACCTGGAGTACATCCGGATGCGCGGCGACCGAATCACCATGCGCGGCAATCTCATAAGAGCCGAGCCGATGAGGAGCAATCGATGACGCTGATCAACAACAACCGCGCCGACGTTCCGGTCACCATCGACGAGTCGCTGTGTATCGACGGCTGCACGCTGTGCGTGGAGGCCTGTCCCCTCGATGCGCTGGCCATCAACCCCGACACCGGCAAGGCCTACATGCACGTCGACGAGTGCTGGTACTGCGGCCCCTGCGCGGCCCGCTGTCCCACCGGCGCCGTAACCGTCAACATGCCCTATCTGCTTCGCTGAAAAGCGTTCAATCCCAGGGTCTTCGATGAAACGACCCGCCATTGCGCTGGCGTCGGTGGTGGTCGCGATCGCGGCGCTCGCCTCCGGTTGCTCACTGGAATCCCTGTCGCAGTCCTCCGGTGTGGTCAACGTGGTGGTGGGCTACCAGTCCAAGACCATCAACACCGTCACCGCGGGGACGCTGCTGCGCGCGCAGGGCTACCTGGAGCGCCGCCTGGCCGACATCACCACCCGCACCGGCACCAAATACGCGGTGCGCTGGCAGGATTACGACACCGGTGCCCCGATCACCGCGCAGATGCTCGCCGAGAAGATCGACATCGGCTCGATGGGTGACTATCCAATGCTGATCAACGGTTCCAAGACGCAGGCCAACCCGCTGGCGAAAACCGAGATCGTCTCGATCACCGGCTACAACCCCAAGGGCGCGCTGAACATGGTGGTGGTGGCGCCCGGTTCGTCGGCGACCACGTTGAACGACCTGGCCGGCTCCAAGGTCTCGGCCAGCGTGGGGTCGGCCGGTCACGGCACGTTGATGCGGGCGCTGGACCGGGCCGGGATCAAGGGTGTGGAAGTGCTCAACCAGCAACCGCAGGTGGGCGCCTCCGCGCTGGAATCCGGTCAGGTGCAAGGCCTTTCGCAGTTCGTCGACTGGCCGGGGTTGCTGGTGTATCAGGGTAAGGCAAAACTGCTCTACGACGGGGCCGAGCTGAACCTGCCCACCCTGCACGGGGTGGTGGTGCGGCGCTCGTATGCGGCGTCGCATCCCGAGGTGCTGGGTGCCTTCCTGCAGGCGCAACTGGACGCGGGAGATTTCCTCAACAGCAAGCCGCTGGAGGCCGCCCGCATCGTCGCCCAGGGGAGCGGCCTGCCGCAGGAAGTGGTGTACCTCTACAACGGCCCCGGCGGTACCTCTTTCGACACCACGCTCAAACCGTCACTGGTCGAGGCGTTGAAAAACGATGTGTCCTACCTGAAGTCGATCGGTGACTTCGCCGACCTCGACGTGTCCGGCTTCGTCCAGGACGGGCCGTTGCGCACCGTGTTCGGCGCTCGCGGCCTCAACTACGACGCGGCCCGGGCCGCCACCACCAACCCGTCGGCGCTGCGCGGGGATCCCGGGCTGGCAAGCGAGCTGTGGCTGGACGGTGCCGATTCCACCCAAACGGTCGCCAACCCGACCAGCCTGCTGCGGGCCGTGCGGGACGCCACCGCCCGCGGCGCCAAGGTCCGTGCCGCCTACGTTCCCGACGCGGAACTGGGCTTCGGTGACTATCTGCCCAAGAGCCTGTCCGGCGGCATGCGCCAGCGCGTCCAGCTGGCCCGCGGGCTGGCCGGGGCGCCACGCGCGGTGATGATGGACGAGCCGTTCGGCGCGCTGGACACCCAGACCCGGACGGCCATGCAGCGGCTGCTGATCGACACGTGGCGGGCCCATCCGACGACGATCGTCTTCGTCACCCACGACGTCGACGAGGCGCTGCTGCTGGGCGATCGCATCGCCGTGCTGGGCAAGGCCGGCCAGCCGCTGCGCGCCCTGGTCGACGTGCCGGAGCCGCGCGTCGATCGGCAGCGCGCCGCGGTGCGCGCCGAAGTCATTGCGGCGCTGGATCACTCGGCGGTGGCGGCATGATGCAGATTCCCGACCCGGCGGCCCCGACCCGCCTTGACTGCGACGTGCTGGTCATCGGCGGCGGCACCGCGGGCACCATGGCCGCGCTGTCGGCCGCCGAGAACGGCGCGCAGGTGCTGCTGCTGGAGAAGGCCCACGTGCGCCACTCCGGCGCCCTGGCCATGGGCATGGACGGCGTGAACAACGCGGTGATCCCCGGTAAGGCCGAGCCCGAGGACTACGTCGCCGAGATCACCCGCGCCAACGACGGAATCGTCAACGCACGGTGTATCAGACCGCCACCCGCGGATTCGCGATGGTGCAGCGGCTGGAGCGCTACGGGGTGAAGTTCGAGAAAAACGAGCACGGCGAATACGCCGTGCGCCGGGTGCACCGCTCAGGCTCCTACGTGCTGCCGATGCCCGAGGGCAAGGACGTCAAGAAGGCGCTGTATCGCGTGCTGCGGCAGCGGTCGATGCGCGAGAAGATCCAGATCGAGAACCGGCTGATGCCGGTGCGGGTGCTGGTCGACGGCGGGCGGGCCGTCGGTGCGGCCGCGCTGAACACGCGCACCGGCGAATTCGTCACGGTCGGCGCCAAGGCGGTCATCCTGGCCACCGGCGCGTGCGGCCGACTCGGCCTGCCCGCCTCGGGCTACCTGTACGGCACCTACGAGAACCCGACCAACGCCGGTGACGGCTACTCGATGGCCTACCATGCGGGCGCGGAGCTGTCCGGCATCGAGTGCTTCCAGGTCAACCCGCTGATCAAGGATTACAACGGCCCGGCGTGTGCGTACGTGGCGAATCCCTTTGGTGGCTATCAGGTGAACGCGCACGGCGAGCGGTTCGTCGACTCCGATTACTGGTCGGGGCAGATGATGGCCGAAATGAAAAGCGAGATCGACTCCGCGCGCGGGCCCATCTACCTGAAGGTGTCGCACCTGCCCGACGAGGCGCTGACCGCGCTGGAAAACATCCTGCACACCACCGAGCGGCCCACCCGGGGCACCTTCCACGCCAACCGCGGCCACGACTACCGCACCCACGACATCGAGATGCACATCTCCGAGATCGGCTTGTGTAGCGGGCATTCCGCCTCCGGGGTGTGGGTCGACGAGCACGCCCGCACCACGGTGCCGGGACTCTACGCCGCCGGCGACATGGCCTGCGTCCCGCACAACTACATGATCGGGGCGTTCGTCTTCGGCGATCTGGCCGGCACGCATGCCGCCTCGACCCTGGCCGAAGTGGCTGCACCGCAGCAACTTCCGGACGACCAGGTGCGTGAGGCGCACGAGCTGATCTACCGGCCGCTGCGCCATCCGGACGGCCCGCCGCAGCCGCAGGTCGAATACAAGCTGCGCCGCTTCGTCAACGACTATGTCGCGCCCCCCAAGACCGGGGCAAAGCTGTCGCTGGCCATCCGCACCTTCGAGCGGATGAGCGCCGAGATCGCCGAGATGGGCGCCCGCAATCCGCACGAGCTGATGCGGGCGGTGGAGGTGTCGTTCATCCGGGACTGCGCCGAGATGGCCGCCCGCTCGTCGCACACCCGCACCGAATCGCGCTGGGGCCTGTATCACGATCGCGCCGACCTGCCGGGCCGTGACGACAACCAGTGGGGCTATCACCTCAACCTGCGCAAGGATGACAGCGGTGAGATGGTGTTCCTCAAGCGGCCGGTGGCGCCGTACTTCGTGCCGGTCCCGGAGCTGGACGGCCTGCCGCCCACCGACCAGACGGTGTACCCGGTCGAGCAGCCACCGCTGGTCGGCGGTCAGGCGCCGGCCACCGCCGTATCCCGAATCAACTCGGCCGCAACGGCATTCGAGCCGCCCTCGCCGCGCATCGCCGAGGTGCTGGCGCTCGAGGAGCCCACGATGGCGGACCTGAAGCCCTACCTTGCCGACGCGGACCCCGGGGTGCGCCGCACCGCGGTGTCGACGCTGACCGAGCACATCCCCGACGGGTATGCGCCTGCGCTGGTGGCCGCCCTGAACGACGACGACGCGACCGTCCGGCGCACCGGCGCCGACGGCATCCGCGAGCTGGTCGAGGTCCTACCCGAGCCGGAAAGCGTGCGGCAGCACCTGGAGTCGGCCGATCGGGTGGTCCGCGCCGCGTCGGTGTACGTGCTGGCCGCCCGCCGGTCCGGCGACGCCGCGCACTACCGTCGCGCCCTCGAGGACGTCGACCACCGGGTGCGCATCGGGCGGTGCGCGCGCTGGTGTCCGTCGACGACGTGGCGGG
>NZ_QMEV01000085.1 GCF_003284935.1 Mycobacterium colombiense
GGGTGGGATGGGTTCGCCGGTCAGGCCGTGGCGTGGGCCCAGATCGCGTGCCTCCTTGAGGCGCCGGGAGGCTTCGGTGCGGCTGATCAGGGTGGCCTCGGCGATCGCATGCACCACCGTGCCGCCGAGCTCGACAGACGGCGCCTGGCGGGCAAGGGAATTGATCACCGGATGCTCGACGGCAGGGATGCGCCGGCGCTGCTTTTCACACCGCTCCAATACCGCCAGCTGTTGGCGCGGATTCAGCGCGTCGACGTTGAGCGCGCAGACTCGATCCCAGGCGGCATCGAGCGCGTCGAACACCGCGTCGATATCCTGCTGATCAGTCACACCGCCAAACTAGCCACACCCACCGACAAAAAACGCCGCCCTGTGACCACTGAAACCACAGTGACACAATGGGTTTCGGTATGCGTTTCCAGTATCCGAAATGGTGTCCGGATCAGGCCACAGCGGCCGATGATGGGCCAGGCGCCGGACCGTCATGGGCGACGGCCCACCACGGGCGGGCCGAATTCAGTTGCTGAGGACCAACTTCCAGTTGCCGTTGACGTTACGGTCCGGGATGCACCAGAAGTTGTTCCAGCCGCCCGGGGTCGTGGCCTTCACGCCCGGGCCGGCGTTCTGGCACGCCTCCCGCGTCGGGTAGTTGCCCTCGGTCTGGATCGTGTCGGCGCCGCTGACGCCCACACCGATCGTCAACAGCCCGGCCAACGCCAGCACGCCTGCGGCGGCAACACGCTTCATGTCCATCAATCCTCCTGTGGGCGCACGAATCGGCACTAACGGTATGCGGAATCGACGGGTCAGGGGTGCTTTTCGCCGCGACTCTTAACTTCGCTGGGCGGCGAGCGCCACCGCGGTGGCCACGGCCTCCAGCAGCCGGCCGAGTTGCTCGGCGTCCCCGACGTGGCGGTCGCCGACGGCCAGCCGGGTGAAGACCCCGGCGATGAACGTGGTGACGGCGGTGGTCTGCGCGTCCAGCAGCTGCGGGTCGCGAATCTCGGGCTGCAGGTGGGCGATGGCGTCGCGGGCCATGCCGTTGATCCGGGCGACGAACACCTGCGACGTGTCGGCCAGGCCGGGATCGCGGCTGGCGCCCAGCAGTATCTCCTGGCGCGCCCTGTTGAGCATCAGCCCGTCGCCGCTGGCCTGGATCATGGTGAGCCGCGCCAGATGAGCGAACGGCGATGCCGGATCGACCGGCTCGTCGATCACCGACTGCAGGTTGGCCACATCGATCTCGGCGACGCGCTTGCCGACGCCACGCAGCAGGGCGGCGCGGGTGCGGTAGTAGTACGACGTGGTGCCCTCGGGGACCCCGGCGACGCGGTCGACCTGCCCGTGCGTCAGGCCGCGCGAGCCGTGCTCGGCCAGCACCCGGATGGCCGCATCGCACAGGTCGCGACGGCGTTCGTCGCCGTTGCGTCTGCGGGATCTGTCGGTGGCCATGTCCGCCCTCAGCGCAGCACCGTGCCGCCGTCGATATCGACGACCTGACCGTTGATCCATGCGCCTTGCTCGGACAGCAGGAAGGCGACCAGCGCGGCGACATCGCCGATGTCCACCCGGGCGCCCTCCTCGCCCGGCCGGGCGGCCGTCGCCGCCCCGAGGCCGGTGGCGCCGCCGACCACGACCGCCACCTTGTCGGCCAGCCCGCGCAGTCCCATGAGCGCCCCCTTCCGAGACGAGGATATTGACTTTACCTCTAGAAGTGTAGAGGATCGCCAGTCATGGCAGGGATTCATCGCGAGCGCCCCGGGGCAAGCGACCTTTCGGCGGCGACCGCCACTCCCGCGCAGGACCTGGGCGACGGCGTCTGGATGTCGCCGGGCGTCTCCAATTCCTACGCGGTGGCCACCGACGAGGGACGGGTCATCGTCAACAGCGGCCTGGTCTTCGAAGGGCCGTTGCACCGCAAGGCTTTTGCCAACGTGGCCGGCCCGACGCGGGCCATCGTCGTCACCCAGGGCCACGCCGACCACTGGGGTGGGGTGCACGCGCTGCGCAATGCCGACCCCCCGACCGACATCGTGATGCATCGCAACTACCGGTACTGGCGCGACGACAACACGCTGCTCATGGGTTACCGCGTGCCCAAGACGTCGTTCGCCTTCGCAAAGTTCTCCGACGCGGTGCTCGAGCACTTCAAGACCATCGACCCCGCCACCATCGACTTCTCGTTCCCCGAGCCGACCACGACGTTCGACCGCCGCCACACCTTCACGGTCGGCGGGCGCACGTTCGAACTGGCGTGGACGCCCGGCGGCGAGACCACCGACGCGCTGGTGGTGTGGTTGCCCGAGGATCGAATCCTGTTCACCGGCAACCTCTTCGGGCCGTTGTTCGGCCATGTGCCGAATCTGATGACCATCCGCGGCGACCGGTACCGCGACCCGATTCTCTACATCGAATCGCTGAACACCGTGCTGGAATACGGGCCGCGGCGGCTGATCACCGGCCACTTCGCTCCCATCGAGGGCGCCGATCGCATCGCCGAGGAGGTCACCGCGATGCGCGACGGGATGCAGGCCGTGCACGATCGCACCGCCGAGCTGATGAATTCCGGCGCCGACATCCACACCGCGATGCGGGAGGTCACGGTGCCCGAGCACCTCGACATCGGCGAGGGGTACGGCAAGACCTCCTGGAACGTGCGGGCGATCTGGGAGATGTACACCGGATGGTTCCGGCATCGCTCGACCACCGAATTGTACGGTGTGTCACCGGATTCGGTGGCCGCCGATGTGGTCAGCGCCGCCGGCGCCAATGCGCTCGTGGACGCGGCGCGCGCGCACCTGACCGTCGGGCGGCCGGTGCAGGCCATCCACCTCACCGACCTGATCCTGGCCGCGCAGCCGTTGCACGCCGGCGCGCGGGCGGCGGCCGCCGAGGCACACGAGGCGCTGCTCGCCGATTCCGACAACTTCTGGGAAAAAGCCTGGCTCACCAAGTCGATCAACGAATTGAGGACGACCGAATGAACACCGTCAACTTCGACTTCACCGGCGCCCACGTCCTGGTGACCGGCGGCACCAGCGGCATCGGCAACGCGATCGCCGCCGCGTTCGCCGGCGCCGGGGCCGCCGTCACGGTGACCGGGACCCGCGGGTCGGCCGCGGACTATTCCGAGACGGAGCTGAGCGCATTCACCTACCGCCAGTGCCGGATCCAGGAACCGGAATCCGTTGACGCGCTGGCCGATTCGCTGGGCGACCTGGATATCCTGGTGAACAACGCAGGCGGACCCTATCCCGCGGGTGACGAATACGACCCGGACGGCTACGTCGCGTCGGTGGCGCAGAACATGCTGGGCCCGATGCGGCTGACCATGCGCTGCCATGAGCGCCTCAAGTCCAGCCGGGCGCCCGGCGGCGCGAGCGTCGTCAGCGTGGTCTCGATGTCCGCGTTCCGCTCGGCGGTCTTCGTTCCGGGCTACGCCTCGTCGAAGATGGGCCTGATCGCCCTGACGATGAACCTCTCCCGCCGGTGGGCCAAGGACGGGATCCGGGTCAACGCCATCGCGCCCGGGCTCATCGACACCCGAATGACCCACCCCGCCATGGGAATTCCCGAGGTGATGGACGTCGAGATCGGCTTTCACACCCCGCTGGGCAGGCCCGGCACTCCCCAGGACTGCGCCGGTGCGGCGCTGTTCCTGTGTACCGATGCCGCGTCGTACATCACCGGCACCACCATCGCCGTCGACGGCGGATACCTGACGGTCTAGAGCCATGAGCGACTTCGACAGCATTGCCACCCCCGACGACGTCTTCACGCTGGCGGCGGGGCGCACCGGCCTCACCGAAATCGACTCCGACTCATGGCGTGACGGACTGCAGCTCATCCTCGACGAGGTCAACACCTCGCCCGCGTTCACCCCGTTCGGGCGCGAACGGGTCCTCGACGACGCGACCAACGCGCTGGGGCGGCGCATGCAGGTGCACGGCTACATCCAGGCGCACCCCGAGGTGCTGGACGCACCCGTCGAGCGGCCCCTGATCGTGCTCGGCATGCCCCGCACCGGAACCACGGTCATCAGCTACCTGCTCGACCAGGATCCGGCCCGGCGATCGCTGTTGCACTGGCAGTGCGTGGATCCCATTCCGCCCGCCGGCACCGACGCGCTGCGCACCGATCCGCGCTGCCTGGCCCTGCTGGAGGAGCAGCGCAAAATCCTCGAGATGGTGACCCGGGCGAAAATGCCGCTGCCGCACTGGGAAGACGCCGACGGTCCGACCGAGGACATGTTCATCCACAACCAGGATTTCAAGGGCCTGTCCTGGGATTCGTTCCTGCCGACGGATCGCTACGCGCGCTGGCTGTTCGACGATGCCGATATGAGCAGCACCTACGAATACCAGAAGCGCTACCTGCAGGTGCTGCAGTCCACCGCGCCGGGCACCTGGAGCCTCAAGATGCCGTCGCATTCGGTGCACATCGAGGCGCTGCTGAAGGTGTTCCCCGACGCCCGGCTGATCTGGGCGCACCGCGACCCGTACAAGGCGACCGGGTCGCTGTGCAACCTGTGGCGGTTGCCGCAGAGCCTGGTGATGAACACCGAACTATTGGACCAGACCGAGATGGGCCGGCTCGCGATGTGGCAGATGCGCTACCACGTCGAGCGCCCGCTGCGGGCACGCGACCGGATCGGCGACGAGCGCTTCTTCCACATGTACTACCACGAGATGATGCGCGACCCGATGGACGTCATGCGGCGAATCTACGAGTGGGCCGACGAACCCCTGACCGCCGAAACCGAAGCGCGCATGCGTGATTGGCTCGCCGCGCACCCGCAGGACCGCTTCGCGCTCAACGCCTATCGCCTCGACGAGTACGGGCTGAGCGTCGAGGCGCTCGCGCCGGTCTTCGCCGAGTACCTCGACACCTTCGACATCGAACTGGAAGGCACACCGTGAAAGCATCCGTGGTCACCGGGCCGGGCACGGCGGAGGTGCTCGACACCGAACGCCCCGCCGTCGGCCCGCGCGACGTCCTGGTGCGGATGCGCGCCTGCGGCATCTGCGGTTCCGACGCGTTCTACATCACCATCGGCGGCCTGCCGCCGCGCCAGGGGCACACCCCGCTCGGGCACGAGCCCGCGGGGGAGATCGCCGAGGTCGGCGCGCAGGTGAGTGGGCTTGCCGTCGGCGACCACGTCGTCATCAACCCGATGGCCGCGCCCAGCGGCATCATCGGCAACGGCGGGCCCGCCGGGGCGCTCGCCGACTATCTGCTCATCGAAAACGCCGTCCGCGGAACGAGTCTCGAGGTGATCCCGGATCACATCCCGTGGGAGGTGGCCGCGCTCAACGAACCCATGGCCGTCGCGCGCCACGGCGCCAACCGATGCCAACCCAAACCGACGGACAAGGTCGTCGTGTTCGGGGCCGGCCCGATCGGGCTGGGCGCCGTGCTGGCCTTCAAATCCCTTGGCGTCAGCCACATCGTGGTCGCGGACCTGATCCCCGGACGGCTGGACAAGGCGCTGCAGATCGGCGCCGACGCCGTCATCAACTCCGCCGAGGAGGACGTGGTGGCGCGGCTGATCGAACTGCACGGCGAGGGCCAGTCGATGTTCCCCGGCAAGGCCGGCACGAACATCTACCTCGACGCCGCCGGCGTGCCCGCCGTCGTCAACACCGCGCTGGCCGCCGCCCAGAAGGGGGCCACGCTGGGAATCGTTGGCGTGCACAAGGAGCCGGTACCCGTCGAGTTCGTCAACGTGATGAGCAACGAGATCACCATCCTCGGATCCATGGGCTACCCCGACGAAATCTTCGAGGTGACCAAGGATCTGGTGGCGAACTGGGAGAAATACGCGCTGATCGTCAGCCACACCATCGGATTCGACAACGTCGGCGAGGCGCTCGAGCTGGCGCACACCCCGGGGGCCGCGGACAAGGTCGTCGTCACGTTCGACTGATGTCGGCGGTGATCGCGCCGGTGAGGCGGATCAGATCCGGCGGCGCCACCGCGACCTCCCAGCCCCGGCGGCCGGCACTGCAGAACACCCGCTCCCAGCCCAGCGCGCTGGAGTCGACGACCGTCGGCAGCCGCCTGCGTTGACCGAACGGCGAGACCGCACCGACGACGTAGCCGGTGGCCCGCTGCGCGACCGATGCCTCGGCCATGGATGCCTTGGCAACCCCCAGCGACGCAGCGGCCGCCTTCAGCGAGAGACGCGCGGTCGCCGGCACGATCGCGACCGCCAATCCATTCGGCAGTGCGATGACCAGCGTCTTGAAGATCTGTGCGGGTTCGATGCCGGCGGCCGCGGTGAGCGCTTTGACCGCCTCCGCGCCGAACGATTGCTCCCGCGGATCGTGGGCAAAGGTCAGGACCTGGTGCGGCACACCGGCTTTCACCAATGCGGCGATCCCCGGTGTGGCGGCCACGATCTACTGCCTATGGTCGTGACCCGCTGCGCCCGGCTGCGCCGCGCTTGCGATCACGACTAGGGGCCCGAGTAACCCGGCGGGTTGACGCCGTCCACCCAGAAGTCGACGCCCAGCTTCGAGCCGGGAATGCAGTCGTAGGTCGACAAGTCGGTGACACCGGATTCGACCAGCACGTCCTCACACAGCAGCATGTTGCCGGTGAACTCCTTGGACGGCTTGGTCAGGACGACGTAGGCCGCGTCGGAATAGATCTCGGGCTTGCGGGCGCGTCCCATCGCCTCGTCGCCGCCGAGCAGGTTCTGCACCGCGGCGGTGGCCACCAGCGTGCGCGGCCACAACGTGTTCGAGGCGATGCCCTCCTCGCGCATCTCCTGCGCGATCCCCAACGCGCACAGCGTCATACCGAACTTGGCCATCATGTATGCGGTCGGCTTCAGCCATTCGCTGCCGAGCAGGATTGGCGGGGACAGCGTCAGGATGTGCGGGTTCTCCCGGCCCTTCAGGTGGGGGATACACGCCTGGGACACGGCGTAGGTGCCGCGCACCTGGATGCCGTTCATCAGGTCGAACCGCTTCATCGGCACCTCGGTGATGGATCCCAGGTTGATGGCCGACGCGTTGTTGACGCAGATGTCGATGCCGCCGAACTGCTCGACGGTCTTGGCCACGGCCGCTTCCACCGAATCCGGGTCGCGGACGTCGCCGACGATCGGCAGGGCCTGCCCGCCCGCTTCCTCGAGCTCCTTGGCGGCGGTGAACACCGTTCCCGGCAGCTTCGGGTGCGGCTCGGCGGTCTTGGCGATCAGCGCGATGTTGGCGCCGTCCTGCGCGGCGCGCTTGGCGATGGCCAGGCCGATGCCGCGGCTGGCGCCGGAGATGAACATGGTCTTGCCTTGTAGAGACTTGGCGTGGGACATGGCGTCACACTAACGCCACGCGCGAGGGGGCCGGATCGGGGTCCGACGGGCGCGCCCGACACCGCCACCCGACCCGATCGCGCTGCGGAAATAGCGGGGTCCCGCACGCTGTTGATCTTGTCGGTCTCACATGTGGTGGAGCGGACCCGGACGGACGGTGTCGGGGTCAGCCTTTAGATTGGGAGGAGCAGCGTGGTGTCAACGGCGACGAGCCTGTTAGGCGAGGAGCTGTTGGCTGGCGTCCTTGCGAGTCCGGTGGCGCTTTCGGTGGCCTCCGGTGACACCGCCGCAGAAGGGACCGGGTTAATCGACATGGCCGACTCTGACGATGGCCGCGATGGCGTGGCGGGGCCCGAGATTCTTGACCCCGCGGCGCACGAAGAGACGGACGCCGAATTAACGGCGCGATTCGAACGGGACGCGATTCCCCTGTTGGACCAGCTCTACGGCGGCGCGCTGCGCATGACGCGCAACCCCGCCGACGCCGAGGACCTGCTGCAAGAGACCATGGTGAAGGCCTACGCGGGCTTCCGCTCGTTTCGGGCCGGCACCAATCTCAAGGCGTGGCTGTACCGGATCTTGACCAACACCTACATCAACAGCTACCGCAAGAAGCAGCGCCAGCCCGCGGAATACCCGACCGAGGAGATCACCGACTGGCAGCTGGCCTCCAACGCCGAGCACTCGTCGACCGGGCTGCGGTCGGCCGAGGTCGAGGCGCTCGAGGCACTGCCGGACTCGGAGATCAAAGAGGCGCTGGCGGCTTTGCCGGAAGAATTCCGGATGGCGGTCTACTACGCCGACGTCGAGGGTTTCCCGTACAAGGAAATCGCCGAGATCATGGATACGCCGATCGGAACGGTAATGTCACGGCTGCACCGCGGCCGACGGCAGCTGCGCGGCCTGCTGGCCGACGTTGCCAAGGAGCGGGGCTTCAACCGTGGTCAGCAGACGCACGAGGAGGTGTCGTCATGAGCGAGTTCTCCGGCCAGGGCGGTGCTTCGCCCGACGCCTGCCCCAACGACGAGTCCCACGGCAGCGTCGGCTGCGCGGAGGTCATCCGCCAGGTCTGGCTGCTGCTCGACGGTGAATGCGGCCCGGACACCCGCGAACAGCTGCGCCGACACCTCGAGGCGTGCCCCGGCTGCTTCAAGCACTACGGGCTCGAAGAGCGGATCAAGGCGTTGATCGCCACCAAGTGCAGGGGCGAGAAGGCCCCGGAGGGATTGCGCGAGCGGTTACGGCTCGAGATCCGCCGCACCACCATCATCCGGGGTTCGCAGTAGCGCGTCCTGTCAGGCGTTGGGCCGCTTGCCGTGGTTGGCCTTGCTGTGCTTGCGGTCGCGCTTCTTACGGCCACGTTTGGCCATGATGGAAAACCTCCGTGATTGCTTGTCAAACCGGGCGCCCGGCGCCCGTTGGCTTGTCGACCATTCTCTCACGAGACGTCCTGTGCAGTGTCTTCGCCCTCGTCGGGGCCCGTCGGGGGCCCGTGTGCCGCGGCCCCGAGTGGTCCTGTGGTTCGATGTATCCGAGCCTGATGGGCCGAAGAGAACCGTGATGAACCAGCTGCCAGCCTGCGCAAAGGCCGAGACGAGTGGGGTGAAGATGGCGGAGGATGTGCGTGCCGAGATCGTGGCCAGCGTGCTCGAAGTCGTTGTCAACGAGGGTGACCAGATCGGCAAAGGCGACATCGTGGTGCTGCTGGAGTCGATGAAGATGGAGATTCCCGTCCTGGCCGAGGTCGGCGGCACCGTCAGCAAGGTCAGTGTGTCGGTGGGCGACGTCATTCAGGCGGGCGACCTCATCGCGGTCATCAGCTAGCCGTCCGGCCCCTTCGATCAGCCGCCGGGGAACGACCCGGGGAGTAAGCAATGTCAACTCTCGGTGATCTGCTCGCCGAACACACCATGCTGCCGGGCAACGCGGTGGACCACCTGCACGCGGTGGTCGGGGAGTGGCAGCTGCTGGCCGACCTGTCCTTCGCCGACTACCTGATGTGGGTGCGGCGCGACGACGGTGTGCTGGTGTGTGTGGCGCAGTGCCGGCCGAACACGGCGCCCACGGCGCTACAGACCGATGCGGTGGGCACCGCCGTCGGATCCGACCGGCTGGGACTGGTGGCCGAGACGTTCGCGTCGGGCACCGCGAAGCGCAACGACGCTGCGGGGCAAGAAGATTCGTGGCTGCCCGGCACCCACGTCGAGGCGTCACCGGTGCGCTACGGCGGCAAGGTGGTGGCCGTGCTCACCCACCATCAGACCGCGTTGGCCGCCGACCGTGCGTCCGGCCAGCTCGAGATCGCCTACCGGGAGTGCGCGTCCGATCTGGTCCACATGCTCGCCGAGGGGACCTTTCCCGACGTGGGGGACGTGGTCATGTCGCGCTCGACCCCGCGGGCGGGCGATGGCTTCATCCGCCTCGACGTGCATGGCGTCGTCGCCTACGCCAGCCCCAACGCGCTGTCGGCGTATCACCGGATGGGCCTGACCACCGAGCTGGAGGGGCACAACCTCATCGAGGTCACCCGCCCGCTGATCTCCGACCCGTTCGAGGCGCAGGAGGTGGCCGAGCACGTGCGCGACCTGGTCGCCGGCGGGCGCAGCATGCGCATGGAGGTTGACGCCGGGGGGGCGACCGTGCTGCTGCGCACGCTGCCGTTGATGGTCGACGGCGCCAGCGCCGGCGCGGCGGTGCTGATCCGCGACGTCACCGAGGTCAAGCGCCGCGACCGGGCCCTGATCTCCAAGGACGCCACCATCCGGGAGATCCACCACCGGGTGAAGAACAACCTGCAGACCGTGGCGGCGCTGTTGCGCCTGCAGGCGCGCCGGACGGTCAACGCGGAGGGGCGCGAAGCCCTGATCGAGTCGGTACGCCGGGTGTCCTCGATCGCGTTGGTGCACGACGCGCTGTCGATGTCGGTGGACGAGCAGGTCAACCTCGACGAGGTGATCGACCGGATCCTGCCGATCATGAACGACGTGGCCTCGGTGGACCGGCCGATCCGCATCAACCGGGTCGGCGATCTGGGCGTGCTGGACTCCGACCGGGCCACCGCGCTGATCATGGTGATCACCGAGCTGGTGCAGAACGCGATCGAGCACGCCTTTGACCCGGCGGTCGAGGAGGGCTCGGTGACGATCCGCGCCGAGCGCTCGGCGCGCTGGCTCGACGTGGTGGTGCACGACGACGGGCGCGGGCTACCGGAAGGATTCAGCCTGGAGAGCTCCGACAGCCTCGGGCTGCAGATCGTGCGCACTCTGGTGTCGGCCGAGCTGGACGGCACCCTGGGCATGCGTGAGGCGCCCGCCCGCGGCACCGATGTGGTGCTACGGGTGCCGATCGGCCGGCGCACCCGTTTGCTGCTGTAGACGCGCCCACACGCAAAGGTGCGGCCCCGACTTTCGCCGAGGCCGCACTGTTTGCGTTATCTCCGGTTATACCCCGCTACGGGCCTTCGTCCGGGCGTTGCGACGCTTCAGCGCGCGCCGCTCGTCTTCGCTCATGCCGCCCCAGACGCCCGAGTCCTGGCCCGTGTTCAGGGCCCAACCGAGGCACTCTGTGGTCACCGGGCACCGATTACAGACCAGTTTCGCGTCAGCGATCTGCGCGAGCGCCGGGCCGCTGTTCCCTACCGGGAAGAACAGCTCCGGGTCTTCGTCACGACAGACCGCCTTGTGGCGCCAATCCATACGTCTTTACTCCTCACTGAGTGCGCAGCAAGGCGCACGGCCATTTTCTTCGGCTGTTTAATGCGTGCAGAAGAAAAGGAGTCCGGACTCCTGCGGAAATTTCTGCATGCAACCTTTTGATCGTTTCACAGGCTCAGAAGATGTCAATAGCGTGAGTTCGCTCGTGGGCTATCTCACTTTGATCAACTCGTAGCCGAGCCCTCACTCCGTTGTACTACACTCCACGGGCTGCTTCCCCGGTAATTTCCCCACACCCGGGTTCGCCTGTCGTATTAGCGCAGGTCAGTGTCGTTTCTGGTGAGGCGGGGCGACCACCGCCAGCGCGTCCGGGACGGCTTTGAACGTCATGGTTTCGCGCACGCCGAGGTAATCGCCGTCGAACTGGCAGGCGACGGCGCCTCCGGTCGAGGTAACTCGCAGGCATGGCAGGTCGTCCTCGGTGATGAGGTGCTTGAAGTTGAATGTCGGCCGTTTGGCGAACATCTGCCGCACGATGCGCAGGGTCGGGATCGGCTTCATGGTGGTAGGCGCGAAGACCCCCAGGCCCGACTCGAAGCTGCAGCCGGGGTTGGTCCACACCGGCCGTTCGTTGGCGAAGGTCCACGGGCTCGAGTTCGACACGAAGGCGAAGCTCACCCCCGTAATGGGTTCGCGGCCGGGCAGTTCGAGCGTCAACATCGGTTCGCGGCGGGTGTAGGCCCAGACGGCGGGCACCGAGGCGCGGATGTAGCGCCACGCGGAAACCTTGCCGCCCTTGTCCCGTTCGGCCTCGACCGCGGCCACCACCTCGGCGTCGACACCCATGCCGGTGTTGAACACCGCCCAGCGCTCGCCGCAGTCGATCAGGCCGATGCGCCGCCAGACGGCGCGCCGCTGGTAGTCGTCGAGCAACTGGATGAGCTGGTTGGTGGCCGCGACCGGATCCGTGGAGATGCCCAGGGACCGCGCCAGCACGTTCGCCGAACCGCCGGGAACGACGGCAACCGCCGGCACCGGGCCGCTCGGCAGCGGCCCCGGCGGGCCGAGCAGGCCGTTGACCACCCCACTCACCGTGCCGTCGCCGCCGTGCACGACCACCAGGTCGACACCGTCGGCCACGGCCTTCTGTGCGAGTTCGGTGCCGTGACCGCGATGGTTGGTGTGCTCGACGGACAGCTGCAGGCGGCTCTTGAGCGCGTGGGCCAGCAGATCGCGCGCGGCCGGGGTGGTGGAAGTGGCGGTGGGGTTGACGATCAGCACGGCCCGCATGAAGCACGAGCTTAGGCGGTGCGACGATGCGCGCCGCAGCGCGGCGCTGACTACGCTGACGCTGTGCCGCCGCCAGCTACCCCGAACTCCGTTCGCCGCGCGGGCCTGATCGTTGCGCTGCAGGGGATTGCGGCGTTGATCGTGGCCGTGGTGTTGGTGGTGCGCGGGATCGCCGGAGCCGATCAGCAGGTGGTCAACGGTCTGGCGACGGCGGGCTGGTTCGTGCTGGTCGGCGCCGCCGTGATCGCCGCGGGGCGCGCCCTGATCCGCGGCAGGCGCTGGGGTCGCGGGCTGGCCGTGATCACCCAGCTGTTGTTGTTGCCGGTGGCCTGGTACCTCGCGGTGGGGTCACACCGGCCGGGCGTGGGGATTCCGGCGGGCGCCGTGGCGCTGGTCGTGCTGGGACTGCTGTTCAGCCCCGCGGCCGTGCGATGGGCCGCCGGCGCTCAGGGCGATTCCGCCAGCCGCGCCAACGGCGCCCCGGACAGCCGGTAGGTCGTCCATTCGTCCTGCGGCTCCCCGCCGACGCCGTCGTAGAGCGTGATGGCGTCGGCGTTCCAGTTCAGCACCGCCCAGGACAGCCGCGTGTAGCCCCGCTGCACGCATTCGGCGGCCAGCGCGGCCAGCAGCGCCCGGGCCAGCCCGCGCCTGCGGAACTGCGGGCGCACGAACAGGTCTTCCAGGTAGATGCCCGCCACCCCGTCCCAGGTGGAGAAGTTGACGAACCACAGCGCCATCGCCGCGATCTCGCCGTCCACCTCGGCTACGTGGCCGTACACCGTCGGTGGATCACCGAAAAGCGCTGCCGCGATTTGCGTTTCGGTCACCGTGCACTGATCGACGGCGTGTTCGAATTCGGCCAGCGCGTAGATCATGTCGGTGATGGCGGCGGCGTCGCGCGGCGATGCGCGCCGGATGTGCCGGCTCATTGCTCAACCCCCAGGGCGTTGAGGATGGTGCCGAATTTCGTTGTCGTTTCGGCGACTTCGTCGTCGGGGTCGGATTCGGCGACGATACCGCCGCCCGCCCGGGCCAGCGCGCCGCGCCGGTCCGCCGACAGTTCCGCGCAGCGCAGCGACACCACCCAGCGGCCGTCGCCGCGGGCGTCACACCAGCCCACCGCCCCGGCGTAGAACCCGCGGTCTCCCTCCAGTTCGGCGATCAGCTGCATCGCGGCCTTGGTCGGCACCCCGCCGACCGCCGGGGTGGGGTGCAGCGCCAACGCCAAATCGATTGCGGTCGTTGATGTTTCACGGAGTCGACCGCTGATCGGCGTGCACAGGTGCCAGACGGTGGCGGTGCTGCTCAGCTGCGGTTCGGCGGCGATCGACAGCTCGTCGCACAACGGTTCGAGGGCGGCCCTGATCGTCTCGATGACTAGCCGGTGCTCGTGACGGTTCTTGGCCGAGGCGGCCAGCGCGGCGCCGTTGGCCGCGTCGGCGTCCGGGTCGGCCGCTCGGGGGGCCGACCCGGCGAACGGCTGGCACTCGACACGGTCGCCGCGGCGGGCCACCAGAAGCTCGGGGCTGGCTCCCACCAGCGCCGCACCGGCGTACTCGTCGCCGGCGGGGCTCAGGTCGACCAGGTAGCCGTAGGCCGCCGGGTCCGCGGCGATGAGCCGGCGCAGGATCACCCGCGCGTCCAGCGGGGCCTCGGCGACCAGCCGCAGCGCGCGCGCCAGCACCACCTTGTGCAGCGGGTTGTCGGCCGCGGCGAGCTGTTCGCACGCCCGGCGGACCCGGTCCCGGTAGTCCAGCGGGGGCGGAACGGCTTGCGCCACCCGCACCGCAGGCAGGCCGGCGGCCGGCCAGTCCGGCGGCCCGTCGGTGACGTTCACCGACTCGGGCGTCAACAACGCGGCCGGACCGGCGACGTCAAAGGGCAACGCGCCCAACACAATCGGTGCTTCCCCGGAGCGCAACGCGGCCTGCGCCGCGCCTACGTCGCCGTAGCGGTGCCGCACCCCGTCGGCGATCAGGCTGCGCGTCGGGCCGCACAGCGCGAACGGCGGTTGGTCGCTCACTGACCGGTCAATCCGAGCGCCCGCAACTGGCGCACGCCGTGTTCGAAGCCGCAGACCGCGATCGACGCGGTGATCATGGCGAAGCGGCTGCCCTCGACGAGCGGGAGCTCGACCCAGCGTGTGATCACCGCGCGGGAGAAGTGGCCGTGGCTGACGAAGACCACGTCGCGCGATTCCATGTTCTTTAGTGCGGTCGCAACGGCGGCGTCGGCGCGCTCACTGACCTGCGCGACGGTCTCACCGCCGGGGCAGCCGTGGGTCCACACCAGCCAATCGGGCACCGTCTCCTGGATCTGCGCCGTGGTGAGGCCCTCGTATGAGCCGTAGTCCCACTCGGCCAGCACCTCGGACACCTCGTCGACGGTCAGCCCGGCCAGCTGCGCGGTGGTCAGCGACCGCTGCCGGGGACTGCTGATCACCAGTGGGTCAACGAGTTCGAGTTCGGCGAGCACCCCGCGGGCCAGCTTGGCCTGCGTTCGGCCGGCCTCGGTCAGCTCGACCTCGGTGCGGCCGGTGTGCTGGCCCGATTTCGACCACTCGGTCTCGCCGTGGCGCAGCAGCACCATACGGTGATTGTGCAAGCCCATATCGACCGATTCTGCCGGACGACTCGCGGTGGTTGCTCAGGCCGAAGCGCACGGCGGGCGAACATGCCAGGATGGCACTGTGAACCGCACGCGACGACGCAGTGGGGAGGCAGCGATGAGGTGGCGGCGCCGGTGAGTAAGACGCGGGTATTGGCGGTAGCCAACCAAAAGGGTGGTGTCGCCAAGACGACCACGGTCGCGTCGCTGGGGGCGGCGATGATGGACGAGAACAAGCGGGTGCTGCTGGTCGACCTCGATCCGCAGGGGTGCCTGACCTTCTCGCTGGGCCAAGACCCCGACAAGCTGCCGGTGTCCGTGCACGAGGTGCTGCTCGGTGATGTCGAACCCAACGCCGCGCTGGTCGAGACGGCGGAGGGAATGACGCTGCTGCCGGCCAACATCGACCTGGCCGGGGCCGAAGCGATGCTGCTGATGCGGGCCGGCCGCGAATACGCGCTCAAGCGCGCGCTGGCCAAGCTCGGCGACGACTTCGACGTGGTGATCATCGACTGCCCGCCGTCGTTGGGCGTGCTCACCCTCAACGGGCTGACGGCCGCCGATGAGGTCATCGTGCCGCTGCAGTGCGAGACCCTGGCGCACCGCGGGGTCGGCCAGTTCCTGCGCACCGTCGCCGACGTCCAGCAGATCACCAACCCGGAGCTGCGCCTGCTCGGCGCCCTGCCGACGCTGTACGACTCGCGCACCACCCATACCCGCGACGTGCTGCTCGACGTCGCCGACCGCTACAGCCTGCCGGTGCTGGCCCCGCCGATTCCGCGGACCGTGCGATTCGCCGAGGCCAGCGCCTCGGGGTCGTCGGTGATGGCCGGCCGCAAGAACAAGGGTGCGGTGGCCTACGGCGAGCTGGCGCAAGCGTTGCTCAAGCACTGGAAGAGCGGCAAGCCGCTGCCGACGTTCACCGTCGAGGTCTAGCCGCGGTCGCGAGCTGGCGGCTTTGAGTGTGAGCCGACCGCGTCGAGTGTGAGCTGACGGTGCGGCCGATCGGCGTGTCGCCGCCGCGGATTCACACCGAACGCCACCGATTCACACTCGACGGCCAGACCGCCCGGCGGCGTCACAACGCTGAGGCCCTAGCCCAGCGCGACGAGCGTGTCGCCGCGCTGCTCGAGCACCCGCGACCCGATCACCGCCGGGAACACCGGCTTGCCGGCCGGCGGTGCGCTGGTCGAGCGGTCCACGGGGATGTAGCGTTCGTTGGCGCCGCTGAGCGGGTCGTAGACGCCGATCGCCCCCGTGACCGGCACCAGCAGCCGGCCGGCCATCATCACCCCGGGCCCCAACGGCGCGGTCTTGTCGCCCGCGGCGATGGTGTAGCGCAGCGCCACCGTGTTCGCGTCGAACACCATCAGCGAATCGCCGGTCCACCAGGTGATCAGGCTGCCCGGGTGGGAGACCGCCGACGTGCGCGTCGGCGGCTTGGGCAGCGGGGTGCTCGACACGGTCGCGCCGGTTTCGTCGATCACGTCGACGCGGGGCTGCGGCGCGGGCAGGTACACCGCGGTGGTGTTCTCCGAGACGGCCAGCACCCGCGCGCCCGAATCCGGCGCGATCCCCGGCTCGGCCACGAGGCGTTGCTGCGGTTCGTCGTCGTCCTTGCCCGGGCGCAGCAGCACCAACCGCAGGTCGGCCTGATTCGCGCAGCTCTCCAGCACCGACACCGCCTGCGAGCTGGCCGCGGCCGAGATCAGCCGGCAGCCGGAGTGGAGCCCGCGCGTCGACGGTTTCACCCGGGCGTCGGTCTCGCCGTACGCCAGCATCCGGACCATGTCCGATCGCCACAGCTCCAGCCGGGTGTCGCCGGCCGAGAGCACCGTCATGCCGTCGGAGGACAGCCGCACCCGCGGATCGGCGTAACCACTGCGGGCGGGCCCGCGGCGACCGGTCGAGCCGTCCAGCGTGCTCACCTGGCCGCAGCCACGCTCGTCGCGGTAGACGCCGACGGCATAGCGGTACAACCAGGTGATCCCGCACAGGTCGGTGTCGCGGGCGTAGCTCCAGCGGGACTGGCCGGACTCGGGATCGCGCCCGTCGATCCGGCGGCCCGCACCCGTGACGACCTCCCCGCCCGCGACCACCGGGGCCGTGGTGGCCG
>NZ_QMEV01000086.1 GCF_003284935.1 Mycobacterium colombiense
CTACGAATTCATGGACGCCGACGACGCGACGACTCCGGCCGGTGACGCCGAAGACCCGTACGCCGCGCGTCCCTCCGAGGAGAGTGCGGGACCGCTCGGATTCGCCGGTGCCGCAGCCAAATCCGATGCGGCGCAAGCCACCGGGTTGGCGACGCTGACCCGCGACGGGTTGAGCGAGGGCCCCACGGTGCCGATGATGCCGAGCACCTGGGACCGCGACTAAACGGCCGTTTCAGCGCTGGTAGCGCCGGGGGGTGAAGACCCGGTCGGTGGAATCGTGTGAGTACCACTGGGTTTGGGACGACCCGACGATCAGCAGGCAGCGCATGTCGATCTCGCTGGGCTCGAGGTCGGCCAGCCTGACCACGCGGACGTCTTCGTCGGGGCCGGACACGTTGCGGCCGACCACCACCGGGGTTCCGGGTTCGCGGTGGGCCAGCAGTACGTCGCGCATCGCGCCCACCTGCCAGGTTCGCGTCTTGGAAGCCGGGTTGTAGATCGCCAGCACCAGGTCGGCGGCCGCCGCGGCCTGCAGGCGCGCGGAGATCACCTCCCACGGCTTGAGGCGGTCGGACAGCGAGATCACCGCGTAGTCGTGTCCCAAGGGCGCGCCGACGCGGCTGGCGACGGCCTGGGCCGCTGTCATCGCCGGAATCACCCGCACCTGCACGCCCGGCCATTCCTTGGCCTCCTCCAGCACCGCGGTGGCCATCGCGAACACGCCCGGGTCACCCGACGACACCACGGCCACCGCGCGTCCCTCCTCGGCCAGCGCGCAGGCCAGCCGGGCCCGCTCGGGTTCGTCGCGGTTGTCGCTGGGGTGACGCTGCTGGTAGTCGCGGATTGGGACGCGGTTCAGGTAGCCGCCGTACCCGATCAGGTCGGTCGCCGCGGCCAGCTCACGCCGGGTCTGCGGGGTCATCCAGTCCATGTCCCCGGGACCCAGGCCCACCACCGTGACGCTGCCCGCGGCGGGCATGCGCCGTCCCCGTTGCCCGCCCGGCATCATGGCCAGCGAGAAGTAGGGGACGCCGGCCTCGTCCACGTCGGCGGCGGGCAGTATGCGTTGCGTGGCGGTGCTGGCCCGCTCCACATAGAACGCGTCGTCAAGTTTTCCGGTCGCCGAAAGCGCTTCCCGCACAGCATGATACGAACGCCCGAGCTTGAGCACGACGGCGGCGTCGGCGTCGGCGAGGCGGCGGGTCAGCTCTTCGACCGGCAGGGTGCCCGGCAACACCGACAACACCTCGTCGCCGGCCACCAACGGCGTCGCGATGGCCGCCGAGGCGGCGCTCACCGACGTCACGCCCGGCACGATGACCGCGTCGAACCGTTCCGTGAGCCGGGTGTGCAGATGCATGTAGGAGCTGTAGAACAGCGGATCGCCCTCGGCCAGCAGGGCCACGTTGCGCCCGGCGTCGAGGTGAGCGGCGATGCGTTCGCTGGCCTCGACGTAGAAGTCCTCGATCGCACCGGCATAGCCGCCGGGATGGTCGGTCGTCTCGGTGGTGACGGGATAGACCAGGTGCTCTTCGATCTGACCGGGCCGCAGGTACGGTTCGGCGATGCCGCGCGCGATGCTGCGGCCGTGCCGGGCGCTGTGGTAGGCCACCACGTCGGCATCACCGATCACCCGGGCGGCCTTGACGGTCACCAATTCCGGGTCACCGGGCCCGAGCCCGACGCCCCAGAGCGTGCCCCGGCTGGTCACTCGCGGTCGCTCGCGATCGCGTTGACGGCGGCGGCCGCCATGGCACTGCCGCCCCGGCGGCCCCGCACCACCAGATACGACGTCCCGCGGGGGTTGTCGATGAGCTCCTGCTTGGACTGCGCCGACCCGACGAAACCCACCGGGCCGCCCAGCACCGCAGCCGGGGCCGGGGCTCCCTCGTCGATCAGTTCGAGCAGCCGGAACAACGCGGTAGGTGCATTGCCGATCGCCAGGACCGCGCCGGCCAGCTCGTCGGCCAGCAGCTCCACCCCCGCCGCCGAACGGGTGATGCCCCGGCGTGCGGCCAGCTGCGGCGTCCGCGGATCAGCCACCAGTGACACGACCTTGTTGCCCGCGGGCAGCCGTGCTCTGGTGATTCCGGCGGCCACCATCGACGAATCGCACAGGATGGGAGCGCCCCTGCGCAGCGCGGCACGCCCTCGCGACACGACATCGTCGGTGAACGCGACGTGCTCGGCCACGTCGACCTGCCCGCAGGTGTGAATCAGCCGGACCACCACCTGCGCCACGTCGGCGGGGAATCGCGCCAGATCGGCCTCGGCGCGGATCGTCGCGAACGACTGACGATAGATCTCCGCCGCGTCGCGGATGTAGTCGAGCACCCGCCCACCTTAAGGCTCTCGCCGGTGACGACCCGCCGCACCCGGCTACAGGCGCCGGTATCCCTGCGGGGTGGCCACCAGCACCTCACCGGCGAGCGGACTGCCGCACGCCCGGTCGCAGCCGACGAAGTGACGGTGCACCGTCGAATCGGGGTCCAGCGACCGCGCGGCGTCGGCCCGCACGTCGGCGGCCGAGCGTGCGCAGCCCGGGCTGCCGGTGCAGGCGCTGACGGTCAGCCAGGGGGAGTTCTCGTCGAACACCAGCCCCAGCGGCGCCAGGACGCGCAGCGCGACGTCGGCCACCTCTTCGGACAGATCGCACACCAGCACCGAGCGCCACGGCGTGATCACCAGCGGCGCCTCGATGGCCGCCAGGTACTCCGCGACGCGCGCCGGGAGCACCCCCAGCGGCACCGCGGCGCCCAGGGTCACCCGGCCGTCGTCTTGGCCGATCCAGCCCACCGGCGCCCTGGTGACCGCGGGGAAGGAAATGGCGCGCGGTTCGGCACCGGGCAGCAGCCGCCGCACGTCGCCCAATTCCTGGACGCGCCAAGCGGTTCCGCGGATGTCGACGAACCGCGTCGCGAGCGCGACGAGCGTCTCGACCACCTCGTCGGCCGCCAACCGGACACCGGTGTCGCGCCCAGCCAGCAGCAACGTGCAGCCATCGGGACACGCGTGCACGCCGACGTCGGCGCGCAGCCCCGAGACGTCGCCGCGCCCGTCGTCCAGGCCGAACCAGAAACGCCCGCCCAGCTCCGCGAGCCTGGGCGCGCCGCAGATCGCGGCGTCGAGCTCGCCGACCCAGCCCCGCACGTCGAGGGGGCCGCCGGATCGCCCCGACAGCGGCGAGGCCACGATGTTGCGGACCCGCTCGTGCGTCGTCGACGGCAACAGCCCCGCGGCCGCGACCGCGTCGCCGACGGCGGTCACGTCGGTCAGCCCGCGCAACTGGACATTGCCCCGGGCGGTCAGCTCGAGCGTTCCCAACCCCCACTGGGTGGAGACGGCCGCCAGCGCGGCCAGCTGGGCGGCGGTGATCATGCCGCCGGGCAGCCGGATCCGGGCCAGCGCGCCGTCGGCCGCCTGGTGCACCTGCAGCGCACCCGGGCATGCGTCGGTGTCGCGCGTCCTGGCCACCCGTCCACGGTACGGCCCCCGCGTCGCGCGCCGGCCGGGATTGCCTTCAGCCAGACCTAAACCCTTACCCGCACCCGACCGCGCCCTAGCGTCGGCACGATGAGCATTGCCACCGCGCTCGATGCTGCGCCGAGCAGGCCGCCGGTGGGGCGGGCGGGCTATGGGCGCGCCGCAAATGGGAGATCGTGCGCGTCGTGTCGCCGCTGGCGTTGTTGGCGCTGTGGCAGCTGGGCAGCGCGATCGGCGTCATTCCCGCCGACGTGCTGCCGGCCCCCTCGTTGATTCTCGAGGCCGGCGTGGAGGTGACCCGCAACGGCCAGCTCGGCGACGCGCTGCACATCTCCACCGTCCGCGTCGTCGAGGGGCTGGTGCTGGGCGGGGTCATCGGCGTCGTGGCGGGTGCGGCGGTCGGCCTGTCCCGCTGGGTCGAATCGACGGTGGACCCACCCATGCAGATGATCCGGGCGCTGCCGCACCTGGGGCTGATCCCGCTGTTCATCCTCTGGTTCGGGATCGGCGAGCTGCCCAAGGTGTTGCTCGTCGCAATGGGCGTGGTCTTCCCGCTGTACCTCAACACCTTTTCGGCGATCCGCCAGGTCGACCCCAAGATGCTGGAAACCGCTCAGGTGCTGGGCTTTTCGTTTACTCAGCGGTTAACCCGCATCCTCGTGCCCAGCGCCGCGCCGCAGGTGCTCGTCGGCTTGCGGCAGTCGCTGGCCATCGCGTGGTTGACGTTGATCGTCGCCGAGCAGATCAACGCCGACAAGGGAATCGGCTTCCTGATCGATCAACAATGCCCGCGATTTCCTGCGGATCGACATCATCATCTTCGGGCTGACCATCTACGCCCTGCTCGGCATCCTCACCGATGCGGTCGTCCGGCTCATCGAGCGCCGCACCCTGCGCTACCGACAGTGAAAGGTCTAGGCGTGACTCTCATCGCCGAGTCGGACGCCCTCACCGGCGGCCGGACCGACGTCGCCGGCGAGCTGCGCCACGTCGACAAGTGGTATGGAAACCGGCGGGTGCTCAACGACGTCTCGGTGCGCGTGCACAGCGGCGAGATCGTCGCCCTGCTCGGGCGCAGCGGCTCGGGCAAATCGACGGTGCTGCGGGTGCTGGCCGGTCTCTCACGCGACCACAGCGGACAACGCGCGGTGTCCGGCGCCCCGGCGCTGGCATTTCAGGAACCGCGCCTTTTTCCGTGGCGCGACGTGCGCGCCAACGTCGGCTACGGCCTGACCCGCAGCCGCCTCCCGCGGCGGCGGGTCCGGGAGCGCGCCGAGCGCGCGCTGGCCGACGTCGGGCTGGCCGACCACGCCGGCGCGTGGCCGCTGACCCTGTCCGGTGGTCAGGCGCAACGTGTTTCACTGGCCCGCGCGCTGGTGGCCGAACCGCGCCTGCTGCTGCTCGACGAACCGTTCGGCGCACTGGACGCGCTGACCCGGTTGACCATGCACGCACTGCTGCTGCAGCTGTGGCGCCGGCACGGGTTCGGGGTGCTGCTGATCACCCATGACGTCGACGAAGCGGTGGCACTGGCCGATCGCGTGCTAGTGCTCGAGGAAGGCCGCGTCATCCACGCGCTGGCCATCGACGAGCCGCGCCGCGCGCCCGGTGACCCCGGACCCCACACCGACCAGCACCGCGCGGAGCTGCTGGATCGCCTCGGTGTGCGGCTGTGAGCGAAGCGCGAGTGTGTTTCGCGCACCGCCAGTTTCGGGCCCCGGCCTTCTATGAGGCACTGCGTCAAGGTCTCGCCGCCTGACCCCGAGGATTGAACACGTGCCAGTACGGGCATCCTCGTGCCCGTGAGGACGGTGGAATATGCCCCGGGCCGGCTGGCCGATGTCTTCGGTGAGCCCGCGCCATCCACCATCCTGCTATGGCACGGGGCGCAAACCGATGCCCGCGCGGCCGTCGGCCCGCTGGCCGGGATGCTGGCCGGTCGCGCCGCGGTGGTGGTCGCACCCGACTGGAACTCCCATGCCGACGACGGCGGACGCGCGGACCTGTTGGCGTCGCTGGAGTTCGCCCGCAACCTTGCCGCCCAAGCCGAGCGCATCCTGCTCGTCGGGTGGTCGATGGGCGGTGCCGCCGCGGCGGGCGTGACGCTGCACGCGGGGCAGCTCGACTTCGCTCCCGCGCACACGGTTTGCCTCGCCGGGGCTTTCATGGTCCCCGATCCGATCTTCGGTCTGCCGCTGACCGAGGGCCTGGACGGCGCGCAGATCGGGTCGCCGTTCACGTTGCTGCACGGTGTCGGCGACGACGTCGTGCCCGTCGACGCGAGCAGAGACTTCGCCGCCCGCCTGGAGCGGATCGGCTGGCCGGTGGAAATGGTTGAGCTGGCGGCCGATCACGGTTCGATCGCGGGTGCCGACTACGACGCCCTCGCGGACCGCTACGAACCGGCCAAGGACGGACCGGCCCGGATCGTGGCCCAACAGGTTGCCGACCGGATCGCGGCGATGCTGGCCGGTTGAGCGGTGCGGTCGCGGCCCAGTAGGGGCGGGCGCCCCCCGTTGCGGTACGAATGATGGGTGGCTGAGCCGACCATCCTGCTGCTGTCGACCTCCGATACCGACCTGATCAGCGCCCGTTCCAGCGGGAAAAACTATCGGTGGGCCAACCCGTCTCGGCTGTCCGACGAGGAACTGCCCGACCTGCTGGCCGATGTCGCCATCGTGGTGGTGCGCATCCTCGGCGGCTACCGCGCCTGGCAGAGCGGTATCGACACGGTGATCGCCAGCGGGGTGCCCACGGTCTTGGTCAGCGGCGAGCAGGCCGCCGACGCCGAGCTGACCGGCCTGTCCACGCTCGCGGCCGGCATCGCGGTGCAGGCGCACATCTATCTGGCCCACGGCGGCGTCGACAACCTGCGCCAGCTGCACGCCTTCCTGTCCGACACGGTGCTGATGACCGGCTTCGGGTTCACCCCGCCGGTCGTGACGCCGACGTGGGGCGAGCTGCCCCGCCCGAACGCGGTAGAGGCCGACGGCCCGACGATCGCCGTGCTGTACTACCGCGCGCAACACCTGGCCGGCAACACCGGCTACGTCGAGGCGCTCTGCCGGGCCATCGAGGACGCCGGCGCGCACCCTATGCCGATCTACTGCGCGTCGCTGCGCACCGCCGAACCCGAACTGCTGCAACGGTTGGGGGCCGCCGACGCCATGGTGGTCACCGTGCTGGCGGCCGGGGGACTGAAGCCGGCCACGGTGTCTGCCGGCGGCGATGACGACAGCTGGAACGTCGAACACCTTGCCGCCCTGGATATCCCGATCCTGCAGGGGTTGTGCCTGACCAGCCCGCGCGCCGCGTGGCGGGAGAACGATGACGGCCTGAGCCCGCTCGACGTGGCCAGCCAGGTCGCGGTGCCCGAGTTCGACGGCCGCATCATCACGGTGCCGTTCTCGTTCAAGGAGATTGACGAAGACGGGCTGATCTCCTATGTCGCCGACGCGGAACGCTGCGCCCGCGTCGCGGGGCTGGCGGTGCGCCACGCGCAGCTGCGCCACGTCGCCCCGGCCGATAAGCGGGTGGCCCTGGTGTTCTCGGCCTATCCGACCAAGCACGCCCGGATCGGTAACGCGGTGGGGTTGGACACGCCGGCGAGCGCCGTCGCGTTGCTGCAGGCGATGCGCGAGCACGGCTACCGGGCGGGTGAGCTGCCCGGCGTCGAGGCCAACGACGGTGACGCCCTGATCCACGCGCTGATCGAGCGGGGCGGACAGGACCCCGATTGGCTCACCGAAGGGCAGCTGGCCGGAAACCCGATCCGGGTGTCCGCCAAGGACTACCGCGAATGGTTTGCGACCCTGCCCCCCGAATTCACCGATGCGGTCACCCGACACTGGGGCCCGCCGCCGGGGAATCTCTTCGTGGACCGCAGCAATGATCCCGACGGCGAAATCGTCATCGCCGCAATGCAATCGGACAACCTGGTGCTGATGGTGCAACCGCCCCGCGGTTTCGGGGAAAACCCCGTCGCCATCTACCACGACCCCGACCTGCCGCCCAGCCACCACTACCTGGCCGCCTACCACTGGCTGGACGCGGGCTTCGGGACACACGCGGTGGTGCACCTGGGCAAGCACGGCAATCTGGAATGGTTGCCCGGCAAGACGCTGGGCATGTCGGCAGCGTGCGGGCCCGACGCGGCGCTGGGCAACCTGCCGATGATCTACCCGTTCCTGGTCAACGACCCCGGCGAGGGAACCCAGGCCAAACGGCGCGCGCATGCCATCCTGGTCGACCACCTCATTCCGCCGATGGCGCGCGCCGAATCCTACGGCGACATCGCGCGTTTGGAGCAGCTGCTCGACGAGCATGCCAACGTCGCCGCGCTGGATCCCGGCAAGCTGCCCGCCATCCGCCAGCAGATCTGGACGCTGATGCGGGCCGCGAAGATGGACCACGACCTGGGCCTGACCGAACGCCCCGAGGAAGATTCCTTCGACGACATGCTGCTGCACGTCGATGGCTGGCTGTGCGAGATCAAGGATGTCCAGATTCGCGACGGCCTGCACATCCTGGGGCAAAAGCCCACGGGGGAGGCCGAACTGGACCTGGTGCTGGCGATCCTGCGGGCGCGCCAGCTGTTCGGCGGCGAGCACACCCTGCCCGGATTGCGCCAAGCCCTCGGCCTGGCCGAGGACGGCACCGACGACCGGACGGCGGTCGATCGAACCGAGGCCGCGGCCCGCGAACTCGTCGCCGCGCTGCAGGTGGCGGGCTGGGACGCCGAGGCGGTCGAACGGATCACCGACAATGCCGACGTCGCCGCGGTGCTGCGCTTCGCGGCCACCGAGGTGGTGCCTCGGCTGGCCGGCACGGCCGCCGAAATCGAGCAGGTGTTGCGCGCCCTGGACGGGCGGTTCATCCCGGCCGGCCCGTCGGGCTCACCGCTGCGCGGACTGGTCAACGTGTTGCCCACCGGCCGCAACTTCTACTCCGTCGACCCCAAGGCGGTGCCGTCCCGGCTGGCCTGGGAAGCCGGTGTGGCGCTGGCTGATTCGTTGCTCACCCGGTACCGCGACGACCACGGGCGATGGCCGCAGTCGGTCGGGCTGTCGGTGTGGGGCACCTCGGCCATGCGCACCGCCGGCGACGACATCGCCGAAGTCCTTGCCCTGCTGGGTGTTCGGCCGGTGTGGGACGACGCGTCGCGGCGCGTCGTCGACCTGGCGCCGATTTCGCTGTCCGAGCTGGGCCGCCCGCGCATCGACGTGACGGTGCGCATCTCGGGTTTCTTCCGGGACGCCTTCCCGCACGTCGTGACGATGCTCGATGACGCGGTACGGCTGGTCGCCGCCCTCGACGAGCCCGCGGCGGATAACTACGTGCGCGCGCACGCTCAAGCCGACCTGGCCCAGCACGGCGACCAGCGGCGCGCCACCACAAGGATTTTCGGATCCAAGCCGGGCACCTACGGCGCCGGGCTGCTGCAGCTCATCGACAGCCGCAACTGGCGGGACGACGCCGACCTGGCCGCGGTGTACACCGCGTGGGGCGGTTTCGCCTACGGCCGCGACCTGGACGGCCGCGAGGCCGTCGACGACATGAACCGCCAGTACCGGCGGATCGCGGTGGCCGCCAAGAACACCGACACCCGCGAACACGACATCGCCGACTCCGACGACTACTTCCAGTACCACGGCGGCATGGTCGCCACCGTGCGCGCGCTGACCGGACAGGCGCCGGCCGCCTACGTCGGCGACAACACCCGCCCCGACGCGATCCGCACCCGGACCCTGTCGGAGGAGACCACCCGGGTGTTCCGGGCGCGAGTGGTCAATCCGCGCTGGATGGCGGCGATGCGACGGCACGGATACAAGGGCGCGTTCGAGATGGCGGCAACCGTGGACTACCTGTTCGGCTACGACGCCACCGCCGGGGTGATGGCCGACTGGATGTACGAACAACTCACCGAGCGCTACGTGCTGGACCCGGAGAACCGCAAGTTCATGTCGGAGTCGAATCCCTGGGCGCTGCACGGCATGGCCGAGCGGCTGCTGGAGGCGGCCGGGCGTGGCATGTGGGCGGCGCCGCAGCCGGAAACCCTGGACGGGTTGCGGCAGGCGCTGCTGGACACCGAGGGCGATCTGGAAGGCTGAAGAGCCCCCTAGATGAAGTCCGACCCGCCGTCGATGTTGACCGTCGCCCCGGTGACATAGCCGTTGCGCCGCGAGGCAAGGTAGGCCGTGATCGAGGCGACCTCTTCGGGCAGTCCGGCGCGGCCGAGGTCACAGGGCTGGTGAAAGTTGTTGTCGATCCAGGTCATGACGTCGACCGGATTGGTGGCGTCAAGGCCGTCGGCGGCGAGGATGTCGTTGAGCGCTTCGGTGAAGCTTGCGGTCACGATGGTTCCCGGGCACACGCAATTGACCAAAATGCCGTCCTTGGCAAGGCTTTTCGACAGGTTCTTGGTGACACTGGCCAACGCCGATTTCGATGCGGTGTAGGCGACGATCCGCGGGTTTTGGCGCTGAATGGAATGTGCGGACAACGTCACGATGCGGGCCCACTCCGCGCGGCGCAGCAGCGGCAGGCAGGCGCGAATCGATCGCACGGCCGACATCGTGCCGAGGGTGAACGCCTCGTCCCACTGTGCGTCGTCCATCTGCTCGAAATAGCCGTCGCCCGGCCCGATCGTGTGGATCAGGCTGTTGAGTTGCCCCCAGCGTTGCGTGACGGCGGCGAAGCCGTCGGTGATGGATTCGGCATCGGTCATGTCCACGCTGATGCCCACGGCATCCGGAGCGCCCGCCCGCCGCAGCGATGCGATGGCGGCGTCGAGCGCCCGGCGGCTTCGCGCCATCACCGCCACGCTGGCTCCCTCGGCCGCAAGGGTTTCGGCGATGGCCAGTCCCATGCCTTTACTGCCGCCGGTGACTACGGCCGTCGATCCCGAAAAGCCAAGGTCCATCGTTAATTCCTTTGATCGGTGCTCAGAGCCCTACGCCCAACCCGCGCAGACAGAACCGCACCATGCGTTCGCGCAGGACATCGCGATGGCACTCGCCCGTCGCCCATTGCTCATTGATGCCCGCCCATACCACTCCGTGAATGAACTGGGCGTCGGTGACCGGGTCGACGTGGTGAAACACCCCGGCCTGCACGCCGCGCTGCAGCGTCTCGATGAGGGGCTTGAGCATCTCCGCGTACGCGGGCTGAACCAACGCGGGGGACTGCGCCTGGGCTTCTATCGACAGACGACGCAAGTCGGATTTCACGTTCTCATCGAACGCCAAGTCGAGTCGCCCATCGATCCAGGCCGCGACCGCGTCGGCCGCGGTGGCCGCGGATGCCATCCGGCGTCGCAGTCGCCGTTCCTCCGCGCGCGCCATGTCGAGAAACAGCGCGGTCACCAAATCGTCCTTGGATTCGAAATGCCGGTAGAACGCCCGGGTGCCCAGCGCGGCCCGCTCCAGTACCGCGCCGATGCTGAGCTTCCCGATTCCCTGCTCTCGCAACGTGGTTGCTGCGGCGACCAGGATCTGGCGGCGCACCGCTGCGTCCGGGCCGAGTTTTTCGCGTCGCCGCGTGCGGGGTGTGCTCACGGATTCAGGCGGTCGCGTCGTAGGTGGCTAGATAGTCCGCGAACCGCTCGCGAACGCCTTCCGGTGTCAGGCCGTAGTCAGCCAGGTCGTAGTCGTGTGCGCCGCGGGAGCCGGGCCGGTGCTGGGTGGCCCAGCGCTGGACCGAGGCCAGGGTGGCATCGGTGAAGGTCAAGCCCAGGGTGTCGTAGCTGGCTTGCAGCGTGCCTACCGGATCCGTCTGGAGGTCCGCGAAGGAGACATCGGCGAAGCGGTTGTCGCCCACCTGGGCGCGGAAATCCATGGCCCGCCGGACACCTTCGACCCAGCTGTCGACCTGCTCGGCGCCTAGCTCCTCGGCGTCGTCGCGGTCGCTGCTCCAGCTGCGCACATACCGGATCAGGCTGCAGACCGAACCCATCACTTTGGCCGGGTCGCGATGGCTCCACAGGAATTTGGCAGTGGGATAGGCCTTGACGAGCGCATCGAGGGCGAACATGTGCACGGGCGTCTTGAGATGCCACAGCACCGGCGGACAGTGCCACTGCAAAAGCCGCAGTACGCGTCGATGGAAGGTGTAGGTCTCGCGCATGTCGCAGCCCATCAGCCAGGTGAGGTACCCGGGTGCGCGCACGGCACCGTCAAAGTGGAAGGTACGAAAGCTCATTCCCATCAGATCCTGGCATTCGGTCGGCGCCGTGGGCTCGGAGTTGTACAGGGTTTTCATCAAGGGGAACATCTCGTCGAGCATTTTCAAGCCGGCCTCGGCCTGCGCGATCCGCGGGTCGCTATGTTCGGTGGCCGTTTCCGGCGGAGGGGTGGGCGCCTGCGATTCCCACATTCGCAGTGATCGGAACTGGGGATCGGCGGCCACCAGCTGGCTCAGTGCGGTGGTTCCGGTGCGGGGTAGGCCGATGACGAAGACAGGGCCTCCGACTACTTCGTTGTCGATCTCGGGGTGCTGCCGGTAGGTGTCCTCGACCTTGAGGCGTTGGATCAGTGCGTTGCTGATGGTGGCGTGCTGGATGACCCGCCCTATCTCGTTGAGGTCCGCCTCGGTGTTCAGCGCGTCGACAATGCGCTCGAGGCCCTCGCGGTAGTAGGGCGATCCGAAATCGTCGAGCCCGGTCGCGGTTCGAGCGCCGTCCTCTAACTCGTCAGCATCGAAGGTCACCGTCCGAACCTTTCCTGCACCGCGCGGCGTCGTGCCGCGAGGATTGAGGCGCGCTCTTCGGCGGTGACTTGCGCGGTGTCCCTGGGCAATTCGGCCTGAATCTGGTCGAACGGCACCACTCGCGTCGTCGGCGTGGGCGCCGTTTCGGTCCGCACGCAGCGCAGGATGATCGGGCCGTTGCTGTGGCTGGCGGTGTCGAGCCAGTTGGCGACTCCGGGGTCGCGGTCGCACAGCACCACGCGGACCAATCCATCGGAATCCACCGCGGCCTGGTGGGCATTCAGGCTGGACTGGTGGCGCCCGTAATGGATTGTCTCCCACCACGGGTTGCCGATCGAGAAGCTCCAATAGACGCCGTGCGGTGGTTCCACTTCGACGATGAGGGCCTCGCCCGGGTGCAGTTCCCACCGGCCGATCACCGGCCGGTTCTCCGCGGCGGCACCCATGTCGCTGCGATCGATCGGCGGCAGGAATCCGTTGGGCGGTGCGGCCGAGCCGAACTGCAGGAAGAACGCCAGGTTGTCGACGACGAAGTCGCCCAGGGCGATCAGCTGCCGCGTCACGGCCGAGTAGGGATCGACCGGACGGGCCGCTGTCCGGATCGGGTCGCCGAGTCGCTCGATGCGCAGTGACGAAGCCACCTCGGTATCCCAGTCGTAGAAGAAGTGCCGCACCGTCAACGTGGGATGCTCACCCGCTATCCGCATCCAATTGCCTTCTCGCCCAGGGGCTTCGGAGGCTGAGAGCACCACTTCGAAATTGCCGTCGGAATCGGTCTCCAGCTCGTCGACCAACTCGTTAGCCGTTGCGGTGATGCCGTTCATCGTCTGGAGCCCGACGTAGCGGGCGGTGCCGCGGTTGCCGAACAGTCGATAGCTTTCCCCGCCGCGCAGCGTGGCGCGGGTGTAGAGGCAGTCCGGACACTCCATTCCCCAGGTCACGATGTCGTCGGTGCTCGTGCGTTGAACGCGCAGCGCCGGATCCGGATCGAACCGCAGCACCTCGTCGATGCCCGCGGTGAGCAATACCAGCAGGTGCCGGATTCCGGCGGCGACGTCGATCCGAGTGCGATTGGCCCGCGAGGAATCGACGGTGTCCGCGGCTTCGCCGAGCCGGGCCAAAAGTCGTGACCACGCCGCGAGCACATCGGGATTACCCGCCGCGCCCGGCGATGCCGGCTCCATCGCGGCCTCGGCGATCGTGAACGGCAACCACGCCAGCGGTTTCTTCGGATCGCTCACGATTCCCGACTTCGATCGGTGCTCTCAACGCTTAATTGAAAACGGTGTTTTCATTTAAGGTGTCATGACTATCGCAGCTGCGCGGTGAGAATGTCAACGCTTACCGACGGCGGTACGTTGTTCTGGTGACACCGACCTTCGCCGACCTCGCCAAGGCGCAGTACATCCTGCTGACCACCTTCACCAAAGACGGCAAGCCCAAGCCGACACCGATCTGGGCGGCGCTGGACAAGCAGCGCGGAGACCGGCTTCTGGTCATCACCCAGGAAAAGTCGTGGAAGGTAAAGCGAATTCGCAACACCCCGCGGGTCACGCTGGCCACCTGCACGATGAACGGCCGCCCCACCAGCGAGGCCGTCGACGCAACCGCGGCCATCCTGGACAAGTCGGAGACGGCCGCCGTTTACGACGTGATCGGTGAGCGCTACGGCATCGTGGGCAAGGTGTTCAACTTCTTCAGCAAGTTGCGCGGGGGCATGGACAACAACGTCGGCCTCGAGCTGAAAGTGGCCTGAACCCAAGGGGCCGTGGCCAGCGCCGTCATCCCGATCCCGGAGCCCCGAAACTGTTGTCGGGAAGGCTCACCGCAGTCGGCTTGCTTCTACGTCGTGGCGCCGGTCCCCAAATGCTCGCCGAAGAATGCGAACACCCGCCGCCACGCGTCCTCGGTCGCGTCCCGGTCGTAGCCGAAGCCCGTGATGCGAAGTAGCGGTTGGCCGGGCAGCTCGTTGGCGAAGCTGTGCCCGACGCCGGGGTAGGTCTTCACATCGGCGGTGATGTTCTTGGCGGCGATGGTCTTGTTCAGCTTTTCTGGCGCTCCCCGCCCCAACGGGTCCCGCCCGCCGAAGCTCGCCACCACCGGGCATGCGCCGTCGAGCGTCTTGTCGAGGTTGCGCGGCAGGGGAGTGCCGTAGAACGGCGCGCAGGCACCGAAACCCTTGGGAGACATGACAAGAGCGAACTGGCCGCCCATGCAGAAGCCCGCGATGCCAACCTGGCCGGAACACTCCGGCATGGACCTCAGGTGATCGCGGGCGGCCAGGATGTCGTCCAGGGAGCGGCCGCGCTGCGTCTGCAGTTCCTTCATGACGCGGGTGATGCAGCGGATGCGGCCGCCGCGGGAATACAGGTTCGGGGTGATCGCCAGATAACCCGCCGCGGCGATGCGGTCGTTGATCGACTGCTTGTCCCGCCCGTAGCCGATCGCGTCGTGGATCACCACCACACCCGGCCACGGGCCCTGCCCCGCAGGGGTGCTCAGTAAGGCATCGATCGGTCCGCCGGGGGTATCGATCTCAATCGTCGTCATAGCGTCATCTAACTGCAATCGCACCGGCGAACACCACGGGAACTTGGGCGCGGTCGGCGGACGTTGGACTGGCATGGTGTCGCGGCTGTTGTTGATCTACGCCGTCGTCGAACTCGCGGTGATCTTCGCGCTGGTGTCGACGATCGGATGGGGCTGGACCCTGCTGGTGCTCCTGGCGACAGTCCTGCTCGGCTGGGGCCTCGTACTCCCGATGGCGGGGTCGCACCTCATCCGCCGGATCGGGCGGCTGCGCTCCGGCCTGGCCGACCAACGCGCCGCGGCCGGCGACGGTGCGCTGGTCAGCCTGGCCGCACTGCTCGTCCTCGTCCCCGGGCTGGTCAGTACGGCGCTGGGCCTGCTGCTGCTCATCGGTCCGGTCCGGTCCGCGGTCGGGCCAGGGCTGACCGCCCTGGCGGTGCGCAGGTTGCAACGCCAAATGCCCGGCCTCAGTTATGCGAGCGCCTACCGCGCACAGCCCAATTCCGCGTCGTATCCCGCCGGGCCTTTCGATGGACCCGGCCACGGCGACTACATCGACGGTGAGGTCATCGACGTGCGCGACGTCGAGGCGCCGGTGCGGTCGCAAGGATTCGACGGGCGCTGACGCGGCACCCCACCGCACCGTCCATCCGCCGACCGTTATCGCAATGCCGACCGGTGCACGTAGTTTTGGCCTGTGACCGATGGTCCCGCTCCTCCTCAGGCCGAGGCACGGCCTGCATCGTCGCGGGACGTGACCGATGGTCCCGATGGTCCCGCTCCGCTGACCCTGCTGGTCAACGGCCGCGTGCACAGCCCGGCCCACCCCGACGCGACCGCGATGGCCGTCCGCGACGGCGTGGTGGCGTGGCTGGGCGGCGACGAGGTCGGCCGCCGCATGTTTCCCGATGCCGTCGTCGAAGACCTCGACGGCGGTTTCGTGGCGCCGGGGTTCGTGGACAGCCACATCCATCTCACCGCCACCGGGCTGACGCTGAGCGGGCTGGACCTGCGCGGCGCCGGGTCGCAGGTCCAGTGCCTGCAGATGGTCGCCGCCTACGCCGCCGCCCATCCCGGCCAGCCGGTGTGGGGACACGGCTGGGACGAAGCGTCGTGGCCGGAGAACCGCCCGCCCAGCACCGCCGACCTGGACGCCGTTCTCGGCGACCGGCCCGCCTACCTGGCCCGCGTCGACGTGCACTCCGCCTTCGCGTCGACGGCCTTGCGGCGGCTGGCCACCGAACTTCCGGCGGAGGCCGGGTACAGCGCCGAGTCGCCGCTGCTCGGCGACGCACACCATCGGGTGCGCGCCGTGGCCCGGGGCCTGCTGACGGCCGACCAACTCGCGGACGCCCGCGCCGCCGCTCTGCGGGCCGCCGCGGCCGCCGGCATCGTCGCGGTGCACGAATGCGCCGGGCCCGAGATCGCCGGGATCGACGATTGGCTGCAGCTGCGCGCCCTCGACCAGGGGGTCGAGGTGATCGGTTACTGGGGTGAGCCGGTGAGCAGCCCCGACCAGGCGAAAGAGCTGATGGCGGCGACCGGCGCCCACGGGCTCGCCGGCGACCTGTTCGTGGACGGAGCGCTGGGGTCGCGCACCGCCTGGCTGCACGAGCCGTACACGGACGCGCCCGAGCGCACCGGAACGTGCTATCTGCACGCCGAGGCCGTCGAGGCGCACCTGCGGGCCTGCACGCAGGCCGGGGTCACCGCCGGATTCCATGTCATCGGGGACGCCGCGGTCACGACCGTGGTGGATGCCCTCGAGCGCGTCGTCGCCGACCTCGGGCCGGTCGCCGTCGCGCGCTGCGGACACCGCCTCGAACACGTGGAGATGGTCAGCGCCGATCAGGCCGCCAAGCTCGGCCAGTGGGGGGTCATCGCCAGCGTGCAACCCAACTTCGACGCGCTCTGGGGCGGCCCCGACGGCATGTACGCGCAGCGGTTGGGCACCCAGCGAGGCAGTCGGCTCAACCCCTTTGCGCTGTTAGCATCCCAAGGCGTGCCACTCGCGCTAGGCTCCGACGCTCCGGTCACGGGCTTCGACCCGTGGGTGAGCGTGCGCGCGGCGGTCAA
>NZ_QMEV01000087.1 GCF_003284935.1 Mycobacterium colombiense
ACGAGTTCGCGGACATGGAATCCGATTTCGGGGTGCCGCCGGATTTCGGCGACGAGGAGGAGCTGGCCGCGGCCACCGCATCCGCGCAGGGCGCCGGAGCGCTCGGTTTCGCGGGAACGACGCAGCGGCAGAAGGCTTTTCAGGCGGCCGGATTGACCAAGCTGGCCGACGACGACTTCGGCGGCGGCCCACGCATGCCGATGGTGCCCGGCACGTGGGAGCACGAGGCCGGAAACGGAACGGGCCCAACCGAGCCGGGGAAAGGGGGGTAAGGCAGTCAGCCGGACACAGATGAATCACCGAACCCCCAACGGACGCAACAGAAAGGAATCAACATGAGTATGTTGGACGCTCACATTCCGCAGTTGGTAGCCGCACAGTCGGCCTTCAGCGCCAAGGCGGCGTTGATGCGCAGCACGATCAGCCAGGCCGAGCAGGAAGCCATGTCGGCGCAGGCGTTCCACCAGGGCGAGTCCTCGGCCGCATTCCAGGCCGCGCACGCGCGGTTCGTCGAGGTCGCCGCGCGGGTCAACACCCTGCTCGACATCGCCCAGGCCAACCTCGGTGACGCCGCCGGCACCTACGTGGCCGCCGACGCCGCCGCCGCGTCCGGCTACACCGCGTTCTGAGCTCACCGCTAGCAACCTCGAAAGGACTTGTCATGTCGCAGATCATGTACAACTACCCGGCGATGTTGAGCCACGCCGCCGACATGTCGGGATACGCCGGCACCATGCAGGGGCTCGGTTCCGATATCGCCAGCGAGCAGGCCACGTTGTCCAACGCCTGGCAGGGTGACACCGGTATGACCTACCAGGTGTGGCAGGCCCAGTGGAACCAGGCGATGGAAAGCCTGGTGCGCGCCTACCAGTCGATGGCCAGCACCCACGAGGCGAACACCATGTCCATGCTCGCCCGCGACCAGGCCGAAGCCGCCAAATGGGGCGGCTAGTTCGTGACTGAACGAACCTGATGCAGCAAGCGCCCAACGCCGTCGAGCTGACGGTCGACCACGCTTGGTTCATCGCGGAAACGGTTGGGGCGGGGAGCTTCCCCTGGGTGCTGGCAATCACCTCGCCCTATCGTGATGCCGCGGAGCGCAACGCGTTCCTCGACCGTCAGAGGGCCGAGCTGACCGAGCTGGGCCTGGTGTCCGAAGGCGGACTCGTCCATCCCGCGGTCGCCGAGTGGATCAAGGTGGTGTGTTTTCCGCAGCGGTGGCTGGACTTGCGTTACGTCGGCCCCGCCAAGGACACCGGTGAGCCCGGCGCCGAGTTGCTGCGCGGCATCGTCGCGCAGCGCACCGGGGTGGCCGGCAAGCCGTCGATCACAGTGGTCGCGTTGCGCAGCGCACAGCTGATCACCTTCACCGCAATGAACATCGACGATCCACGCGCGCTGGTTCCGGTGCTCACCGTCGGTCTGGACCAACAACCGCCGGCGCGGTTCGAGGAGTTCACCATGCCGATGCGGGTCGGGGCGAGGGCCGACGAGCGGCTGCGTTCGGGTGCCCCCCTCGCCGAAGTCCTTGACTACCTGGGTATTCCACAATCGGCGCGGCCGGTGGTGGAATCGGTGTTCAACGGGCCGCGCAGCTATGTGGAGATCGTCGCCGGCTGCCACCGCGATGGCCGGCACTCCACCAGCGAGGTGGGGATGAGCGTTGTCGACGCGCGCGAGGGGCGGGTGCTGGTCAGCCCGTCCCGGGCATTCGACGGCGAGTGGGTTTCGACCTTCGCGCCCGGAACGCCCTTCGCGATCGCTGTCGCGGTGGAACAACTGACCGCTTTACTGCCCGACGCCGAATGGTTCTCCGAACACCGGTTGACCCGAGACTTTTCCAATTCAACACTGTCCGTCCAACACTCATAGAAAAAGAGAAGAGAGCACGATGTTCCAGCAACGGCCGCAACACGTTTCGAGGGTCCGGTGACGTCCGGAACCGTCATGCCGATCGTCCGCGTCGCAATACTGGCGGACAGCAGGTTGACGGAGATGGCCTTGCCTGCGGAGCTGCCGCTGCGCGAAATCCTGCCCGCCGTCCAGCGTTTGGTGGTTCCCGCTGCGATCAACGGCGACTCCGAAGACGGCACCGCCACGCGCGGGGCCGCCGAGATCGGCGGGGCGACCCAACTGAGCCTGGCGCCCATCGGCGGTGCGCCGTTTAGCCTGGACGCCAGCCTGGACACGGTCGGCGTCGTCGACGGCGACCTGCTGGCGCTGCAAGCGGTGCCGGTCGGCCCCGCCGCACCCGGCATCGTCGAGGACATCGCCGACGCGGCCATGATCTTCTCGACCTCCCGGCTCAAGCCGTGGGGCACAACGCACATCCAGCGTGGCGCCCTGGCCGCGGCGATCGCCGTGGCCTTCCTGGCGACCGGGCTGTCGGTGACCTACCGGGTGGCCACCGGTGCGCTGTTGGGACTGGTCGCGGTCAGCGCGGTTGCGGCCCTGACGGCAATCGTCGGCCTGCTGGTCACCGCGCGCTCGGCGCGCACCGGGATGGCGCTGTCGATCGCCGCACTGGTTCCCATCGCCGCCGCGCTCGCGCTGGCGGTGCCGGGCAGGTTCGGTGCCGCCCAGCTGACGCTGGCCGCGGCCGGCGTCACCGCCTGGTCCCTGATCGCCCTGATGGCGCCCAGCGCCGAGCGCGAGCGCATCGCCGGGTTCTTCACCACGACCGCGGTGGTGGGCACCGGGGTGCTGCTGGCCGCCGGTGCCGAAATGCTCTGGCACCTCACGCCGATCACCATTGGCTGCGGGCTGATCGTGGCGGCGCTGCTGGTCACCATCGAGGCGGCCCAACTGTCCGCGCTGTGGGCGCGGTTCCCACTGCCGGTCATCCCGGCCCCCGGCGACCCCACCCCGTCGGCGCCGTCGCTGCAGGTCCTCGAAGACCTGCCCCGCCGCGTGCGGATCAGCGACGCGCATCAGAGCGGATTCATCGCCGCCGCAGTGCTGCTCACGGTCCTGGGCTCGGTGGCGATCGGGCTGCGACCCGAAGCGCTCAGCGGTGCGGGCTGGTATGTGGTGGCGGCCGCCGCGGCGACGTCCGTGCTGCGGGCCAGGGTGTGGGATTCGGCCGCGTGCAAGGCGTGGCTGCTCGCCCAGCCCTTCCTGACCGCCGGCGTGCTGCTGGTGCTCTACACCTCGACCGGGCGCTACGCGGCGGCGCTGGGCGCGGTGCTGGTGCTGCTGGCGCTGGTGGCGGTGTGGATCGTGGTGGCCCTGAACCCGGGCATCGCTGCGCCGGAAAGCTATTCGCTGCCGGTGCGCCGGCTGGTGGGATTCGTCGCGACCGGGCTCGACGCGTCGCTGATCCCCGTCATGGCGTTCGTGGTCGGTCTGTTCAGCTGGGTGCTCAATCGATGATTCGGCCGGCATCAGCCTGCTTCGCGGCGGCGTTGGCGTTGCTGCCCGCCGCCGCGACGTGGACCAGTCCGCCGGCATCGGCGATCAGCCCGCCGACGGTCGATCCCGGTGTCCCGCCGCCCAGCGGGGCGCCCGGGCCCGGGCAGCCGATGGAGCAGCGCGGCCCCTGCAGCACAGCCGGGGTGGTTCCAGGCAGCGAGCCGGGTGCCATCACGCCGAGCCAATCGATGCTGAATCTCCCTGCGGCATGGAAGTTTTCGCGGGGCGAGGGGCAGCTGGTGGCGGTGCTCGACACCGGCGTGCGGCCGGGTCCACGCCTACCCAACGTCGAAGCGGGCGGTGATTTCGTCGAGACGACCGACGGCCTGACCGACTGTGACGGCCACGGGACGCTGGTCGCCGGGATCATCGCCGGCCAGCCCTCGGGCGATGACGGATTCTCCGGCGTCGCGCCCGCGGCGCGGGTGGTGTCGCTGCGGACGACGTCGGCCAAGTTCTCGCCGCGGACGCCGGGTGGCGATCCGATGATGGCGCGGGTGTCCGCCGAGGTGTCCACGCTGGCCCGGGCGATCGTGCACGCGGCCGACCTCGGTGCCCGGGTGATCGACATCGGCTCGGCCACCTGCATGCCCGTCGACCGGCCCGTCGACCAGGCCGCACTCGGCGCCGCCGTCCGCTACGCGGCGGTGGACAAGGACGCGGTGATCGTCGCCGGCGCGGGCAACAGCGGGCCCACCGGAGCCGCGGGCGGCGGGACCTCGTGCGAGTCCAATCCGCTCACCGACCTGAGCCGCCCGAACGATCCCCGCAATTGGGCCGGCGTCACGTCCGTGTCCATCCCGTCGTGGTGGCAGCCCTACGTGTTGTCCGTGGCGTCGCTGACCCCGGACGGCCAGCCGTCGAAATTCACCGTGGCGGGTCCGTGGGTGGGCGTCGCCGCACCCGGCGAACGCGTCGTGTCGGTCGGCAACGCCGACGGCGGCGGGCTCGCGAACGGCCTGCCCGACGAACACCAGCAGCTCGCCGCTCTCAGCGGCACCGGTTACGCCGCCGGCTACGTGGCCGGCGTCGCGGCGCTGGTCCGCAGCAAATACCCCGACCTCAACGCCACCGCGGTGCAGCGCCGCATCACCGCAACCGCGCACAACGGCGCCCGCGACCCGTCCAACGTGGTCGGCACCGGCAGCGTGGATCCCGTGGCGGCCCTGACCTGGCAACTGCCCGCCGGTGACCAGCCGGGCGCGGCGGCGGTGAAGCCCGTCGCCGTGCCGCCGGCACCGGCGCCCAAGGACACCACACCGCGGACCGTCGCGGTGGCCGGCACCGCCGCGCTGGCCGTGCTGGTCGCAGTGGCCGGCGCCGTCACCGCAATCGCCGCACGCCGACGAAAGGACCCCACCCCGTGAGCAAGCATCGGATACCGACTCCCGGCAGCGGTCGAATCACGTTGGCGTTACTGGCTATCGTGCCCGCGGTCATGGCCTACCCGTGGCGCACGCCCCGCGACTACTGGCTGCTGGGCGTCGCCGCCGCCGTCGTGATCGTGTTGTTCGGCTGGTGGGGCGGCCTGCATTTCACCACCATCGTGGGCCGCCGCCTGGCGATGATCGCCCGCGGCAACGCCGTCCCGTCGAGCACGTCCGACACGGCGGCGACCGCCCTGATCCGCCTCGGCGCGCCCGGGGACGACAACGAGGTGCTGCCGCTGCCGCTGATCGCGAGCTACCTGGACCGCTACGGCATCCGGGCCGACAAGATCCGGATCACCAGCCGCGACAACGCCGCCGACGCGTCGCGACGCGAGACGTGGATCGGACTCACCGTCTCGGCGCCGGACAATCTGGCCGCGCTGCAGGCCCGTTCACCGCGAATCCCGTTGCACGAGACCGCTCAGGTCGCCGCGCGCCGGCTGGCCGACCATCTTCGGGAGCTCGGTTGGGAGGCCACCCCCGTCGCGGCCGACGACGTTCCCCGGCTGCTGACCAACAACCCGCGCGAGCGGTGGCGTGGCGTGCAGCGCGGCGCATCGGATTACCTTGCCGCATACCGAATTCAGGTGGACGACGCGCTGCCCGAGACCCTGGCGGCGATCCGGTCGTATTCCGCCCGCGAAACGTGCACCGCGCTCGAGGTCGCCGGCGACAAAACCCAGCCCACCGTGGCGGTGGCCTGCGCGTTCCAGACCGAGGCCGGCCCGGACGGCAAGGCGCCGGTGGATGGGCTGATCCCTCAGCGCGGAAATCACCTGCCCGCGTTGACCGCCCTGGACCTGCTGTCCACCCGGCGGCTCGACGGACACATCGCGGCGCCGGCGGACCTGCTTTCGCAGGTGTACTGGCCCACCCTGGCCGGTGGAGCCCCGGGCGCCTCGCTGGATGACACGGGTGACAACGCCGACACCGTCGAGGTGGTCAGAACATGACCTGTTGCAAAAACGCGGTCATCCGGCGCAGGTAGTCCAGCTGGCTGACGTGCAACACGTGACTGCCCGGAAACCAGTGCAGCGCACACTGTTCCCAGTGGTGCCATAGTTTGACGGCGTGATCGGGCGGCGCCATCCGGTCGCCGAGGCCCGTGATGATCATGCGACGGTCCCGGGGCACCAGCGGCCGATAATTGAGCGGGCAGTGGTAGGCCAAGCCGGCCGCCACGTCGTCGTGGCTGATGCCGGACAGGCGTAGCCCCAGGCGGACCAGCTTGTTGGCGGGGAACCATTCGTCGAACAGTGTCGACGGCGTGACCACCGGGCAGTTGGGGATGACGGCCTCGAGCCGATCGTCGACCGAGGCCACCAGCGCCGACGTGTAACCGCCCAGCGAGATGCCGGTGAGCGCAATGCGGTCCACCCCGGTGTGGCGCAAATAGTCGATGATGGAACGGAAGTCGTGCACGGCCTGGGCCATCGCCTCGGCGAAGCCGCTCAGGCCGCCGGCGAAATAGCCGAAACCGCTGAAGGGTGAGAACTTTTCGGCCCGCTTGCCGTGAAAGGGCAACGTGTACATCAGCACGTCGTAGCCGGACCGGTAGTACCAGGGCAGCGAAAAGAACCGCCCGTTGGCCAGATACGACGAGCCCATGAATCCGTGGATGACGCACAGGGTCGGACGTGGCCCGTCGTCGTGGCGCCAATGCTGGGCGCGCACCATGTTGTTGGACCGCCAGGCGCCCCACTGCGTGCGCATGGCGGGGTTGACCGCGGTGAAACTGCTGGGGAACGCGATGTTGTCGACGGTGCCGCGCGCGATCCATTCCGCGAGCGCGCTGGCCCGCCGCGACGACACTCGGGGCACCTCGGTGGGGGCGGGAAAGGACCGCGCCGGATCGCCCGCCGCAGCCAGCCCGGCGTAGAAATCGAGGTTCCCGCGCTCGGCGGCGGAATCGGATTGCCGCAGGGTGGCGGCCACCACGAACGGCGCCACCGTGGTGGTGAGTAGCGAGGCCACCCAGGTGCGCAGGGCCAGATCGCCGAAGGCCGACGCCTCGACTACCATTCGCTGGCGGGGCGACAACGCCGAGTGGGGGGGTAATCCGCCGGCGCCGGCCGGGAGATCGGCGCCGGGAACGTCGGGAACGGGGACGGGCGGGTCGATCGGATCTGAGTCGGGCGCCACGAACGCCGATGGTAGCCCGCCGGGCACGCGTTGCCTGGGGGTTTCGACCGGTTCGGGTCGTAGCGGTGTTATCCCGGAACCATTCGGGCCGCGTCGGCGCACCATGGGAGTTATACGGTTTGCTATCGGCCGGTGAGCGGCGGCGCGAGGGATCAGGAGGATCGACATGTGGGATCCGGACGTCTACCTGGCCTTCGCCGACCATCGCGGCCGGCCCTTCTACGATCTGCTGTCGCGGGTGGGGGCCGAGCGGGCACGGCGCGTCGTCGACCTGGGTTGCGGACCCGGTCACCTGACGACGTATCTGACCCGGCGCTGGCCTGATGCGGTGATCGAGGCGATGGACAGCTCGCCGGAGATGGTGGCCGCCGCCAAGGAGCGCGGCATCGACGCCGTCACCGGTGACCTGCGCGACTGGAATCCCAAACCCGACACCGACGTGGTGGTGAGCAACGCGGCCCTGCATTGGGTGCCCGAGCACGCCGACCTACTACTGCGCTGGGCGGGCCAGCTCGCGTCCGGATCGTGGATCGGTGTCCAGATGCCGGGCAACTTCGAGTCCCCGTCCTACGCGGCGGTGCGAGCGCTGGCCCGCCGGGAGCCCTACGCGAAACTGTTGCGCGACATACCCTTTCGGGTGGGCGCGGTGGTCCAGCCGCCGGCGCACTACGCCAACCTGCTGCTGGACGCGGGATGCAAGGTCGATGTCTGGGAGACCACCTATCTGCACCAGCTGACGGGCGAGGATCCGGTGCTGGAATGGATCACCGGCACGGCGCTGGTTCCGGTGCGCGAACGGCTCGACGACCAGGCGTGGGAGCAGTTCCGTGAGGAGCTGATCCCGCTGCTGAGCGACGCCTACCCGCCCCGGTCCGACGGCACGACGATCTTCCCGTTCCGGCGGGTGTTCGTCGTGGCCGAGGTGGGCGCCTCGAACCGCTCGGCCGGCTAGCGGGGTGCGTCCGGCGATGTGGCGGCGAGACCGCGATCAGCGCTGGGCGGGCTTGCCTTCTTCGATGCCCCGGTCGGCGGCGATCCCCGAGCGGGGGGTCGGCTTCGCGCGGTGAATCTGCAGATACGTTTCGGTGTAGCGCGCCGAGATGCGGGTGCCGGCGAACTCGGAGGGGATGACGTCGCCGGTGCGTTGCCGCCAATCATGCAGCAGCACAGCAAGATTGGCAGCGACCTCGTCCGCGTCGGTGCCGTCGCCGGCCAGCAGGTTGGTGGTCTCGGTGGGGTCGGTGCGCAGATCGTAGAGTTCACGCTCGGGCCGCGGCGCGGTGACGAAGGGCGCGACGGCCAGCCCGGACGGGCTCTCCTTGATGTCCAGCGGCAGATCCAGCAGCGGCCGGGGCACGTAGTTCTCGATGTAGCTGTACTCCTTGGTGCGGATCGCGCGAATCGGATCGAACGAGTCGTGGTAGGTCTTCATGGTGTACAGGTGGTCGCGCACCGGCGCGGTATGCGGATCCGGCTCCAGCAGGGCGGCGGCGTGTGAGACACCGTCGACGTCGACCGGAGCGTCGATTCCCAACAGCCCCAACAACGTCGGGACCAAGTCGACCGCGCTGAACAGCTCGTCGTAGACGCGAGGCGCCAGGTTCCGGTTGGTGGGCGGGCGAACGATCATGCCGATGCCGGTGCCGGCGTCGTACAGCGTCGATTTCGCGCGGGGGAACGCCGGGCCGTGATCGGTGAAGAACACCACCCAGGTGGTGGCGTCCAGGCCGGTGTCGGCCAGCGCGTCCAGCAACCGTCCGACCGCGGCGTCGGCCGTGCTGATGGCCCCGTAGAAGTCGGCGAGATCGCCGCGCACCTCGGGGGTGTCGGGCAGGTAATCGGGCGGATCCACCTCGGCGCTGTCCGCCGGCGTGTAACGGTCCCGCGGATACGGCCGGTGCGTCTCGAAAAAGCCCGCCGTCAACAGAAATGGTTGACCCACAAGGCCTTCGGCGCTTTGCCGCAGCCACTCGTCGGCCCTGTCGGACACGTAGTCACAGTAGGAGTTCGAAACGTCGAACTCGTCGAAACCCAACCTCTTGGGATAGGAGGTCTCGTGCTGCATGCCGAAAAGCGCCGAGTACCAGCCCGATTCGGACAGAATCTGGGGAAGGGTCCGGATGCCGTCGCGGTATTCCCAGCCGTGGTGGGCCAATCCGATGAGGCCGTTGCTCTGCGGGTAGCGGCCGGTGAACAGCGATCCGCGCGACGGTGAGCACAGCGGCGCGGTGGCGTGCGCCCGGGTGAACAGGATGCCCTCGGCGGCAAGGCGGTCCAGCCGCGGGCTCGACACGTCGGCGTGGCCGTAGGCGCCCAGGTAGCGCCCCAGGTCGTGCCAGTGCACGATCAGCACGTTGTCCCGAAAGCCCGTATTCCGTTTTCGGTCCGCTCTGTCGCCCGGCGTCAATCGCGTCACCTCTCACATTGCCTTGCGACCGGCGACGTTACCGCAACTTCTCTGCAGGATTGCTGAGTGTCGACCCGTCAGGGCATTGGCAATTGACCCCAGCGGTTTTCGCAGACGAACTCCGACAACGGGCGCCCGACGGTCCAGCCGTCCAACTCCAGCGCCGGGCGGTCGGGGAACTCCGGCACCGGCCCCAGGCACAGGATCGCCACCGGCTCGGCGCCGGGCGGCATGTCCAGCAGCGCCCCCAACCGGTGCGGATCGAACAGCGACACCCAGCCCATGCCCAGGCCTTCGGACCGCGCCGCCAACCACAGGTTCTGGATCGCGCACGAGACCGACGCCAGGTCCATCTGCGGTAGCGTGCGCCGGCCGAAAACGTGCGAGTCGCGGTCGTCGCCGAGGGCCACCACGAACAGCTCCGCGCATTCGAGGATGCCCTCCACCTTCAGCGCCAAAAACTCGTCGGCGCGCTCGCCCAGCGCGGCGGCCGTGCGCGGGCGTTCCTCCTCGACCAGGGCGTGAATGCGCCGCCGCAGCGATGCGTCGGTGATCCGGATGAAGCGCCACGGCTGCATCAGGCCGACGCTGGGCGCCGCGTGCGCCGCCTGCAGCAGGCGCGCCAGCACCGCCTCGTCCACCACCGCGCCCGGAACGAACCGGCGCATGTCACGGCGTTCGGCGATGACGCGATAGACGGCCCGCCGCTCTTGCGGGCTGAATGCGTCACCGGTCACGTCAGCCATCGTAGGAAATCCGCGTTAGCGTGGATCGTGCCCCGACCCACCGACCCGGTGGACGCGGGAAGGGAGTTGACAGTGAAGCCTTCCGACGTACTCGACCAGCTGGCCGCCGACGCCGCCGCCGGCCGCCGTTACGGCGAGCCCTATCAGACCCCGGACGGCACCACCGTCATCGTGGTCACCAAACCGCTGGGGGTGTTCGCCATCCGCGACGGGCGGGCCTCCTGGACGCCGGCGGTGGACGGGGGCCGGATCGCGCTGATCGGGGTGGTCACCGGCCTGGTGGCCGCGGTGATCGGCAGCCTGGCGGTGCTGCGCCAGCCGCCCTGGCCGCGCATCACGATCAGGGACTATAGGTAACGCCGACCGCACGAAACACGTACTCCGGCGGCATGTCGAACGCCAGCGAGCGCAGGGGCAGGCGGCGCAGGACATCGTCGGGAATGGCGACCTTGTAGTGCAGCGACAACTCGCCGCTGAACTTCTCGTCGACCCGGGCGACGTCGACATTGACCTGCAGGCCGGTCGAGGAGATCTCCACCTGCGCCGCGCCCGTCTGCGGCGCATTCCACCGCACGTTGACGGTCGGGCCGGCCAGCCGGGGCAGCATGGACAGCGTCGCCAGCACCCGCTCCGAGGTGAAGACCAGCGAACCCGTGTAGCTGGCGACGCTGTGCGGCAACCGCACACCGGGGATGGTGCCGCTGAATCGCCTGGTCACGGCGACGTAATCGGCGAGATGAATGAGGCCTTCCGACTCGAGCTGGGCGTGCAGCTCGTCGGGCAGCTTGCCGATGCCGAACAACCTACGGACAAAGACGGCCATATCGACAGTATGACCGCGCGAGCGACGACGGGCGATCGCAAGCGCGGCGCTTGTCGCCGGGCGCGGCGGGTCGCCCGCATGTCACGGGCGATCGCAAGCGCGGCGCTTGTCGCCGGGCGCGGCGGGTCGCCCGCATGTCATGGGGCGATCGCAAGCGCGGCGCTTGTCGCCGGGTGCGGCGGGGTCGCCCGCATGTCATGGGGGGCACTGCTGGTATCGGTTGGGTATGACTCGCCCGAGGATGCCGATGGCACTGTGGATCGCGGCAATGGCCGCGGCGGTGTACGCGGTGCTGTGGGTCGGCTACTGCCGGCACTGGGCCTGGCTGCACCGGATGGATGGGTCGTTGCTGAACGAGGCCCGCGACATCGCGGTCAAACACCCGTCGTGGCTGGGGTTTTGGCAAGGCGTGTCCTACGTGTTAGGCCCGGTGCCGATGTCCGTGCTGGGCATCGCGATGACGGTGTTGGCCCTGGTGATGCGCAATGTGCGGGCCGCGCTGGTGCTGGTGTTCGCGTGCGGGCCGCTCAACGAGTTCGCCACCGCGGCGGCCAAGGCCCTGGTCAACCGTCCGCGTCCGGCGACCATGCTGGTCGTCGCGCCGTCTAGTTCGTTTCCGTCCGGGCATGCGCTGGAGGCGATGGCCGCCCTGCTCGCCGTGTTGTGCTTTTTCTTTCCGATGATGAACCGGTCGATCCGCCGCGTCGCGGTCGCGGTGGTGGCCGTGTCGGTGCTGATGGTCGGCGTCTCCCGGGTGGCGCTGAACGTGCACTATCCGTCCGATGTGCTGGCCGGCTGGTCGCTGGGCTATCTGTATTTCCTGGTGTGCCTCTTGATTTTCCGGCCCTCGGCCCGTCGGACGGCCGGCCCGCAGCGCCAGATCGAAAACGCTGCGGTGTGCTAACGGCGGTGTCGCGGTGGGGATTTGGTCACGGCGCGGTGACCTAACTGGGGCCGAAGCTTTACTTGACCCCGAAGATGCGCACGTTTGACGATGGAGTGCATGCACCGACTGCTCGCTTCGCTATGCGCCGCGGCGTGCGTACTTGTCGCTTCGCTGGTGCTCGCCCCGATCAGCGCCGCGGCCGGCGCCCCCTGGTTCGCGAATGCGGTAGGTAATGCGACGCAGGTGGTTTCGGTGGTCAGCACCGGCGGTTCCAACGCGACGATGGAGATCTTCCAGCGCACCGGCACCGGCTGGCAGTCGCTGCGCTCCGGCATCCCTACCCACGTCGGTTCGGCCGGGATGGCGCCGCAGGCCAAGAGCGGCGTTCCGGCCACCCCGATGGGCGTGTACAGCCTGGACTCCGCGTTCGGCACCGCGCCGAACCCGGGTACCGGCCTGCCCTACACCCAGGTGTCCGGGCCCAACTACTGGTGGAGCGGCGACGACCACAGCCCCACGTTCAACTCGATGCAGGTGTGCCAGAAGGCGCAGTGCCCGTTCAACACCGGCGACAGCGAGAACCTGCAGATCCCGCAGTACAAGCACGCGGTCGTGATGGGCGTCAACAAGAACAAGACGCCGGGTGGCGGCGCCGCGTTCTTCTTCCACACCACCGACGGGAAGCCCACCGAGGGCTGCGTGGCCGTCGACGACGCTCAGCTGGTGTCGATCATGAAATGGCTGCGGCCCGGCGCGGTCATCGCCATCACCAAGTAACGCCTCAGTCGGCTGCGATGGCCCGACCGGGCTTGAGCGTGAAGTTCAGCCCTTCCAAAGACATTGTGGCGTCGTAGGTTCGGTCGTAGCCGGTGCCGCTGATCTTCCAGCCGGCATCGGTGCGGCGGTAGGTGTCGCGGTAGAAGGCCGCTCCGATCAACATGAAGTTGAAATCGGCCACCATCACCCGGTCCTGCAGATACCAACTGCCCGTTGCGGTGTCGCCGTCGACGGTGATGTCGGGATGCGTCACCCGGTGCTCGGTGATGACGTTCGCCGGCAGCGAGGTCCGCATGTACTCCACCAGGTCGGCGCGATTGGTGAAGTGCAACTCGTTGCCGATCGACGGCCCGTAGTCGGCCTTGATGTCCTCGGCCAGGGTGTCGGTGAAGTCGTCCCAATGTTTGGTGTCCAGCGCGCGCAGATACCGGTATTTGACTTGCTTGATCGCTTCGATATCGGCGAGATCGTCGAGGGTCATCCCGTCATTGCAGCACACGGTGTCACGCCGCCCGCGCTCGCATCGACGAGCCGGTCGCCGAAACGTCAACCACCGGTCATACTGTGCGGCGTGTCGGGTGCGTGGTTTACGTGTCGCGATAGCCGTGGCCTTCGGAGAGGTAGCCGGTGACCATGTCGACGAGGGCGCGTCGCTCCAGGCTCCAATCGATGGCGGTGCCGGTGACCATCTGGGCCAGCACCACACCGCGCAGCGTGGCCCAAATGACTTCGGCCACACCGGCATGCGCGGGATCGGTGGTGATCAATCGCCCCAGCTGGCCGATCGCGGAATTCATGTCGAGCAGGTGGCGCCGCGACGACGGGTCGGGGCCGCCGCGGGTTTCGCGCAGGATTTCGAAGGCGGCCATCGACGTGGGGCTGCTGTAGCAGCTCCAGGCGGTGTCGACCACGACCTCGATGCGTTCCCGCAGCGGCAGCTCGCTGACATCAGCCGACGACAGGCTGTCCACCAGCCGGGCCACCCCGTCGTCCACCACGGCCATCAGCAGGCCGTTGCGATCGCCGAAGTGGTACTGGATGACACCCCAGGTGACCCCCGCACGCTCGGCCACGTGCTTGGCGGTGGCGGCCGAGAAGCCCTCCTCCACGATGCAGCGGACCGTCTCGTCGATGATTTTCGCCCGGGTGTCATCACCGCGCTTGCGGGGCGCGGTCGTTCGCCTGGTGGGCCCCACCGGGCGATCGGGTCTTTGGCCGGCGACGATAGGCATTGTTGACTTTATAACATAGCCGAGTCTATTTTTGGGGCGTGAGCAGCCCCTCGCGATACGCGCAATTGTCCCGTGACGAGCTCGTCGTGCTGGTTCCCGAACTGCTGCTGATCGGGCAGCTGATCGACCGGTCCGGGATGGCCTGGTGCATCTCCTCGTTCGGTCGCGACGAGATGGTCCAGATCGCCATCGAGGAGTGGGCGGGCGCCAGCCCGATCTACACCCGGCGGATGCAGAAGGCGCTGAACTACGAGGGCGACGACGTCATCACGATCTTCAAGGGCCTGCAGCTCGACATCGGTGCGCCACCGCAATTCATGGATTTCCGGTACACGGTCCATGACCGCTGGCACGGCGAATTCCACCTCGACCACTGCGGTGCCCTGCTCGACGTGGAGCCGATGGGCGAACAGTACGTGTTCGGAATGTGCCACACCATCGAGGATCCGACGTTCGACGCCACCGCGATCGCGACCAACCCGCGCGCCCAGGTGCGTCCCATCCACCGCCCGCCCCGCACGCCGGCCGACCGGCACCCGCACTGCGCGTGGACCGTCATCATCGACGAGTCCTACCCCGAGGCGCAGAGCATCCCGGCGCTGGACATCGTCAGCCGAACCCGCGCCGCGACATGGGAACTCGCTGCCATCGATCCCTCGGACGAGGGCCAGGCGGATTACTCGGGACCCCTGCTGTCCGACTTCGACTTCGCCGCCTTCTCCCATTCGGCGCTGGTCCGGATGGCCGACGAGGTCTGCCTGCAGATGCACCTGCTCTACCTGTCGTTCGTGATCGCGGTGGCCGCGCGCGCCGCCAACGACGAGGAAGCCGTCGGCGTATGCACCCGCGGCCTGACCGGCATCGCGGGCGTGGCCGCCGAACGCATCCACCGCGCACTGAAGCTTCCCAGCGGGATCGACGGGGCGCTGCGGGTCCTCGAGCTGCACCCGCTGCTGAACCCCGCGGATTACGTTGTCGCCGAGACGGAGTCAAACCGGCTGCACGTCCGTCCGTCGCCCGCCCACGACGACGGGGCCTGGATCTCACTGTGCTCGCCGGATTCCGTCCAACCGCTTCAGGCGATCGCCACCGCGGTGGAACCGCGCATCGAGGTCCGAGTTAGCGGAACGGCCACCGACTGGACGGCCGAACTGGTCGAAACCGACACGCCCGCCGAGGAACTGCCAGAGGTTTCGGTGGTCAGGGTCAGCGGCGGAGCGACGTTCCAGTTCGAGCCCAGGCGTTCGCTGCCCTTGACGGTGTTGTAACACAAAGCTTTTTGTCAAGGGGTTTTCGGTACCGCTTCGGTGACGCAAGCGCATCGAGCGGATACCAATGACATTGCGAAGCATCGGCTTTCCGCGTGTCCGCGGCTATCGTTAACGCTGCCACCGACCCCTATAGACGAAGGTTTTCGCTCTATGTACGACCCACTCGGGTTGTCGATCGGGACCACGAACCTGGTCGCTGCGCGTAATGGAAGCCCGCCGGTTACCCGCCGGTCTGTGGTTACCCTTTACCCGCACTGTGCGCCGAAAATTGGTGCGCCCGAAGAGAATCCGTGCCTAACCGAGCCCGGCGTGCCGATGAGAGGTTTCATCGAGCGCATCGGTGATTCCGTCGCGCTGGCGTCGCCCGACGGTTCCGCGCACGACCCCGGACTGCTGACGGTGGAGGCGCTGGACGCAATGGTGCTGGCCGCCGGTGCGGATGCGGCGTGCTCGGAGATCTCCATCGCCGTGCCCGCGCATTGGAAGCCGGTGACCGTGCAGGCATTGCGGGACGCCCTGCGGACCCATGTGGGCTTCGTGCGAAGCGGGATGGCGCCGCTGCTGGTCAGCGACGCCATCGCCGCGCTGACCGCGGTCAAGTCCGAGCTGGGACTGCCCGACGAGGGTGTGGTGGGCTTGCTCGACTTCGGCGGCAGCGGCACGTCGGCCACCCTGGTCAATGTCGCGGGGGACTTCGAACTCGTCAGTGCGACACTGCGTTACACCGCGCTGTCCGGCGACGAGATCGACCAGGAGTTGCAACTGCGCGCGTTCGAGGAGCTGGGTCGTGGCAGCGGACTGGACCCGGCCAGCACCGCAGGCGTCGGACAACTCGGCGAACTCAGGGAACAATGCCGCGCCGCGAAGGAGCGGCTCTCGACCGACATGGCCACCGACATCGCCGCCGTCCTCGGCGGGCGCAGTTGCAGCCTGACGCTCACGCAGGACGACCTCGAAGAGCTGATCCAGGATCGGCTGACCGGCTTCATCTATGCCTTCGACGACATGCTGGTGCGCTACCGCAAGAGCTGGTCCGACCTGGCCGCGGTGGTCACGGTCGGGGGAGGCGCACGCATTCCGCTTGTCACCGAACGCCTTTCGATGCACGGCCGCACGCCGATCCTGACGCCGTCGCAACCGGCCCTGGCCGCGGCCAGCGGGGCGCTGATCCTGGCTTCCCGCGGCGGCGAGCTGGACCTGCGCACCCGGACCTCGATAGGGCTGCTCGCGTCGGCCGACGCCGCCGGCGACGTCGTCGACCTGGGGGCCGGTGACGTGCTGGTGATCGACGACGAGGCGCTGACCGATCGCGAATTGGCTTGGTCGCAAACCGAATACCCCGGCGACCTGCGGATGCGGTTCGGTGGGGAAACCTACGACGAGGACGGTCCGGCCGGCTGGTCCATGCGGCTCAACGTCATCGCGCCGCCGCGGGAACGGCGGCCATGGCTGCGGCTTCGGTTCTCCCAGTTGGTCATCGGCATGTCGGCCGTGGTCGCCATGACCGCGATCGGCGGGGTCGCCTACACGCTGACCGGGATCGAA
>NZ_QMEV01000088.1 GCF_003284935.1 Mycobacterium colombiense
AGACGTCATCAAGTCGGGTGGCGGGAGGCGCGGTGGCCCGGGGCTCGTGCGGGGCCGGATGAGGCCGTTGGGGAGGGGGAGCGGGCGGGCGCGCCGACGGGGGGTTAGGCCGCTCGGGCTGCAGACGGTCCCGCAGGAATTCGTCGCGCTCGTTCATGGGCTCCTCGGGTGCCAGGCGGTGGGTCGTCGTGGGGGTGGCCCGGCGGCGGCGACGGTGTGACGTGATAAGCGCCACGGTCGAACCTGCGACGCCGGGTGTGACCAATCCCCGTCCAGTATCTCCTGCTGCGCCGTGTGCGCGAACCTGCAAACACACGCCGGCTGGCTGCTAAAACCCGCTTGTGCCCCACCCCGGCTGCTGAGCACGCTCGCACCCGCGCCGGCGAACTCACCGAGGCGCCCGCGGGGCCTTCGCAGCAAACTTGACCGGAAGGACAGCGGTTGCGCGGGGCCGCAGGGAATAGCCCCAGCTGTGACAGGAATTCGGCGCCCCGGCCGGGGCGTGGGCAGAATCGGCGTTCACCGCGGGCAGCGAAATTTACGACGCTGCGGGCTGGCGGCTAGACTTGACGAAGTTGGCATGTCAGGCGGGTATTGTCATATCGTTTTACGACTTGTCGAGACCGGTTCCAGGCCACCGTTCAGAGCTGCACGGACGTCCCTAACAGGAGTATCTCCGCCTGGGGCACAGCCCATCGAGACAAGACCGAAGGGGTCACAGCCCGCAACCTCACGGGTGCGACCTCCTCGGGGCCGCTGCTAACGGCCGCGCAGAACGTTCAGGTGAAGGGTCAGGTGCATATGACGCCCAAGCGCGTCGGGTTATACAACCCCGCGTTCGAGCACGACGCGTGCGGGGTTGCCATGGTCGTCGATATGCACGGCCGTCGTAGCCGCGACATTGTGGACAAGGCAATCACTGCGCTGCTGAACCTCGAACACCGGGGTGCCCAGGGCGCCGAGCCGCGCAGTGGCGACGGCGCCGGCATCATGCTGCAGGTCCCGGACGCCTTCCTGCGTGAGGTCGTGGACTTCGAACTGCCGCCCCCGGGTAGCTACGCCACCGGCATCGCCTTTCTGCCGCAGTCGTCCAAGGACGCCGCGACCGCGTGTGCCGCCGTGGAGAAGATCGCCGAAGCCGAGGGCCTGACGGTGCTGGGCTGGCGCAACGTGCCCATCGACGACTCGTCGCTGGGCGCCCTGTCCCGCGACGCGATGCCCACGTTCCGCCAGGTGTTCATGGCGGGCGCATCCGGCATGGCGCTGGAGCGCCGCGCCTACGTGGTGCGCAAGCGTGCCGAGCACGAGCTGGGTACCAAGGGCCCGGGTCAGGACGGACCCGGACGCGAAACCGTCTATTTTCCAAGCCTTTCCGGTCAGACCTTCGTCTACAAGGGCATGCTGACCACCCCGCAGCTCAAGGCGTTTTACCTTGACCTGCAAGACGATCGGCTGACCAGCGCACTGGGCATCGTGCACTCCCGGTTCTCCACCAACACATTCCCGTCGTGGCCGCTGGCGCACCCGTTCCGCCGCGTCGCGCACAACGGTGAGATCAACACCGTGACCGGTAACGAGAACTGGATGCGGGCCCGCGAGGCGCTGATCAAGACCGACGTGTTCGGAACCGAAGCCGACGTCGAGAAGCTGTTCCCGATCTGTACCCCGGGGGCATCCGACACCGCGCGTTTCGACGAGGTGCTCGAACTGCTGCACCTGGGTGGGCGCAGCCTGGCCCACGCCGTGCTGATGATGATCCCCGAGGCGTGGGAACGCAACGAGTCGATGGATCCCGCGCGGCGGGCGTTCTACCAGTACCACGCCTCGTTGATGGAGCCGTGGGACGGACCCGCGTCGATCACGTTCACCGACGGCACCATCATCGGCGCCGTGCTCGACCGTAATGGCTTGCGTCCCTCGCGGATTTGGGTCACCGAAGACGGCTTGGTGGTGATGGCCTCCGAGGCCGGCGTGCTGGACCTGGACCCCGCCAAGGTGGTCCGCCGGATGCGGTTGCAGCCCGGCCGCATGTTCCTAGTGGACACCGCGCAGGGCCGCATCGTCTCCGACGAGGAGATCAAGGCGGAGCTGGCCGCCGAGCACCCCTACCAGGAGTGGCTGGACAAGAACCTGGTCCCGCTCGACGACCTGCCGCAGGGCAACTACAAGCGGATGCCCCACGACCGACTGGTCAAGCGGCAGCAGATATTTGGCTACACCTACGAGGAACTCAACCTCTTGGTGGCGCCCATGGTGCGCAGCGGCGCCGAGCCGATCGGCTCGATGGGCACCGACACCCCCGTCGCGGTGCTCTCGCAGCGACCCCGGATGCTCTACGACTACTTCCAGCAGTTGTTCGCGCAGGTGACCAACCCGCCGCTGGACGCCATCCGCGAGGAGGTGGTGACCAGTCTGCAGGGCACCACCGGCGGCGAGCGCGACCTGCTCACGCCGACCGAACGCTCGTGTCACCAGATCGCCCTGTCGCAGCCGATTCTGCGCAACCGCGAGCTGGCCAAGCTGATCAACCTGGACCCCGACGACGAGGTCAATGGTCGTCCACATGGCATGCGCTCCAAGGTGATTCGCTGCCTGTACCCGGTCGCCGAGGGCGGCGCGGGGCTGGCCGCCGCACTCGAGGAGGTGCGCGCGCAGGCGTCCGCGGCGATCGCTGACGGCGCGCGCGTGATCATCCTGTCCGACCGGGAGTCCGACGAGCGGATGGCGCCGATCCCGTCGCTGCTCGCGGTGGCGGGGGTGCACCACCACCTGGTGCGCGATCGCACCCGGACCCACGTCGGGCTGGTGGTGGAAACGGGCGACGCCCGCGAGGTCCACCATATGGCCGCGCTGGTCGGCTTCGGCGCCGCGGCGATCAACCCGTACATGGCGTTCGAGTCCATCGAGGACATGCTCGACCGCGGCGTCATCGAAGGCATCGACCGCAAGACGGCGCTGAGCAACTACATCAAGGCGGCCGGCAAGGGTGTGCTGAAAGTCATGTCCAAGATGGGCATTTCGACGGTGGCCTCCTACACCGGCGCGCAGCTGTTCCAGGCGGTCGGCATCTCCGAGGACGTGCTGAACGAATATTTCACCGGATTGAGCTGTCCCATCGGCGGTGTCACCCTGGACGACATCGCCGCCGACGTCGCCGTCCGGCACGCGCTGGCCTACCTGGACCGCCCGGACGAGCGGGCCCACCGCGAACTCGAGGTGGGCGGGGAATACCAGTGGCGCCGCGAGGGCGAGTACCACCTGTTCAACCCCGAGACCGTCTTCAAGCTGCAGCACGCCACGCGCACCGGCCAGTACAAGGTGTTCAAGGACTACACCCGCCTGGTCGACGACCAGAGCGAGCGGATGGCCTCGCTGCGCGGCCTGCTGAAGTTCCGGGCCGGGATCAACCCGCCGATCCCGCTGGACGAGGTCGAGCCCGCCAGCGAGATCGTCAAGCGCTTCTCGACCGGGGCGATGAGCTACGGCTCGATCTCCGCCGAGGCGCACGAGACGCTGGCCATCGCGATGAACCGGCTGGGCGGCCGCTCCAACAGCGGTGAAGGCGGCGAGGACGTCAAGCGCTTCGACCGCGATCCCAACGGCGACTGGCGGCGCAGTTCGATCAAGCAGGTTGCCTCCGGGCGGTTCGGTGTCACGTCGCACTACCTGACCAACTGCACCGACATCCAGATCAAGATGGCCCAAGGCGCGAAACCCGGTGAGGGCGGCCAACTTCCGGGGCACAAGGTGTACCCCTGGGTCGCCGAGGTACGCCACTCCACGCCCGGCGTGGGACTGATCTCGCCGCCACCGCACCACGACATCTACTCCATCGAGGACCTGGCGCAGCTGATCCACGACCTCAAGAACGCCAACCCGGCCGCGCGCGTGCACGTCAAGCTGGTCTCCGAGAACGGCGTCGGCACGGTGGCCGCCGGGGTGTCCAAGGCGCACGCCGACGTGGTGCTGATCTCCGGGCACGACGGTGGCACCGGCGCCACCCCGCTGACCTCGATGAAGCACGCCGGGGCTCCGTGGGAGCTGGGACTGGCCGAGACGCAGCAGACGTTGCTGCTCAACGGGTTACGCGACCGGATCGTGGTTCAGGTCGACGGTCAGCTCAAGACGGGCCGCGACGTGATGATCGCCGCGCTGCTCGGCGCCGAGGAATTCGGCTTCGCCACCGCGCCGCTGGTGGTCTCCGGCTGCATCATGATGCGGGTCTGCCACCTGGACACCTGCCCCGTGGGGGTGGCCACCCAGAACCCGGTGCTCCGCGAACGCTTCACCGGCAAGCCCGAATTCGTCGAGAACTTCTTCATGTTCATCGCCGAAGAGGTCCGCGAATACATGGCGCAGTTGGGATTCCGCACCATCAACGAGGCCGTCGGCCAGGTGAAGTCCTTGGACATGACGCTGGCCCGGGCCCACTGGAAGGCGCACCGGCTCGATCTGGGCCCGGTTCTGCACGAGCCGGAATCGGCGTTCATGAACCAGGACCTGTACTGCAGCTCGCGTCAGGACCACGGCCTGGACAAGGCGCTCGACCAGCAGTTGATCGTGATGAGCCGCGAGGCGCTGGACTCCGGGAAGCCGGTGCGGTTCTCCACGACGATCAGCAACGTCAACCGCACGGTGGGCACCATGCTCGGCCACGATGTCACCAAAGCCTATGGCGGCCAAGGGTTGCCGGACGGAACCATCGACATCACCTTCGACGGTTCGGCGGGCAACAGCTTCGGAGCGTTTGTGCCGCGGGGCATCACGCTGCGCGTCTACGGCGACGCCAACGACTACGTCGGCAAGGGCCTGTCCGGTGGCCGGATCGTGGTTCGTCCGTCGGACGACGCGCCCGCCGATTACGTGGCCGAGGACAACATCATCGGCGGCAACGTGATTCTGTTCGGCGCCACCAGCGGCGAGGCGTACCTGCGCGGCGTCGTGGGTGAGCGGTTCGCCGTCCGTAACTCCGGTGCACACGCCGTCGTCGAGGGCGTCGGCGACCACGGTTGCGAATACATGACCGGCGGCAAGGTTGTCGTCCTCGGTCGCACCGGCCGTAACTTCGCGGCGGGCATGTCCGGCGGCGTGGCCTACATTTACGACCCGCAGGGCGAATTCCCCGGCAATCTCAACGAGGAGATGGTCGAGCTCGAGAGCTTGGATGACGATGACTACGAGTGGTTGCACGGCATGATTCAGGCACACGTTGATGCCACCGATTCCGCTGTCGCCCAGCGCATTCTGGAGGACTGGCCGCAACACCGGCGGCACTTCACCAAGGTGATGCCGCGGGACTACAAGCGGGTGCTGCAGGCCATCGCCGAAGCCGAACGCGACGGCGTGGATGTCGACAAGGCGATCATGGCGGCCGCGCATGGCTGATCCGAGCGGCTTCCTGAAATACACGCATCGGGAACTGCCGAAGCGCCGGCCTGTCCCCATTCGGTTGCGCGACTGGCGCGAGGTCTACGAAGAATTCGACAACGAGACCCTGCGCGAGCAGGCGACCCGCTGCATGGACTGCGGTATTCCGTTCTGCCACAACGGTTGCCCGCTGGGCAACCTGATCCCGGAGTGGAATGACCTGGTGCGCAGGGACCGGTGGCGCGACGCCATCGAACGGCTGCACGCCACCAACAACTTCCCGGACTTCACCGGGCGGCTGTGTCCGGCCCCCTGCGAACCGGCCTGTGTGCTCGGCATCAACCAGGACCCGGTGACGATCAAGCAGATCGAGCTGGAAATCATCGACAAGGCCTTCGACGAGGGCTGGGTGCGCCCGTTGCCGCCGGACACCAAGACCGGCAAGAAGGTCGCCGTGGTCGGTTCCGGGCCGGCGGGTTTGGCCGCCGCCCAGCAACTGACCCGCGCCGGCCACACCGTCACCGTGTTCGAGCGGGCCGACCGCATCGGCGGGCTGCTGCGCTACGGCATCCCGGAATTCAAGATGGAAAAGCGTGTCCTGAACCGCCGGCTGGACCAAATGCGGGCCGAGGGAACCGAATTCCGCACGGGCGTCAACGTCGGAGTGGACATCACCGCCGAGCAGCTGCGCGCCGACTTCGACGCCGTGGTGCTGGCCGGCGGTGCCACCGCGGGGCGTGATCTGCCGATCCCCGGCCGCGAGCTGGACGGGATCCACCAGGCGATGGAGTATCTGCCGTGGGGTAACCGCGTGCAGGAGGGCGACGACGTGCTGGGGCCCGACGGGCAGCCGCCGATCACCGCCAAGGACAAGAAGGTCGTCATCATCGGTGGCGGGGACACCGGCGCCGACTGCCTGGGCACCGCCCACCGGCAGGGCGCGACCGTCATCCACCAGTTCGAGATCATGCCGCGCCCGCCGGAGACGCGCGCCCCGTCCACCCCGTGGCCGACCTACCCGCTGATGTACCGGGTGTCCTCGGCGCACGAGGAGGGCGGCGAGCGGGTGTTCTCGGTCAACACCGAGGAGTTCGTCGGCAAGGACGGTCACGTCACGGCGCTCAAGGCGCACGAGGTGACGATGGAAGACGGCAAGTTCGTGAAGGTGGAGGGTTCGGAGTTCGAGCTCGAGGTCGACCTGGTGTTGCTGGCGATGGGCTTCGTCGGCCCCGAGAAGGAGGGCCTGCTCACCGACCTCGACGTCAAGCTCACCGAGCGCGGCAACGTCGCCCGCGGCGCCGATTTCGACACCTCGGTTCCGGGCGTCTTCGTTGCCGGCGACATGGGTCGTGGCCAGTCGCTCATCGTCTGGGCGATAGCTGAGGGCCGGGCGGCCGCCGCCGCGGCCGACCGATTCCTGATGGGGTCGACGGCGCTGCCCGCGCCGGTCAAGCCCACCGCGGCGCCGCTTCAGTAGTCACACCAGTCACACCAGAAACACGCCGTTCTTCGCTCGGCGAGTCTCCCACTGTTTGCCAGCCGCGGGGTGTCTAATAATCCGCTGTGAGCCCGCTCACATGGGGGTCACACCGGTTTCCCGGTTGAACGACCGATCGCAGGAGAGATTCTTGTGCATATCCACCCATTACCTCAGTCACGGATGGGGCGAATCGCCTGGTCATGGTTGCGTCACCCGGTGAAAAGTCGGGAGTTTCCCGCCAAGCACGAGCGCTTGGTGACCCCCCAGGACTTGCTGCTGTTCGGTGCGTGACCGCCCGGCCGGCGCGTTGAGCGCCGCGCGGCGGGTTTGCTCACGGCGCACCCGGCCGATTTTGGCCGGGTCACCCCGGATGCGCCGTCAGCGCTCCCATAGACCCGAGTCGCGGATCGCCTCGGCAAGCGGTTCCAGCACGGCCGGATCGTGCGGCGGCGGCAGGTAGACGATGCCCAGATCCAAGCCCTCGGCGGCCAGCCCGGCGGCGTCCTCGATGACCTTCCCGTAGTTCAGATCCGGCTCCAGGCGCAGATGGGCCGAGAGCGTGATCTCCTTGGGATCGCGGCCGATGTCCGCGCAGTGCGAGGCCAGCACGTCACGCTTGTGGGCGAAGACGTCGGGCGGACCGCCCACGAAATTCCAGTGCTGGGCGTAGCGGGCGGTGATGCGCAGCGTGCGCTTCTCCCCGCTGCCGCCGATGCAGATCGGAGGGTGCGGGCGTTGCGGCCCTTTGGGCTCGTTGCGGGCTCCCTTGAGCTGGTAGAACTTGCCGTCGAAGTCGGTGGTCTCCTGGCTGAGCAGGCTCGTCAGCACCTCGCACGCCTCCTCGAAGCGGTCGAAGCGTTCCTTGATGCTGCCCAGTTCGATGCCGTAGGCGCCGGACTCCTCCTCGTTCCAGCCGGCGCCGATCCCCAGCTCGAGCCGTCCGTTCGAGATGATGTCGAGGGCGGCCGCCATATTGGCCAGCACCGCGGGGTGGCGGTAGTGGATCCCGGTGACCAGGGTGCCCACCCGCAGCCGCGTGGTGGCCTGGGCGAGCGCGGTCAGCGTCGTCCAGCCCTCCAGGCAGGGCCCGCTGCTGTCGGAGAAGATCGGATAGAAGTGGTCGAAGGTCCACCCGGACTCGTAGACATCGATGTCGTCGGCCGCCTGCCAGACGGCCAGCATCTGGGCCCAGGTGGTGTTCTGCGGTGAGGTCTTGAACGCGAATCGCATGCAATCGACGTTAGTCGGTGTTTATGAAGGGCAACTAAACTCGACGGCGCCATGACTTGCCCATGTTGCTCCCTCGGAATCGACACCAAGATCACCCTGCTGGCGGCGGGCCTGATCTTCCTGCTCGCGCTGATCCTGGGCGTGTGGAAATACCGCGAGATGATGACGTCGGAGAACCACCTCGCGCATCCCTACGTCGACATCGCCCACCGGGCGGCGCTGCTGTATTCGTTCGCGACGCTGCTGCTCGCGGTGTTCGTGCACCTGAGCGCCTGGCCGGTGTGGGTGAATCTGACGGCGGCGGGGGTCGTCGTCTTCTTCTTCGTGGCCGCCATCGCCGCCTACGTCAGCCACGGTGCGCGCCGCGACACCGTCAACCAGTTCGAAAACGCCGACGGGCGTCTCGCGTTGGCGATGGCGGCGCTGATCGCCGGGGAGATCGGCGGGTTCGCCGTGTTGCTGGCCGGATTCGTCGCCGGCCAACTCCTGTGAGTGGGGCGGGCACACTGGAGTCATGGATCCGGTAGCGGCGTTACGGCAGATCGCCTATTTCAAGGACCGCAGCCGCCACGACCCCCGGCGCGTGATGGCCTATCGCAACGCGGCCGACATCATCGAGGCCCTCGACGAGGCGACCCGGGAGCGGCACGGCCAGGCCAACAGCTGGCAGTCCCTGCCGGGGATCGGGCCCAAGACGGCCAAGGTCATCGACCAGGCATGGTCGGGGCGCGAGCCTGACCTGCTGGTCGAATTGCGGTCCAGCGCGGAGGATCTCGGCGGCGGCGACATCCGCTCCGCGCTGCGCGGCGATCTGCATCTGCACTCCAACTGGTCGGACGGCTCCGCACCGATCGACGAGATGATGGCCTCGGCGGCGGCGCTGGGGCACGAGTACTGCGCGCTGACCGACCACTCGCCGCGCCTGACCATCGCCAACGGCCTCTCGCCCGAGCGGTTGCGCGCCCAACTCGACGTGATCGACGACCTGCGGGAGCAGTTCGCGCCGATGCGCATCCTCGCCGGGATCGAGGTCGACATCCTCGACGACGGCAGCCTCGACCAGGAACCCGAGCTGCTCGAGCGCCTCGACGTGGTGGTGGCCAGCGTGCACTCCAAGTTGTCGATGGATGCGCCCGCGATGACCCGGCGGATGCTGCGCGCGGTGGCCAACCCGCACACCGACGTGCTGGGGCACTGCACCGGCCGGCTGGTGTCCGGGAATCGCGGCATCCGGCCGGAATCCAAGTTCGACGCCGAGGCGGTGTTCACCGCGTGCCGCGAGCACGGGACCGCGGTCGAGATCAACTCCCGGCCCGAGCGGCGCGATCCGCCCAGCCGGCTGCTGAACCTGGCGCTCGAGATCGGCTGCGTGTTCACCATCGATACCGACGCGCACGCGCCCGGGCAGCTGGACTTCCTCGGCTACGGCGCCCAGCGCGCGCTGGACGCGGGCGTCCCCGTGGACAGGATCGTGAACACCTGGCCTGCCGAGCGGTTGCTGGAGTGGACCGGCGCGAATTGAGCCGCCGCTCAGACCTGCACCGATTCGGCCTGCTCGGGAACCGGGGCGTCGCTGCGGGCGGTGCCCTGCAGCAGGTTGGCGGCGCCGACGATCGCGCAAATCGCGGCCGGGATGAGCAACGCGTAACCGCCCAGCCGAGCCCCGAACACGATCCCGGCCACGCCCCCGCCGAGGAATAACACGAGGGTCGTCGCCAGTATCGCCGTTTTCCAGTTCTTGATTCCGTGTAGCCGGCTGCGACCGAGGATCAGCCCGAGGTCGGTGACGGTTCCGGTGAAGTGCGTGGTGCGGATCGCCATTCCGCGAAAGCTCGAAGTCATCCCGTTTTGCAGGCCGAGCGCCGCGGCGGCGAACAGCGCCTGCACCGCGGTCTGCTCGATGCCCAGGGCGTTGAGCTGTGCCCTGACGACGGTCTCCGCGACCCCGGCCCCGGCAAGCACGAGTAAGGCCGCCTCGAGGAAGAGCACCGCGGCGTGGCGTGGGCCCGCAAGGGCATCGGTGGGTGCGAGGATCGCCCCGGCCATGGTCGCTCCCGTCAGAAAGCCGAGAAAGATCGCGCCGAGCACGTGGCCTTCGTAGAGCCACGGGTTGGCCGTGTTCATGCCCAGCTGGGTGGTGATCCCGGTCAGATTGCCGACGGGCACCGCCAAAATCAGCAGCGCCACAGCGTTGACGAAGCCCGCGGACAAGGCGAGTAACGCGCTGTAACCGAGTAGGAGACCCTCGCGGGGCAGGCCGGTGTCGCGGGATTGGTGCGGCGGCATCGGTTTCAGTTGCTCACTTTCGAGGTCGGGTTTTCGCCAGACTAACAATCGGGCCGTCGCACAAGCGGCGTCGCGAGGCCGATTCAAATCAACCTCACATCATCGAAAAGTCTTGTGGTAGAGGACAATTAGCGAACACCCGCGCCCCGTCAGTCGGGCAGGTGTGGGGTCTCTATACCCGGATCGCGGCCGACCAAAACCGCCGGTGTCAGCGCCGACTTGCCGTAGCGGCGGCGCACCCGGTCGATGGCGGCGTCGATGTCGAGGCGGTTGTTGTCGTCGTCGAAGGGCAGCGTCAGCTGTTGGGCACCGCTGCGGTCGATGCCCGTGACCGCGAACCCGACCAGCGTCAGGCCGCGCTGCGCGATGAGCGGCGCCGCGTCCGCGACCAGCCCGCGCGCGGCGGCCAGCAGGGGCGCCGTGGCTGACGTGGACCACGGTAGCGTCCGCGACCGGGTCGCCCGGCCGAAGTCGGCGAAGCGTAGCCGCAGCACCACGGTGCGACCGGTGTGACCGGTGCGCCCGGCGGCGCGCATGCGGCCGGCGATGCGATCGATCAAATTGACCACGACGGCGTCGATCTCGCCGGCGGACATGGTGTTTCCGGCGCGTCCCAGCGCCCGCTGCGCGCCGACGGACCGGCGACGGGCACCCGTGGTCACCCGGCGGCGGTCGATATTGCGGGACAGCGCGTACAACTGGCGGCCCATCGCCCCGCCCACCATGGAGCCCAGCGTGGACTCGCTGAGCTCGGCGACGTCGGCGACTGTCACGATGCCGTGCGCGCGCAGCTTCTCGGCCGTCACCGCGCCCACTCCCCAGAGCCGGCGCACCGGCAGCGGCCGCAGGAAGGTCAGCTCCCGGTCCGGCGGCACCAACAACAGGCCATCGGGCTTGGCCTCCTGGCTGGCGACCTTGGCGAGGAACTTGGTGCGGGCGACGCCGACCGTGATCGGCAGCCCGACGCGCTCGCGCACGTCCGCACGCAACCGCTCGGCGATCTGCACCGGCGTCCCGGAGACGCGACGCAGCCCACCGACGTCGAGGAACGCCTCGTCCACCGAGAGCGGCTCCACGATCGGCGTGCAGTCGCGAAACACCTCGAACACGGCGTCGCTGGCACGGCTGTACGCGCTCATCCGCGGCGGCACCACCACGGCGTGCGGGCACAGCCGCCGCGCCTGCGACCCGCCCATGGCCGTGCGCACCCCGTAGGCCTTGGCCTCGTAGCTCGCGGCCAGCACCACACCGCCGCCCACGATCACCGGGCGGCCCCGCAGGGTCGGGTCGTCGCGCTGCTCGACGGACGCGTAGAAGGAATCGAGGTCCGCGTGCAGGATGGACGCATCGCACCGCACGAACATATGTTCGCATGCGGTGGTGACAGCTAGCCGGATTCGCCGTAGATGCTGCTGATCCAGATGTGGGTGAGGGTGTCGACCACCCGCTCCGCCTCGACCGCGGGTGTTTCGGCGGAGAGCGCGGCCATCATGGTGCGCTCGTTCATCTGGTTCAGCGACGTGGCCAAGTCGGCGGCCGGGATGTTGTCCGGTGCGGCGCCGCGGGCGCGTTCCGCGGTGATCATGGCCGCGGTCTGGTCGATCCATTTCTGCATGTAGCCGGACCAGACCGACCGCAATTCCGTGCTGGTGGCCAGCACCTCGGTCGCGGTCCGCGCCACGGCCCGGTGCGTGGTGAAGGCGGTGAAGAACGCCTTGATGCCGTCGCGCCACACCCGGCGCGGATCGGCCGGCAGCCGATGGACGGCGCCGTCGAACTCGGAGTCGGCCTGGGCGATCACCGGCTCGAGCAGCGAGAGCAGCACCGCCTCTTTGGACTTGAAGTAGAAGTAGAACGTCGGCCGCGAGATACCGGCGCCTTTGGCCAGGTCATCGACGGAAATGTCGGCCAGTGACCGTTCTTCCAGCAGTCGTTCGGCGGTCGCGAGAATGGCCTGTTCGCGCTCGTCGCCCGTCGGGCGGATGGCGCGGCGGCCGCGCAGGGCGCGGGTTTGGCCGACGGTAGTCACGGCCGTTACTTTACACGTTGTCGACAGTTTCGACAGGGTGTTGACCGGCTCGACAACGTGTTGATAGCGTTGCGTCATGACTGAGCACCTTGACGTCCTCATCGTGGGCGCCGGCATCTCCGGCGTGAGCGCGGCCTGGCATCTACAGGAACGCTGCCCGACAAAGAGCTACGCCATCCTCGAACGGCGCGCCGACCTCGGCGGAACCTGGGACCTGTTCAAGTACCCGGGCATCCGGTCGGACTCGGACATGTTCACCCTGGGCTTCCGGTTCAAGCCCTGGCGCTCGGCGAAGTCCATCGCCGACGGGGCCTCGATCAAGGCCTACATCAAGGAGACCGCGGTCGAGAACCAGATCGAGCCGAAGATCCGCTACCGCCACCGGGTAGTGGCCGCCGACTGGTCCGACGCCGACAACCGCTGGACCGTGACCGTGGAGAGCGACGGCCGGCAGAGCGAGATGACCTGCTCGTTCCTGTTCGCCTGCACCGGCTACTACAACTACGACGAGGGGTTCTCGCCCACCTTCCCCGGTGCCGACGACTTTGGCGGCACCATCGTGCACCCGCAGCACTGGCCCGAGGACCTCGACTACGCGGGCAAGCGGATCGTCGTCATCGGGTCCGGTGCCACCGCGATCACCCTGATTCCCGCCCTGGTGAACTCGGGCGCGGGACACGTGACGATGCTGCAGCGTTCGCCGACCTACATCGGGTCGCTGCCCGGGGTCGATCCCTTCGCCGAGAAGGCCAACCGGTTGTTGCCCGAGCGCCTCGCCCACATGGCCAACCGCTGGAAAGCCATCGCGTTCAGCACCTTCCAGTACCAGCTGTCCCGCAAGGCCCCCGGCTACATGCGCAAGACGTTGATGACGATGGCGCAGCGACGGCTGCCGGAGGGCTACGACGTCGAAAAGCACTTCGGCCCGCGCTACAACGTCTGGGACGAGCGGCTGTGCCTGGCCCCCGACGGCGACTTCTTCCGGACCATCCGCCATGGCAAGGCCGACGTCGTCACCGACACCATCGACCGGTTCACCAAGACGGGCATCAAGCTCACCTCGGGCGAGGAGTTGCCGGCCGACATCATCATCACCGCAACGGGATTGAACATGCAGCTGCTGGGCGGGGTGAAGCCGACCCGCAACGGCGAGGACATCGAGCTGACCTCGTTGATGACCTACAAAGGCCTGATGTTCTCCGGTGTGCCGAACTTCGCCATCACCTTCGGCTACACGAACGCGTCCTGGACGCTCAAGGCCGACCTGGTCTCCGAGTTCGTGTGCCGCTTGCTGAACTACATGGACGCCAAGGGTTTTGACTTCGTCGAGCCGCAGCATCCGGGTCGCGACGTCGACGAGCTGCCGTTCATGGACTTCACCCCCGGCTACTTCCGGCGGTCGATGCACCTGCTGCCGAAGTCGGGGTCGCGGGCGCCGTGGCGGCTCAAGCAGAACTACTTCTTCGACATGCGCACGATCCGGCGCGGCAGGGTCGACGACGAAGGCTTGAAGTTCGCGAAAAAGCCTGCGCCGGTGGCGGTTTAACGGATCAGTCGGCGGCGACGACGACGATCCCGTCGTCGTCGCTGTAGGCGATCTCGCCCGGCGCGAACGTCACCCCGCCCAGGATGACCTCGACGTCGCGTTCGCCGGCGCCGGTCTTGGTGCTCTTGCGGGGATTGGTGCCCAACGCCTTGATGCCGATGTCCATGCCCCGCAACGTGGCCGAGTCGCGCACGGCGCCGTTGATGATCAGCCCGGCCCAGCCGTTGGACCGGGCCAGCTCGGCGATGACGTCGCCGACCAGCGCGGTGTGCACGGAGCCGTCGCCGTCGATGACCAAAACCCTTCCGCCGCCGGGCTCCGAGAGGATCGATTTCAGCAGCGCGTTGTCCTGAAAACACCGCACGGTGCTGATCGGGCCGGCGAATTCGGCCCGGGCGCCGAACTGGCGGAATTGCACGTCGCAGCTGCGTACGTCTGGGCCGATGCTGTCTACGAGGTCGGCCGTCGGCCGGAATGCCACCGTCACTTCTGACACGTTAGACGCTCGCCGCTCAGCGGCGGCGCAGCTGGCGAATGAGCAGGATGGCCAGCAGGCTGACGGCCAGGGCAACGAGCAGGGGCACCGGGGACTGACCCGCCGCCGGACCGGCGATCGCCGGCGACACCGGGTTGTTGGCGGCCTCCACGGTGGACTTCGCCTGCGCGGCAGCATCTTTGGCGGCGGCGGTGAGGTCGCCGTTGCTTTCGGCCCGCTGCGCAACGTCGAGCGGCGGCTCGGGCGGTGTCGGGGGCGCCGGTTCGGCGCTCTTCGCCGGCACCTTCTTGGCGGGCGCTTTTTTGGCCGGCGCTTTTTTGGCGGGCGCCCTTTTCGCAGGTGCCTTCTTGGCGGGCGCTTTCGCGGTCTTCTTCACCGCCTTGGCGGGCGGCTTCTTCTCCGGCGGGGTGCCGGCGCGGTCGGGTGCGCTGTTGGGTGGGTCCTGCGGGTCTGCCATGCGGCCGCTCCTCGAGCTTCCTCTGTCGTCGTTCCCCCTGGCTCACCGGGTTCAAGGTCCCATCATGCCAGGACGCGCCGCGGCGCCTCG
>NZ_QMEV01000089.1 GCF_003284935.1 Mycobacterium colombiense
GCCGGGGTGCTCGGCGCGCTGGCGATCATCATCGCGGTGCTCATCGTCATCAATTCGCGGGCGGACCAGCAGCAACAGCCGCCCACCGTGACCGACACCGGGACGCCTCCCGCGTCCGCGCCGGCGAGCAAGACACCGAGCGGCTCGGGGGCCCAACCAGGTATGCGGCTTAATTGGCCGGATGACGGGACAATAGGGACTTCCGGCTTCACCAACGTGCCGGCCCGACACGGAACACCGCAATGACCACGCCGCAGCACCTGTCCGACCGCTATGAACTGGGCGAAATCCTCGGCTTCGGGGGTATGTCCGAGGTTCATCTCGCCCGCGATGTCCGCTTGCACCGCGATGTCGCGGTCAAGGTGCTGCGCGCCGATCTGGCCCGCGATCCCAGCTTCTACCTTCGCTTCCGGCGCGAGGCGCAAAACGCCGCCGCGTTGAATCACCCGTCCATCGTCGCCGTCTACGACACCGGCGAGGCCGAGACGCCGACCGGGCCGCTGCCCTACATCGTCATGGAGTACGTCGACGGCGTCACGCTGCGCGACATCGTGCACACCGATGGTCCGCTGCCGCCGCGCCGGGCCATCGAGATCATCGCCGACGCGTGCCAGGCGTTGAACTTCAGCCACCAGAACGGCATCATCCACCGCGACGTCAAGCCGGCCAACATCATGATCAGCACCACCAACGCGGTCAAGGTGATGGACTTCGGCATCGCCCGCGCGATCGCCGACAGCGGCAACAGCGTCACCCAGACCGCCGCGGTGATCGGAACCGCGCAGTACCTTTCCCCCGAACAGGCCCGCGGCGACACCGTCGACGCTCGTTCCGACGTGTACTCCCTGGGCTGCGTGCTCTATGAAATTCTCACGGGCGAGCCGCCTTTCACCGGGGATTCGCCGGTTGCCGTTGCCTACCAACATGTTCGGGAAGACCCGGTCCCGCCATCGCAGCGGCACGACGGCATCTCCGCCGATCTCGACGCCGTGGTGCTCAAGGCGCTGGCCAAAAATCCCGACAACCGCTATCAGACCGCGGCGGAGATGCGGGCCGATCTGATCCGGGTGCACAACGGCGAGAAGCCCGAGGCGCCCAAGGTGCTCACCGACGCCGACCGCAGCTCGCTGCTGTCGTCCGGGGCGGGCGGTGCCGGCCCGTCGCGCACCGACCCGCTGCCGCGCCAGGTTCTCGCCGACGCGGGTGAGGACCGCAGCGTCGGCTCGGTCGGCCGCTGGATCGTCGCGGTGGCCGCGCTGGCCGTCCTGACGATCGTTGTCGTCATTGCTTTCAACACCTTTGGCGGCGGTGCCCGTGACGTCCAGGTGCCCGACGTGCGCGGGCAGGTGTCCGCCGACGCCATCGCGGCCCTGCAGAACCGCGGCTTCAAGACCCGCACGTTGCAGAAGCCGGATTCGGCGATCCCGCCCGACCACGTCATCGGTACCGACCCGGGCGCCAACGCGTCGGTCAATGCGGGCGACGAGATCACCATCAACGTTTCCACCGGCCCCGAACAGCGCGAGCTGCCGGACGTCTCCTCGCTGAGCTACGCCGATGCCGTCACCAAGCTCAAGGCCGCGGGCTTCAGCAAGTTCAAGCAGGCCAACTCGCCGTCGACCCCCGAACTGCTGGGCAAGGTGATCGGGACCAACCCGCCGGCCAACCAGACGTCGGCGATCACCAACGTCGTCACCCTCATCGTCGGCTCCGGACCCGAGACCAAGCAGGTCCCCGATATCGCCGGCCAGACCGTGGACATCGCGCAGAAGAACCTGACGGTCTACGGGTTCAGCAAGGTCACCCAGGTGCAGGTGGACAGCACCCGTCCGGCCGGCGAGGTGATCGGCACCAATCCGCCCAAGGGCCAGATGGTTCCGGTGGATTCGGTGATCGAGCTACAGGTGTCCAAGGGCAACCAGTTCGTCATGCCCGACCTGTCCGGCATGTTCTGGACCGACGCCGAGCCGCGGCTACGGGCGCTGGGCTGGACGGGCATCCTGGACAAGGGCGCCGACGTCGACGCCGGGGGCTCCCAGTCCCATCGGGTGGTGTATCAGAACCCGCCGGCGGGCGCCGGGGTCAACCGCGACGGCATCATCACGCTGAAGTTCGGTCAGTAGCCGTCGGATCGGCCGGGAAGTACGGCCGCACCGCGGCGTGCACGTCGTTCTCGAGCCTGCGCACCAACGTGTCGTCGCGCTCCCACCCGCAATCGGCGAGCCAGTTCGCCAGCATCCGGTGACCGCCTTCGGTCAGGATCGATTCCGGGTGGAACTGGACACCGTGGATCGGCAAGTCGGTGTGCCGCACCCCCATGATCACACCGCTCGTCGTGTGGGCCGTGACCTGCAGCACCGGCGGCAGCGACTCGGGCAGAATGGTCAGCGAGTGGTAGCGGGTGGCCGTGAATGGATCTGGAAGTCCTTGCAGCACACCAACATTGGTGTGGTGGACGCTGCTGGTCTTGCCGTGCAGCAGTTCGGGGGCGCGGTCGACGGTGGCGCCGAACGCCACTCCGATGGCCTGGTGCCCCAGGCAGACCCCGAGCAGGGGCGTCCGCTCGGCGGCGCAGGCGCGCACCATCGGAATCGAGGCGCCCGCGCGTTCCGGGGTGCCCGGCCCCGGAGAAAGCAGCACCCCGGCGAATTGCCGGGCGACGGCGGCATGATCGGCCGAGGGGTCGGAGAGCCGGGTGTCGTCGTTGCGCCAGACTTCGGCGTCCACACCCAGCTGACCGAGGTACTGCACCAGGTTGAACACGAAGCTGTCGTAGTTGTCGACGACCAGGATCCGCATCGTGTCAGGCTACCGTCCGCCGGCGCCCGCGCAGCTGGTCAGTAGCCGACGGGGCCGTTGGGCTGCGCGAAATGCAACCGGTCGGGCTCGACATGACCGACGACCTGCACGTCGGGCTTCACCTCTTCGTCGTAGCCGAGGCCGAAGCGGACCGCGTACTGCTTGTACAGGATCACCAGCGGGGCGGCGGCGAGCGCGGCCTGCATGGCCGCCGCGTTGCCGATCGCGGTGATGGTGTACGGCGGGCTGTAGGTGCGCCCGTTGAGCAGCAGCGTGTTGCCGACGCAGCGCGGCACCGACGTGGCGATGATCCGCTGGTCTTGCATCTGGATCGCCTCCGCGCCGGCGCTCCACAGGGCGTTGAGCACGGCCTCGATGTCCTGCTGATGCACCACCAGGTCGTCGGGGGAGGCGTCGCGCGGGAAGCGGCCGTTGGCGTCGCGCTGGGCGTCGGCCAGCGTGACCACCAGGCCCGGGCCGTGCACCGGGGTCATTCCCGCGTCGCCGGCGAGCTGCGTGGAGCGGCGGAGCATGGCCGCCAGGGCGGCGTCGGAGGACCGGCCGTGGGCGGCGTCGATCTTGCCTGTCAGTTGCTCGCGCTGGGCGCTGAGGCGGTTCACCGATGACTGGGTCTCGCGGACCAGGTCCACCAGCCGCGGGGCGTCGCTGCGGCGGATTTCGGCGCCGCCGGAGACGCCGTGGGTGGCGGCGAGCAGCAGTCCGGCCAGCAGACACACCACCGGGACGCCAAAGCGCCATGGCGACCGGCGCGTCTGGATCATCGAGTCTCCATTTCCTGGTCACCGCCCCAGGTGAGTTAGTCTCGTAGCCAAGCTATGGGTGCGACTGCAGTGTTTATCGTTGCACCCCGTCCCGCTCACCGTGTCGTTGAGGTAATCCGCGAGGTAATCATGCCCAAGTCCAAGGTCCGCAAGAAGAACGACTTCACCGTCACTGCGGTCAGCCGCACCCCGGTGAAGGTCAAGGTCGGGCCGTCGAGCGTGTGGTTCGTCGCGTTGTTCATCGGTCTGATGCTGATCGGCCTCGTCTGGCTGATGGTGTTCCAGTTGGCCGCCGTCGGGAGCCAGGCGCCGGCGGCCCTCAATTGGATGGCGCAACTGGGCCCGTGGAACTACGCGATCGCGTTCGCTTTCATGATCACCGGGTTGTTGCTCACGATGCGCTGGCACTGAGCGGTACGGCCGGCGGAATGAATTCATTTTTGGGCTGATCTGGTACCTCGTCAGCAACTTTCCGACCACCCAATCACACGCGTGTGATTTATCCCCACTGTTGATAGCTGATGTGGATAACTGCATAGGCAGTGGTGGGAGGGGCTAAGGACGGCATGCAGCAAACACAATGGGAGCCGCACACAGCGGGAATCGCTGGTTGTGGAGCCGCGGGCGTTTTAATGGCTATCGCCGCTGTGACCGTGGTCACAGACCCGCCGGGGCGGATTCTGGCGGGCGTTGCCGCGGCGGGTCTGCTCTTGTTTGCCGGCGTGTCGTGGCGCGCGCGTCCCAAGCTGGCAATCACGCCCGACGGCCTCGTGCTGCGCGGCTGGATCCGAACGCAGGTATTGCAGCATCCGGACATCAAGATCATCCGCATCATCGAGTTCCGCCGCTACGGGCGCAGGGTGCGGTTACTCGAGGTCGAGACCGCCGACGGTGACCTGGTGCTGTTCTCCCGCTGGGACCTCGGGACGGACCCGGTCGAGGTCCTCGACGCGCTCACCGAAGCCGGCTACGCGGGCCCCCAGCAGCGCTGAACGGCCCGCGGCGTCGCTGCCGGGTTCAGGAGATGGTGATCGACTCGATGACGACCGGCTCGGTGGGCCGGTCGTTGCCGTCGGTGCTGGTCGTGGAGATGGCGTCGACGACCTTTTGCGACTCCGGATCGGTGACTTCGCCGAAGATCGTGTGGCGCCGGTTCAGGTGCGGGGTTTGGCCGACGGTGATGAAGAACTGCGAGCCGTTGGTGCCCGGGCCCGCGTTGGCCATCGCCAGCAGGTAGGGCTTGTCGAATTGCAGTTCGGGGTGGAACTCGTCGGCGAACTTGTAGCCCGGGCCGCCGCGACCGGTTCCGGTCGGGTCGCCACCCTGAATCATGAAGCCCCGGATCACCCGGTGGAAGACCGCGCCGTCGTAGAAGGGGCCGGAGGAGCCTCCCGATGCGTTCTGCGTCGAGTACTCCTTGGTGCCCTGCGCCAGGCCAACGAAGTTGGCGACGGTCTTGGGCGCGTGGTTCCCGAAGAGGGCGACCTTGATGTCGCCGCGGTTGGTGTGGAGCGTGGCGGTAGCAGTCTGAAAGGGGCTGTTGGTCACGGCATGAGAGTCTGCCACTACGGACGGGCGTTGCCGCACGCGGTGTCACCCAAGGCGAGGCCGACGCCCCTATGCTGGCAGTCTGTTCAGATACCCGGCCAGCGTCACGGCGGGCTCGTTCCACGGGACAGAAAGGCGGACAGATGAGCGCGAAGGCGGATTCCCGGCTGACCCCGCGGCAGCGATTGGCCCGCGGCCTGAGCTATTCGGCGCAGGGACCCGTGGACCTCACCCGGGGGGTGGTCGGCCTCAGTGTCCAGTCGGCGCAGTCGACCGCGGCGCAGCTGCGTCGCCGCTACCGCGAGGGGCGCCTGGCCCGAGAACTCGCCGCCGCCCAGGAAACGCTCGCCCAGGAGCTGGCCGCCGCACAGGAAGTGGTGACGAACCTGCCTCAGGCGTTGCAGGACGCCCGGCGCGCGCAGCGGCGCGGCAAGCGCCCGCTCGTTGTCGCGGGAGTCGCGGTCGCCGTCCTCGCCGGCGGCGCCGCCGCATTCAGCATCATCCGGCGTTCCGTGCGCGCGAAGCCCCAGGATCCCCAGTCGCGCCCGCCCAGCGTCGACGTGCAGCCGCGCCCGTAACCGCTCAGCGCGCGGCCAGCCGCAACCGTTCGCGGCGCCGCACCAGAATGCTCGGCAGCCATTCCCCGACGTCCGTCGCGTCGATCCATGCGGTGCGCTCGAGCAGCATGCTCAAGACGACTGTGGCTTCCAGCCGGGCCAGCGCGGCCCCCACGCAGAAATGCACGCCCTTGCCGAAGCTCAGGTGAGTCTTGCCGGCGGCGCGGTCGAGCCGAAATTCGCCGGGGGCGTCGAAGTGCGCCGGATCGCGGTTGGCGGCTCCCCACATCAGCAGCAGGTGTGCGTTGGCCGGTACGTCGACCCCGCCGAGCGTGGTGTCGCGCCAGACGTGGCGGTAATGACCGCGAAACGGGGACTCGAAGCGCAACACCTCTTCGATGAAAGCGCTTAGCAATTCCGGGTTTTCGCGCAGCTGAAGCTGGATCGCGGGGCGGTCCGTGAGGATCCACGCGGCGCTGCCCAGGAGCGACGCCGTCGATTCGCCGGCGGCGCTGAAGAGCGTGAGCATGATGCCCAGGGCCGGCACCTGCTCGAGTTCACCCGAGGCGTAACGTGCGGCCAGGTCGGCGATCAACGTGGCTTCGCCGCTGCCCCTTGCCTTTTCGAAATGCTCTAGGACGTAGCCCGACAGTTCCATTGCCGCCGTCCCGGCCTGCGTGAGTTGCGCGGCTGTGACGATCCCGTCGAGCAACGTGGTGGTGGCGTAGCCGAGCCGGATGAGTTTGTCGACGTCGTCGTCGGGCAGTCCCAACAACTTGCACACCACCATCATGGGCAGCCGGTTGGCGAGGGCGCTCATCCACTCGATGTGACCGTCTCGCAGGCTGTCGTCCCAGAGCCGGTGGGCGGTCGCGCGCGCGAATTCCTCGATGATCCGAATTCGCTTGGCCGACAAGTGCGGCAGCAGAATCTTGCGGTGTACGGCGTGCGCCGGGTCGTCGGCGGTGGCCAGGGTGTGGATCGGATCCCCGGGCGCGCCCATGCCGAGCGGGGTGATGGTGCCGTCGTCCCCGAAGACCATGGTCGCGGTGAGGTTCGACGAAAAATCCTCCACCCGGTCGACCGCCTCTTGCACTGCGTCCCAACCGCATACGGCGTAAAACACCGAATCGCCGATACGGTGCACCGGCGCCTCGGCCCGCATGCGGTCGAACAGGGGATAGGGGTCCTGTATCGCGTCGCTGCCGAAGAACCGGATCGCGCTGTCCAAGACCGCCATGCGTTTCAGGCTCGATGCGCAACATCGGTAGGTCAATGGGGCGCGGAGAAGTTGAGGAACGTTCGCCGCGGCGGCCGGGGTCGGCGGACTGCCCCCCGGCCGTCGCCAGCAGCGCCTTCGGCTGAGAATAACACGTGCGAATTCTCACGCTGCGAAAAGTATTTCTGAAGGCCGCAGACTGGTGGAGCATGGATGGATGCCTGGTGACGACTGGTTGGTCGGACGGGATCGGCGCGGCGAGGCCACCGAACGGATCTACACCGCGGCGGCCGACCTCATCGCGCGCCACGGATACGACGGCTTCACGATCGAGGCGTTGGCGGCGCGGGTGCACTGCTCGCCGGCCACGATCTACCGGCACGCCGGCGGCAAGGCGACGATCCGCGACGCCGTGATTCGTGTCCAGGCCGCGCGCATCGTCGATACGACCCGAAAAGCGATCAAGGACCTCACGGGCGCCGAGCGAGTCGTGACCGCGACGATCATGGCGTTGGAACGCCTGCGCTCCGACCCGCTGGCCCAGCTCATGCGCTCGATCCACGCCGCTCCGGTCAGCGATTGGGTCATCAGCTCACCGACCGTGACGGCCCTGGCCGCCGAGATGCTGGGGCCAGGCAACGATGATCCCCTGGCGGCGCAGTGGCTGATCCGCGTCTTTTTGGCGCTGTGGGGCTGGCCGCTCAAAGACGCCGCCGCGGAACGGGCCCTGGTGGAACGGTTTCTCGGCGCGTCCTATGGGGGAACAGGGGACGGCGCCGGTGCGTGAAGAACGGGATTGGCCTGTGGAGCCTAGGGGAATCGAACCCCTGACACCCGCCTTGCAAAGGCGGTGCTCTACCAACTGAGCTAAGGCCCCTCATCGTGACTGGGTGGTTGACCTTGGTCATCCACAGCCACGTGCCAGACCTCGACTCCACGTCGTGACCACGCCACCGCTGCCAATACGGCGATAAGTCCCAGCGGCAGTGCGAGTCTTACGCAACGTCTTGACGGGCACATGGTTGTGGGCCTAGGAGGACTCGAACCTCCGACCTCTTCGTTATCAGCGAAGCGCTCTAACCGCCTGAGCTATAGGCCCGTACTCGCGTACGGCCGAGCGACGAGATTACCGCAATCCGCGCCCGACTCCCAAAAGCGCAGCATCCACGCTAGTCGCGGTCCGCCAGCGTCACCTCGACACCGCCGATCAGATCGGTGGTCAGGTTGTAGACGAACGCGGCGATGGTGGCCATCGCGGTCAGCAGCACGATGTTGACCAGGCCGATCAGGACGGCGCCGCCGAAAATCGTGCCGCTGGATACCAGTTCGCCGCTGCTGCCGCTGGTGTTGTTGAGCAAATCACCGACGTTGCTGTTCAACTTCGACCACACGCCCATTCCGCCGAGCACCAGGTAGAGGAACGCGACGGCAATCATCCAGACGAAGAACAGGGCCACCGAGAGCAGCAGCGAGACCTTCAACGTGCTCCACGGATCGATGCGGCGGATCTGCATGCTGGCCCGCACCGGGCCCCGCGTGCGCCGCGACACCTGCACCCGGCCGTCGCGGTTGTCCCGGCTCTCCCGGTTCTCGGCCGTCACCGAGCGTCCGGCCCCCGACGAGCTCGCCGTCTCCGCGGGCCGCTCGGGGGCGGGTTTGCGGTGCGGGCCGCGCGGCACCGGGCCGGACAGATCCGGCAGCTCGCTCGCGTAGGCCTCCGTCGCCGACGTCTCAGGACGGGCGGGCTCGGGATCCTTGGCGTGCGAGGGAGCGCCCGCCCCGGGCGCCGCGGTGCCGGAGATGAAGCGGTTCAACCTGGCGTCGACGCCCCCGGCCTGGCCCGAGGGCCGCTTCTCGGTGGGCGGTTCGTTCTGTCGCGGCCCCGGCTGCTGGGGCCGGCCGCCACCGCGCTGCCACGGTGGTCCGTCCCCACCCTCCTGGGCGCCTTGGGCGCGGGCCCCCTGCGCCGGCGGCGCCGCGCGGCGCACACCGGCACGCTCGACCGAACCATCCCCGTTGGGGCCGTCCCCCTTGTTGGGGGCGCCCGGCTCGTTCGGTGAGGTCACCCCGACTCCTTAGGTCTCCTACTCGGGCCGCCGCGCGGCCCGACCGTCATCGGGCTGAGTCTAGTGGCTCGGCGCCGACTAGCTCTCCGACTCCGTGGCACCGTCGCTTTCCTCGACGACCTCGTCCGCGTTTGCCTCGGCGTTGCGGGCGATGGCCAACAGCGTGTTCTCTTCACCCAGGTTCATCAGGCGCACGCCCTTGGTCTGCCGTCCCGCTTTGCGGACCTGGCCCGCCGCGGTGCGGATGACGCCGCCTCCCGAGGTGATCGCGTACAGCTCGCTGTCCTCATCGACAATCAACGCACCGACCAGCCTGCCACGGCGGCGGTCGTACATCACCGTCAGGACGCCCTTGCCGCCGCGGCCCTGCACCGGATACTCCTCGATCGCGGTGCGCTTGGCGTACCCGCCCGACGTGGCCACCAGCAGATAGGTGCCCTCGCGGACGACGTTGAGCGACAACAGATAGTCGTCGGCGTTGAACCGCATGCCCTGCACCCCGGACGTGGCGCGGCCCATCGGGCGCAGCGCTTCGTCGGTCGCCGAGAACCGGATGGACTGACCGTTGGCCGAGACCAGCAGCAGGTCCTCGTCGGCGGAGCAGAGCACCGCACCGACCAGCTCGTCGTTGTCGCGCAGGTTGATCGCCACGATTCCGCCCGAGCGGTTGGAGTCGAAGTCGGTCAGCTTCGTCTTCTTCACCAGGCCGTTGCGGGTGGCCAGTACCAGGTACGGGGCATCCTCGTAACTGCGGATCTGGATGACCTGGGCGATGCGCTCCTCGGGTTGGAACGCCAGCAGGTTGGCGACGTGCTGACCGCGCGCCGTTCGCGACGCCTCCGGCAGTTCGTACGCCTTGGCCCGGTAGACCCGGCCCTGCGTGGTGAAGAACAGGATCCAGTCGTGCGTGGAGCACACGAAGAAGTGCCGCACGATGTCGTCCTGCTTCAGCCCGGCGCCCTGCACCCCCTTGCCGCCGCGTTTCTGGCTGCGGTACAGGTCGGTCTTGGTGCGTTTGGCGTAGCCGGTTTCGGTGATGGTGACGACGACGTCCTCGCGGGCGATCAGGTCCTCGTCGTTGACGTCCCCGTCGGCGGCGATGATCCGGGTGCGGCGCTCATCGCCGTGCTTGTCGACGATCTCGGCGAGCTCGTCGTGCACGATGCGGCGTTGCCGCTCGGGCTTGGCCAGGATGTCTTCCAGGTCCGCGATCTCGGCTTCGATCTTGGCCAGGTCGTCGATGATGCGCTGGCGCTCCAGGGCGGCCAACCGGCGCAGCTGCATGTCCAGGATCGCCTGGGCCTGGATTTCGTCGATGTCCAGCAGCTCGATCAGGCCGGCCCGGGCGATCTCCACGGTCTCCGACGCGCGGATCAAGGCGATCACCTCGTCGAGCGCGTCGAGCGCCTTGACCAGACCGCGCAAGATGTGCGCACGCTCATTGGCCTTGCGCAACCGGTAGGTGGTGCGCCGCACGATGACGTCGAGTTGATGCGCCACGTAGTGACGGATCATCTGGTCGAGGCGCAGCGTGCGCGGCACCCCGTCGACGATCGACAGCATGTTCGCGCCGAAGCTGGTCTGCAGCTGGGTGTGCTTGTAAAGGTTGTTCAGCACCACCTTGGCCACGGCGTCGCGCTTGATCTCCACCACGATGCGCAGGCCGACGCGGTCGCTGGACTGGTCCTCGATGTTGGAGATGCCGGCCAGCTTGCCGTCGCGCACCTGTTCGGCGATCGAGGTGATGAAGTTGTCGTGGTTCACCTGGTAGGGCAGCTCGGTGATCACCAGCGAGGTGCGGCCGCGTGAATCCTCTTCCACCTCAACGACTCCGCGCATCCGGATCGACCCGCGGCCGGTGGTGTACGCGTCGTGAATGCCCTGCGATCCGACGATCAGACCGTGGGTGGGGAAGTCCGGGCCCTTGACCCGCTCGCAGACCGCGGCCAGCGTGGCCTCTTCGTCGGCTTCGTGATTGTCCAGGCACCAGTAGACGGCTTCGGCCAGCTCGCGCAGGTTGTGCGGCGGGATGTTGGTCGCCATGCCCACGGCGATACCGCCGGAGCCGTTGGCCAGCAGGTTGGGGAACCGGCTGGGCAGCACGGTCGGCTCTTGCACCCGGCCGTCGTAGTTGGGGATGAAATCGACTGTCTCTTCGTCGATTTCGCGCAACATCTCCATCGCCAGCGGAGTCAGGCGCGCCTCGGTGTACCGCATGGCGGCCGGCGGATCGTTGCCGGGCGAACCGAAGTTGCCCTGCCCGTCGACCAATGGGTAGCGCAGCGACCACGGCTGCGCCATCCGCACCAGGGTGTCGTAGATCGACGCGTCGCCGTGCGGGTGGTAGTTACCCATCGTCTCGGCCACCGACCGCGCCGACTTGGCGTGGCTGCGGTCCGGGCGGAACCCGGAGTCATACATCGCGTAGAGCACCCGGCGGTGCACCGGCTTGAGGCCGTCGCGCACCTCGGGCAGCGCCCGCCCCACGATGACGCTCATCGCGTAATCGATGTAACTGCGCTGCATCTCCTGCTGAATGTCGACCGGTTGGATCCGGTCGACGGAGTCGTCACCTGGCGGCAGCGTGGTGTCAGTCATGTATTCCTCGTTGGTCGGTCAACGGTGGACGGTCTGATGGGTCAGACGTCCAGGAAGCGAACGTCCTTGGCATTACGGGTGATAAAGCTGCGCCGCGCGTCGACGTCCTCACCCATGAGGATGGAGAACAGTTCGTCGGCGGCCGCCGCGTCGTCGAGCGTGACTTGGCGCAGCACCCGGACCGTGGGATCCATTGTCGTTTCCCACAATTCCTTGGCGTCCATTTCGCCGAGACCCTTGTAGCGCTGGATACCGTCGTCCTTGTTGATCTTCTTGCCCGCCTTCTGGCCGGCCTCGAGCAAGCCGTCGCGCTCGCGGTCGGAGTAGGCGAATTCGGGTTCGCTGCGCTGCCACTTCAGCTTGTACAGCGGCGGCTGCGCCAAGAACACGTGTCCGTGTTCGATCAGCGGTCGCATGAACCGGAACAGCAGCGTCAGCAACAACGTCGAGATGTGCTGACCGTCGACGTCCGCGTCGGCCATCAGCACGATCTTGTGGTAGCGCAGCTTGGCGATGTCGAACTCGTCGTGAATGCCGGTGCCCAACGCGGTGATGATGGCCTGAACCTCGGTGTTCTTCAAAACCCGGTCGATGCGGGCCTTTTCGACGTTGATGATCTTGCCGCGCAGCGGAAGGATGGCCTGGAACATCGAGTCGCGGCCGCTCTTTGCCGAGCCGCCCGCCGAGTCGCCCTCCACCACATACAGTTCCGACTTACGCGGATCGGTGGAGCGGCAGTCGGCCAGCTTGCCGGGCAGCCCGCCGAGGTCGGTTGCGCTCTTGCGGCGCACCAACTCTCGCGCTTTGCGGGCGGCGATGCGGGCCTGCGCCGACGACACCGCCTTGTTCACCACGACTTTGGCATCCGCGGGGTTGGCTTCGAACCAGTGCGTGAGTTGTTCGTTGCAGACCTTCTGCACAAACGACTTGACCTCGGTGTTGCCCAGCTTGGTCTTGGTCTGACCCTCGAACTGCGGCTCGCTGACCTTGACCGAGATCACCGCCGCCAGGCCCTCGCGGATGTCGTCGCCGGTGAGGTTCGGGTCCTTGTCTTTGAGTAGCTTCTTGTCCTTGGCGTACTTGTTGACCACCGTCGTCAACGCGCTGCGGAAGCCCTCTTCGTGCGTGCCGCCCTCGTGGGTGTTGATCGTATTGGCGAAGGTGTGCACCGATTCGGAGTAGCCACCGTTCCACTGCATCGCGATTTCGACCTCGTGACCGGGACCCTTGCCGTCGAAGTCGATGATGCTCTGCTGGATCGGGCTCTTGGTGCGGTTGATGTGTTTGACGAAGTCGACCAGGCCACCGGGGTAGTGGAAGGTGCGGTGCTTAACCTTGTGCGGCGCAGTCGATTCCGCGGCCTTCTCCTCGGCCGACTTGGGAGCTTCGGCGGTGTCGCTGACGACCTCGTCGACCACCTCCTCCTTGGTCACCCGTTCGTCGGTGAGGTTGATGGTCAAACCCTTGTTGAGGAAGGCCATTTCCTGCAGCCGGCGCGCCACCGTTTCGAAGTCGTAGTCGGTGGTCTCAAAGATTTCGGGATCGGCCCAGAACCGGATCGTGGTTCCGGTCCGCTTGGTGGCCTCACCCTGTTTGAGGGTGCCGGGGACGGCGCGGTCGTAATACTGCGACCACTCGTGGCCGTCGCGGGCGATGTCCACCTCGAGCCGGGTCGAGAGCGCGTTGACCACTGACACGCCGACGCCGTGCAGACCACCACTGACGTTGTAGCCACTGTTCTCGCCGCCGAACTTGCCGCCCGCGTGCAGCTGCGTCATCACGACGTCGACGGTGGGGGCGCCGGTGGCGTGCATCGCCACCGGGATACCGCGCCCGTTGTCGGAGACCTCGACGCTGCCGTCGTCGAGAATGCGGACGTCGACCGTGTCGGCGTAGCCGGCCATCGCCTCGTCGACCGAGTTGTCCACCACCTCCCAGATGAGGTGGTGCAGACCACGCTCACCCGTGGACCCGATGTACATGCCGGGGCGTTTGCGGACGGCCTCGAGGCCTTCGAGCACGGTGATCGCTGAAGCGCCGTAATCGTCTTGCGCCTTCTTCTTCTGGGCAGCCACGGTCGGAATGCTCTCCTTGGGGTTTCATGCGGGCGGTTCCAGTCACCGCAACAGTCGCATCCTGCCAGTCTAGCGTGAACGGGCATCCGCACCGATTTTCTGGCCGCGTTTCTACCCAGCTAACCGCGCCGTGCGCACGATTTCTTTATTCTGGCCGCGTCCCGACGTGCGTCGAGGGGGTACGCACCGTCCTGGCGGATTTCAGGGGCCTGTGGACGAACCGCGATCTGGGGATCCTCGGCGGTCATCAAACTCCCTAGCCGTAGGTGTCGCGCGGCCCTCTTCCAGCGATATGGCGCGGCCCCTTGCGCCAGGAGGGCGCGGCCGGGCCGGTGATTCTCAACGACGTCACCACGCCGTTGCCGACGGCGGCGGCGATCTTGGCGAGTAACTGCGACTGGATCATCCGCAACTGGGTGGCCCACGCCGTCGATTCGGCGGCCACGCTCAGCACGCCCTCGTTCAGGGCGGTCGGCACCGCGTGGTCGGCGATCTGGTGGCCGACGACCGTAGCCCAGTTACCCAGCACGGTGCCCTCGGCGACCTGCGCGGTCCAGCCTCGCTTTTTGGCCAGATCGCGGGCCAGGCTGCCCAGCGGTTGCGGA
>NZ_QMEV01000008.1 GCF_003284935.1 Mycobacterium colombiense
CGGTGCGGTGGCGTCGGTGGGCAGCAGCGCCGCCACGTCGGCGTGGTCGCGCGTCGCCGACGGCGCACCCGCGTCGGCCAGGCCGTGCACCGCGCGCGCCACCACGCGGCGCACATTGGTGTCCACCACCGGTACCGACTGGCCGTAGGCGAAACAGGCGATGGCGCGGGCGGTGTAGGCGCCGACGCCGGGCAGCGTCAAAAGGGTGTCGACGTCGTCGGGCACCACGTCACCGTGATCGCGCGCGATCACCGTGGCGCATTCGTGCAACCGCGTGGCCCGGCGCGGATAGCCCAGCTTGCCCCAGGCGCGCAGCACGTCCGCAGCGCTGGCCGCGGCCGTCGCCGACGGGGTGGGCCAGCGCCGCACCCAATCCGTCCAGATCGGCAGCACCCGCGACACCGGGGTCTGCTGCAGCATGAATTCGCTGACCAGGATTTGCCAGGCGCTGACCCCCGGTTCGCGCCACGGCAGATCGCGGCGCGAGCTGTCGTACCAGTGAACAAGATTGGCGACTGATATGAACCCTGCGCCCGCCACCGCCGGTTGCGGCATGATGTCAGCCATGCCTAACACCAACCCGGTAACCGCGTGGAAGTCACTCAAAGAGGGTAACGAGCGATTCGTCGCCGGTAAGCCGCAGCATCCCAGCCAAAGTGTTGAGCATCGAGCCAGCCTGGCCGCGGGCCAGAGCCCCACCGCGGTCGTCTTCGGCTGCGCCGACAGTCGAGTGGCCGCCGAGCTCATCTTCGATCAGGGCCTGGGTGACATGTTCGTGGTGCGCACCGCCGGGCAGGCCATCGACTCGGCGGTGTTGGGCTCCATCGAGTTCGCCGTGGCGGTCCTCGACGTGCCGCTCATCGTCGTGCTGGGTCACGACAGCTGCGGCGCGGTCAAGGCGGCGCTGGCCGCGATCGACGACGGCACCATCCCGGGGGGTTTCGTGCGGGACGTGGTGGAACGCGTGGCGCCGTCGATCCTGATGGGCCGCCGCGAGGGCCTGAGCCGCGTGGACGAGTTCGAGAAGCGACACGTCTGCGAAACGGTTGCGCAGCTGACGTCTCGGTCGGCCGTCATCGCCGAGCGGGTCGCCGCGGGAACGGTGGCCGTGGCCGGAGTCACCTACCACCTCGCCGACGGGCGGGCGGAGTTGTGCGATCACGCCGGCGACATCGGTGAGTAACGCCCAATAGGGCACGCGGGGGGCCGAACATCGGCCGCCCCTACACGCCGGCCGGCCAGCAAACCTCGCGACACGCCGGGGCGGGTCAGCCGAATCGATGTGACCTGGGCCTACGCTGCGAACGTGCTCGATCTGGAACCGCGTGGCCCGCTACCCACCGAGATCTATTGGCGGCGCAGAGGCCTGGCCATTGGTATCGCGGTCGTCGTGATCGGGATCGTGGCCGCCGTCGTCATCGCCTTCATGGGGCACAGCGGGGGAGCCAAGCCCGCCAACGCCGACAAGGCCAGCGCCGCCGCGAACAAGCCGGGATCGCCTGCGCCCCAGGCGCCCCCGCCGCCCGGACCCGAGGGCCCCGCCCCCGCGGTGCCGCCGGCGCAGGGACAGAACCCCGAGACACCCACCCCCACCGCCGCGGTGCAGCCGCCGCCGGTGCTCAAAGAGGGCGACGACTGCCCCGACTCGACGCTGGCGGTCAAGGGCCTGACCAACGCGCCCCAGTACTTCATCGGTGACCAGCCGAAGTTCACCATGGTCGTCACCAACATCGGGCTGGTGGCCTGCAAGCGCGACGTCGGCGCGGCGGTGCTGGCGGCCTACGTCTACTCGCTGGACAACAAGCGGCTGTGGTCGAACCTGGACTGCGCGCCGTCGAACGAGACGCTGATCAAGACGTTCACCCCGGGCGAGCAGGTGACCACCGCGGTGACGTGGACGGGAATGGGCTCGGCGCCGCACTGCCCGCTGCCCCGGCCGGCGATCGGGCCGGGCACCTACAACCTGGTCGTGCAGCTGGGCAACCTGCGCTCGATGCCGGTTCCATTCATCATGAACCAGCCGCCACCGCCGCCGGGCCCGGTGCCCGGACCGGGTCAGCCGGGCGCGGTGCCGCAGCCGGAGGCGCCGCCGATGGCCCCGCCGCCCGCCGGCTGAGGCCGATCGCGCACCTAGCTCAACGAGTCGGTGATCGTCGACTCCGCCAGCTGCGAAAGGCCTTCGCGCACATGGCGGGCCCACATCGCGCCGATGCCGTCGACCGACTGCAGGTCGGTGGCGCTGGCCGCCAGCACGTTCTGCAGCGTCCCGAACGAGCGGACCAACAGGTCGGCGTGCGCGAACTGCAGCCGGGGAATGGCGGCCAGCGCCTGGTAGCCGCGCGGGCTGACCGCCGAATCCTGCGCCTCGGTGGTGGTCGGATATCCGAAAACCTTTGCCAGGATGGTGAAGTCGAGCAGCTCGGTATCCGATAGCGCGTCCAGCTCGTCGAGCGTGGCCGTCATCTGCGCCTCGGACAACGGCTCCGGGCTGGCGTGATAGTCGCGCACGATCAGCTCCCGGGCGTTGTCGTTGCCGCCCAGCAGCTCGTCGAGCTGCAGCCGCAGCTGGCGGCCGTCGGTGCCGAGTTCGACGACGTCGTTGTCGATCACCTGGCCGATCCGCCGGACCAGCTCGAGCCGCTGCACCACCGTCATGACGTCGCGCAGCGTGACGAAGTCCTCGATCTCGGCGCGCGACAGCTGCCTGCTGACCTCGTCGAGCCGGATCTTGTACCGCTCCAGGGTGGCGATGGCCTGGTTGGCTCGCGACAGGATGGTCGCCGAGTCCGCCACCACGTGGCGCTCCCCGCCCACATAGACGGTGACGATGTTCATCGAGTGGCTCACCGAGATCACCGGGTAGCCGGTCTGGATCGCCGCCCGCTCCGCGGACCGGTGCCGAGTTCCCGACTCGTCGGTGGCGATCGAGGGGTCGGGCACCAGCTGGACGTTGGCCCGCACGATGCGGCTGCCGTCGGTGGACAGCACGACGGCGCCGTCCATCTTCGCCAGCTCGCGCAGCCGGGTGGGCGCGTAGCGCACGTCCAGGGCGAAGCCGCCGTCGCAGATGGCCTCCACGGCCTCGTCGTTGCCGAGCACGATCAGCGCGCCGGTGCGGCCACGCAGGATGCGTTCCAGGCCGTCACGCAGGCCGGTGCCAGGGGCCAGGCGGGCGACGGTTTCACGCAGGGTCGGACGGTTCACAGCGAATCATTCTTCAGGCCCGAAGCGCCGTCCGTCCAGCCGTCGCACGTTTGCGGGCATGCCGCCGCGCCGGTCGGCGATGGCGAGCATGTGCTCCATCGCCGCCACGATGGTCGGTGCGCGCAGCGCCCGCATCCCGGCCGGCACGATCTCGCGCCGGGGGTCGTCGCCGTCCGGGATGAGCGCGATGCTGAAGCCCTGGCGGGCGGCTTCGCTCAGCCGCCGCTCCATGCCGCTGACGCGGCGCAGGTCCCCGGCAAGCCCCACCTCGCCGATCATCACCGCGGTGGTGGGCAGCGGCAGGTCGGCAAGCGCCGACGCCAGCGCCACCGCGACCGCCAGATCCGACGACGGGTCGGTCAGCCGCATGCCGCCGACGGTGGACAGGTAGATGTCGTGGGCCCCGACCGGTAGCTTGGCGTGCTTTTCCAGCACCGCGGTGATCATCGCGGCCCGGGAATGGTCGATGCCGCTCACGGCGCGGCGCGGCGAGCCGCCCTGCGGCGTGGCGAGCAGCGCCTGCACCTCGCCGATGAGCGGTCGTTTGCCGTCGAGTGTCACCGTGATCGCGGTGCCCGGCACCGGGGCCGGACGCTGATCCAAGAACAGGTTCGACGGGTCGGCGACGCCCTCGATCCCGTTGTCGTGCAACAGGAAACAGCCGACCTCGTCGGCGGCGCCGAACCGGTTCTTGATCCCCCGCACCATCCGCAGCGAGCCGTTGCGGTCGCCCTCGAAGTGCAGCACCACGTCGACGAGATGCTCGAGGGAACGCGGCCCGGCGATGGCCCCGTCCTTGGTGACGTGCCCGACCAGGATCAGCGCCACCCCGTTCGTCTTGGCCGCGGCGGTCAGGGCCGACGTCACCGCGCGGACCTGCGTGACGCCCCCGGCCACGCCGTCGGCCTCGGTGGTGGACATGGTCTGCACGGAGTCCACGATCACCAGCGCGGGCTTGACCGTGGCGATGTGCTCGAGCACGGTGTGCAGGTCGGATTCGGCCGCCAGGTAGAGCTCGTCGCTGCCGCAGCCGATGCGGTCCGCGCGCAGCCGGATCTGGCCGGCGGACTCCTCGCCGGAGATGTACAGGGCGCGGCGGCCCGACTTCGCCCAGCGATGCGCGACCTCGAGCAGCAGCGTCGACTTGCCCACCCCGGGATCGCCGGCCAGCAGCGTGACCGAGCCGGGCACCACGCCGCCGCCGAGCACGCGGTCGAGTTCGTCTACCCCCGTCGTGCGGTGCTGGCTGGCGTTGGGCTCGATGGACGTGATCGGCACGGCCGGTGCGGCCGCGGCCAGGCCGCTGCGGCGCCCGGCGACCGCGCTGAGAACCGGGACCTCGTCAACCGTGCCCCAGGTGCCGCACTCCAGGCAGCGACCCACCCACTTCGCGGTGACGTGCCGACATTCCGAACAGCGGTATTGCTTGCGCGCGGTTGCCACGCCATGACGGTATCGAGCCGCTACGACAAGCCCGTGTCACGACAGGCGGTTAGCCCGCCTGGTTTCGCTGCGGAGGCGCCAGCCCGGCCGAGATCGGCACCGAGACGGTCGCCTGGCCGGCCTTCTCGAAATTGAAGGTGAAGTTGTAGGTCAGCCCGTTGGAGATGGGCTTGGTCAGATTGACGGTCGCCTTGGCCGCGGCGGTGTTCGCACCGACCGGACCCGGCGCCACCTTCTCACCCTCGGGCGTGCCGATGAACAGCGATCCGCCGGCGGGCAGCCGGGCGTCGCCGCTGACCGTCACCGTGCCGATGTCGCTGCTCACGCCGACGAGCCGGTCGGGCGTGTTCGGCGACAGGTTGACCGCCACCAGCACCAGGTCCACGGTGCGGCCGGGCTGCAGGTAGTCGCCGGTTTGGTAGGCCTGGATCCGGATGTCGCGCAGCGCCACGTTGTTGAACGTGACCTTGTTGCCGTTGATGGCGGGCTCCTGGACCGCCATCTGCGAGACCTGTCCGGCTCCGCAACCGCTCACCAGAGCGGCCAGAGCGGCCAGCACGCCGGCGACGGCGAGCGCGGGAAGGCCGAGGCGGATCTTGAAGCGGTTCACTCTCTCGAGCCTCCTGCTGTTCGACTGATGCAACTATGCACAGTAGTAGGGACGTCTCGCGCGCGGTAGCGCGGGGCGCCAGACCAGCGCCGGAGCGCTGCCAGCGAGGGTTTCAAGGCCGCCGCCGGGCCGCGTCGGGGCCGTTGGTAAGGTGTTGCACTGCACGACTTGGTCCGCATGTCAACCCCTAATCTGCGCGTGTTGTGCCCCTGACCTGCATCGTTGCTTCGCGCGTAGTTGGGCGGCCGTGTTAGGATGAAGTAACGAAAGGGGCTCGAATCAGATGATCTTCAAGGTCGGCGACACCGTTGTTTACCCGCATCACGGTGCTGCGTTAGTCGAGGCGATCGAAACCCGGACGATCAAAGGGGAACAAAAAGAATATCTCGTCTTGAAGGTGGCGCAGGGCGACCTGACCGTTCGAGTTCCCGCCGACAACGCTGAGTACGTGGGTGTCCGCGACGTCGTCGGACAAGAGGGTCTGGACAAGGTGTTCCAGGTGCTGCGGGCCCCGCACACCGAGGAGCCGACGAACTGGTCGCGCCGCTACAAGGCGAACCTCGAAAAGCTCGCCTCCGGCGACGTCAACAAGGTCGCCGAGGTAGTCCGCGACCTGTGGCGTCGCGATCAGGAGCGTGGCTTGTCGGCCGGCGAGAAGCGGATGCTGGCCAAGGCCCGCCAGATTCTGGTCGGTGAGTTGGCGCTGGCCGAGAGCACCGACGACGCCAAGGCCGAGACCATCCTCGACGAGGTGCTCGCCGCCGCTTCCTGAAGGTCCTGACACTTCGGTGGCCCCGGAGACGGGCGCGTCAGGCAACGTAGTCGCAGTCGTCCCCGCCGCAGGGTCGGGCGAACGACTGGCCGCAGGAATTCCCAAGGCATTCTGTTTGGTCGACGGCCGCACGCTGCTGCAGCGCGCGGTCGCCGGTTTGTTGGACTCCGGGGTGGTCGATCACGTCGTGGCGGCCGTTCCCGCCGACCGGATCGACGAGGCCACACGGGTTCTGGCCGATCACGTCGGGGCCGGCCACGCCACCGTCGTCGCCGGCGGGACCGACCGCACCGAGTCCGTCCACCTGGCCCTGGCGGCCATACCCACGGCCGCGCCCGAGTTCGTGCTGGTGCACGACGCGGCGCGGGCGCTGACGCCCCCGTCGCTGATCGCCCGTGTGGTGGCGGCGCTGCGGGCCGGCCACGACGCCGTGGTGCCCGCCCTGCCCCTGCATGACACCATCAAGGCCGTGGACGCCAACGGGGCGGTGCTGGGGACGCCGGAACGCGCCGGGCTGCGTGCCGTGCAGACCCCGCAGGGCTTCGCGACCGCTCTGCTGTTGCGCGCCTACGGGACCTATCGGGCCGGTCGGCACGCCGGCTTCACCGACGACGCGTCGCTGGTCGAGCATGTCGGTGGCCGGGTCCAGGTGGTCGACGGCGACCCGCTGGCATTCAAGATCACCACCCAGCTCGATTTGCTGCTGGCCGAAGCCGTCGTGCGCCGGTGAACGCCCTGCCAAGAGTCGGCCTCGGCGTCGACGTGCACCCCATCGAACCCGGGCGGCCGTGCTGGCTGCTGGGCCTGCAGTTCGCCGACGCCGACGGCTGCGCCGGGCATTCCGACGGCGACGTCGCGGCGCACGCGCTGTGCGACGCGGTGTTGTCGGCCGCCAGGCTGGGCGACCTCGGGGAGGTGTTCGGGGTCGACGATCCGCGCTGGACCGGGGTCAGCGGCGCCGACATGCTGCGCCACGTCGCGGATCTGGCGTCGCACCACGGCTTCCGGGTGGGCAACGCGGCCGTGCAGGTCATCGGGAACCGGCCGAAGATCGGTCCCCGCCGCGCCGAGGCGCAGCGGGTGCTCTCGGAATTGCTGGGCGCCCCGGTGTCGGTGTCGGCGACGACGACCGACGGGTTGGGCCTGACCGGACGCGGTGAGGGCCTCGCCGCCATCGCCACCGCGCTGGTCGTCTCCGCCGGGTAAGCACGCTCAGCGCCGGGGGCCGCGGAACTACCCGGTAAGCTGGCACGTCGTGACCGATCAGGCCCGCTTGCGGCTCCACGACACGGCGGCGGGTGCCGTGCGTGATTTCGTTCCGCTGCGCGAGGGCCACGTCTCCATCTATCTGTGTGGCGCGACGGTCCAGGGGCTGCCGCACATCGGCCACGTCCGCAGCGGGGTGGCCTTCGACATCCTGCGCCGATGGCTGATCGCGCGCGGCTGCGACGTCGCGTTCATCCGCAACGTCACCGACATCGACGACAAGATCCTCAACAAGGCCGCCGCGGCGGGCAGGCCGTGGTGGGAATGGGCGGCCACCTACGAGCGGGCCTTCAGCGCCGCCTACGACGCGCTGGACGTGTTGCCGCCGTCGGCCGAGCCGCGGGCCACCGGGCACATCACCCAGATGGTCGAATTGATGGGACGGCTGATCGACACCGATCACGCCTACGCCGCGGGCGGCGACGTGTACTTCAACGTGCTCAGCTACCCCGAATACGGGCAGCTGTCCGGGCACAAGATCGACGACGTCCATCAGGGCGAGGGCGTGGCCACCTGCAAACGCGATCAGCGCGACTTCACGCTGTGGAAGGCCGCCAAGCCCGGCGAGCCGTCCTGGCCCACCCCGTGGGGCCGCGGCCGCCCGGGGTGGCACCTCGAATGTTCCGCGATGGCCCGCACCTACCTGGGTCCGGAGTTCGACATCCATTGCGGCGGAATGGATTTGGTCTTCCCGCACCACGAGAACGAGATCGCCCAGAGCCGCGCCGCCGGCGACGGGTTCGCCCGCTACTGGCTGCACAACGGCTGGGTGACGATGGGCGGCGAGAAGATGAGCAAATCGCTGGGCAACGTGCTGGCCATACCGGCGCTGCTGCAGCGGGTGCGCGCGGCCGAGCTGCGCTACTACCTGGGCAGCGCCCACTACCGCTCGATGCTGGAATTCTCCGAGACCGCGCTGCAGGACGCGGTGAAAGCCTATGTCGGCGTTGAGGAATTTCTGCACCGCGTCCGGGTGCGGGTGGGCGGCGTCGAACCCGGGCAATGGACCGACCGCTTCGCCGATGCCCTCAACGACGACCTGGCCGTGCCGGCCGCGCTGGCCGAGGTGCACCAGGCGCGCGCCGAGGGCAACCGGGCGCTGGACTCCGGCGATCATGAAGGCGCGCTGCGGCACGCGGGCGCGATCCGCGCGATGATGGGCATCCTGGGCTGCGACCCGCTCGACGAGCGCTGGGAGACCCGCGACGAGACGTCGGCGGCCCTGGCCGCCGTCGACGTGCTGGTCCAGGCGGAGCTGAAGAATCGGCAGAAGGCGCGCGAGGAACGCAACTGGGCGCTGGCCGACGAGATCCGCGACCGGCTCAAGGACGCCGGCATCGAGGTCACCGACACCGCCGACGGGCCGCAGTGGTCGCTGCAGGCCAGTCCCGAGCAGTAGGGGCGGACTAGATGGCCGGCAACTCGCGCCGCCGTGGGGCGATACGCAAAGAGGGCACCAAGAAGGGACCGACCGTGGGCTCGGGGGGCCAGCGCCGCCGCGGCCTGGAAGGTCGTGGCCCCACCCCGCCCGCGCACCTGCGGCCCAATCATCCGGCCGCCAAGCGCGCCAAGGCCCAGAGCCGCCGGCCCGCGCGCGGTAAGACCGACGAATCCGAGACGGTGCTGGGCCGCAACCCGGTGCTGGAGTGCCTGCGGGCCGGGGTGCCGGCCACCGCGCTCTACGTCGCGCTGGGCACCGACGCCGACGAGCGGCTCACCGAATCCGTCACGCGCGCAGCGGATTTGGGCATCTCCATCCTGGAGGTGCCGCGCACCGATCTGGACCGGATGACCAGCAACCACCTGCACCAGGGCATCGCGTTGCAGGTGCCGCCGTACAACTACGCACACCCCGACGATCTGGTCGGCGCCGCGCTCGCCTCGCCGCCGGCGCTGCTGGTCGCGCTGGACAACATCTCCGACCCCCGCAACCTGGGTGCCATCGTCCGTTCGGTGGCCGCGTTCGGCGGCCACGGGGTGCTGATCCCGCAGCGCCGATCGGCCTCGGTGACGGCGGTGGCATGGCGTACCAGCGCCGGGGCCGCGGCCCGCATCCCGGTGGCGCGGGCCACCAATCTGACCAGAACACTGACGGATTGGGCCGGTCGCGGGCTGCGGGTGATCGGGCTGGACGCCGGCGGTGACACCACGCTCGACGACATCGACGGCACCGATCCGCTGGTGGTCGTCGTGGGATCGGAAGGCAAGGGCCTTTCGCGGTTGGTGCGGCAGAACTGCGACGAGGTCGTGTCCATCCCGATGGCGGGGGACACCGAATCGCTGAACGCGTCGGTGGCCGCCGGGGTGGTGCTCGCCGAAATCACCCGCCAGCGCAGGGGTTGACATCGGTGCCCGACCGGCCCGCGCGGCTCCGTGCGGCGCTGGCGGTGCTGCTGGTCGTCGTCGCGTTGCCGTTCGGCGTCGCCCGCGCCGCCGCACCGGAATTCGATCTTCAGGCCCATCGTGGCGGCCGCGGCGAGACCACCGAGGAATCCCTGCGCGCGTTCGCCAAGGCGCTCGAATTGGGCGTCAGCACATTGGAACTCGACATCGTGCTCACCGAGGACGGGCAACCGCTGGTGTGGCACGACCCGACGATCCTGGCCGAGAAGTGCGCCGACACCGCGCCCGCGTTCGCCGGGGACCCGCAGTATCCGTACGTCGGCAAGCTCGTGCACGAACTCACGCTGGCCCAGGTCGACACCCTGGATTGCGGCCGCCCGCTCGCTGACTATCCCCGGGCCGAAGTGGTGCGGGGCAACAAGATAGCGACGCTGCCGCAGGTTTTTGCGCTCGCCGACTCGTACGGCGCCGGCGCGGTGCGCTACAACATCGAAACCAAGGTGGAGGCCGACCGCCCCGGCGCGTCCGCCGATCCGCAGCAGGCCGTCGACGCGGTACTGGCCGCCGTCAGGTCGGCGGGCAAGGCCGACCGGGTGGAGATTCAGAGCTTCGACTGGCGCACCCTGCCGCTGGTGCGGCGCGCCGAGCCGTCAATTCCGTTGGTGGCCTTGTACGACGAGCACACCTGGGCGCCGGCCTCGCCGTGGCTGGGCGGGGTGAACCCCGCGTTCGTCGGCGACCCGTTGATCGGCGCGCGGATGGTGGGCGCGGACATCGTTGCGCCCGACTATCGGCTGGTCACCGGCCGGTCGTTCGTCGACCGTGCGCATGCGTTGGGGCTCAAGGTGATTCCGTGGACGGTCGACGATGCCGTGGAGATGCGCCGGCAGATCGGTTACGGCGTCGACGGCATCATCACCGACTACCCGACGTCGTTGCGCGGTGTGCTCGCCGAACTGTCGATACCGTTGCCGCCGGCCTACCGGCGGGGCTAGTGCCCGTGCGGCCCGCCCAAGCCCTAGAGGCCCAGCAGCCGCGCCGAGGCCCACAGCGCGAGCACCGCCACCGCCAGCGACGCGGGCACCGTGCACACGCCCAGGCGGGTGTATTCGGCGACGCCGGCATCGACGTCGTGCTGGCGTAACACGCGCCGCCACAACAGGTTTGACAGCGACCCGACGTAGGTCAGGTTGGGCCCGATGTTGACCCCGATGAGCACCGCCAGCACGGCCACCGGCCCGCTCGGCGCGACCAGCGGCAGCAGCACGAGCGTGGCGGGCAGGTTGTTGACGACGTTGGCCAGCACGGCGGCTATCGCGGCGACGGCCAGCAGCGCGGGCAGGCTCGAACCCGACGGCAGCACCGCCGACATCGCCCGGTCCATCCCGTTGAGCATGACCGCCTGCACCACGACGCCCAGCGCCAGCACGAACACCAGGAACGAGACGTTGACCGAGCGCACGATGTCGGATACCGACGTGTGCCGATGGCGCAGGCTGCGCACCGCCAGCACCGCGGCGCCGCACAACGCCACCCAGGCCGGGGCCAGGCCCACGGACTGCGCGACCGCGAAGCCGGCGAGCGTCAGCGCCACGACCACCAGCACGAACACCGGCGGGCGCGTCGGCGCGCCCAGCTGCTCCGGGTCGGGCTGCACCCGCAGGTCCTTGGCGAAAAACCACCGGAAGATCACGTAGAGGACGGCGATGGCCCCCGCCCACGGCGCGGCCATCGCGAGGGTGAACTTCGTGAACGAGATGTTCGCGGTATGGAAGGCCAGCAGGTTGGTCAGGTTCGACACCGGCAGCAACAGCGATGCGCCGTTGGCCAGGTGGGCGGTGGCGTAGGCATAGGGCCGCACCCGGGTGCGCTGCCGGCGGACGGCGGCCAGCACCACCGGCGTCAGCAGCACCACGGCGGCGTCCAGGCTCAGCACCGCGGTGATGAGCGAGGCGATGACGAACACCCGCCGCAGCAGCCCGCCCGACCCGACCCGGCCCCGGGTGATCGCCGCGCCCGCGGCCTCGAACAGGCCCTCGTCGTCGCACAGCTTGGCCAACACCAGCACCGCGCCCAGGAACGCGACCACCCCGGACAGATCGGCGATCTGTTTGGCCGCCTGGTGCACCGAGATCGCGCCGACGGCGATCAGGATCAGGGCGGCCGGGACGGCGGCCAGCGCCTCGGGCCAACCCCCGGGGCGCGCGACGGCGAACGCGAGGACAACGGCAAGCAGCAACAGCGCAAGCGTCAGGGCCAATGTCTGAACCGCTCTACTTCCACGGGTTTTCGCGCCGCCACACCGTGGGCAGGTGCACCGAGACCCCATCCTGCGCCGCCAGCTCGTCGAGGATGCGCACGGAGACGTCCAGGTCGTCGCCGGCATAGGGCAAGGCCCGCAACGGCTTTGTCAGCGGGCGGAAGAAGTCGTCCCAGTGGATCAGGATCACCCGGCGCGCCCCCACCGCGCGCACGGTCTCGGTCCAGTAGTCGACCAGGTAGGACCGCGGCCGCAGGCCGAGCTGCCCGACGGACAGGTACACCGCGTCGGCGCGGTGGCCGGCCAGGGCGCCCGTGACGAAGCCGGCGCTGCCCTGGATCAGCAGCCGCCGGTCCGTCGGCCGATGGTGCACCAGCGTCGACCACGACTCCCCGCAGCGGTACGCCGACGCCCGCGCCGGCGGGGTCACCGGTTCGTCGATGACGCCGGGAAACCGGTCGGGCGGGCAGTGGTGCGATTCGATCAGGGTGACGTCGTAGGCGCCGAGCCGGATCGGTTCGCCGCCCACCGCGACGACGATCCGGTTCTCCGGCAGGCCGTATCCCCGCCCGACGTTCGCCGCGGACTGCCCGCCCACCAGCTGCGCGCCGGTGCGGTCGGCGACGAGTGCGGAATCCAGCACGTGGTCGAAGTGGGTGTGCACCGGGATGACCGCCGCCAGGCGCGAGACCTTGGCCCGCGCAAGGCATCCGTCGACGCGCGCGGGCGAGGGAGCCACCTTGCCGGCCGCGATCGCGGCCAGCCCGGGCCGGGAGAAGTAGCCGTCGGTCATCAAGGCCGACGAACCGTCGTCGATCAGCAGAGTCGCCACGCCGATCCAGGTCACCGAGAGCCCGTCGGGTTCGGCGGCGGGGGCGTCGAACCGGTCCGCGTACCGCGCGATGTCGGGACGCCCGAGTTTCAACCGCATCAGCAGAACGCCCGGATCTCGACGCCTGCCGTGGCGAGGCGATCGCGGACGGCGGCGGCGATCTGCACCGCTCCCGGCGAATCGCCGTGCACGCACACCGATTCCACGTTCAGCGTGAGTTGGGTGCCGTCGATCGCGGTGACCTGACCCGTATCGACCATGGTCGCTACCCGGTCGGCGATCACCGCCGGGTCCGCCAGCACCGCGCCCTGCTCCCGGCGCGACACCAGCCGGCCGTCGGGCCGGTAGGCCCGGTCGGCGAAAGCCTCTGCGACGGTGCGTAATCCGCCCCGGGCGGCTTCGTCGAAGAACGCCGATCCCGTCATGCCCAACACCGGCAACCCCGCGTCCACCAGGCGCACCGCCTCGGCTACGGCCGCGGCCTGTTCGACGTGGGTCACGATCGTGTTGTACAGCGCGCCATGCGGTTTGACGTAAGACACCGTGGAGCCGGCCGCGTGCGCGATCGCCCGCAGCGCGCCGATCTGATACACCACGTCGGCGGTCAGGTCCTCGGGGGCGACGTCGATGAACCGCCTGCCGAACCCGGCCAGGTCGCGATAGCTCACCTGCGCCCCGATGCGAACCCCACGCCGCGCGGCCGACCGGCACACCCGCAGCAGGCCCGCCGGGTCACCGGCATGGAAGCCGCACGCGACGTTGGCGCTGGTGACGACGCCGAGCATGGCGTCGTCGTCCCCCAGGCGCCAGACACCGAAGCCCTCGCCCAGGTCGGCGTTGAGGTCGATAGCGGCCACCCGCTCAGCTTATGGGGGCGACCCGCGCCGGCGCAGGCGAGGAGGCGCGGCGCCCGGCTACTGCCTGGTGACCTTGGCCGCGATCTGCTCGGCGAGGTCGACGGCGGACCCACCGGGCAGGAAGGAGCCGCAGGTGGCGACGTCGATGACGACGTTGTTGCGTGCGGTCAGCGCCCGCTGGCACGTCCAGCCGTCGCTGCTGTCCTGAACTTCGGAGGTGCTCAGCATGCCCGCGATCTTGTGGACCTCGCCAACTGTCCACCCGATTTCGGGCTTGCCGCTGGGATGTTCGGAGAACTTGCGGTTGGCGCAGGCGGACCACCGACGCACCGAGGCGTCGTAGAAGGCGTTGGCCTTGCGCGCCGACGGGTAGGCGATCACGGCCTGGATGGCGGAGTCGTTGCGGACCGCCGGGTCATCGAAGCTGTCGTCGAGGCGCTGGCCACGCACCGCGATCCAGCCGGTGTCCGCGTAGACGGCTTCCTGGGCCGGGCCGTCCATCGCCAGGCAGCTCTTGTCGCTGAAAGTCGAGCTCCAGTCCCACATCGCCTGCACGCCGTAGCGCAGTCGCATCCCGGAGGTGAGCAAGGAGTTGATCTGGTCCACGTCGAGCAGCAGCCCGTCCAGGGCCGCGGCGGCCACCGGGGTTTGGGGCAGGGGACCGGAGGTGTCCGCGGGCGACGCGCTGCCGCCGACGACGGTGGTGCAGCCGGTCACCAGGACGGACGCCGCCGCCTGCACCAGAAACGCGATTCGCCCGCGCACCACTGCCTCCCGGACGTGGGGCCTATGTGTGGGCCCAGCTTAGGCGGCGGATCGCCGGCGCCCGATCAGCCAGCACGCCAGATAGATCAGGAACGAGATGCTCGCAACGAAGACCGACACCGGCACGCCGGGCGCCAGCGACAGCACCAGACCCCCGACCGCGGACACCTCGGCGAACACCACCGAGGTCACCATCGCCGCCGCCGGCGAGGCGACCACCCGGGCCGCCGCGGCCGCCGGTGTGATCAACAACGACATCACCAGCAGCGCACCGACGATCTGCACCGCCTGGGCCGCGACCACCCCGACCAGGGCGGCGAACACGATGCCCAGCCCGTAGACCGGCACCCCGCGGGCGGCGGCGACGTCGGGATCGACCGTGGCGAACAGCAGCGGGCGGTAACACGTCGCCAGCACGGCGATGACGAGCACGCAGACCAGCGCCAGCATCGTCAGGCCCGTGTAGCCCACCCCGACGATCTGGCCGGTCAGCAGGGCGAAACTGGTCGACGTGCGGCCCGGGTAGAGGTGAATGAACAACACCGCCAGCCCCAGCCCGAACGCCAGCACCACGCCGATCACCGAATCGCGTTCCCGGTCGCGCCGCCCGAGCACGCCGAACAGCGCCGCGGCCAGGGCGCTGCCGATCAGCGCGCCGATGCCCACGCCGAACCCGACCAGCAGCGCGAAAGCGGCTCCGGTCAGCGACAATTCGCTGGAACCGTGTACGGCGAACGACATCTGCCGCATCACGATGAACGGGCCGATCAGCCCGGCCACCAGTCCCAGCAGGGCGGCCGCCACCAGCGCCTGCTGCACGAAGTCGTGGGCGAGGAGGTGTGCGGTGACGTCGAACGAGAATAGGTGGTCCAGAAGGCCGGCGAGCCGATGCTCCATCAGCCGTGCCCGTCGTCACGAGCGCCGGCCACCACGTAGCCGTCCTTGACCTTCACCACCTGGATGTCGGATTGGTACAGCGCCGAGAGGGTTTGGCTGGTCATCACCTGCTCGACGGTGCCGATCTCGAACCGCCCGTCGACCAGATACAGCAGCCGGTCCACGTAGGGCAGGATCGGGTTGATCTCGTGGGTGACGACGATGACCGTGGTCGCGGCGTCCTGGCGGCGCCGCTCGATCAGCGCCGATACCAGCCTGGCGTTCGCCGGGTCCAGCGTCAGCAGCGGTTCGTCGCACAACAACAGCAGCGGGTCGCTGACCAACGCCTGCGCGATGCGCACCCGCTGCAACTCGCCGCCCGACATCATCCCGACCCGGACGTCCGCCAGGTGTTCGCCGTTGACCTGGCGCAGCGCCTGCCGCACGGCCGCGCGCCGGCGGGCCCGGTCCGCGGACCGCAGCGGGAGGGCGCCCCAGCGGCGCCCGTCGATGCCCAGCCGAACCAAATCGCGTCCGCGCAGCATCACGTCGGCGTCCATCGGATGGTGTTGGGGCACATAGCCGATGCGTCCGCTGCCCGAGGTGATCGGCTTGCCGTCCACCAGCCCGACGCCGGCGCTCAGTGCCAGCCGCCCGAGCAGCACCTTGAGCAGCGAGGTCTTGCCGCTGCCGTTCGGGCCCAGCACCGCGATGAACTCGCCGCGCGACACCGACAGGTCCAGGTGGTCCCACAGCACGCGGTCGCCGAAGGACAGCCGCGCTCCGCGCAGCGTGACGGTTTCCGCGGGGTTCTCGATGGCCGCGACGGGCTCGAGGCTCACGACGGCACAGGCCGGCTCGACCGCAGCGCGGCCTGCAGCTGATTGACCGTATTACGTTGCCAGGCAAGGTATTCCGTGCCGTCGGTCAGTGTTTCGGACACGTCGGTGACCGGGACGCCGGCCCGCCGTGCGGCGTCGCGCAGCCCGTTGATCGCGGTGGTGGAGGTCTGCGGGTTGACCAGCACCACCGACACCTGACGGCGGTTGACCAGGTCGAGGACCACCGCCATGTCGGCCGGCGCTGGATCGGTCTCGTTCTCGATGGCCGCCTCGAACGCGGGCGGGGTCCGGTTCACCAGACCCGTCGCCTTCATCAGATAGAACGCGACCGGTTCGGTCGCGACCACCGAGGTGTTGGGGTAGGTGGTCGCGATCGCGTGTTCGGCGCCGGCGATCGAGTCGGCGTCGCGGCCGAACGCGGCGGCGTTGGCCCGGTATTCGCCGGCGTTGCCCGCGTCGATCGCCGCGAGGCGCTCGGCGATGGTGCTCGCCACCGATTTGGCGACGCCCAGGTCGTAGAAGACGTGCTCGTTGCGCGGTCCTGCGTCGTCGCTCAGAAACGAGTAGGCATTGACCGGCTTGGCGTCGGGGTGCCGCGCCAGCACGTTGTCGACCCAGCCGTCGTAACCGCCGCCGTTGAAGACCACCAGCGGCGCGTCGGCGATCGCGGCGGCGTCGGCGGGACTGACCTCATAGGAGTGCGGGTCGATGTCCGCCCCGCTGAGAATGGATTTGACGGCGACACGGCGGCCGGTGACGGCGCGCACCACGCTGCCCCACACGTCGGTGGAGGCGACGACGGACATCGGGCGCGAATGCGCCGCTGTACCGCAGCCGGCGAGCACCGCGCCGCCGGCCAACGCCAGGGCGGCCGCCAGCCATCGCGTCGCGTCGGCGGTTCTGGCCGTAGCCGTTCGTTGCCGCGTCGGTGCCATGCGCACGTCCGATTTCCTCCCGCCGGCCAGTCAGCCGATCCACAATACTAATGAAAACCGTTTCCATTACAAAGCCGCAAGCTGAAGCGCGTACGCGCGGGCCCCGATCCGCTGTAGCCTCACCGAACGTGAGTCCCACACCACGCCGGCGTGCGACTCTGGCGTCGTTGGCCGACGAGCTCAACGTTTCGCGCACGACGATCTCGAACGCCTTCAACCGGCCCGATCAGCTCTCCCCGGACCTGCGTGAGCGCGTGCTGGCGACGGCCAAGCGGCTGGGCTACGCCGGCCCCGATCCGGTGGCGCGATCGTTGCGGACCCGCAAGGCCGGCGCGGTCGGTCTGGTGATGGCCGAACCGCTGCCGTATTTCTTCAGCGACCCGGCCGCACGCGACTTCGTCACCGGGGTGGCGCAGTCCTGCGAAGCGCTGGGCCAGGGCCTGCTGCTGGTGGCCGTCGGACCCAGCCGCAGCCTCAAAGACGGCACGGCCGCGGTGCTTTCGGCCGGCGTGGACGGCTTCGTGGTCTATTCGGTGTGCGACGAAGATCCCTACCTGCAGGTGGTGTTGCAGCGCCGGCTGCCGATCGTGGTGGTCGACCAGCCCAAGGGGCTGGCCGGGGTCTCGCGGGTGGGTATCGACGACCGCGCGGCGATGCGCGGGCTCGCCGACTACGTGCTGGGCCTGGGGCATCGCGAGATCGGGCTGCTGACCATGCGGTTGGGCCGGGACCGGCGCCAGGGCCTGGTGGATCCCGACCGGCTGCGCTCACCCGCGTTCGACGTGCAGCGGGAGCGGATCATGGGCGTGTGGGAGGCGATGACGGCCGCCGGCGTGGAGCCCGATTCATTGACCGTGGTGGAGAGCTACGAGCACCTGCCCGAATCGGGCGGCGCGGCCGCCCAGGCGGCGCTGGAGGCCAATCCGCGGATCACCGCGCTGATGTGCACCGCGGACATCCTGGCCCTGTCGGCCATGGATTACCTGCGCGCACACGGCATTTACGTGCCGGGGCAGATGACCGTCACCGGATTCGATGGGGTGCCCGAGGCGATCAACCGCGGGCTGACCACGGTGTCGCAGTCCAGCCTGCAGAAGGGCCGCAGGGCCGGGGAGCTGTTGTTGCAGCCGCCACGCACGGGCACGCCGGGCCTGCCCGTCGTCGAATTGTTGGACACCGAACTCATCCGGGGCCGCACCGCGGGCCCGCCGGCGTGAGCCGGCCTACTTGGAGTCCTGGTCGCCGATCAGCAACCGCACGGCCAGGTCCAGCCGCTTGCTGACGTCGGTCGCCGAGGCGCGCCGGGTGAGCCACGCCAGCAGGTTCGACAGCCACACGTCCGAGATCACCCGGGCGATGTGGTACTGGTCCTCGGTCGGTTCGCCATCGGCCATCGCGCGCGCGAACATCGAATCGATGAGCTTCTCGACCTGGTCGACCTCGCTGGCCGCCGAGGCGTCGGCGAACACGTAGGCGCGGGCCATCGCCTCGGTGAGCAGGGGGTTGCGCTGCATCGCGCGGTTGAGCTTGGCCACCATGAAGTTGAGCCGCTGGAAGGGTGTGCCGCCGGTGATCGCCGAGCGGTCCGTCTTGGCGTCGATGCGGCTGAACTCGCGGCCCAGCGCCGACACCAGCAGGTGCACCTTCGACGGGAAATACCGGTACAGCGTCCCCACCGCGACGTCGGCGCGATCGGCCACCGCGCGCATCTGAACCGCCTCGTAGCCGCCCTTGGAGGCGATGGCCATGGTGGCATCGAGGATGCGCTTGCGGCGTTCGCGCTGCGCCTCCGACCCCAGTTCGGACTCCGCCAGTACCGCCACGTTCATGACCTCGCGCGGCTGCGCGTCAGACACGCGGCTCGGATTTGCGTCGGCTGGCATGTGACGGTTTGCTCCTGTTCCCGGCGGTTCGTTTGCAAACGATACGCATTCTGCGTGTGAATTTCCCACCTCCGTACCGCCGCGGACAAGCGCATGTGCTGCTGCAATGGCGTCGACTTGACGGTCGATCACTGGCACTATTAGAACACGTTCTAGTCTCGAAGAGAGCGGTTGCGTGCCAACACGTGCTTCAGACATACCCGCTTGGCGGGCAGATCGCACAATCAGGACAGGGGTTCCGCCCCTTGTCACGTCGAGCCGAGGACGCGGAGGTCTCTCACGTGGTAGTGACCGTCACCGACGAGCAGTTCGCCGCGCGGGCCCTGGTGCGCGACTGGGCCCGCAATTCGACGTCGGGGCCGGGCGGCACCGCGGCGATCCGCGACGTGGAGCAGGGCAAGTCCGACGCCTGGCGGCCCGTGTTCACCCGGCTGGCCGAGCTGGGCATCTTCGGCATCGCGATCCCGGAGGAATTCGGCGGGGCGGACGGCAGCATCGAAGACCTGTGCGCGATCATCGAGGAAGCGGCGAAGGCGCTGATTCCCGGGCCGGTCGCCACGACCGCGCTGGCCACGCTGGTCGTCTCTGATCCCGAGTTGTTGGGGGCCCTCGCCTCGGGTGAGCGCTTCGCCGGGCTGGCGCTGGAAGGCGACATCGAGTTCGACGCCGCGACGTCGAAGGTCTCGGGCACGCTGCCGTTCGCGCTGGGCGTCGCCGACGGCGCCGTGCTGTTGGCGCCGGCCGACGGCAAGTGGCTGCTGATCGACACCGGCAGCGAGGGCGTGCAGCTCGAAGGCCTGCGGGCCACCGACTTCTCCCAACCGTTGGCGCGCGTAACGCTGGACTCGGCGCCTGCCACGGTGGTGGCGGACCAGCGTGAGCGCGTCGAGGACCTGGCCGCGACGGTGCTGGCGGCCGAGGCGGCCGGCATCACCCGGTGGTCCCTGGAGACCGCCGTCGACTACGCCAAGGTCCGCGAGCAGTTCGGCAAGCCGATCGGCAGCTTCCAGGCCATCAAGCACATCTGCGCCGAGATGCTGTGCCGCGCCGAGCAGGCCGAGGTGGCCGCCGCCGATGCCGCGCGCGCGGCCGCCGAGGGCGACGCATCCCAGTTCTCCCTCGCCGCGGCCCTGGCGGCCAGCACCGGCATCGCGGCCGTGAAGGCCAGCGTCAAGGACTGCATCCAGGTCCTCGGCGGCATCGGCTGCACCTGGGAGCACGACGCGCATCTGTACCTGCGCCGGGCGCACGCCATCGGGCGCTTCCTGGGCGGGGCCGAGGCCTGGCTGCGGCGCATCACCGCGCTGACGCAGTCGGGCGTGCGGCGCCGCCTGGGGATCGACCTCACCGACGTCGAGGACCAGCGGGCGGAGATCGCCGCCGCCGTCGCCCAGATCGCCGAACTGCCCGAGGAGAAGCGGCAGGCGGCGCTGGCCGAGGCGGGTCTGCAGGCGCCGCACTGGCCGCCGCCGTATGGGCGCGGCGCGGGCCCGGCCGAGCAGCTGTTGATCGATCAGGAGCTGGCCGCCGCCGGTGTGGTCCGGCCCGACCTCGTGATCGGCTGGTGGGCGGCGCCGACCATCCTCGAGCACGGCACCCCGGACCAGATCGAGCGCTTCGTGCCGGGCACCACGCGCGGCGAATTCCTTTGGTGCCAGCTGTTTTCCGAGCCCGGCGCCGGGTCGGACCTGGCCTCGCTGCGCACCAAGGCGGTCCGGACCGAGGGCGGCTGGAACCTGACCGGGCAGAAGGTGTGGACGTCGGCGGCACACAAGGCCAAGTGGGGCGTGTGCCTGGCCCGCACCGACCCCGACGCGCCGAAACACAAAGGCATCACCTACTTCCTGGTGGAGATGAGCTCGCCGGGCATCGAGATCCGCCCGCTGCGCGAGATCACCGGCGATTCCTTGTTCAACGAGGTGTTCCTGGACAACGTGTTCGTCCCCGACGAGCTGGTGGTCGGCGAGGTGAACGACGGTTGGCGGCTGGCCCGCACCACGCTGGCCAACGAGCGCGTCGCGATGGCCAACGGAACGGCGCTGGGCAACCCGATGGAGGAACTGCTCGAGCTGCTGGGTGGGCTCGACCTCGACGCCGCGCAGCAAGACCGGTTGGGGCGGTTGATCATCGCCGCGCAGACCGGCGCGCTGCTGGACCAGCGGATCGCCCAGCTGGCCGTGGGTGGCCAGGACCCCGGTGCGCAGTCCAGCGTGCGCAAGCTCATCGGTGTCCGCTACCGCCAGGCCCTGGCCGAGTTCACCATGGACGTGTCCGCGGGCGGTGGCCTGGTGCACAACCAGGCGGTGTTCGACTTCCTCAACACCCGCTGCCTGACCATCGCCGGCGGCACCGAGCAGATCCTGCTCACCGTCGCCGCGGAGCGACTCCTGGGGCTGCCCCGCTAGCGGTCAACCGCTTCGCTGAGCCGGTCCCGTTCGCCGAGCCTGTCATTGAGCAGCCCGGCACCCGCATTTTCGCTGCGGATTTCCAGGCTCGGCGCGATGTCGGTGCCTGGTGCCACGATGCGGTCCATGTCAGGGATGTTTCTCGGCAGCGAAGCGATCGCGCGGGGAGTCGTGACGCGGCATGAACTACAGCGCTGGTATCGGCCTGTCTTTCCGGGGGTGTATGCCCAGAAGCGACAACAACTTTCGCTGCGGGACCGGACTGAAGGTGCCTGGTTGTGGTCGCGGCGTCGGGCGATCGTGGCGGGAGCCGCGGCGTCGGCGTTGCATGGTGCACAGTGGGTTGACGCCGATATCCCCGTCGAGCTGGTTTGGTCGAACACGCGGCCACCGCGCGGGATCGTCGCGCGTGAGCAGCTACTCGCCGACGACGAAGTCACCCGCATCGCGGGGTTGCCGGTCACCAGTCCCGCCCGGACGGCCTACGACCTGGGCCGGTATCTGCCGCGCGGGCGGGCGGTCGCGCGCCTCGACGCGTTGATGCGGGCGACCCCGTTTTCGGCGGAGGATGTGCTGCTGATTGCGAAGCGATACCCGGGCGCCCGCGGGATACGACGCCTGCTGTCGGTCTTGCCCCTGGTGGACGGCGGTGCCGCATCACCGAAAGAGACGTGGCTGCGGTTGCTGTTCATCAATGCGGGGCTGCCCGTCCCGGCCACGCAGATACCGGTGGTCGACGGCTATCGGTATCTGGCGATGCTCGATATGGGCTGGCCGGAGCTCGGCGTGGCTGCGGAGTATGACGGCGACCAACACCGCACCGATCGGCGTCAGCACGTCAAGGACCAGTGGCGACTCCGAAAGCTCGCCGAATTGGGCTGGGTCATCATTCGCGTGATCGCTGAGGACGACCCGGGCGATGTCATCGAGCGTGCCAGGCGGGCGCTGCTGGCCAGAGGTTGGCGCCCGCACGGGAAGGCAGTCCGGCGGGCGGGGTGACCGCCAGTCGGGACGCGTCGCCCAACCTGTAATTTCGCAGGCCGTCACTCGCAGTTTCTCTGCGCATTTGCAGGCTCGGCGCGGCCCGGGTCAGGAGAAGGTGGTCTGCGCGCAGGTGCTCGGGGAGGTGATGTTGACCCCGGAGTAGACCACCTGAATGTGGGTGCACGCGATGACGTTGTTGTCGGTCTTGGGCTGACCCGTCTGCCAATCGGTCGAGTCGATGCGCCCGTTCGTCTGGTACTTCTCCGGGGGGCCCTCGCCCATGTAGATGGTGGTGATCTCGTCGGAACCCATCGACTTCATCACCCGCTCGTACTGGCCGTTGGCGTGCGCGTCGAGGTAAGCCAACCGGTTCGAGGACCGGATCTCGGTGGTCTGCCGGGCCCACAGGCCGGGCGGGAAGCCGGTCACCCCGTCGGGCGTCAGCATGTCCGCCCCGGCGGTGAAGTCGCAGTGACCGTCGGCCTTGAAGCAATTGAGGACGGCCCGCGTCTCCAGCTGGTTGGGCCCGTCCAGCGGGAACAGGGTAGTGGCGGTGTTGCTCGCCGCCGCGCACACCCCGGCGGGCGCGAGCATCGGCAGCACTGCGACGACTGCGAATCCCGATACCAGCCGCATCATCGATGCTCCCTTTCCCGGTTTGCTGACCCCAAGGCTGAACTTAACCCCGCGACTACTCGTCGTAGGTGACTTCTACCGAATCAGATTCCGGGTGAGATTGACAGGCCAGAATCAGGCCCTCGTCCAGATCCTGCTGCTCGAGCACGTCGTTGACCTCCATGCTCACGTTGCCGCCTTTCAAGGTGCACGCGCACGCACCGCAGTGACCCTCGCGGCAGGAGAAGGGCGCGTCGAGGCCCTTGGCCAGCAGGACGTCGAGCAGCTTGGCGTTGCGCGGCCACGACACGGTGTGCGTCTCGCCGTCCAGCTCCACCACCGCGGTCGCCGGCGGCTCGTCACCTTCGGCGGTGTCCTCGATCTTCACCGCCGCGAACGGGTCGGAGTCCAGCGACTTGAACACCTCGATATGTATCTGTGCCGCAGGCACTTTCAGCGTTTCCAGGGCCTGTCTCGCCGAATCCATGAAGGCGCCCGGGCCGCAGATGTACACGGGCCGATCCGTGTAGGGGGCGGCCAGCTTGGCCAGCGCGGCCACGCTGGGCAGGCCCTGCAGCGATTCCAGCCAGTGCAGCACCGTGAGCCGGTCGGGGTACTTGGCCGACAGCTCGCGCAGCGCGTCGGAGAAGATCACCGACTTCTCGTCACGGTTGGCGTACACCAGCGTCACCTGCCCGCTGCCCTCGGCGAGCGCGGACTTGCAGATCGACATGATCGGGGTGATGCCGCTGCCCGCGGCCATCAGCAGGAAGTCGTCGCCCAGCGTCTTGGGCACGAAGTTGCCCGACGGGGCCAGCACGTGGATCCGCATCCCCTTGTGGGCGTGGTCGCACAGCCAGTTGGACGCGTACCCGTCGGCGGTGCGCTTGACCGTGACCGTGAGCGCGTCGTCGGTGAACGGCGAGCTGCACAGCGAATAGCAGCGGGCGACCGAGCCGGTGCGCTCGCTGGGAACGCGCAGCGTCAAGAACTGGCCCGGCGCGTACCGTAGCCGCTCGGGCGGGATCTCGGGGTCACCCTCGTCGTCCGGTACCGCGAACACCAGCGACCGCGCGTCGTCGGTCTCGGCGACGACCTCGGCGACCTGCAGTTCAAGGACGTGGTCACCGAGTGGCTCGTCGGGAATCGCCTCGGTCAAGGCCCGTCCCTCCCTTTCGTTGCAACTAGAACATGTTACAGAAAAGCGGATTCGTATCGCTACCAGCCGCAGGAATACCCTGCTCGACACAAATCGGAACGTGTTCTAGTCTCTGGTGTAAGTCCGCTGAGTAAGTCTGGCGCAGGAGGCAAACGTAAGTGACGTCCATTCAACAGCGTGATGCGCAGTCGGTTTTGGCTGGCATCGATGATCTGCTCCCGCAGATTCGCGAACGCGCTCAGGCGACGGAGGACCTGCGGCGGCTGCCCGACGAGACCGTTCAGGATCTCCAGGATGTGGGCTTCTTCACCCTGTTGCAGCCCGAGCAGTGGGGCGGTTTGCAGTGCGATCCGACGCTGTTCTACGAGGCGGTGCGGCGCCTGGCCAGCGCCTGTGGTTCCACCGGCTGGGTGAGCTCGATCATCGGCGTGCACAACTGGCACTTGGCGCTGTTCGACCAGCAGGCGCAGGAGGAGGTCTGGGGCGAGGACCCCAAGACCCGGGTGTCGTCGTCGTACGCCCCGATGGGCGCGGGCGTGGTGACCGACGGCGGTTACCTGGTCAACGGCTCATGGAACTGGTCCTCAGGTTGTGACCACGCCACGTGGGCCTTCCTCGGTGGTCCGGTGATCAAGGACGGCCGTCCGGTGGACTTCGGCAGCTTCCTGATCCCGCGCAGCGAGTACCGCATCGACGACGTGTGGCACGTCGTCGGCCTGCGGGGCACCGGCAGCAACACCGTCGTCGTCAAGGACGTCTTCGTGCCTCGACACCGGTTCCTGTCCTACAAGGCGATGAACGACGGCACCGCGGGCGGATACCAGACCAACACCGCCCCGGTCTACAAGATGCCTTGGGGCACAATGCATCCCACCACCATCTCGGCCCCCATCGTCGGCATGGCCTACGGCGCGTACGACGCGCACGTCGAGCACCAGGGCAAGCGGGTGCGCGCGGCGTTCGCCGGCGAGAAGGCCAAGGACGACCCGTTCGCCAAGGTCCGCATCGCCGAGGCGGCCAGCGACATCGACGCGGCGTGGCGCCAGTTGAGCGGCAACGTCGCCGACGAGTACGCCCTGCTGTCCGCCGGCAAGGAGATCCCGTTCGAACTTCGTGCCCGCGCCCGCCGCGACCAGGTGCGTGCCACCGGGCGGGCGATCGCCTCGATCGACCGGTTGTTCGAGGCCTCCGGCGCGACGGCGTTGGGCAATGACCAACCGGTGCAACGGTTCTGGCGCGACGCACACGCCGGCCGGGTGCACGCGGCCAACGACCCCGAGCGGGCCTACCAGATCTTCGGGAACAACGAGTTCGGGTTGCCGCCCGGCGACACCATGGTCTAACCATGACGGCGACCGAGGAACTGACCTTCGAGTCCACCTCGCGCTTCGCAGAGGTGGACGTGGACGGCCCGCTGAAGCTGCACTACCACGAGGCGGGTGTCGGCAACGAGCAGACCGTGGTGCTGCTGCACGGCGGCGGTCCGGGCGCGGCGAGCTGGACGAACTTCTCGCGCAACATCCCGGTGCTGGCCGAGCGTTTTCACGTGCTGGCCGTCGACCAGCCCGGCTACGGCCTCTCCGACAAGCGCGCCGAGCACGGGCAGTTCAACCACTACGCGGCCCGCGCCCTGGCGGGCCTGTTCGACCAGCTGGGCCTGGGACGCGTTCCGCTGGTTGGGAATTCGCTGGGTGGTGGCACGGCCGTGCGGTTCGCGTTGGACTACCCGGATCGCGCAGGCAAGCTGGTGCTGATGGGCCCGGGCGGGGTCAGCGTGAACCTGTTCGCCCCCGACCCGACCGAGGGCGTCAAACGGCTGGGCAAGTTCTCCGCCGAGCCGACCCGGGAAAACCTCGAGGCGTTTTTGCGGGTGATGGTCTACGACCAGAAACTGATCACCGACGAATTGATCGACCAGCGCTTCGAGCTGGCCCGCACGCCCGAATCGCTGACGGCGACGCGGGCCATGGGAATGTCTTTCGCCGGAGCCGATTTCGAGCTCGGCATGATGTGGCGCGAGGTGCATCGCCTGCGTCAGCCGGTGTTGCTGATCTGGGGCCGCGAGGACCGGGTCAACCCGCTCGACGGCGCGCTGGTCGCTCTGAAAACCATTCCGCGTGCACAGCTTCACGTTTTCGGGCAGTGTGGGCATTGGGCACAGGTGGAGAAATTCGACGAGTTCAACAAGCTCACGATCGACTTCCTGGGAGGTGCGCGATGAGCATCCGTTCGCTGGGCTATCTGCGTATCGAGGCCACCGACATGGCGGCCTGGCGTGAATACGGGTTGAAAGTCCTCGGCATGATCGAGGGCAAGGGCAGCACCGAAGGTGCGCTGTATCTGCGGATGGACGACTTCCCGGCCCGGCTGGTGATCGTGCCCGGCGAGCAGGACCGGCTCATCGAAGCCGGCTGGGAATGTGCGAATGCAGCTGGGCTGCAAGAGATTCGGAACCGGCTGGACATCGAGGGCACGCCCTACAAAGAGGCCACCGCCGCCGAACTGGCCGACCGCCGGGTCGACGAGATGATCCGGTTCTCCGACCCGTCAGGCAACTGCCTGGAGGTCTTCCACGGCGCGGCGCTCGAACACCGCCGGGTGGTCAGTCCCTACGGCCACAGGTTCGTCACCGAGGAACAGGGCCTGGGCCACGTGGTGCTGACCACGCGTGACGACGAAGAGACGTTGCACTTCTACCGCGACGTCCTGGACTTCAAACTGCGCGACTCGATGCGGCTGCCGCCACAGGTGGTCGGCCGGCCCGCCGACGGTCCGCCGGCCTGGCTGCGGTTCCTGGGCTGCAACCCGCGCCACCACAGCCTGGCCTTCATGCCCGGACAGACGCCCAGCGGCATCGTCCACCTGATGGTCGAGGTCGAGAATGCCGACGATGTCGGCCTGTGCCTGGATCGGGCGCTGCGCAAGAAGGTGCCCATGTCGGCGACCCTGGGCCGCCACGTCAACGACCTGATGCTGTCCTTCTACATGAAGACACCCAGCGGGTTCGACGTCGAATTCGGCTGCGAGGGAAGGCAAGTCAAAGACGACGATTGGATCGCACGCGAAAGCACCGCGATCAGCCTGTGGGGTCACGACTTCAGCGTCGGATTCAAGGGTTAGTTTTTCACGCCATGACTGCCGCGCCGATCGACCCGCGCACGTTCCGCAGCGTGCTGGGCCAGTTCTGCACCGGGATCACCATCATCACCACGGTGCACGACGACGCCCCGGTCGGCTTCGCCTGCCAGTCGTTCGCGGCGCTGTCGCTGGATCCGCCGCTGGTGTTGTTCTGTCCCACCAAGGTGTCGCGGTCGTGGAAGGCCATCGAGGCCAGCGGCCGGTTCTGCGTCAACATGCTGACCGAGCAGCAAAAGCACGTCTCGGCCCGCTTCGGCTCCAAGGAGCCCGACAAGTTCGCCGGGATCGACTGGCACCCTTCCGAACTCGGGTCGCCGATCATCGACGGTTCACTGGCCTACATCGACTGCACGGTGGCCTCCGCGCACGACGGGGGCGATCACTTCGTGGTATTCGGCGCGGTGCAGTCGCTTTCGGAGGCTCCCAAGATCAAGCCGAGGCCGCTGCTGTTCTATCGCGGTGAATACACCGGCATCGAACCGGACAAGACGACACCGGCGCAGTGGCGCGACGACCTGGAAGCGTTCCTGACCACCACCACCCAGGACACCTGGCTGTAGCGGCGCCCTACTTGTCGCGGCGGTCGGCCGACATGTCGACCGTGGGGGAGTTGTCCGCGATCGGCTGCTCCTGGCTCCACGCGGGGTCGCGTCCGGCGGTGTCCTCGCGTCCGGCGGTGTCCTCGCCGGCGGCGGCGTCCTTCTCGGCCTTGACCTTCGGGTCGAGGCTGTCGGCACGCTTGAACTGCTCGCCCAGCTGTTCACGCGAGGACGCGGCTTCTGCTTGATGCGTGGACGCCCGATCGTGCAGCCGGGCGGCTTCGGCCGCCTTGGCCTCGGCTTCGGCCTGCGCGGCACGGGCTTTCGCGGCCGTCTCGGCGGCCAGCGCCTCGCGGCGCTCGACCTTGGCGGTCTCCAACTTGGCTTGTTCGCGAATCCCCTCGGCCTCCCGCTCGCGGCGGCGCCGGGTAGCTCTGCGGGCGGCGATGGCGAGGCCGACGATCACGAGGACCGCCACAACTGCGGCGATGATGATCCAGACGGTGTTGCTGGTGTGCATGATGGACTCCGTTGTCGATATACCGAAGCGCTAAGGCCCCGTTGGCGGGTTGCCGTATTCGACAGGAATGAAACAACCCCAAGGCCACACCCGCTGCCGTCGCGCGACCGCAGGGCCGGAGAATGGTGTCATGACGCTGGACCTCACCGGGTACTTCGACCGCATCCACTACGACGGCCCGGCCGAGCCGAACCTCGAGGTGCTGCAGGCGCTCATGACCGCACACGTCGGCTCGATCCCGTTCGAGAACCTCGATCCCCTGATGGGCGTGCCGGTCGACGACCTGAGCCCGCAAGCCGTCACCGACAAGCTGGTCCGCCGGCGCCGCGGCGGCTACTGCTACGAGCAGAACGGCCTGCTGGGCTACGCGCTGGTGGAAATAGGTTTCCGGGTGCGGCGGTTGGCGGGCCGGGTGGTGTGGATGCAGCCCGCCGACACCCCGCTGGGTGCCCAGACGCACACGACGCTGGCGGTGACGTTCCCGGGTTCGCAGGGTTCGTTCCTGGTCGACGTCGGCTTCGGTGGCCAGACGCTGACCTCTCCCATCCGCTTGCAGACCGGCAACGCCCAGCAGACCACGCACGAGCCGTACCGGCTGAACGACCGCGGCGACGGTCTGGTCCTGCAAGCCCTGGTCCGAGACGCGTGGCAACCGTTGTACGTCTTCGGCACCCAGACCGTGCCCCAGATCGACCTGCGGGTGGGCAGTTGGTACGTCTCGACGCACCCGCAGTCGACATTCGTGACGGGCCTGATGGTCGCGCTGACCACCGACGACGCCCGCTACAACCTGGCCGGCCGGAATCTGACGATCCACCGCGCCGACGGCAGCGAGAAGATCCGCCTCGATGACGCGGCGGCGGTCATCGACGTGCTCGGTGAGCGGTTCGGCATCGACGTGGCGGGCATCGGCGAGCGGGGCGCGGTCGAGGCGCGCATCGCGCAGGTGCTCGACGCCTAGCCTCCTCGCGCGCTTGGGCTAGCGCGCCGCGAGCCAGGGCCCGAGGCGCCGGACCGCTTCCTCGATGTCGTTGGTCGGCCCCGCGAAGGACAGCCGCACGAACGAATTCCCACGCGCGGTGTCGAAGTCGATGCCCGGCGCGATCGCAACGCCGGTCTGCGCCAACAGCTTCGAACAGAATTCCATCGAGTCGTCGGTGAACTCCGAGACGTCGGCGTACACGTAGAAGGCACCATCGGTGGGGGCCAACCGCTTGACGCCGATGCTGCGCAGCCCGTCGAGCACCAGTTTGCGGTTGGTCGCGTAGTGGTGCAGGTGACCGTCGGCTTCGGCCGTCGCCTCCGGGGTGAAGGCGGCCACCGCGGCGAGTTGCGACAGCACGGGCGGGCAGATGGTGAAGTTTCCGGTCAGGCAATCCACCGCGCGGCGCAGCTCCGGCGGCACCAGCAGCCAGCCCAGCCGCCAGCCCGTCATGGCGTAATACTTCGAAAAGCTGTTGACCACCACGGCGTTTCGCGATGTCTGCCACGCGCAACTGGTCTGCGGTGCGCCCTCGTAGACCAGGCCGTGGTACACCTCATCGCTGATCAGTCGCGCTCCAGACGCGTCACACCAGGAAGCGATGGCGGCCAGCTCCGCCGGCTCGATGACGGTTCCGGTCGGATTGGCGGGGCTGGCCACGATGACGCCCTGCACCGGCGGGTCGAGTTCGGCGAGCATCTGCGCGGTCGGCTGGAAACGGGTCTGCGGTCCGCAGGGGATCTCGACCACCTCGCAGCCCAAGGCGGACAAGATGTTTCGGTAGCACGGGTAGCCGGGGCTGGCCAGCGCCACCCGGTCGCCGACGTCGAAGCAGGCCAGGAACGTGAGCAGGAAACCGCCCGAGGAGCCGGTGGTGATCACGACCGCGTCCGGTTCGACGTCCAGGCCGTGCTGGCGCCGGTAGTCCGCGGCGATCGCGGCACGCAGTTCGGGGGTGCCCAACGACACGGAGTAACCCAGCTCGTTGGAATGCACCGCCGCCGCCGCGGCGGCCCGCACCGGCTCGGGTGCGCCCACGCTGGGCTGGCCCGCCGACAGGTTGACCAAGTCGCCGTGGCTGCGCTGGCGTTCCGCGGCGGCCAGCCACACATCCATCACATAGAACGGTGGGATGCCGGCGCGCAGCGAGACACGGTCGGTCACGGCGTCTGGAGTACCTCGGATTCCAGCCGCTTAAGCAGTTGTTGCGGCGAATCCAGCAGATGCGCGCTGCCGTGGGCGCGCTTGAAGTACAGGTGCATGTCGTGTTCCCAGGTGATCGCGATGCCGCCGTGCAGCTGGATGCCCTCGGCGGCCACGATGTTCAACGCCTCGGTGGCGGCCAGGCGGGCGGCGGCGGCGTTGGTGGGGCTGGGGGCCTCGCAGGCGTCGGCGACCACGGCCTTGGCGGCGGCGACGGTGACATACAGATCCGCCATCCGATGCTTGAGCGCCTGGAAGCTGCCGATCGGACGGCCGAATTGCACTCGGTCCTTGGCGTATTCGACGGTCAGCTCCAAACAGCGTTCGGCGGCGCCGATCTGCTCGGCGGCCAGCAGGATGGCCGCCGCATCCGCCAGGCCCGGGTCGGTGCCGATCGGCTCGGTCTGCTCGGCCTTGAGCCGCGCCAGGCGCCGGGTCGGGTCCATGGTGGTCAGCGGCTCGGCGCCGAATCGGGTCCACCTGCTCAGCCGGCCGTCCTCGACCCCGACGACGACGTCGGCGATGTCGCCGTTGACCACATAGTCTGCGTCGAGGACCAGCGCGCCGATCGCGGCGCCCTCGGCGAGGCCTTCCAACGTCGTGGCGTCCGGCTCGTCCGCGCTCAGCAGCGCCAGCTCCGCCAGGGTGGTGCCGAGCAGCGGGGAAGGCACCAGGGCGCGGCCCAGCTCCTGTAAAACCGTTGCGGCATCGGCCAATTCGCCACCGGCGCCGCCGAGTTCCTCGGGAATGACCAGGGCCGCGGCGCCGACCTGCTCGCACAGCAGCTGCCACAGCGACTCGTCGTAGCCCTTGTCTGATTCCATGGCCGCGCGCACGGCGGCCGGGCCCGCGTGCTTGGCGACCAGGGCGGCGACGGTCTCGGCCAGCATGCGCCGTTCTTCGTTCATCGCTGTCATAGCGCCTCCAGCACTCGCCGCCGATGCTGCTCCGGCGTGCCCCACGCGGACCGCAGGGCCTGCACGCGCAGCAGCAGGAGCGACAGGTCGTGCTCCTGCGTGAAGCCGATGGCGCCGTGGGTTTGCAGCGCCGACCGCGCCGCCACCAGGCCCGCCTCGGACGCCGCCGCCTTGGCCGCGCTGACATCGCGCGGGTCCAGCGTGAGCGCCGCGCCGTACACCAGCGGACGGGCCAGCTCGATGGCGATGTGCACGTCGGCGAGCTTGTGCTTGATCGCCTGGTACGAGCCGATCACCCGGCCGAACTGGCTGCGCTGCTTGGCGTAGTCGACCGCCCCGTCGCGCAGCGCCTCGGCCGCACCGATCAGCTGGGCCGCCGTGGCCAGCGCGCCGAACTCGTAGGCGCGCTTGATATCCGCCTGCCACGACGACCCGGTCGCGGTCACGTCATACAGCCGCCGGCTGGGGTCGACCGACTCGTGGACCTCGCCCGGCGCCGCCTCGGTGACGCCGTCTTCGCCGGCCAGCAGCACCAGCCCGGCCGCGTCGGCGTCCACCGCGCGCGGCGTCTGCGGGGGCAGCGCGACGGTGGCGATCAGCTCACCGGACGCCAATTCTGCGCACCGCCCGGCTTGATCGCCCGAGGCGAGCAAAACCGGTGCCACGGCGATGGATTCGGCCACCGGGCCCGGCACGCACCAGCGTCCCAGGCGCTCGATGGCGACGACGAGGTCGACCGGGTCGGCCCCGATACCGTCGAATTCCTCCGGCACGGCCAACGCGGTGACGCCCAGGTTGGCCAACTGCTCCCAGACCTTGCGGCCGGGTGCGGTGTCGCCCGCCGACCACGCGCGCACCGCGGCGGGCAGATCCGCCGCGCCGAGCGCGGCGTCGATGCTGGCCGCGAAGTCGCGCTGCTGTTCGTCTAGCGCAAATTTCACTTCTTGCCCCCGGACTTTTCGCGCGGCAGGCCCAGCAACCGCTCGGAGATGATGTTGCGCTGAATCTCGTTGGTCCCGGCGTAGATCGGGCCGCCCAGCGCGAACAGCAGACCTTCGGTCCACCGGCTGGTCAGTTCCCCGTCGGCGGCCAGCAGATCGAGCGCGGTCTGGTGCAATTCGACGTCGAGGTCGGACCAGAACACTTTGGTCACCGACGACTCGGCGCCCAGCTCGCCGCCGAGGCCCAGCCGGGTCACCGTGCCGAACGTTTGCAGCCGGTAGGCCTGCGCCTTGATCCAGCCGTCGGCCACGCGGTCGGCGAACGCGTCGGGTGAGCCGCTGTCCTGCCAGAGCCGCACCAGCCGCTCGGCGGTGGCCAGGAAGCGGGCCGGGCTGCGCAGGGACATGCCGCGCTCGTTGCTCGACGTGCTCATGGCCGCCCGCCAACCGTCGTGCGGGGTGCCGATCACGTCCTCGTCGGGCACGAAGACGTCGTCGAGGAAGATTTCACCGAAGCCGGTGTCACCGCCCAGCTGGACGATGGGCCGCACCGTGACGCCCTTGGCCTTCAGGTCGAACATGAAGTACGTCAGCCCGTTGTGTCGCTCGGCCCCCGGGTCGGAACGGAAGAGCCCGAAACCCCGCTCGGCGAACGGGGCTCGCGAACTCCAGATCTTCTGCCCGTTGAGTAGCCAGCCGCCGTCGGTCGCCGTCGCGGTGGACCGCAGCGAGGCCAGGTCGCTGCCGGACTCGGGCTCCGACCACGCCTGCGCCCAGATCTCTTCTCCGCTGGCCATTTTCGGCAGGATCCTCATCAGCTGTTCCTCGGTGCCGTGCGCGAACAGCGTCGGCGCCAGCATCGAGGTGCCGTTGGCGCTGGCCCGACCCGGCGCACCGGCCCGGAAGTATTCCTCCTCGAACACCACCCAGTGCAGCAGCGGCGCGTCGCGGCCGCCGTACTTCTTCGGCCAGGTGATCACCGAGAGGCCGGCGTCGAACAGCACGCGGTCCCATTTCCGGTGTTGGGCAAAGCCGTCGGCGTTGTCGTATGACTTGGTCGGGATCGAATCGGCGTTGGCCGACAAGAATTCCCGGACCTCGGCCTGGAAGGCCAGGGTGTCTTCGTCCAGATCCAGATCCATCAGTCCAGCTCTCGCAGTTGTGGTTTGACCACCTTGCCGCCGGCATTGCGCGGCAACGCGTCGACGAACCGCACCGACCGTGGTGCCTTGAAGTTCGCCAAATGTTCACGGGTGTAAGCGATCACGGATTGCTCGTCGAGTTCTGCGCCGGGCCGGGTCACCAGGTACGCCCGGCCCACCTCGCCGAGCCGCTCGTCGGGGACTCCGATCACCGCGGCGTCGGCCACGCCGTCCATCCGGGCCAGCACCTGCTCGACCTCGGCGGGGTAGACGTTGAATCCACCGCAGATGTACATGTCTTTGAGTCGATCGGTGATGCGCAGGTTGCCCGCGGGGTCGACGGCGCCGATGTCACCGGTGTGCAGCCACCCGTCGGCGTCGATGGCCGCCGCGGTGGCCTCGGGGTCGTCGAGGTAGCCCAGCATCACGTTCGGCCCGCGCAGCAACACCTCTCCCGATTCCCCGGGTGAATCGGCGTCGATGCGCAATTCGAAGTCGGCGAACGGGCGCCCGCAGGTGGTCGCCACGGTGACCGCGTCGTCGTCGGCGCGGCACATGGTGCCCATGCCGTTGGCCTCGGTCAGCCCGTAGGCGGTCAGCACGATGTCGATGTCGAGTTCGGATTGCATGCGCTCCACCAGCACCACCGGCACTGTGGCCGCCCCGGTCACCGCGAACCGCAATGAGCTCAGGTCGTAGTCGTCGCGCGCCGGGTGGTCGAGCAGGGTCTGGTAGATGGTGGGCGGCCCGGGCAGCACGGTGATGCGGTGTCGCTCGATGGCCTGCAGCGCGCGCAGCGGGTCGAAGGTCAGGTGGGGGATCAGCGTGGCACCGGTCTGCAGGCAGGCCAGGATGCCGGCCTTGTAGCCGAAGTTGTGGAAGAAGGGGTTGATGCACAGGTAGCGGTCGTCGCTGGTGATCTTGCCGTTGGCCGCCCAGGCCGCCGAGGCCGACAGCGACTGCCGGTGCGCGCACAGCACGCCTTTGCTGCGGCCGGTGGTACCGGACGTGAAAAGGATGTCGCTGACGTCGCCGGGGGCGACGGCCGACGCGCGAGCGACGACCGCGTCGAGGTCGGTGCCCTGCGCGACAAAGTCGTCCCACGTGCCGTCGTCCGCCTCGATCGGTATCCGCACGACATTGCGCAGCGCGGGCAGTGCGGCGCGGTCCAGGTCGGCGAGGCGGTCGTGGCCGAGGAATTGGCCCATCCCGAACAACACCGGCGCCTCGGTGCGGGCCAGGATGTCGGTGGCCTCGGCGGCGGTGTAGCGGGTGTTCAGCGGCACCATCGCGGCCCCGGCGTGGTGGATGGCCAGGCAGGCCACCACCCAGTGCCAGGTGTTCGGCGACCAGATGGCCACCCGGTCGCCCGCTCGCACCCCCAGATCGATGAGCGCGGCGGCCGCGCGGTGGACTTCGGCGCGCAGGCCGGCGGCGGTGAAGGACCGCTCGTCGGTGATCAGCGCGTCGTGCTCGGGCAGCTGGCTCGCGAAACGATCCAGCGCCGCGGGCACCGTGCGCGGATCGTTGGTCATGGAATGCTCCTGTAGCAGCGCTGGCCCGATGTGATTGCCCGGTTTCTCCTCACGCCGCCCCGCGGCGCGCATCGTCACCGAGCTACAAAGCAAGTGCTTGGTAGGTTAGCCTACAGGGCATGCAGGACGTCGAGGAGTTCCGGGCGGAGGTCCGCTCTTGGCTCGCCGACAATCTGGTCGGCGAATTCGCAGCGCTCAAGGGTCTCGGCGGCCCCGGCCGCGAGCACGAGGCGTTCGAGGAGCGCCGCGCATGGAATCAGCACCTGGCCAAGGCCGGGCTGACCTGCCTGGGCTGGCCGGTCGAGCACGGCGGCCGTGGGTTGTCCACCGCGCACCGGGTGGCCTTCTACGAGGAGTACGCGAAGGCCGACGCCCCGGACAAGGTCAACCACTTCGGCGAAGAGCTGCTCGGCCCGACGCTGATCGCGTTCGGGACGCCCGAGCAGCAGCAGCGCTTCCTGCCGAAGATCCTCGATGTCACCGAGCTGTGGTGCCAGGGATATTCGGAGCCCGGGGCCGGCAGCGACCTGGCCAACGTGGCGACCACCGCCGAACTCGACGGCGACGAGTGGGTGATCAACGGCCAGAAGGTGTGGACGTCGCTGGCGCACTGGGCGCAGTGGTGCTTCGTGGTGGCGCGCACCGAGAAGGGCTCCAAGCGCCACGCCGGCTTGTCATATCTGCTGGTGCCGCTCGATCAGCCGGGCGTGCAGGTCCGGCCGATCGTCCAGCTGACCGGCGACTCGGAATTCAACGAGGTGTTCTTCGACGACGCCCGCACCGAGGCTTCCCTGGTGGTCGGCGAGCCCGGGGACGGCTGGCGGGTCGCCATGGGCACGCTGACCTTCGAGCGCGGCGTGTCGACGCTCGGGCAGCAAATCCGTTATGCCCGTGAGCTTTCCAACCTGGCCGAGCTCGCTCAGCGCACCGGCGCCGCGGACGACCCGTTCATTCGCGAGCGGCTGACGCGGGCGTGGACCGGGTTGCGCGCCATGCGCAGCTACGCGCTGGCCACCATGGACGTCGAGCAGCCCGGCCAGGACAATGTGTCAAAGCTGTTGTGGGCCAACTGGCATCGCGACCTCGGTGAGCTGGCCATGGACGTCGTCGGCAAGCCGGGGCTGACCCTGACCGACGGCGAGTTCGACGAATGGCAGCGGCTGTTCCTGTTCACCCGCGCCGACACCATCTACGGCGGGTCCAACGAGATCCAGCGCAACATCATCGCCGAGCGGGTGCTCGGCCTACCCCGAGAGGTTAAGGGATGAGTCTGTCCGAAGCTCCCAAAGAGATTGCCGGACACGGACTTCTGCAAGGCAAGGTGGTGGTGGTGACCGCCGCCGCCGGCACCGGGATCGGCGCGGCGACCGCGCGGCGGGCGCTGGCCGAGGGTGCCGACGTGCTGATCTCCGACCACCACGAACGCCGGCTGGGGGAGACCGCCGACGAGCTCGCCGCGCTGGGGCAGGGCCGGGTCGAAAGCGTGCTGTGCGACGTGACGTCGACCGCGCAGATCGATGCGCTGTTCGCGTCGGCCACCGCGCGGATGGGCCGCGTCGACGTCCTGGTCAACAACGCCGGACTGGGCGGACAGACCCCGGTGGTCGACATGACCGACGAGGAATGGGACCGCGTCCTGGACGTCACCCTCACGTCGGTGTTCCGCGCCACCCGCGCGGCGTTGCGCTACTTCCGCGAGGCGCCGCACGGCGGGGTGATCGTCAACAACGCCAGCGTCCTGGGCTGGCGCGCCCAGCACTCGCAGGCGCACTACGCCGCCGCCAAAGCGGGCGTGATGGCGCTGACCCGTTGCAGCGCAATCGAAGCCGCGGAGTACGACGTGCGGATCAACGCGGTGTCGCCGAGCATCGCGCGGCACAAGTTCCTGGAGAAGACGTCGTCGGCCGATCTGCTCGACCGGCTGTCGGCCGGTGAGGCCTTCGGCCGGGCCGCCGAGCCGTGGGAGGTGGCGGCCACCATCGCCTTCCTCGCCAGCGACTACTCCAGCTACCTGACCGGCGAGGTCATCTCGGTTTCCAGCCAGCACCCGTGAGCTGCGGCATCGCTGACTAGCGCCGGCCCGCGACGTGTTTACAATTGTCGACCAACGCGGTTGACGCAGGTGGGAGGGTGCAGTGAGCGACGGACCGGGTCACCGACCGTGGGGTGAGAACCCGCCTCCCGCAAGCACACCCGGCCAACCGCCCGGCGCCCCGTGGCAATCCGACGCGGGTTGGCCGCAGCAGTGGGGTCAAGGGGGTCAGCCAACCCCGTACGGGCAACCGGCCTACGGGGCGTGGCCCTCGTCGCCGCCGGTCACCGTCGCCCAGTTCCACGGGCCGCACGGCGGCCCCGGTCAGCGCAATCGCAAGCCGTGGATCATCGGCCTGAGCGTGGCCGCGGTGGTGCTCGTCGTGGTGGTCATCACCGTGATCGCCGTCAGCAGCGGCGGCGGATCCGGCAGCGCCGGTGATGCCGCCAAGGGTTACCTCGAGGCGCTGGCCCGCGGGGACGCGCAAGCCGCGCTCTCCTACAGCACCGACCAGCCGGCGTCGAAGGAGTTCCTGACAGACGACATCCTCAAGCGGCAGATCGCGCGGTGGCCGATCACCGACATCAAGATCCTCGACGACAATTCCGCTCGCGGTTTCGGTTTCGGGCAGGTGCATGTGTCGGCGAAATTCGGCGACAACACCTCCGACGTGACCATGTCGATCAAGAAGGCCGGCAGCGACTGGAAGCTCGACCACGCCGCGATCAAGGTGGACACGCTGAACGCGGGCATCGAGCAGGCCGCCGTCAAAACCGCGACGTTCTTCGGCAAGCCCGTCGGTACCGCACCCGTCTATGTCTTTCCCGGTTGGCTGGACGTCTCGAGCAGCAACCCGAATCTGGCCGTCAACCCGAAAAAGCCTTTCCTGCTTGACAATCTGACGACATCGGGTGCGTATTTCAACGACCTGGAATTCAAACTCAGCGACAAGGGGTTGGCCGCGACCAGCTCCGCGATCTCGGCGGCGCTGGCCAATTGCGCGAACTCGACCCAACTGCGACCGGTCGACTGTCCCCAGCACGCCTTCGACTACGACCTGGTGGACGGGACCGCCGTCTGGGGCAAGCCGGACATCAGTGGCCTGAAGATCAATCTGTTCGACCCCTTCCGGCTCGAGGCGTCCTTCTCCGGGTCGGTCAACTTCCCGCTGACGGCCCAGACCCGCTCCGGCGGCACCAAGACGAGCGTCGTCAACGCGTTCGTGTCCGGCACCGCCGACGAGTCACAGAACCCGCCGGTGGTCTCGCTGCGCTGACGCCGCTGACGACTGGCGCGGACGGGAAACCGCCCGTCGGTGGCCAAGCAAGCGCTTGGTTGATACTCTGATCGGGTGGACCGAGTGCCCGGTCAGGCGAACAGCCGGCGAGACGAGCTATTGGAGCTTGCCGCGACCATGTTCGCCGAGCGTGGATTGCGCGCCACCACCGTCCGGGACATCGCCGACAGCGCCGGCATCCTGTCCGGCAGCCTGTATCACCACTTCTCCTCCAAGGAGGAAATGGTCGACGAGCTGTTGCGTAGTTTCCTGGACTGGCTGTTCGCGCGCTACCGCGAGATCGTTGACAGCGAGGCCAACCCGCTGGAGCGGCTCAAGGGCCTGTTCATGGCGTCGTTCGAGGCGATCGAGCACCGGCACGCGCAGGTCGTCATCTACCAGGACGAAGCCCAGCGGTTGTTGTCCCAGCCCCGGTTCTCCTACATCGAGGACATGAACCGTCAACAGCGCAAGATGTGGCTCGAGTTGCTCAATCAGGGCGTCGAACAGGGCTACTTTCGGCCCGACCTCGACGTTGACCTGATCTACCGCTTCATCCGTGACACCACCTGGGTGTCGGTGCGCTGGTATCAACCCGGCGGACCGCTCACCGCGCAAGAGGTGGGCCAGCAATATCTCGCCATCGTGCTTGGCGGGATCACCAAAGAAGGAGTCTGAAAGATGCCTGAGGCGTACGTCATCGACGCTGTGCGTACCGCGGTCGGCAAGCGCGGCGGATCGCTGGCCGGGGTTCATCCGGTGGATCTGGGTGCCCTGGGCTGGCGCGGGCTGCTCGACCGGGTCGACGTCGATCCCGCCGCCGTCGACGACGTGATCGCGGGCTGCGTCGATGCCATCGGCGCGCAGGCCGGCAACATCGCCCGCCTCTCGTGGCTGGCCGCAGGTTATCCCGAAGAGGTTCCCGGCGTCACCGTCGACCGGCAGTGCGGTTCCAGCCAGCAGGCAATTTCCTTTGGCGCGCAGGCGGTTATGTCCGGCACGGCCGACCTGATCGTCGCGGGCGGCGTGCAGAACATGAGCCAGATCCCGATCTCGTCGGCCATGACCGTGGGCGAGCAGTTCGGATTCACCTCACCGACAAACGAATCCAAGCAGTGGCTGCACCGCTACGGCGACCAAGAGATCTCGCAGTTCCGCGGCTCGGAGATGATCGCCGAGAAGTGGGACCTGTCCCGCGAGGAGATGGAGCGCTACGCGCTGACCAGCCACGAGCGCGCCTTCGCGGCGATCCGCGGCGGCCACTTCGACAACGAAATCATCACCGTGGAAACGGAATCCGGGCCGTTCCGGGTTGACGAGGGGCCGCGTGAATCGTCGCTGGAGAAGATGGCCGGACTCAAGACGCTGGTCGAGGGCGGCCGGTTGACAGCGGCCATGGCCAGTCAGATTTCCGACGGCGCCAGCGCCGTGCTGCTGGCGTCCGAAAAGGCCGTCAAGGAGCACAACCTGACGCCGCGGGCCCGCATCCACCACATCAGCGCCCGCGCCGCCGACCCGGTCTTCATGCTGACCGGACCCATCCCGGCGACTCGCTACGCGCTGGACAAGACCGGGTTGTCCATCGACGACATCGACACCGTCGAGATCAACGAGGCGTTCGCGCCGGTGGTGTTGGCCTGGCTCAAGGAGATCAAGGCCGACCCGGAAAAGGTCAACCCCAACGGTGGTGCCATCGCGCTCGGTCATCCGCTGGGTGCCACCGGCGCCAAGCTGTTCACCACCATGCTCAACGAGCTGGAGCGCATCGGCGGCCGCTACGGGCTGCAGACGATGTGCGAAGGCGGCGGCACGGCCAACGTCACGATCATCGAGCGGTTGTAAGCGCCCTCCCTTCCTTCGCCGAGCGTGAATCCACCGGCGTGTCGCGTCGTGAATTTCACACTCGGCCAAGCTCTTAGCGGGTTGCAACCACCAGACCGATGCCGCCCAGGGCGAGAAGCCAACTCGTGAAGCTGCCGACCAGAAAGTACTCGGTCACCTCGTCGATGCCGACGCCGTTGTTGCGGTTGGTTTGGGCGCTCAACTCCGGGAACCGGATGATGCCCTTGGCGGCGACGACGGCGCTGGCCGCCGCCACCTGGCCGCCGACCCCCAGGCTCAGGATCAGCAGGCGTTCCAGCGGTCCCAGCAGCCTGCCGCCCTTGAGCCGATCCGACGGCTGCGGCTCACCGGGTGGGCGCACCGCGCCGACAGAGCCAAGCACCAGGCGCACCAACTGATTTGCGGTGGCGAACTGGACCAGCATCACGCCGACGAGCATCAGCAACCGCGTGGGCGTCACATGGCTGAGCGGCAGGTGAACCCAGGCCGACCACCGCGCGACGACGCCGCCGCCCGGCGAGGACCAGCCGGATAACGCGGCCAGCACCGCCAGGGCCCCACCGAACACCGCAAGCGGAGCGACCTGGTTTTTACCGCTGAGTTCGCTTCGCGCGCAAAGCCATTCCCACGCCACCACCGCCACGGCGGCCACCACGAGCAGCGGGATGTCGCCGGCATGCCACAGGGCGCCCGACACCGCGCACGCCAGCACCGCGATGGGCCCGAGAAGCATCGGCGGCCATGGCGCGCGGACCGCGCGCCGACACAGGTCTGCGACCCCGAGGGCGATGAGAAACACCGCGACCGCGCTCACGGCAGGCTCCGAAGGTATTGACTGGCAAGCACGATCAGGTCCAGGCCGTCGCGGCTCGCGCGCTGGGACACCGCCGACGGGCTGATGCCCTCGGCGGCGGCGAGCTCCTTTTTGGTCCGGCCCGTCATCAAACCCCTCACAATCCGCAATGACCGTTCATCGAGCGATCCAAGCAGATGGTCCCGACAGATCAGGGCGGCGTTGACGGCGGCGACGTCGTCGCGGGCGCCGGTCTCGGCCCGAAACGTGGTCCGTACCAGCGTCAAGCCGGGCTGCCGCTGGGCCTGCGCCGTGTGCTGGATGGCCTCGCGGGCGGTCCACCAGCCGGGCCCGTCCTGGATTCCCGCGGCGGCGTCGAGGACGGTGACCGAGCCCCAGCCGATCCCGAACCGGACGTCGATGTCGGGGCCGACGGCCAACCGCAGCGACAGGGCGGCGTCGATCGCAGCGCCGACGGTCGGGTAACTGCCCTGAAACTCGTCACCGACGGTGAACGCGGGCGGGGTGCTGGCGTCGTCGGCGATGTGCCGCAGGGCTTTCGCCAGGTTCCGATGCAGCTTCGCGCGGTCGGTAGCGCGCCGGGAGCCGACGACGTCGCCGATCAGCGTCGCCCGCGATGAAGACTCCTGCTTCATCCCAGCCATTTGAAGATAATAGCTTAATGATGCTCGGATTCAGCTATATGCTTTAGCCGAGGGCGTTACGACCCGTCGATGAAGGCGGACGCCTCCTGCAGGTGCTTGATGGCGTCGCGCACGATCGACTCGATCAGTTCGGCGCACGACGGCAGGTCCTCGAGAATGCCGGCCACCTGCCCGGAAGCCAGCACGCCCGCCTCGGTGTTGCCGTCGACCAGGCCGGCTTTCAACAGCATTGGGGTGTTGGCCGCCATCACCACCTGGGACCAGGTCATCTCCTTGCCGTGCCGCATCGCCAGGCCGTCGCTGATCATCGACCGCCAGGTCATCTGCGACATGTGCTTGAACTTGGCGGCATTGCGCACGGCCGCGGTGAGGCCCCGAACCGGCGAACCGCCTTCCAGCTTCTCGACCAGACCCGTGCGCAGCACCCGGTGCGGCATCCCGTCGACGCGGGTGGTGACCACCGTGCCGTCCAGCGCCGACTCGAGGTAGCGGCGCTTGACCGCGTCGGGCACCGTCGAATCCGAGGTGAGCAGAAACCGCGTGCCCATCGCCACGCCGGCGGCGCCGTAGCTCAACGCGGCCGCCAGGCCGCGCCCGTCGAAGAATCCGCCCGCCGCGATCACGGGGATTCCGGTGCCCTGCACGGCGTCCAGTACCGAGGGCAGGAGCAGCGTGGTGGCGACGGGTCCGGTGTGCCCGCCGCCCTCGCCGCCCTGCACGATCATCGCGTCGGCGCCCCAGCCGGCGACCTTGCGGGCGTGCTTGGCCGCGCCGATCGATGGAATCACCACGGCCCCGGCGTCTTTCAGCCGGGCGATGAGCTCCTGCTTGGGAGCCAAAGCGAAGGACGCCACCTTGACACCCTCGCGGATCATCAGGTCGACGCGATCGCCCGCGTCGGCGGCATCGGCGCGGATGTTGACGCCGAACGGCTTGTCCGTGGCGGCCTTGACCTTGGCGATGGCGGTCGCCAGTTCGTCCAGCGTCATGGTGGCCGACGCCAGGATGCCCAGCCCGCCGGCGTTGGCGGTGGCTGACACCAGCCGGGCCCCGGCCACCCAGCCCATCCCGGTTTGGACCACCGGGTGCTCGACACCGACCAGCTCGGTCAGCGGCGTGCGCAGCTTCATACCCACCGCCGACGATGCAGCGGGGGCGCCTCCCGCTTGCGGGGGACGAAGCGATGAGGAGGAGGCGGAATAATCATCAACGTATCTCTCTGTCGCGCAGCGACTTCGGGTCGATGACCTCGCGGATCAGCCGCAGCTCCTCGTCGGTCGGCAGCCGGGTCTCCGCGGCGTCATCCAGGCCGTGCACCTCGAACGACGTGTTATCGGCGACCTCGTCGGGCGAAACGCCGGGGTGCAGCGACACCGCCCGCATGGTGCGCGAGGGCCCGCCGAAGTCGAACACGCCGAGGTTGGATACCACCCGGTAGGTGTTGGCGAAGCGGAACGCCGGATTGTCGTCGTCCACGTTGTCCCAACCGATTCCGCAGACGATGTCGACCTTCTCGCAGAACACCCGCTTGGAATGGTTGCCCACCCAGTAGCTGGTCGCGTGGTTGATGGCGTTGCCGGGCGCGCCGCGCACACCGAACATCTGGCGCTTGGGCTGCTGCAGCGGACCGAACGCCGAGATGTTCTGATTGCCAAAGCGGTCAACCTGATTGGCGCCCATCACGACGTGGCGCCGGCCCCAGGCGAGGGTTTCGAAGACCCGGCCGAACGGCATCCAACCCTCGACGGGTGCCGACGCGCCCAGGGCCGGGGTCTCGGCCAGCAGCTGCGCCTCGCCGTCGGTCAGCAGGATGTCCGGCGAAAAGGTCAGCCGGGCCAGTCGGGCACCGACCGAGGCCATGTTCGTCATCGGGCTGACCATGATTTCGCCGGCGTCCCGGAACAATTCGGCGCAGGCGACCGCGCAGATCTCGGGTCGGCTGATCGCTTCGCCGCTCATGACGAGGCCTCCTCTTTGAACGCGCGCACCGCGGCCTGATAGTCCTCTTCGCTGCCCGACAGGAAGGTCTGCACGAACCGCTGCCAACCCTCGTCGGTCGAGGCCGCCTCGGCGTAATGCCGCTGGAATTTCTCGTCACGCCCGTAATCCGGTGCGGCGGTGGTGAAGTGGGCTCCGCCGGGCGCCTCGACCACGCCGTCGACCATCATGCGGTTCACCAGCAGCGCTTGCGGCGGGACCGCCTTGACCAGCTCCTGGGTGGACACCACGCGCTCCACCGACAGGAAGCGTTTCTCGGCGGCCATCAGGAACAGGTCGTCGAAGTACGGGTCGATCCCGGTGTAGGCCGCATTGCCTCGTGCGTCACCAAGATTGAGGTGCGCGAACGCGGCGTCCAGGCGCAGCGCCGGCATCGCGATCAGGGTCTCGTGCCCGCCGCCGGGTGCCGGATACGGGCTGGTCACCGTCGCCAGCTCGCCCTCCCAGAAGTCCGGGACCGAGCTGCCCAGCCCCGCCCGAATCGGCAGGAACGGCAGGCGTTGCGCGGCGGCCTGCAGACCGCACCGCAGCATGCCTTCGTCCATCTCCCGGGCCTCGATCGCTCCGCTGCTGCGGGCTTTGGCGAACCAAGGATCGTAGAAGGGTGGGGAGTCCAGCGAGACGAATCCGTAGTAGACCCGCTTGACCTTGCCGGCCGAGCAGAGCAGGCCCAGGTCCGGCCCGCCGTAGGTCACCACGGTCAGGTCGGTGATGTCGGTGCGCAGCAGGGCCCGGACGAACGCCATGGGCTTGCGCCGCGACCCCCAGCCGCCGATGCCGATCGTCATGCCGCTGCGCAACTGCGCCACAGCGTCGTCCACAGTGGTTCTCTTGTCGGTCACTTGCCCTCGCCCTTCGTCGTACCGGCGAACGCGTCACGATGCTCGTCGGCCACCCCGGCGAGGTTGAGCTCGAACGTAAAGCCTTGCTCCATGCGGTAACTCGAGTTGACCCGTTGCACGTCGATGAGGTTCAGCGCCTCTTTGGCGGCCCGGATGACGCGGGTGTCCTTGGCGGCGATGTCGCGCGCGACCCGCAAGGCCGCCTCGTCGAGCTCGTCGCGCGGCACCACCTCGTGCACCGAACCGAAGTGGTGCAGGGTGGCGGCGTCGACGGTCGCCGCGGTGAAGAACAGCCGCCGCATCATGTGCTGCGGGACCAGTCGCGACAGGTGCGTCGCCGCGCCGAGCGCGCCGCGTTCGACCTCCGGCAGCCCGAAGGTGGCGTCGTCGGAGGCCACGATGACGTCGGAGTTGCCGACCAGCCCGATGCCGCCGCCGACACAGAATCCGTTCACGGCCGCGACGACCGGCACCGCGCACTCGTACACCGCGCGGAACGCGGCGAAGCAGCCGCGATTGGCGTCGATGAGCGCGGTGAATCCCTCGGTTCGCTGCATCTCCTTGATGTCGACCCCGGCGTTGAAGCCGCGGCCCTCGGCGCGCAGGATCACCACATGGGTCTCGGGGTTCTGGCCGGCCGCGGTGATCGAGTCGGCGAGCTCGAACCAGCCCCGCGACGGGATGGCGTTGACGGGCGGAAAGTCGACGGTAACCGCGACGATGCCCGGTTCGGTGGTTGTGGATGTGATGGGCAAGGTGCCACTTCCTTGTGGGGTAACTACCTAAGCAAGCACTTGCTTGGTACGCTAGCACAGTGACTCGCGCCGAAGCATGCCCCCCGTTTGAAGCCATCAACTTGGGGCTGGCCGAGCGGGTGGTTCTCGTCACCGGTGGTGTGCGCGGGGTGGGGGCCGGCATCAGTTCCGTGTTCGCCGAGCAGGGCGCCACCGTCGTCACCTGCGCGCGGCGCGCGGTCGAGGGGCTGCCCTATGAGTTCCACTCGTGCGACGTCCGCGACGACGACGCCGTGAAGGGATTGATCGACACCATCGTGGACCGGCACGGTCGGCTCGACGTCGTCGTCAACAATGCCGGGGGATCGCCGTACGTGCTGACCGCGGAGTCCAGCGCCAAGTTCAACCGCAAGATCATCGAGCTGAATCTCATTGGTGCACTGTCGGTTTCGCAGCACGCCAACGCTCATATGCAGGGCCAGCCGCGCGGCGGGTCGATCGTCAACATCTGCAGCCTGTCCGGCCGCCGGCCGTCCCCGGGCACCGGCGCTTACGGCGCGGCCAAGGCGGGCCTGGAAAGCCTCACGCAAACGCTGGCGGTGGAGTGGGGGCCGAAGGTCCGGTTGAACTCCTGCGTGGTCGGCATGGTGGAGACCGAGCAATCCGAACTGTTCTACGGCGACGCCGAGTCCATCGCGGCGATCTCGAAGAATGTGCCGCTCGGCCGGTTGGCCAAGCCCGCCGACATCGGTTGGGCCGCGGCGTTTCTGGCGTCCGATGCGGCGTCCTACATCAGTGGTGCCTCGTTGGAGGTGCACGGCGGCGGCGAGCCGCCGCACTATCTGGCCACCACGAACGCCAGCGCGATCAAGTAGAGGAGAGAAGGAACTATGGGAGTGGTTGACGGCCGCGTCGTCATCGTCACCGGAGCGGGCGGCGGCATCGGTCGCGCACACGCGCTGGCCTTCGCCGAAGAAGGCGCGCGTGTGGTGGTCAACGACATCGGGGTGGGCCTGGACGGTTCGCCGGCGGGCGGCGGCAGCGCCGCCCAGAGCGTCGTGGACGAGATCACCGCGGCAGGTGGTGAAGCCGTCGCCGATGGATCCAACATCGCCGATTGGGACCAGGCTGCCGGCCTGATCAAGACCGCGGTCGAAACCTTCGGCGGCCTGGACGTTTTGGTGAACAACGCCGGCATCGTGCGCGACCGGATGCTGGCCAACACCAGCGAAGAGGAGTTCGACGCCGTCATCGCCGTGCACCTCAAGGGGCACTTCGCCACCATGCGGCACGCCGGGTCGTACTGGCGCGGGCTGTCCAAAGAGGGCAAAACCGTTGACGCCCGGATCATCAACACGAGTTCGGGTGCGGGCCTGCAGGGCAGCGTCGGACAGGCCAACTACAGCGCGGCCAAGGCCGGCATCGCGGCGTTGACGTTGGTGGGCGCCGCCGAGATGGGGCGCTACGGCGTCACCGTCAACGCCATCGCGCCCTCGGCGCGCACCCGGATGACCGAGACCGTGTTCGCCGAGATGATGGCGACGCAGGACCAGGATTTCGACGCCATGGCGCCGGAAAACATTTCACCGCTGGTGGTCTGGTTGGGCAGCGCCGAGGCCCGCGATGTCAGCGGCAAGGTGTTCGAGGTCGAGGGCGGCAAGATCCGCGTCGCCGAGGGTTGGGCCCACGGACCGGAGATCGACAAGGGCGCGCGGTGGGATCCCGCGGAGCTGGGGCGCGTCGTCGCCGACCTGCTCGCCAAGGCGCGCCGGCCCGTCCCCGTCTACGGCGCCTAGCGCGGTTCACACACGACGAGCGGGATCACCCGGTCGGCGGCCTCGCGGTACTTGCGGTAGGGCGGGTACATCCGCGTCAGGCGCGGCCAATACCGTTCCCGCTCAGCGTCGGTGGCGTCGCGGGCGACGAGGTCCATCCGCTGCGCGCGGATCTGCACCCGCACGTCGGGATTCTCTTTGAGGTTGAGATACCACAACGGGTCTTCGTCGCGCCCACCGAAGGTCGCGGGCAGGATCACCCGGTCACCGTCGCGCAGGTAGAGCGTCGCGGTCGTCCTCGGCTGGTCGGACTTGCGTCCGGTGGTCGTCAGCAGCGCCGCCGGAAACCGCAACAGCTTCGCGCCGATCTTGCCGTCGGTGTGCTGGTACACCCAGATATGGGCGCGCGCGAAATACTTGAGCAGCAGCGCAATCGAGCGCGAGTTACGAATCCAGCGGCGGTCGGTCATCTTGCCCCGGATGGTTCCCCGCCTTTATGCAGGGGAAACGTCAGGGATCGCAGATCACGATCGGGATGACGCGATCGGTCCACGCCCGGTAGTCGTCGAACGAGGGATACATGGCGTCCAGCTTCGGCCAGTACTCGGCGCGTTCCGCCTCGGTGGCATCGCGGGCCTGCAGCTGCAGCACCTCGTCCTTGATCTGCACGGAGACTGCCGGATTGGCCTTGAGGTTGAGATACCACTGCGGGTGTTTGTCGCTGCCGCCCTTCGAGGCGACCAGAATCACCCGGTTTCCCTCGCGCAGGTAGAGCAGCGGGCTCACCCGGGGTTCGCCGCTCTTGCGACCCGTGGTGGTGAGCAGCGCGACCGGAGCCTTCTGGAAGGTGTTGCCGAATTTTCCGTTGCTGCGCTGGTAGATCCACGCGTTGCTCTTGGCCATCCACTTGATGATGAAGCTGACCCAGGGCGAGTTCAGTGCGCGCGGCTTCGATTTCGGCATGACGGTCCTTAACGACTGTGAACGAAGGGTTTGAAGCGAACCTTGATGTGGTGGATTTCGGCTTTCCCACTTGGGCTTTCGACCGGGATCACGAAGGTCTCGTCGACGTGTGCGGCCAGGCGCCGGCCGCCGAACCCCGCCTTGGTCAGCACCTGGTAGGACGCGTGCACCCGGTCGCCGTCGATGCGGTAATCCGGTGGCGTCGTCTCCGCGAGCAACCGGTACTGCAGTCCGCGATTCAGGCTGCGCCGCAGGTGATTTCCGGAGAAGCCGTTCTTGACGCCTTGCTCGACACGGGTGCACCCGGGCGCGAACGGAACGGCGTCACCGTTGTGGTTGACCAGCGCGTCGATGTAGGACTGCGCCGCAGCGATGCGGCGTTCGTCGGGGATGCTCACAAAAGATCGGGCGCTAGATGCGCTCGATGATGGTGCCGGTCGACAGCGCACCACCCGCACACATGGTGATCAGCGCGGTGGTCTGGTCGGTGCGCTCCAGTTCGTGCAGCGCGGTGGTGATCAGCCGGCTTCCGGTGCTGCCGACCGGGTGGCCCAGCGCGATCGCGCCGCCGTTGACGTTGACCTTGTCCATGTCGGGGTTGTGCACCCGCGCCCAGGACAGCACCACCGACGCGAAAGCCTCGTTGATCTCGGTGATGTCGATGTCACCCATCTTCATGCCGGCCTTCTCCAGCACCTTGGCCGTCGACTGCACCGGGCCGTCCAGGTGGTAGTAGGGCTCGGCCCCGACCAGCGCCTGGCTGACGATGCGGGCCCGCGGCCGCAGGCCCAGCGCCTTGGCCTTGTCCTCGTCCATCCACAGCACCGCGGCCGCGCCGTCGGAGATCTGCGACGACGTTCCCGCCGTGTGGATTCCACCCTCGATCACCGGCTTCAGCGCACTGAGTCCCGACAACGTGGTGTCGCGCAGGCCCTGGTCGCGGCTGATGGTGACGCGCTCGGACGTCGGTTGCTTGTTCTCGTCGAGCGCGGGGGCCTCGATCGGGGAGATCTCGCGATCGAAGCGGCCTTCCTCCCAGGCCTGCTTGGCCTTGACCTGGGAGGCCAACCCGAACTCGTCGATGTCTTCCCGGGTGATGCCGCGCCGCTTGGCGATCCGCTCGGCGGCGGTGAACTGGTCGGGCAGATCGATGTCCCACGACGAGGGACGCAGGATGGTCCGGTCCGGACCCGCGTTCGCGCCGAGCCCGACGCGGCTCATGGCTTCGATTCCGCACGCGATGCCGATGTCGATGGCGCCAGCCGCGATCAGGCCGGCGATCAGGCCGTTGGCCTGCTGACCGCTGCCGCACTGACAGTCCACGGTCATGGCGCCGACGTGGTCGGGCTGCCCGGCGACCAGCCAGCTGACCCGGGTGATGTTGTTGGACTGCTCGCCGTACTGTGTGACGCAGCCGCCGACGATCTGTTCGACGTCGCCGGCGTCGATGCCGACCTTCTCCACGAGAGCCTTCTGCGTGGCGCCCAGCAACTCGGTGGCGTGTAAACCGGACAGCCACCCGTTCCGCTTGCCGATGGGGCTACGGGTGGCTTCAACGATGACAGGGTTACCCATTCCGTCAGGCTAGAACACGTTTCATTACTCTGACAAGCGAGGATGGTGACCTGCCTTTTATCTGCGCAGGAGCCGTGTTTTACTGGCACTAGAACACGTTGCAATTAGTGTTGTAAAAGGAGCACACTTCACATGGCACCCCCCAACATTCCCGCCGACTTCGACTTTCTCGACCCCGACGTCAACCTCGCCGGGCTGCCCGTCGAGGAACTGGCCCACCTCCGCAAGGCGGAGCCGATCCACTGGGTTGACATCCCGAATGGCGCGGGCGGCTTCGAGGACCACGGCTACTGGCTCGTCACCAAGCACGCCGACGTCAAGGAGGTGTCGAAGCGCAGCGACATCTTCTCGAGCTGGATGAACGGCGCCATCCCCACCTGGCCGCCGGAGATGAAGCGCGAGCAGGTCGAGCTGCAGCGCAGCGTGATGCTCAACATGGACGCGCCGCACCACACCCGGCTGCGCAAGATCATCTCCCGCGGGTTCACCCCGCGGGCGATCGGGCGGCTGGAAGCCGAGCTGGCCCAGCGCGCCCAGAACATCGCCGCGACCGCCGCCAAGGAGGGCACCGGCGACTTCGTCGAACAGGTCTCGTGCGAGCTGCCCCTGCAGGCCATCGCGGGTCTGCTCGGCGTCCCCCAGGAGGATCGCGACAAGCTCTTCCGCTGGTCCAACGAGATGACCGGTGGCACCGATCCGGAGTACGCCACCGTCGACCCCGCGCAGTCGTCGATGGAGCTGATCACCTACGCCATGGCCATGGCCGAGGAGCGGGGCAAGAACCCCACCGACGACATCGTCACCACGCTCATCCAGGCCGACATCGACGGCGAGAAGCTCTCCGACGACGAGTTCGGTTTCTTCGTGGTCATGCTGGCCGTGGCGGGCAACGAGACCACCCGAAACTCGATCACCCACGGCATGATCGCGATGGCGAACAACCCTGATCAGTGGGAGCTGTACAAGAAGGAGCGCCCGGCGACCGCGGCCGACGAGATCATCCGGTGGGCCACCCCGGTGTCGGCCTTCCAGCGCACCGCCAACGAGGACACCGAGCTGTCCGGCGTGCAGATCAAGAAGGGTCAGCGGGTGGTGATGTCCTACCGGTCCGCCAATTTCGACGAAGAGGTCTTCGAAGACCCGCACACCTTCAACATCCTGCGCGACCCGAACCCACACGTCGGGTTCGGCGGCACCGGCGCCCATTACTGCATCGGCGCGAACCTGGCCCGCATGACGATCAACCTGATCTTCAACGCGGTCGCCGATCACATGCCGGACCTCAAGCCGATCGGCGAGCCCGAGCGGTTGCGGTCGGGCTGGCTCAACGGCATCAAGCACTGGCAGGTCGACTACAGCGGCAAGCACGCGGTGACGTCCTGATGGACTTCGACCTCACCGCGACGCAACAGGCCGTCGCCGATGTCGTCACGTCGGTGTTCGAGCGCGAGCTGAGCTGGGACGCTTTGGTCAACGGTGGTGTGACGGCGCTCCCGGTGCCCGAGCGCCTCGGCGGCGACGGCGTGGGTCTGCCCGAGGTCGCCACCGTGCTGACCGAGATCGGTCGCCACGGCGCCGTCACGCCGGCCCTGGCCACACTGGGCTTCGGCGTGCTGCCGCTGCTCGACCTGGCCTCCGACGCACAGCAGGACCGGTTCCTGGCCGGAGTCGCCAAGGGCGGGGTGCTGACCGCCGCGCTCAACGAGCCGGGTACCGCGCTGCCGGATCGGCCGTCGACGACGTTCGCGGGCGGCCGGCTGTCGGGCACCAAAATCGGCGTCGGCTATGCCGGACAAGCGGATTGGATCCTGGTGACCGCCGACAGCGCGGTGGTCGTGGTGTCGCCGAAGGCCAACGGCGTCGAGGTGGTCCAAACCCCGACCTCCAACGACTCCGAGGAGTACACGGTCACGTTCGCCGACGTCGCGGTCGAAGACTCCGACGTGTTGGCCGGCGCGACGGCCTCGCGGGTCAACCAGTTGGTGCTGGCCGCCATCGGGGCCTACGCCGACGGGCTGGTGGCCGGGGCGCTGCGGCTGACCGCCGACTACGTGGCCAACCGCAAGCAGTTCGGCAAGCCACTCTCGACGTTCCAGACCGTCGCCGCGCAACTCGCCGAGGTCTACATCGCCTCGCGCACTATCGATTTGGCGGCGAAGTCGGTCGCCTGGCGGCTGTCCGAGGGCCGCGACGCCGACGATGACCTGGACGTCCTGGGCTACTGGATCACCTCGCAGGCCCCGCCGGTGATGCAGCTCTGCCATCACCTGCACGGCGGGATGGGGATGGACATCACCTATCCCATGCACCGGTACTACTCCACGATCAAGGACCTGTCCCGGCTGCTCGGCGGTCCTTCTCATCGTCTCGATCTGGTGGGAGCGCAATGTTCATAGACCTGACCCCCGAGCAGCGTCAGCTGCAAGCGGAACTGCGGGAATACTTTTCCAACCTGATCTCCTCCGACGAGATGAAGGCGATGGAGCAGGACCGGCACAACGAGGCCTACCGCGCGGTGATCCGGCGGATGGGCCGCGACGGCAAGCTCGGCGTCGGCTGGCCAAAGGAGTTCGGCGGCTTGGGCTTCGGCCCCATCGAGCAGTCGATCTTCGTCAACGAGGCACACCGCGCCGACGTGCCCCTGCCCGCGGTGACGCTGCAGACGGTCGGCCCGGTGCTGCAGCAGTTCGGCAGCGAGGAACAGAAGAAGAAGTTCCTGCCCGCGATCCTGGCCGGCGAGGTGCACTTCGCGATCGGCTACACCGAGCCCGAGGCCGGCACCGACCTGGCGTCCCTGCGCACCACCGCGGTGCGCCAGGGCGACGAGTACATCGTCAACGGGCAGAAGATCTTCACCACCGGCGCCCACGACGCGGACTACATCTGGCTGGCCTGCCGCACGGACCCGGAAGCCGTGAAGCACAAGGGGATTTCGATCCTGATCGTCGACACCAAGGATCCCGGTTACTCCTGGACCCCGATCATCCTGTCCGACGGCGCCCACCACACCAACGCCACCTACTACAACGACGTGCGGGTGCCCGCCGACATGCTGGTCGGCGAGGAGAACGGCGGATGGCGGCTGATCACCACCCAGCTCAACAACGAGCGGGTGATGCTGGGTCCCGCGGGCCGCACCGCCGGCATCTACGACCGGGTGCACGCCTGGGCGTCCAAGCCGGGCAGCGACGGCGTCACGCCGATCGATCACCAGGACGTCAAGCGGGCCCTCGGCGAGATCCACGCGATGTGGCGGATCAACGAACTGCTGAACTGGCAGGTGGCCGCCGCGGGTGAGGACATCAACGTGGCCGACGCCGCGTCGACCAAAGTCTTTGGTACCGAGAAGATTCAGTACATCGGCCGGCTCGCCGAGGAGATCGTCGGCAAATACGGCAACCCCGCCGATTCGGACACCGCCGACCTGCTGAAGTGGCTGGACTCCCAGACCAAGCGCAACCTCGTCATCACCTTCGGCGGCGGCGTGAACGAAGTGATGCGCGAGATGATCGCCGCGGCCGGACTCAAGGTGCCGAGGGTGCCTCGATGACCGATATCAAGGAAGCGGTTGCGGAGATCACCGCCACCGTCGTCGCGACCCCGCGCGAGGCGCGGGATCCGGTGAACCAGCCGACGATCAACAATTGGGTCGAGGCGCTGGGGGACCGCAACCCGATCTACGTCGACGAGGCCGCCGCCAAGGCCGCCGGTCATCCCGGGATTGTCGCCCCACCGGCCATGATTCAGGTGTGGACGATGTTCGGACTGGGCGGCGAACGCCCGACCGACGACCCCATGGGCCCGATCATGCAGCTGTTCGACGAGGCCGGCTACATCGGCGTGGTCGCTACCAACTGCGAGCAGACCTACCACCGGTATCTGCGTCCCGGCGAGCAGGTCACCGTCGTGTCGGAGATGCGCGACGTCGTCGGCCCCAAGCAGACCGGGCTCGGCGAGGGCTGGTTCATCAACCAGCACATCACCTGGCGGGTCGGTGACGAGGATGTCGCCGAGATGGCCTGGCGGATACTGAAATTCAGGCCCCGCGAGGATTCCGGCGCGTCCGCGTCGGTCCCTCAGGACCTGGACGCCGACGCCATGATGCGTCCGGCGGTGTCCCGCGACACCGCCTTCTTCTGGGAGGGTGTGGCGGCGCACGAGCTGCGTATCCAGCGCCTCGCCGATGGCACCCTGCAGCACCCGCCGGTGCCGGCGGTGTGGCAGGACAAAGGCGAGCCGATCGACTTCGCGGTCGCCAGCGGCCGCGGCACGGTGTTCAGCTACGTGGTGCACCACGCACCGAAGGTGCCCGGTCGCACGCTGCCGTTCGTGATCGCGCTGGTCGAACTGGAAGAGGGCGTTCGCATGCTGGGCGAGCTGCGCAACGTCGACCACGCCGCGATCAAAATCGGAATGCCGGTCCGCGCAACGTATATCGACTTCCCGGCCGGTGAATCCGGCCCGGAGTGGAGCCTCTACGCGTGGGAGCCCGTGGGAGACGAAGCATGAGCGCACCCGTTGTTGAAGTGGGCACCAGGCTGCCCGAACTCAAGCTGCATGGCACGCCAACGTTCATCATCTCGACGGCCCTGGCCACCAGGGACTTTCAGGACGTGCACCACGATCGGGACCTGGCGCAGGCCAAGGGTTCCAAGGACATCTTCGTCAACATCCTCACCGACACCGGGCTGGTGCAGCGCTACGTCACCGACTGGGCGGGCCCGACGGCGCTGATCAAGTCGATCGGTCTGCGGCTCGGTGTGCCGTGGTACGCCTACGACACCGTCACCTTCTCCGGTGAGGTGACCGCCATCGACGACGGCCTGATCACGCTGAAGGTGTTCGGCCGCAACAGCCTTGGCGATCACGTCATCGCGAACGTGACGCTGACGATCGGGGGTGCCTGATGTTGTCGGGTAAGGCTGCCATCGTCGGCATCGGTGCCACCGACTTTTCCAAGGACTCGGGCCGCAGCGAACTGCGGTTGGCGGCCGAGGCGGTCTTGGATGCGTTGGACGACGCCGGCTTGAGCCCGTCCGACGTCGATGGGCTGACGACGTTCACGATGGACACCAACAACGAGACCGCGGTCGCGCGAGCGGTCGGCATTGGTGACCTGAAGTTCTTTGCCCAGACGGGTTATGGCGGCGGTGCCGCGTGCGGGACCATCCTGCATGCCGCGATGGCCGTCGCCACCGGAGTGGCAGACGTCGTGGTGGCTTACCGCGCCTTCAACGAGCGCTCCGGCATGAGATTCGGTCAGGTCCAAACCCGGCTGGTGGGAAATGCTGGCGTGCAGGCTGATTCGACCGCCGCCGACAATTCGTTCTCCTATCCGCACGGGCTGTCCACACCGGCCGCGCAGGTCGCGATGATCGCCCAGCGCTATATGCATCTTTCCGGCGCCAGCAGCCGGGACTTCGGTGTGATCTCGGTGGCCGACCGCAAGCATGCGGCCAAGAACCCGAAGGCGTATTTCTACGAGAAGCCCATAACCATTGAAGACCACCAGAATTCGCGGTGGATCGCCGAGCCGCTGCGGCTGCTGGACTGCTGCCAGGAGACCGACGGTGCGGTCGCGATCGTGGTGACCTCACCGGAGCGCGCGAAGGATCTCAAGCAGCGGCCGGCGATCATCGAGGCGGCGGCGCAGGGGTCTAGCCCCGACCAGTACACGATGGTCAGCTACTACCGGCCCGAACTCGGTCTGCCCGAGATGGGGGTGGTGGGCCAGCAGCTGTGGGCGCAGTCGGGGTTGAAGCCGACCGACATCCAGACCGCCGTGCTTTATGACCACTTCACCCCGTTCACGCTGATTCAGTTGGAAGAGTTGGGATTCTGCGGTCGCGGCGAGGCGAAGGACTTCATCGCCGACGGCGCCATCGAGATCGGCGGGCGGCTGCCGATCAACACCCATGGTGGCCAACTCGGCGAGGCCTACATCCACGGCATGAACGGCATCGCCGAGGGCGTGCGTCAACTGCGGGGCACCTCGGTGAACCCGGTGCCCGATGTCGATCACGTCCTCGTCACGGCCGGAACCGGCGTCCCCACGTCGGGCCTAATCCTGGGCTAAGCGGCTTTCCTCTGGCGCGAGTGTGCGGCCACCCGCACGTTCACGTTCGAGTGTGCGGCCAGCCGCACACTCGTCGTCGTGTGGACAGCCGAAGTGACGGCAGGTGGCAGTGCCTGGGACGCTGCTGTGGTGCAAGACCCATTCATCGGCAGCGAGGCGATCGCTGCAGGGACTTTGACGAAGACCCAACTTGATACACGCTGTCGACGACTGTTTCCCAACATCTATGTGCAACGTGATACTCGGGTCGATATCGGGCTTCGCGCAAAGGCGGGGTGGCTATGGACGGGACGATTAGGTGTGGTCGCAGGTTTCGCCGCGGCTGCTCTACACGGCAGTAAGTGGACCGATGATTTACAGGTAATCGAGTTGATCCACGACAATCGGCGTAATCCACCCGGCATACAGACTCACCGGGACCGCATCGAAGAGGACGAGATTGACTCGGTGGCGGGCATGCCAGTCACCTCACCGTCACGGACGGCATTGGACTTGGGGTGTTGGTACCGGACGATGACGGCCGTGGCAGCTATCGACGCACTTGCGAGAGCAACGGAGATCAAAGCCGCAGATATCGATTTGCTTGGCCGTAGATATGCCGGACGCCGCGGCATCTCGCGGGCACGCCAAGCCGTAGATCTGTTCGATCCCGGTGCGCAGTCACCGAAAGAGTCGTGGCTCCGCGTCGTCTTGATCCAGGCAGGCCTGCCGAGACCGCAGACACAAATCCCGGTGCTCGACGAATTCGATAGTGCTATCGCTTATCTGGACATGGGTTGGAAGGACGTCAAGGTGGCCGTTGAGTACGACGGCGAACAGCACCGCAGCGATCGCCGGCAGTACACCTGGGACATCCGTCGCCTGGAGACGCTTGAGCGTCTCGGCTGGATCGTCATCCGGGTGGTGGCAGGCGACCGGCCCGCAGAGATCGTTGGACGTGTTCGGGCGGCGTTGGCCCGGCGAGTGTGCGCCTAGCCGCGCGGTCGAGCACGAGTGTGCGGCCAGTCGCACACTCGGCGGGGAGACGAGCGAAAAGCCCCTAGGCCGGGACCAGTTCGACGCCCGACAGCACGACGGCGTTGTCGCGCGAGGGCGCGACGACGCTGGCCAGGAAGCGGCCGTCGTCCTTCCAGATGCCGACCTTGAGCGTCTCGCCGGGGAACGCCACCCCGGCGAAGCGCGCGCCGTAGGCCGCCACCGCGCCGGCATCGCCGTCGAGCAGCGCATCGGTGATCGCCTTGCAGGTCATGCCGTAGGTGCACAGCCCGTGCAGGATGGGCTGGGAAAACCCTGCGGCGGCGGCGAATTCGGGATCCGAGTGCAGCGGGTTGCGGTCGCCGCACAGCCGGTAAAGCAGCGCCTGCTGCGGCAGGATCGGCACATCGACCTCGAGATCGGGGGCGCGGTCCGGCGCCCCGTCCGACGACCCGCCCCCTGAAGGACCGCGCTCGCCGCCGAATCCGCCCTCACCGCGGGCGAAGATCGACCGTCGCTGCGTCCACAACACCGTGCCGTCGGGCGCGGTCACCGTCGTCTCGCTCCAGATCACCGCGGCCTTGCCCTTGTCCCAGATGTCGGTGAACCGGGTGACGGCCTTGGCCGACCCCGACGGCGGCAGCGGGGCCGGCGCCTCGACCCGCTCGCTGGCGTGCAGCACCTTGCTTAGCTCGATGTCGATGCCGGGGAACTTGACCGTCGGCGGCTTCGTGACATGGAAGGTGGCGGCGACGTTGCCGAACGTCGGCAGCACCTGCGGGGTGTCGTCGATCAGGTAGCGCAGCTCGCGCGGGTCCATCGGATCGGCGCCCGCGCCCAACCCGAGGTGATAGAGCTGCACATCGCTGCTGGCCCAAGAGAATTCGATGGGATCGAGCTCGGCGTTCAACGCGACGTCTACGTCGATGGGCATATCAGCGCTCCTCCGCAATGTGCAGCGCCGCCAGGTAACCGAAGGTCATGGCCGGACCGATGGTGCCGCCCGGACCGGGGTACGTGTGGCCCATCACCGGGGCGCTGACGTTGCCGGCGGCGTAAAGGCCTTCGATGATACTGCCGTCGTCGCGCAGCGCCCGGCCGTGGATGTCGGTGCGGATGCCGCCCTTGGTGCCCAGGTCGCCAGGCACCATCTTGGCCGCGTAGTAGGGCGCGTGGGTGATCTCGCCGAGGTTGGGGTTCGGCTTGTTGGTCGGGTCGCCGTAGTACCTGTCGTAGGCGCTCTCGCCGCGCTGGTAGTCCTCGTCGACGCCCGAGCGCGCGAACCCGTTGAAACGTTCCACGGTCGCGGTGAATTCGTTCACCGGAAGGCCGGCCTTGGCCGCCAGCTCCGCCAGCGTGTCGGCCTGGATGATGACGCCGGACTCCAGCCACTTGCGCGGAATGCGTTGTCCGGGCTGCAATCCCGCGAAGATGTACCGGTCCCGGTACTGCTGGTCGAACACCAGCCAGGCGGGAATGTTCTCACCCGGGCCGGGCCCCTGGCCGTATTCACCGCCGTACATGTGGTGGCAGGCCTCTACGTAGGGCATCGATTCGTTCATGAACCGCTTGCCCGACATGTTGACGATGATCGACCCCGGCGAATTGCGCTCGGACAACGCGAACCAGGGCGCCCCCACCAGCGGGACGGTGGGCCCCCACCAGGCGTCTTCCATCAGATCCAATGCGGCGCCCAGCTTTTCGCCGGCCAGGATTCCGTCACCGGTGTTCGCCACCGCGCCGACGGTCCACTCGGTGGTGATCGGTGCGCGCTGGTATTTCACCCGCATCTGTTCGTTGTGCTCGAACCCGCCCGAGGCCAGGATCACCCCGCGTCGGGCCCGGATCAGCCTGGGCTCACCGGATTCGGCGTCGCCGGCCCCGCGCACGTAGACCCCGCGCACCACACCGTCTTCGACGTAGAGGTCGGTGAGCGCGGTGTTGAGCACCACCGGAACCCCGGCGCGCTGCAACCCGATTCGCAGCGGTCCGATCAACGCCCGGCCCATGCCGACGAGGTTCTTGCCGGTCGCCTTGGCCCACATGGTCCGCGCCCCGACCTTCACACTGCGCAGCACGCCGCGCGGGTGACGCTTGAGCTGGTTCAGCCGCACGTAATCTTGTTGCATCACCACGACGTTCAGCGGCACCTTGCCGTAGGCCGGCTCCAGCCCGGCTTCGTCGGCGCCGAGCTTGCGGGCGTTGAACGGCTTCGGCTCGATCGATCGACCCTCCGCGCGCCCGCCCGGCGACTCGGGGTAGTAGTCGGAGTACTTCGGCACCCAGCACATCTTCAGCGGTGCGTGCTTGAGCACAAACGACAGCATCTCGGGGCCGCGCTCGAGGTAGGTGTCGATCTTCTCGGGCTCGACGACGTTGCCCACGATCCCGTGCAGATAGGTGCGGGCGGCCTCGGCGGTATCGCGGACCCCGTCACGCTTGAGCACTTCGTTATTTGGGATCCAAACACCGCCGCCCGAGCGTGCGGTCGAACCGCCGAAGTGCGGGGCCTTCTCGATGACTATGGTGGAAAGGCCCCGGTGAGCGGCGGTAAGGGCGGCCACCATGCCGGCTCCGCCGCTCCCGACCACGACGACGTCGTACTCCTGCGCTGACATGTAGAACACGTTATAGAATTGCCCGGGGCGGCCGCTACTGGCCCGGTCGACCGTACGAGGAGACTTGGAAAAATGCTCAGTGTTGCCACGCGCGACGAGCTAGCTGCCGACTTGGCGCAGGCCGAGCGGAGCGGCGAGCCGATCGCCCCGTTGACCGCTGCCTATCCGGACATCGACGTCGTCGACGCGTACGAGATTCAGCTGATCAACATCCGCCAGAGGGTCGCGGAGGGGGCCCGGGTGCTCGGCCACAAGGTGGGGCTCTCGTCGAAAGCGATCCAGCAAATGATGGGCGTCGACGAGCCGGACTACGGACATCTGCTCGACGAGATGCAGCTGTTCGAGGACACCCCGGTCAAGGCGAACCGCTACCTGTACCCCCGGGTCGAGGTCGAGGTCGGCTTCATCCTGAACGCCGACCTGCCCGGAGCCGGCTGCACCGAGGACGACGTGCTGGCGGCCACCGAGTCGTTGGTCCCGTCGATCGAGCTGATCGACACCCGGATCACCGACTGGAAGATCGAACTGTGCGACACCATCGCCGACAACGCCTCGTCGGCGGGTTTCGTGCTCGGCGAGGCACGCGTGTCGCCCCGCGACATCGACGTCAAGGGGATCGACGCCGTATTGCGCTGCAACGGTGAGGTGGTCGCCGAAGGCCGCACCGACGCGGTGCTGGGCAACCCGGTCACCGCGGTGGCCTGGCTGGCCCGCAAGGTGGACGGCTTCGGTGTCCGCCTGCGCAAGGGTGACGTGGTGTTGCCCGGATCCTGCACGAAAGCGATCGACGCGCACCCGGGCGACAACTTCGTCGCCGACTTCGCGGGCCTCGGTTCGGTGCGTCTATCGTTCGAATAGGCTCGATTTAAATCGTCTAACTTAAATCTCAAAAGCTTCGAAAAGGGGCATCATGCCGACTAAGGCGACTGTGGCCATTGTCGGGTCGGGGAATATCAGCACTGACCTGCTCTACAAGCTGCTGCGATCGGACTGGCTGGAACCGCGCTGGATGGTCGGTATCGACCCGGAGAGCGAGGGCCTGGCCCGCGCCCGCAAGCTGGGTCTGGAGACCACCCACGAGGGTGTGGACTGGCTGTTGGCGCAGCCGGAGAAGCCCGACCTGGTATTCGAGGCCACCAGCGCCTACGTGCACCGCGACGCCGCCCCCAAGTACGAGGCGGCCGGCATACGGGCCATCGACCTGACGCCGGCGGCGGTGGGACCCGCGGTGATCCCGCCGGCCAACCTGCGCCAGCACCTGGACGCGCCGAACGTCAACATGATCACCTGCGGCGGGCAGGCCACCATCCCGATCGTCTACGCGGTGTCGCGCGCCGTCGCCGACCTCGGGGGCGTGCCGTATGCCGAGATCGTCGCCTCGGTCGCCTCGCTGTCGGCCGGCCCCGGGACCCGGGCCAACATCGACGAGTTCACCAAGACGACCAGCCGGGGGGTGGAGACCATCGGGGGCGCCACGCGCGGCAAGGCGATCATCATCTTGAACCCGGCCGACCCGCCGATGATCATGCGCGACACCATCTTCTGCGCCATCCCCGAGGACGCCGACCGCGACGCGATCGCCAAGTCCATCCACGACGTGGTCGCCGAGGTGCAAACCTATGTGCCGGGATACCGGCTGCTCAACGAGCCCCAGTTCGACGACCCGTCGATCAACTCCGGCGGCCAGGCGCTGGTCACCACGTTCGTCGAAGTCGAGGGTGCGGGCGACTACCTGCCGCCTTACGCTGGAAATCTGGACATCATGACGGCCGCGGCGACCAAGGTCGGCGAGGAGATCGCCAAGGAATCCCTGAGCGCGACGGCCGGAGGAGCGCAATCATGAGCACCCGGGAGATTTTCTTCAACCCGATCTGGGACGTGCGGATGACGGATACGTCGCTGCGGGACGGTTCCCACCACAAGCGTCACCAGTTCACCAAGGACGAAGTCGGCGCCATCGTGGCCGCGCTGGACACCGCCGGGGTGCCCGTCATCGAGGTCACCCACGGCGACGGACTGGGGGGCTCGAGCTTCAACTACGGGTTCTCCAAGACCCCCGAGCAAGAGCTGATCAAGCTCGCCGCCGAGACCGCCAAAGAAGCCAAGATCGCCTTCCTGATGCTGCCCGGCGTGGGCACCAAGGAAGACATCAAGGAGGCCCAGAACAACGGCGGCTCGATCTGCCGCATCGCCACGCACTGCACCGAGGCCGACGTGTCGATCCAGCACTTCGGCCTGGCCCGCGAACTCGGTCTGGAAACCGTCGGGTTCCTGATGATGAGCCACACCATTACGCCGGAGAAGCTGGCCGCCCAGGCGCGCATCATGGCCGACGCGGGCTGCCAGTGCGTCTATGTGGTCGATTCGGCCGGGGCGCTGGTCCTCGAGGGCGTGCGTGACCGGGTCGCGGCACTGGTCGCCGAGCTCGGCGACGATGCCCAGGTCGGCTTCCACGGCCACGAGAACCTCGGCCTCGGGGTGGCCAACAGCGTCGAGGCCGTCCGGGCGGGCGCCAAGCAGATCGACGGCTCGTGCCGCCGCTTCGGCGCCGGTGCCGGCAATGCCCCCGTCGAGGCGCTGATCGGGGTGTTCGACAAGATCGGCGTGAAGACCGGGATCGACTTCTTCGACATCGCCGACGCCGCCGAAGAGGTGGTCGCCCCGGCCATGCCCGCCGAGTGCCTGCTCGACCGCAACGCCCTGATCATGGGGTACTCCGGGGTGTACTCGAGCTTCCTCAAGCACGCCATCCGCCAGTCCGAGCGCTACGGTGTGCCCGCCCATCAGCTGCTGCACCGCGCGGGCCAGCGCAAGCTGATCGGCGGCCAGGAGGACCAGCTGATCGACATCGCGCTGGAGATCAAGCGCGAGCAGGAAAGCGGCGCCGCGGCCCCGCGTTGACCTGCCGGTTCGCCCGAACGCACGCACAGGCGGCGCAAAGCTACCGCGAGTAACCTGGCCGTATGAGCACATCCAACACAGTCGGCGCCCGTCGCCGCGGGCTGTACGGCCTGCTCGCCGGGGGATTGATGACCGCTGCCGCCGCAACGGTGATCGCCGTGCCCTTGGCCGGCACGGCCAACGCGCAATGCAACCAGGACGTGGGGCAATCCATCGATTCGTACCTGCAAAAGCACCCGGATCTTCACCAGCAGCTGCAGCAAAGGTCGCAGGCGGAGGGCGGGAACGGCAACGTCATCGATTACCTCAACCGGCATCCCGACGTCCGGCAGCACCTGATCGACCTGTCCCACTCGTGCCCTCCGTAGTGAGTCGGCGTCGTCTTTGAACGCTGTGGTCGACGCGCGGGAACGTTCGCCATTGACGAAAAAGTAGAACACGTTCTAGCGTCTAGGCGTGTTCTCTGATTCCCTCACCGCTGCGATCGCCGAGGCCGAGCAGCTGGTCGCCGACGCACCGTTCATCGAGACCGAAGCCGACCTGCTGGAAGGGTTGCAGTATCTGGCCGGCTGCATCTCGGCCTGCATCCATCTCGCCGTGGACTACGACCGCGACCATCCCTTCCTGCAGTCGGGTACCGGGCCGTTCACCAAGATGGGCCTGGACAACCCCGACACCCTCTATTTCGGTACCCGGGTGCACGCCAACCACGACTACGTGGTCACCGGCAGGCGCGGAACCACCACCGACCTGAGTTTCCAGCTACTCGGCGGCGAGTACACGGACGACTTCGTGCCCGTCAGCCAGGCCGCGTTCGACGATCGCGAGCTCGAGATCGCGCCCGACGGCAGCTTCGAGTGGCGGGTGCGACCCACCAGCCCCGGCCAATTGGTGATCCGCGAGGTGTACGGTGACTGGTCGGCTCAGCGCGGCACGCTGGCGATCTCGCGGCTCGACACGGCGGGCACCGCACCGCCGCCGTTGACCCGTGAGCTCATCGAAAAGCGTTACGCCACGGCGGGAAAGCAACTCGTCCAGCGAGTGAAGACCTGGCTGCAATTCCCGCAGTGGTTTTATCTCGACCTGCCGGTCAACACCATGGTGCCGCCGCGGCTGACTCCGGGCGGACTGGCCACGCAGTACTCGTCGGTCGGGCACTTCGACCTGCGACCGGATCAGGCGATGGTCATCACCATCCCGGTCACCGACGCGCCCTATCTCGGCTTCCAGCTGGGCAGCCTCTGGTACATCTCGCTGGACTACATCAACCACCAGACCTCCCTGAACAACACTCAGGCGCAGGCGGATCCGGACGGCAAGGTGCGCATGGTCGTCGCCGATCAGAACCCGGGAGTGACGAACTGGGTCGAGACGCTCGGCCATCGGCGGGGCTTCCTGCAGTTCCGCTGGCAGCGGGTGTCGCGTGAGCTCACCGATGCCGACGGTCCGAGCGTCGAGGTGGTCGACATCGACAAGGTTTCGGCCGCGTTGCCGTACTACGACCACAACAAGATCTCAGAGGACGACTGGCGTGCCCGTATTGCGCTGCGCCACCAACAGATTCAGGCGAGGATGCTGGGATGACGAAGTTGCTCGACGGCAAGGTAGTGGTGATCAGCGGCGTCGGCCCGGGTCTGGGCACGACGCTGGCGCACCGATGCACGCGGGAAGGTGCCGACCTGGTGCTGGCGGCCCGCACACCGGAACGCCTGGACGACGTCGCCAAGCAGATCGCCGACCTCGGCGGCCGGGCGACGACGGTGCGCACGGACATCACCGAGGATGACCAGGTGAGCAACCTGGTCGAAGCCACCTTGGAGGCCTACGGCAAGGTCGACGTGCTGATCAACAACGCGTTCCGGGTGCCGTCGCTGAAACCGTTCTCCAGCACCAGCTTTCAGCATATCCGCGACGCGATCGAACTCAGCGCGCTCGGCGCGCTGCGGCTCATCCAGGGGTTCACGCCGGCGCTGGCCGAGTCGAAGGGCTCGATCGTCAACGTCAACTCCATGGTGTTGCGGCACTCGCAGGCGAAGTACGGCGCCTACAAGATGGCCAAGTCGGCGCTGCTGTCCATGTCGCATTCGCTGGCCACCGAGCTGGGCGAGCAGGGGATCCGGGTCAATTCCGTTGCACCTGGCTATATCTGGGGTGAAACCCTGCAGGGCTACTTCAACCACCAGGCCGGCAAGTACGGCACCACGGCCGAGCAGATCTACGAGGCCACCGCGGCCGGCTCCGATCTGAAGCGGCTACCAACCGAGGACGAGGTTGCCTCGGCGATCCTGTTCATGGCCAGCGACCTGTCCAGCGGTATCACCGGGCAGACTTTGGATGTCAATTGCGGGGAGTATCACACCTGATGCCGCCATCGACGATGCAGAGCGAAGCGATGAGGAGGAGATGGCGATGACGGTTGCACGCACCGATGTCGGCACCGTTGACGATTTGAAGGCGTCGGCCAGCAAGATGATCGGGCTAGACGATTTCGGTACCAACGACGACAACTACCTCGAAGCGCTGGAGGTGCTGCTGGACTCCTACCGCCGCGATGCCGACCTGACGCCGTTGGGCAGCAAGATGAATCGGTTCTTCCTGCGCGGCGCGCTGGTGGCCAGGCTGCTCTCCGAAGCTGCCTGGAAGCAATACCCGCAGCACGCGGACGTCGTCATCGAGCGGCCGATCTTCGTGACCGGGCTGGTGCGCACCGGCACCACAGCTTTGCACCGGCTGCTTGGCGCCGACCCCGCGCACCAGGGGCTGCATCTGTGGTTGGCCGAATTCCCGCAGCCGCGCCCGCCGCGTGAAACTTGGGAATCCAACCCGTTTTACAGCCAACTGAACGAACAGTTCAACAAGCACCACGCCGAAAACCCGGACTACACGGGTCTGCATTTCATGGCGGCGTACGAGCTGGAGGAGTGCTGGCAGCTGCTGCGGCAGTCGCTGCATTCGGCCTCCTACGAGACGCTGGCGCACCTGCCCACCTACTCGCGGTGGCTCTCGGAACAGGACTGGACGCCGTCGTATCAGCGGCACCGCCGGAACCTGCAACTGATCGGGCTCAACGACGCCGACAAGCGGTGGGTGCTCAAGAATCCCAGCCACCTGTTCGCGCTGGACGCGTTGATGGCGACCTATCCCGACGCGTTGGTGATCCAGACCCACCGCCCGGTCGAAACGATCATGGCCTCGATGTGCTCGCTGGCGCAGCACACCGCCGAGGGATGGTCGACGTCGTTCACCGGGGCCCAAATCGGTGCCGACGCAATGGAAACCTGGTCGAGGGGGCTGGAGAGGTTCAACACCGCGCGCGCGAAATACAGCCCGTCGCAGTTCTACGACGTGGAGTACAAGGAATTGATCGCCGACCCGTTGGGCACCGTGGCCGACATCTACCGGCACTTCGGCCTGACGCTGACCGACAAGGCTAGGGCCGCGATGGAAAAGACCCACGCGGACAGCCAGTCCGGTCCGCGGGCGCCCAAGCACACTTACTCGCTGGCCGACTACGGCCTCACCACCGAGACGGTCAAGGAGCGATTCGCGGGCCTGTGAGTCTCAGGCGCCACAATGGTTTCCGTGCCGGCGGGCACATCCGTTGCCCGCTTCTGAGCGACAACGTCACGAATCGCTCAGTCTTCGTCCGGATCGTCGTCGAGGTAGCCCTCGGCGACCGCATGCTCGATGCTGTCGGCGAGTTTGGGGCACGACCGGGTGCGCGCGGTGTCGCCACCGGACTCACGCACCTGGGTGAAGTGCGCGCAGCGCTGCCACGCTTCGGTGTTCCATTGCACCGCCGTGTGTCCCGGCCCGAGCCTGCGGACGGTGACCCGCACGTGGCAGAACCGGCAGTCCACCGGCATCAGACCCGAGTTGAGGTATCGCTCACGGTCGGCGCGGCTCGCTTCGGCGACGGCCGCGGCGCGCTGCGGGTCGTTGGCGAAATCCCTTGACTTCGACCAGGATCGGGACCCGCCGTCGCCGGCGGGCTTCTCGTCGTGGTCGTGGTGATCGCCATGCAGCAACAGCATCGATCGCGCAAGCTGATCGACGTCAGGTACCGCCGGCTGATCGTCGCCCATGATTCCTAGTGTTGCTTGGCCGGCACGTCGTCGGTGACGGCCTCGTCCGCCTCCGAGTCCTTGGCCTTGAGGTTCTCTTCGACCTCGGCATTCCAGTACTCGTTGGCGCGGGTGGTGTCCACCTCGATCTCGAAGCGCTCCACCATTTCCGGCTCGATGTCGGCGACGTCGACGTAGAACTGCTGATACCAACGGCGCAACTGGTATACGGCGCCGTCCTCCTCGACCAGCAGCGGATTGTCGATGCGGGTCTTGTGCTTCCAGATCTCGACGTCCTGCAGGAAGCCCTTGCTGACGCCCTCGGTGAACACCTTCGAGAGCTTCTCGGTCATCTTTTCGTCCATGCCCTTGGGCTTTTCGACGATGACGCCCCACTGCAGCACGAACGAGTTCTGGGTCACCGGGTAGTGGCAGTTGATCAAAATCGATTCGGCCTTGTAGCCGCCGTAGCTGTTGTGCAGCCAGTTGATCATGAACGACGGCCCGAAGTAGGAGGCCTCGGAGTCAAGGTGCGCCTCCCCGTAAGTGGTGCCGAGATCGTTGACGTCGGGCCGGCCCACGTTGTGCAGGTACTGCGAGGCGATGTGGCCCTCGAAGACGTTCTTGAAGTACGTCGGCAACCCGAAATGAATGTAGAAGAAGTGCGCCATGTCGGTGACGTTGTCGATGATGTCGCGGCAGTTGGACCCCTCGATGAGGATGCTGTTCCACCGCCAGTCGGTCCATTCATCGCTGGCCGCTTCGGGGATGTCGGGAATGCGCACCGCGGGGTCCGGCGGATTGTTTTCGTGGTCATGCCAGACGAACAGCAGGCCACCGCGCACGTCGGTGGTCCACGACCGGGTGCGCGCCGTCTTGGGGGTGCGCTTGGCGTAGGGCACGAGCTTGCAGCGGCCGTCGCCACCCCAGCGCCAGTCGTGGAACGGACAGGCCACCTCGTCGCCCTTGATGGTGCCCTCGGACAGGTCGCCGCCCATGTGGCGGCAGTAGCCGTCGAGGACCTTCAGGTCGCCCTGCGAGTCCGCAAAGACCACCAGCTTGGTCCCGAACGCCTCGATCGAATGCGGCTTGCCGTCCTGGAAGTCCTTCGCAACGCCCAGGCAGTGCCAGCCACGGGCAAATCTGGTCGGCAAGGCGCCGGGATCGATCTCCCGGATGCCGACCGCCTTGGTGTCGGTACTCACCTGTCACCTCCAACTCGCTGGGCCTCTAACTAGAACACGTTACAGTTTTGCAGCGGGGGCGCGCAACGACGGCGCGCCTGGCCACGGCATATGCACGCTGCGGTATATCTAAACGATGCCGCTGTTTGCGTTCGAGGGCCGCGAGCCACGGGTCGATCCGACCGCTTTCGTTGCCCCGACGGCCACCCTGATCGGCGACGTCGTGGTGGAGGCGGGGGCCTCGGTCTGGTTCAACGCCGTGCTGCGCGGCGACTACGGGCCCATCGTGGTGCGCGAGGGCGCCAACGTCCAGGACGGCTCGGTTCTGCACGCGCCGCCCGGAATCCCGGTCGACATCGGTCCGGGTGCGACGGTCGCGCATCTGTGCGTCATTCACGGCGTGCACGTCGGTCAGGAGGCGCTGATCGCGAACCACGCCACCGTGCTCGACGGTGCGGTGATCGGCGCGCGCAGTCTGATCGCTGCGCATTCGCTGGTGACGGCCGGCACCCAGATCCCGGCCGGGATGCTGGCGGTCGGCGCGCCGGCGCAGATCAAGGGCCCGGTCGCCGGGACCGGTGCCGAGATGTGGGTAAAGCTGAACCCGCAGGCCTACCGCGACCTCGCCCAGCGGCATCTGGCCGGGCTGGAACCGCTCTAGATCTTGCGGGTGTTGGCCGCCGCGCGCTCCATCTCCCAGTAGGCGCGCAGGGCCACCATCTGGCCCTCGGCGTTGACCCGGTAGGTGAAGACGCCCTCGGCGGTCGTCTGGTACTCGCCCGTCGTGATGAGGATGTGCCCGACGTTGGCTTCCTCGTTGCCACACTGGTAGGTGTCGCGGAAGAAGAACTCGATCTTGGTGGTGGGGGCGATCGCCTTGTCCCAGAACGCCGAGATGGCGTCACGGCCGCGGTGGCCGAGGCCCTCGGGGTCGAACACCGACGGTCCGATCGGGTCCTCGACGATGGCGTCGTCGGCGAACACCGCCAGCCAGGCATCCTTGTCCCTGGCCGCCACCGCCTCGCGGGAGCGGCGGCCGGCCTCGTGCGCCGGATGGGCGGTCACGCATCCACCTTCTGGGCCGCCGGCTTGTCGGCGCCCACCACCCACATCGAGTAGTACTGCGAGCCACCGCCGTAGGCGTGTCCCAAGGCCTTTCGTGCGTTGGGCACCTGGTGGTCGCCACCTTTGCCCATCACCTGGATCGCCGCTTCGGCGAAGCGAATCAGGCCCGAGGCGCCGATGGGGTTCGACGACAGCACGCCGCCCGACGGGTTGACCGGCAACCGGCCCCCAATCTTGGTCTCGCCGGCTTCGGTTAGTTTCCAGCCTTCACCCTCGGCGGCAAAACCGAGGTTTTCCAACCACATCGGCTCGAACCAGGAGAACGGCACGTAGATTTCCGCGGCGTCGATCTCGTCGATGGGGCTTTCGATGCCGGCAGCCTTCCACAGCGCCGCGGCCGCGTCGCGGCCGGCCTGCGGGCTCACCTGGTCGCGTCCCGCGAACTGCAGCGGCTCGGTGCGCAACGCCGTGGCGTGGATCCACGCCACCGGATGTCCTTGCGCCAGACGGGCTTCGGCGGCCTCCTCGTTGCCGATCACCACGGCGGCCGCGCCATCGGACGAGGGGCACGTCTCGTCGTAGCGGATCGGGTCCCACAGCATCGGCGACGACATCACCTTCTCCAGCGTGATGTCGGGCTGGTGCAGGTGCGCCAGCGGATTCTTGGCGCCGTTGAGCCGGTCCTTGACCGCGACCATGGCGCCGATGTTCGTCGGGGCGCCGGATTGGCGAATGTACGAGCGCACGTGCGGGGCGAAGTAACCACCCGCGCCGGCACCGACCGGCTTGATGAACGGAATCGGAATCGACAACGCCCACATGGCGTTTGACTCCGACTGCTTCTCCCAAGCCATCGCGAGCACGCGGCGGTACTTGCCGGACTGCACCAGGCTGGCGGCCACGACACCGGTGGACCCGCCGACCGAGCCCGCGGTGTGCACCCGGATCAGCGGCTTGCCGGTGGCGCCCATGGCATCTGCCATGAACAGTTCGGGCATCATCACGCCCTCGAAAAAGTCCGGCGCCTTGCCGACCACGACGGCGTCGATGTCATCGAAGGTGCTGCCGGAGTCGGCCAGCGCCCGATCGATCGCCTCGCGCACCATGCCGTTCATCGAAACGTCTTGGCGTTTGGCGACGTACTTCGTCTGTCCGGTACCTAATACCGCAGCGACGTTCGGCCCTGCACCGGCCATCAGTTCTTTCCTTCCATGACCGCGACCAGGTTCTGTTGGAGCGCGGGCCCGCTGGTGGCGTGCGCCAGCACCCGCTCAGCCGAGCCGTTCCAGATGTGTTGTGCTGCAAAGCCGATGCGTTCGAGGCCGGCGACGAACATGGGGTTGGCCGCCAACGCGCCACCGGACGGGTTCACCTTGGTCGGTCCGGGGACGCGGATCGCTTCCTCGAGGATCAGGTGCTGGTGGGTGAAGGGCGCGCAGATCTCGACCACGTCGAGGTTGTCGGTTCGGCCGCCGGTGGCCACGTGGGCCGCGGCCTTCGTCGACGGTGATTCGGTGAGATCGCGCGCGCCGAGTGACGGGGTTTCGATGCGGTGCTCGATTCCGGTGATCCAGGCGGGGTTTTCCCGCAGCTCACTTGCCCGGTCGCCGGCCGCGAGCACGATTGCCGCGGCGCCGTCGGTGATCGGCGCGATGTCGTGGCGGCGCAGCGGGTCGGCGAAGAACGGCCGCTCGAGCAGTTCGGCCACGCTGATCGACCCCTCGACCTTGTCCACGCGGCGCGCATTGGCAAAGGAGTCGAAGGCCACCCGCGCCATCTGCTCCTGGGTCCACTTGCCGGTGTCGAGCCCGATGCGCGCCTGCAGCCCGGCCAGTGAGATCGAATCGGGCCACAGCGGCGCGACCGTGTAGGGATCGGTCTGCCGCGACAGGATCTGGCGCAGGATGCCGGCCGAGGACTTGCCGAAGCCGTACACCAGCGCGGTGTCCACCTCACCGGTGAGGATTTTGATGTAGGCCTCGTAAAGCGCCCAGGCGGCGTCCATTTCGACGTGCGACTCGTTGATCGGCGGAACGGCACCGATCGAGTCGATCGCCGAGATGAACGAAAATGCGCGTCCGGCAAGGTAATCGGATGATCCGGAACACCAGAAGCCGATGTCGGTCCTTTCGATGCCCAGCTCCTCGTACAACTGGGCGAAGCATGGGATCAACATCTCGACACCGTTGGTGGTGCCGTCGGTGCGGCGGACGTGTGGGGCGTGGGCAAAGCCCACGACCGCAACGCTGCGAGCGCTCATGTGTTCCTAAGCCCTTTACAGGTGGTGCTTGTAGGTGTCGTAGTCGGCGTCGGGTTCCCCGGTCGGCCGGAAGTACTCGATGTTGTCGATGCCAAATCCCCACTCCTCACGGGGTTTCCACACCGCCTCGACGCGCATGCCCATCCGCACTTCGTGGGCGTCGATGTCGGCGACCAGATGCAGGAACGGGATGTCGGCTCCGTCGAGCAGCACGTAGGCGGCCACATAGGGCGGCTTGATGCGCTGGCCCTGGAACGGGATGTTGATGATCGCGAACGTCGTGACGGTGCCCTTGTCGGGCAGCTCGACGAACTCGGTCGTCGGTTGGCCGGTCGCCGGATCGGCGCCGTGCGGCGGGAAATAGACCTTGCCGTTCTCGCCCGTCTTCGCGCCGAGCAGTTTGCCTTGCGCGATGGCCCGCAGGTAGGCGCTCTCCTCGTGCGAGGCGCTGTGCTGGATGGTCAGCGACACCGGCGTGACGATCATGGTCACCGGGTCCTTGTCGCCGTCGGACTGCTCGGCCACCGCCTCGGCTTCCTCGCCGAGCGCGAAATAGGCGATGTCGGTGATGGCGCCCACCGGCTCGTCGACCCAGTGCGCGTGCACCCGGCTGCCGGTCTTGATGGCGGAAGGACCCGCGGCTCCAACATCAACGGCGTGAATCAGCGGCGTGTCGGCGCCGTCGAGCTTGATCAGCGCCCAGGCGAACGGCCGGTCCAGCGGCTGTCCCTCGATGGGGTCAGGCTGCCAGGTCCATGAGACCACCGTGCCGACGCTGGACACCGGTACCATCTCGCCCAGCGGCTCATAGGTGACCGGGTCATATTCGGCCGGCGGCACATGCACCCGGCCATCCGATCCGCGCACGCCCAGGATGTGGCGGTCGCGCAGGGCGGTGAAGAACTTGCTCAGCGTGGGGCCGACTGAACGGGTGTAGTCGAAGGACAACGTCAGTGGCGCGGCGAGCGGTGGCTCAGGGTGATCCATCAGGGGCGGGCTACTCGAGCTGGCTGTCACGCCATCGAGTAGAACAGGTTCTAAGAACGGATTCAACATCGGGTCGGCGACGGAAGGGTGACGACGATGAAGCTGGGATTGCAGCTGGGATATTGGGGCGCTCAGCCGCCGCAGAACCACGGCGAGCTCGTCGCCGCGGCCGAGGAGGCCGGCTACGACGCCGTCTTCACCGCAGAGGCCTGGGGATCGGACGCCTACACCCCGCTGGCCTGGCTGGGGTCGTCGACGTCGCGGGTGCGGCTGGGCACATCGGTGGTTCAGCTGTCCGCGCGCACCCCGACGGCCTGCGCGATGGCGGCGCTGACGCTCGACCACCTGTCCGGCGGCCGGCACGTCCTCGGACTGGGTGTGTCCGGCCCGCAGGTGGTCGAGGGCTGGTACGGCCAGTCGTTCCCCAAACCGCTGGCCCGCACCCGTGAGTACATCGACATCATCCGGCAGGTGTGGGCGCGCGAAGCCCCGGTGACCAGCGCCGGGCCGCACTACCCGCTGCCGCTGACCGGTGAGCGCGCAACGGGTCTGGGCAAGCCGCTCAAGCCCATCACTCATCCGCTGCGGGCCGACATCCCGATCATGCTGGGCGCCGAGGGGCCGAAGAACGTCGCGCTGGCCGCCGAGATCTGCGACGGCTGGCTGCCGATCTTCTACACGCCGCGGATGGCCGACACCTACAACGAGTGGCTGGACGAGGGGTTCGCCCGTCCGGGCGCCCGCCGCAGCCGCGCGGACTTCGAGATCTGCGCGACGGCCAACATCGTCATCACCGAGGACCGCAGCGCCGCGTTCGCGGCCATGAAGCCCTACATCGCGCTCTACATGGGCGGCATGGGTGCCGAGGACACCAACTTCCACGCCGACGTCTACCGGCGGATGGGCTACTCCGAAGTGGTCGACGACGTGACGAAGCTGTTCCGCAGCAACCAGAAGGACAAGGCCGCGGAAATCATCCCCGACGAGGTGATCGACGACGCCGCGATCGTCGGCGACGTCGACTACGTGCGTAAGCAGATCAAGGCCTGGGAGAACGCCGGCGTCACCATGATGGTGGTGTCCGGCCGCAGTACGGAGCAGGTCCGCGAGCTGGCGACCCTGATCTGACCCCCGCCCGGGACAAACTAGAACACGTTCTAATTTTCTTGCCAGGGGCTTAGAACGCGTTCTAGATTGTCCGGATGGCACGCCTGACGACGATGCAGCGGGGGTGCCCCCAGCCGCGAAGCGGCGAGGGGGACGCGCCCGGCCGGTCAGCCGAGCGGGTGGGCGTCGCCGAAGGTCATCTCGACGTGGCCGACCGATCCGGAGGCCATCGCGCGCTTCGGCAGGCCCAGCGACGCCAGCTCCTCGGCGTAGGCGTGATCACCCAGGCGCAACGTCGCCCCGCCGGGCCGACCGCGCAGCCCGCGCACCCGCATCTCCCAGGGCACTTCCCGGGTGGTGCCCTCGGCGAAGGTGTAGGTCTTGAGCACCTGCGGGCGCGACGTGAACATCGAGGGCACCGGCAGCCCGCGGGCGAAATCGATGCCCGCGATGTGGGCGCCGTCGGCGCTGACGTCGAATCCGAACCGGCCGTGCTCACGAACGGTGAAGTCCGCCATGATCTTCGGGAATCCCCAGATCGAGCGCCCGGCTTCCAGGGTGAAGCTCTGGTCGACGGGCAGATGGTGAATGAACGCGGCCGCATCGCCCAGGGCCCGCCAGCCGCGGGCCGTCGAGCCGGGCGGGTTGACCATGACGCAGGTACCGAATTCGTGGTACTGGCCCAAATCGCCGTCGATGTAGCGCGCCAGCATCAGGTTCACCACCGCCCGACCGGGGCGGGGCTGGCAGACCTGCAGGCCGCTGTAGTCGATAAGGCGTTGCGCCGCTTGCGCATCCACCGAAAACATCGCGGTGTGCACGTCGGCTTTTCGTATCCGCACCGGCATGGTGAGGACGGTCCCCGCAACTACGTGTTGTGACTCAGGCATGCCGGTTACTGTAATCCGTTCGTCAACCTTTGGAGGCTGTAGATGACTTCGACCATCCCGGAAGCGATCTCGAATATCGACCTGGCAGACGGCAATTTCTACGCCGACCGTCACACCTCGCGCGAGGCCTACCGCTGGATGCGCGCCAACCAGCCGGTGTTTCGCGATCGCAACGGCCTGGCCGGCGCCACCACCTATCAAGCCATCCTGGACGCCGAACGCAATCCGGAGCTGTTCTCCAGCACGGGCGGCATCCGTCCCGATCAGCCCGGCATGCCGTACATGATCGACATGGACGACCCCGCGCACCTGTTGCGGCGCAAGCTGGTCAACGCCGGCTTCACCCGCAAGCGGGTGAAGGAGAAGGAGCCGTCCATCGCCAAGTTGTGCGACACGCTGATCGACGCGGTGTGTGAGCGCGGCGAGTGTGACTTCGTCCGCGACATCGCCGCCCCGCTGCCCATGGCGGTGATCGGCGACATGCTGGGCGTGCTGCCCTCCGAACGCGGCATGCTGTTGAAGTGGTCCGACGACCTGGTGTGCGGGCTGAGCTCGCACATCGACCCCGCGTCGGCCGAATTCCAAACCGTGATGGAGGCTTTCGCCGCCTACACCGCGTTCACCATGGACATCATCGCCAAGCGGCGCGCCGAGCCCACCGATGACCTGTTCTCCATCCTGGTCAACGCCGAGGTGGAGGGGCAGCGGATGTCCGACGACGAGATCGTCATGGAGACGTTGCTCATCCTCATCGGCGGCGACGAGACCACCAGACACACCTTGAGCGGGGGGACGGAACAGCTGGTGCGCCACCGCGAGCAGTGGGATGCCCTGGTGCGCGACCCGTCCTTGCTGCCCGGCGCCATCGAGGAGATGCTGCGCTGGACGTCGCCGGTGAAGAACATGTGCAGAACTTTGACGGCCGACACGGACTTTCACGGCACCGAACTCCGCGAGGGCGAGAAGATCATGCTGCTGTTCGAGTCGGGCAACTTCGACGAGTCGGTGTTCGAAGACCCGGACAACTTCGACATCCGGCGAAACCCGAACAGCCACATGGCCTTCGGGTTCGGCACGCACTTCTGCCTGGGCAACCAGCTGGCCCGGCTCGAGCTGTCGATGATGACCGAGCGGGTGCTCAAGCGGCTGCCGGATCTCAGGCTGGCCGACGACGACTCGACCCTGCCGCTGCGGCCGGCGAACTTCGTCAGTGGCCTGGAAGCGATGCCGGTGGTCTTCACCCCCAGCGCGCCACTGCTGTAACGCCTTCGGCGCGCGAGCGTAAGCGCACTGCGGAAAAACACGCGAGATTTCGCAGTGCGCTTACGCTCGCGAAGGCACTAGCGGTTTTTGAAGTTGGGCTTGCGCTTCTCGGCGAACGCGCGCGGGCCTTCCTTGGAGTCCTCGGAGAGGAACACTGGTATGCCGTTGGCGGTGTCGGGCTTGAAGGCCTCTTCCTCGTGCATGCCCTCGGTCTCGCGGATCGTCTTGAGGATCGCCTGGACGGCCAGCGGTCCGTTGTTCTCGATCACTTCGGCGATCTCGAGCGCCTTGGCCAGCGCCTGCCCGTCGGGAACGACGTGGCCGATCAGGCCCATGTCCTTGGCTTCCGCGGCGGTGATGTGCCGGCCGGTCAGCAGCAGGTCGCACGCCACGGTGTAGGGGATCTGGCGCACCAACCGCACGGCGGAGCCGCCCATCGGGTACAGGCTCCACTTGGCCTCGGAGATGCCGAACTTGGCGCTCTCACCGGCCACCCGGATGTCGGTGCCCTGCAGGATCTCGGTGCCCCCCGCGATGGCCGGGCCTTCGACGGCGGCGATGAGCGGCTTCTTGAGCCTGCGGCCCTTGAGCAGGGCGTCGATTCGCGACGGGTCGTAGCTGCCGTCCTTGAATGACTCACCCGGCGGCTTCTGGGTTGCCGCCTTGAGGTCCATGCCCGCGCAGAAGTAGCCACCGGCCCCGGTCAGGATGCAGCAGCGGATGTCGTCGTCGTTATCCACGCGGTCCCAGGCCTGGACCATGATTTCCATCATTTCCGTGCTCAAGGCGTTGCGGCGGTGCGGCCGGTTCATGGTCACAATGAGGGTGTGACCACGCTGTTCCACCAGCGCGTCCGGTCCGGTCTCCCCGTTTTCGGTGTTTGCTGGGGTTCCGGCATTCTCCACGGTCACGGCTACCGCCTTTCCCTCGACTATGGGCACGAGCTTGCCTCGAAATGTAACACGTTCTAATTTGGTGGCCGTGGCCTTGAATATTGCCGATCTCGCAGAGCACGCCATCGACGCTGTGCCCGACCGTGTCGCCCTGATCTGCGGCGACGAGAAGTTGACCTATGCCCAGTTAGAGGAGAAGGCCAACCGCCTGGCTCACTACCTGTTGGAGCAGGGGGTGAAAAAGGACGACAAGGTCGGCCTGTACTGCCGCAACCGCATCGAGATCGTCATCGCGATGCTCGGCATCGTCAAAGCCGGCGCCATCCTGGTGAACATCAACTACCGGTATGTCGAGGGCGAGCTGCGCTACCTGTTCGAGAACTCCGACATGGTCGCGCTGGTGCACGAGCGCCAGTACTCCGACCGGGTGGCCAACGTGCTGCCCGACACCCCCGACGTCAAGACGGTCCTGGTCGTCGAGGACGGCAGCGACAACGACTTCCAGCGTTACGGCGGCGTCGAGTTCTACTCGGCGATCGCGCAGAGCTCGCCCGAGCGCGACTTCGGCCCGCGCAGCGCCGACGACATCTACCTGCTGTACACGGGCGGCACGACGGGCTTTCCCAAAGGCGTGATGTGGCGCCACGAGGACATCTACCGCGTGCTGTTCGGTGGAACCGACTTCGCCACAGGCGAATTCGTCCAGGACGAGTACGACCTTGCCAGGGCCGCGGCCGCCAACCCGCCGATGGTCCGCTACCCGATCCCGCCGATGATCCACGGCGCCACCCAATCATCCACCTGGATGTCCATCTTTGCTGGCCACACCACCGTGCTCACACCGGAATTCAACGCCGACGAGGTGTGGCGCACGATTCACGAGCACAAGGTGAACCTGTTGTTCTTCACCGGGGACGCGATGGCGCGGCCGCTGCTCGACGCGCTGCTGACACACCAGGACAAGGGCAACGAATATGACCTGTCGTCGCTGTTCCTGCTCGCGTCGACCGCGGCGCTGTTCTCACCGAGCATCAAGGAGAAGTTCCTCGAGCTGCTGCCCAACCGGGTTATCACCGACTCGATTGGGTCATCGGAAACCGGATTCGGCGGCACCAGCATCGTCGCCAAGGACGCGCCGCACGCCGGCGGCCCGCGCGTGACGATCGACCACCGCACCGTCGTCCTCGACGAGCAGGGCAACGAGGTCAAGCCCGGTTCCGGTGTGCGCGGCTTCATCGCCAAGAAGGGCAACATTCCGGTCGGTTACTACAAAGACGAAAAGAAGACCGCCGAGACCTTCAAGACGTTCAACGGCGTGCGTTACGCCATCCCAGGCGACTACGCGACCGTCGAGGAGGACGGCACCGTCACGATGCTGGGCCGCGGCTCGGTGTCGATCAACAGCGGCGGCGAGAAGATTTACCCCGAGGAGGTCGAGGCCGCGCTCAAGGGCCACCCCGACGTCTTCGACGCCCTGGTGGTCGGCGTGCCCGACCCGCGCTACGGCCAGCACGTCGCCGCCGTCGTGCAGCCCCGCCCGGGCGCCCGGCCCGCGCTGTCGGAGCTGGACCGCTTCGTGCGCTCCGAGATCGCGGGATACAAGGTGCCGCGCAGCCTGTGGCTGGTCGACGAGGTCAAGCGCTCGCCCGCGGGCAAGCCCGACTACCGCTGGGCCAAGGAGCAGACCGAGGCCCGGCCGGCCGATGACGTGCACGCCGCCCACGCGACCGCGTGATGCGTTTTCAGCGCTAGGCCCGCGCGCGGTGTGACCGACTTCGTCAAACAGCGAGCGGGCGCGCCCGCCGGGTTCTTTGCGGCCGAAGCCGCAGGGCTGCAATGGCTTTCCGCCGTCGACGGCGGCGTGCCGTGCGCGCGGGTCGTCGCGGTGGACGACACCAGCCTGACCCTGCGGCGCCTTGACTCCGCGCGCCCGACGCCAGAGGCGGCGCGCACGTTCGGTAGCCGGCTGGCCGTCACGCACGACGCCGGCGCGCCGGCGTTCGGTGCCGGGCCGGACGGCTGGGACGGACCGGGTTTCTTCGGGCCGCTGTCGCAGCCCCTGCCGCTCTCGCTGCGACGGCACCGGCACTGGGGCGAGTTCTATGCCGACGAACGGCTGACCCCGATGGCCGGACTCGCCGCCCCGCGCCTGGACGCCGCCACCCTCGACGCCGTGCATTCCGTTGCGGCCCGTTGCCGCGCCGGCGATTTCGACGACGACGACCGGCCGGCACGGCTGCATGGCGATCTGTGGAGCGGGAACGTGATGTGGACGCCCGACGGTGTGGTGCTCATCGACCCGGCCGCGCACGCCGGTCACCGCGAGACCGACCTGGCGATGCTCGCGCTGTTCGGCTGCCCGCACTACGACGCGGTCATCGACGGCTACCAACAAGTGCGAGCGGTGCGGCCCGGCTGGCGCGACCGCACCGGCCTGCATCAGCTCTTCGGGCTGCTGGCGCACGTGGTGCTGTTCGGTGGCGGGTACGCGCAGCAGACCCACGCCTGCGCCCGCGCAGCGCTGACCATCTGAGCTCGGAGGGCGGCGGGCCCCGGTCTAGAGTCGAATCGCATGACGATCGATGTCTGGATGCAGCATCCGACTGCGCGGTTTTTGCGCAGTGACATGCTGGCGTCGCTGCGGCGGTGGACGGGCGGGTCGATCCCCGACACCGAGATCCCGATCGACGCGACCCTGGCGTCGATGGACACCGCCGGCGTCGACTTGGGTGTGCTCAGCGCCTGGCGTGGGCCCGGCGGAGCCGACCTGGTCTCCAATGACGAGGTGGCGCAATGGGTTGCCGCGCACCCGAACCGGCTGCTCGGCCTGGCCGCCGTCGACCTGGACCGCCCGATGGAAGCCGTCCGGGAGCTGCGCCGCCGGATAGCCGACGGAGGATTCGTCGGACTGCGGGTGGTGCCCTGGTTGTGGGACGCCCCGCCCACCGATCGTCGTTACTATCCGCTGTTCGCCCAGTGCGTGGAATCCGGGGTGCCGTTCTGCACCCAGGTCGGTCACACCGGCCCCTTGCGCCCGTCGGAGACCGGCCGCCCGATCCCCTACATCGACCAGGTGGCGCTCGATTTCCCGGAGCTGGTGATCGTTTGTGGCCATGTCGGCTACCCGTGGACCGAGGAGATGGTCGCGGTCGCCCGCAAGCATGAAAACGTTTACATCGACACCTCGGCGTACACCATCAAGCGGTTGCCGGACGAACTCGTCAGATTCATGAGGACCGGTACCGGGCAACGAAAAGTGTTGTTCGGCACCAATTATCCGATGGTCACCCACGAACACGCGCTGGCCGGACTGGATGACCTCGGGCTGTCCGACGAGGCCCGCCGAGATTTCCTGCGCGGCAACGCCGAACGAGTTTTCCGACTGGAGGCAGTTAAGTGAACGGTGCCCAGGCCCTGATCAACACCCTGGTGGACGGCGGCGTCGACGTGTGTTTCGCCAACCCGGGCACGTCGGAGATGCACTTCGTCGCGGCGCTGGACGCCGTGCCGCGCATGCGCGGCGTGCTGGCGCTGTTCGAGGGGGTGGCCACCGGGGCGGCCGACGGTTACGCGCGCATCGCCGATCGACCGGCCGCGGTGCTGCTGCACTTGGGTCCCGGGCTTGGCAACGGCCTGGCCAACCTGCACAACGCGCGCCGCGCGCGGGTGCCGATGGTGGTGGTCGTCGGCGACCACGCCACCTATCACAAAAAGTACGACGCCCCACTGGAATCCGACATCGACGCGCTGGCCGGCAGCGTCTCGGGCTGGGTGCGCCGCACCGGTGACGCCTCTGCGGTCTCGGCCGATGCCGTCGAAGGCATCGCGGCCAGCCGGTGGGGTTCGCAGATTTCGACGCTGATCCTGCCCGCCGACGTGTCCTGGTCCGACGGCGCCCAGCTGTTCTCCAACCTGGATGCCCAGCCGACGGGCGCCGATCCCCTGCTGGCCCCCGAGGTGCTCGAGGTGCTCGGCTCCGGCGAGCCGACGGTGATCATGGTGGGCGGCGACGCCACCCGCCGTGCCGGGCTGGCGGCGGCCACCCGCATTGCGGCGGCGACGGGAGCGCGCGTGTTGTGCGAAACCTTCCCCACCCGTCTCGAGCGGGGGGCCGACGTCCCCGCGGTCGACCGGCTAGCCTATTTCGCCGAGGCGGCCGCGGCCCAGTTGGACGGCGCCAAGCATCTGGTGCTGGCCGGCGCCAAGTCGCCGGTGTCGTTCTTCGCCTACCCCGGCATGCCCAGCGACCTGGTACCGGCCGGCTGCGAGGTGCTCGTGCTCGCCGAATACAGCGGCGCCGCAGACGCTTTGATCGCTTTGGCCGACCAGATCGCCCCCGGCACCGAAGCGCCGGTGGCGCCCGCATCGCGTCCCCCGCTACCCACGGGCGCGCTGACCTCCGCGTCGGCCGCCGACGTGATCGGGGCGCTGCTGCCCGACGCGGCGATCGTGGTCGACGAGTCGAACACCTCGGGCGTGCTGCTCGCGGGGGCCACCGCCGGGGCGCCGGCACACGACTGGCTGACCCTGACCGGCGGCGCGATCGGCTACGGCATCCCGGCGGCGGTGGGCGCCGCGGTGGCCGCCCCCCATCGTCCGGTGCTGTGTCTGGAATCCGATGGCTCGGCCATGTATACGATTTCGGGATTGTGGACCCAGGCCCGCGAGAACCTCAACGTGACCACCGTGCTGTACAACAACAGCGCCTACGACATCCTGCGGATCGAGCTGCAACGCGTCGGCGCCGGGTCGGCACCCGGGCCCGAGGCGCTCTCACTTCTCGACTTATCCGACCCCGCAATGGATTTCGTGAAGATCAGCGAGGGCATGGGAGTGCCCGCCCGGCGCGTCACCACGGCCGAGAAATTTACAGATGCGCTGCGGGCCGCCTTCGCCGAACCCGGGCCGCATCTGATCGACGCCGTGGTGCCGTCAATAACGGGCTAGCGTCGGCAGCCGGCTCAGCAGCCAGTCCGTCATCGTATTGACCACGTCGACGCCCGTCTCGAACGCGCCGTCGTCCGCGTCGGCCGCCAGGGCCACGCCCCAGTGACCGGACGGGGTGGGGACGATGCCGAATTGCCGGACCAGGTACTCGCCGTGCATCCCCGGCCCCCAACCACCCTTCGCGGCAATGCCTTTGGCGGCCAGACCCCACTGGTCGCCGGTGACGAGGCGCTGCATCAGGTCGATCACTTCGACGGCGTCGGGAATGGTCGACAGCTCCGCGGCGAACCGCGCTTGACGCTGCAGGCTCCACTGGGTTTGGCCGAACGCGGTGAAACCGCGGCGAAGCCGACGCGATTCGACCACGGTCGCGGTGTCACCGCCTTCGGCCACGACGGACTGGACCCGTCGCGCCGCAACCGCCGGCTCACCCAATTGCGACCACAACTGTTCAGAGGCGCGATTGTCGGATTCGGTGATGGCTTTGACGACCAAATCGCGCGCGCCCAGCCAATCGCTGCGCAGCGCCGCTATCGCCAACGGCACCTTGATGGTCGACCATGCCACGCCCGACCACCAGCTGCCCAGCGAAAAGGTTCTGTCCGGCCGGGCGATCGCGACGCCGACGTTCGCCGGCACCGCGGCCGAGAGCTGTTCGAAGCTGGCTTCCAGCGCGAGCTCGAGCGGCCGTGCCGTCACGCGCTGGCTCCGACATCGGCGTGCGGCACCACGACGCCGAGGCGGGGGACCGGCGCGTCAACCATCGCGTCTCCTTGTCGTTGCGGCATGTACGTGGCGGCGCCGGGTGCCGGGCGGAACCGTCAGCCCGGCGGCGGCAGCGGGGGCCCTTCCTCCTGCGGGGGAGGGGCTTCCCACGGCCCGGGGTCCGGCGTCGGCGGCGACCACACCAGCGGCGGTGGGGGAGGCAGGGGAGGCGGCGGAGGTGGATCCGCCGTGGCGAAACCGGCGCTCAGCCCGAGCGCGGCGCCAGCCAGCGACCCGACCAGGATCGAGCCGGCGATCGTTTCGCGGATTTTCATCAAGCGCTGAGTTTACTGCGTGGACGGCGCATCCGGCGGTAACGCCCGTCCCGGGTCCCTAGCGCTGGATCTTCCACACCGGATCGTCGCAATCGACGCCCTGAGCGGCCAGTTGGCGCTTCAACACTTTGAACGTCACCGTCCGCGGGAGTTCGGCGCTGATCCGCACGTACGACGGCCATTGTTTGGGTCCCAAATCCGGCTGCCCGGCCAGAAACGCGCGGAACTTTTCGTCGTCGAACTCGGCGCCCGGGGCCATCACCAACGCGGCCATCACCTGGTCGCCGACCCTCGGGTCCGGAACCGGGTACACCGCGACCTCGGCGACGTCGGGGTGGCGCAGCAATACCCGCTCGATCGGCGCGGCGCCGAGGTTTTCCCCGTCGACTCGCATCCAATCGCCCAGCCGCCCAGCGAAATACGCGAAGCCGGCGTCGTCGCGGTAGGCCAGATCACCGCTGTGGTACACGCCGCCGGCCATCCGTTCGGCCTCGGCCGCCTCGTCGTTGTAGTAACCCTCGAAACGCCCCGGCCCCGCGGTGTTGACCAGTTCGCCGACCACGCCAGGCGGGCAGGATGCCCCGGTGTCGGGATCAATGATGTCGATACCCGGCGGAAGCGGGCCCAGCGAACCCGGGGGTGTGTCGGGCGTGCGTGCGATGGCCACGCCGCCCTCGGTGGAACCGAACCCGTCCTGCACGACGCACCCGAACCTGCGGCCGAAGCGCTCGATGTCGTCGGGCACGCCCTCGTTGCCGTACACCGCGCGCAGCGGGTTGTCGGCATCGTCGGGCTGCTCGGGCGTGGCGAGCACATACGACAGGGGCTTGCCCACGTAATTGGCGTAGGTGGCACCGTAGCGACGGACATCGACGATGAAGTTCGAGGCGGAGAACTTGCGCCGCAACGCCATCGAGCCCTCGCAGGCCGCCGCCACCGCCCAGCCGACCAACACCGCATTGGAATGAAACAGCGGCATCGACACGTAGCAGACGTCGTCGCGGCCCAGGCCGAAGCGCGCCGACATCGTCACGCCCGCGATCGCGACCTTGCCGTGGCTGCACTTGACCGCCTTGGGCTCGCCGCTGGTGCCCGACGTGAAGATCAACATGAACAGATCCGTCGGTGACGCGTCCTGAAAGGAGATCGGGGTGGCGCGGTGCGCGGCGACCTCGTCGGTCCACTCGGAGGAGTCGGCGTTCAGGTGCTCGATATCGCCCAGCGTCTCAGACGATTTCGAATCCGCCAGCACCAATTGACAGTCGGCCCGGGCGATGTCGCGCCGCAGCGCCTCGCCGCGACGCACCGGGTTGAGTCCCACCGGCACGATGCCCGACATGCCCGCCGCCACCAGCATCGCCGAGAAGAACGGGGTGTTCTCCAGCAGCACGCCGACGTGCGGCGGCCGGGCGGGGTCGAGCCGAGCCCGCAACGCCGCGGCGATCGCGGCACCCTGCTGCAGGTGGTCGCGCCAGCTGGTGAACGAGTCCTCGAAGTAGATACCCCGATCGTCGATCTCGGTGAGCGGCGCCAGCAGCTTGGTGACGGTCAGGTCGTCGGTGAGTTCCATCGCGCCTAAGCGGACGTCTCCGCCAGCTCCCGGCCGATCCGCCGCAGCTGACCGGTCGCACCGCCCAGGGCGAACTCAATCTCCTTGGCGGCCAGGAAATAACGGTGAGCGGGGTGATCGGTGTCGACGCCCACGCCGCCGTGCACGTGCACGATGGTGTGCGCCACCCGGTGACCGGCATCCGCCGCCCAGAACGCCGCACTGGCGACGTCGATTTCGGCCGGAATGTCCTCCGAGACCCGCCAGGCCGCCTGGGTGAGGGTGAGCCGCAGCCCCTTGACGTCGATGTAGCCGTCGGCCAGCCGCTGCGACACCGCCTGGAAGCTGCCGATCGGGCGGTCGAACTGCTCACGCTCACGCGCGTATTCGGCCGTCATCTGCAGGCCCCGCTCGAGAACCCCGAGCTGGAAAGCGCTGCGGCCCAACGTGCCCAGTGTGCCGAGCCACGTGACGACCTCGGCGCCGCCGACCTTGCGACCCTCGTCCACCTCGGTCCCGTCCAGAGCTAGGTGCCCGACGCTACCCAGGCCGGTGGTTTTCAGCGCGGTCACGGTGACGCCCGGGTCCTCGGCGGTGACCAGGAAAACGGCCGTGCCGGAGTCCGTTTCGGCCGGGACCAGGAACGCGTCGGCCACCGGGCCGAAGCCGACCTGGGTGCGGGTTCCGGTCAGCCGGTAACCGGCGCCGGCGCCGGCGCCGGCCGCCCGCACCGGCCCCTCGCCCATCTCACCGTCGAGGGCCACGCCGAGCGTCTTCTCGCCGTTGACCGCAGGCACGCCCCAATTTTGTTGCAGCTCTTCGGAACCGAACCGGGCCAGCGCCCCGGCGCCCAGCACCACGGATTCCAGGTACGGCACGGCGGCCAGCTGGTGCCCCAGCGCAACCAGGATCGCGATCTGCTCGAGCGCGCCGAAGCCGTCACCCCCGAGCGAGGTGGCCGACGCGCTGGACAGGATGCCGGCGTCGATCAGCTTGCCCCACAGGGCGCGGTCGAAGCGTCCCCCGCAAGCGGGAGGTGCCCCCGGATCTCGCCGGTCGAGCTCACGCTGGTGTTCGGGTGTGCATACCGAGTCCACGATGGTGTCGACCAGGTTGCCGAGGTCGTTCGCCGCTTCGGTGGTGGTGAAATCCATGAACGTCCGTCCTTCTATTCCGTAGCGGCTCAGCGGTTCCGGGGCAGGCCGAGGGCGACCATGCCGATGATGTCGCGCTGCACTTCGTTGGTGCCGCCGCCGAACGTCAGGATCAGGCACGCCCGGTGCATCCGTTCGACCCGGCCGCGCAGCAACGCGCCCGGCGAATTCTGGCGCACCGTCGCGGCGGTACCCAGGACCTCCATCAGCAGCCGGTAGGCCTCGGTGGCCAGCTCGGTGCCGTACACCTTGGCCGCCGACGCGTCCGCCGGGTTCAGGGTTTCGCTCGACGCTGACGCCAGTTCCCAGTTGATCAGCTTGAGCACCTCGGCCTTGGCATGCACGCGGGCCAGGTTGATCTGCACCCATTCCGAGTCGATCAGCCGGGCGCCGCCGGCGTCCTTGGTGTTCTGCGCCCATTCGCGAACCTCGCGCAGGGCCAGGAAGATCGGTTGCGGCGAGACCAGCGCGACCCGCTCGTGGTTGAGCTGATTGGTCACCAGCTTCCAGCCGCCGTTCTCCTCGCCGACCAGGTTGGTCACCGGGACGCGCACATCGGAGTAGTAGGTGGCGCTGGTGTCCACGCCGGCCATGGTGTGCACGGGAGTCCAGGAGAAGCCCTCGGCGGTCGTCGGCACGGTCAGCATCGAGATGCCGCGGTGCTTTTTGGCCTCGGGGTTGGTGCGCACCGCCAGCCACACCCAGTCCGCGTAGGCGATCAGGCTGGTCCACATCTTCTGGCCGTTGATGACGTAGTCGTCGCCGTCGCGCACCGCCGTGGTGCGCAGGTTCGCCAGGTCGGTGCCGGCGCCGGGCTCGGAGTAGCCGATGGAGAAGTGCAGTTCGCCGGCCGCGATCTTGGGCAGGAAGAACTTCTTCTGCTCCTCGGTGCCGAACGCCATGATCGTGGGCGCCACGCTGTTAATCGTCAGGAACGGCACCGGCACGCCGGCGATGGCGGCCTCGTCAGTGAAGATCAGCGAGTCCATCGGGGAGCGGTCCTGACCGCCGTACTCCTTGGGCCAGTTCAGGGTGAGCCACCCGTCCTTGCCCATCTGCGCGACGGTGTCGCGATACGCGGTGCCGGTGCCGACCTCGCCGCCGCCCGACGAGGTCAGCGCCTCCCGGCGGTCGGGGGTCATCAGGTCGGTGAAGTAGGACCGCAGCTCGCGACGCAGCTCCTCTTGTTCCGGGGTGTAACTGATGCGCATTTCGGCCGTCCTTGAGGTTTACGACGTTCGGAGTAACAAGCCTTGTCACAGGCTGCAGCTCGACCAACGGCTACCCGTTCGCCTCCCCGGTTGTAACACGTTCTAGTCTGGGAATCCAGCGACCGTTTCGCCGAAGCTGTCGGGGCCCTATGGTGGACCTACATACTGATGAGACGAGTCCTTCGGTGAAGGCCTGGTTCTAGGAGGGTGCAGTGCGGGTGATCGTGGACCGTGACCGATGCGAAGGTAACGCGGTGTGCTTGGGAATTGCCCCGAATATCTTCGACCTGGACGACGAGGATTACGCCGTCGTGAAGCTCGACCCGATTCCCGCGGATCAGGAAAAGCTGGCCGAGCAGGCGATCGCCGAATGCCCGCGCGCGGCACTTCAGCGCGCCGACTAATCTCCAGCCCAGAGCGCGCATTCCGAAACTAGAGGTATTCATAAATTGACTAGCAGCACGAACGCGACCGATCTCTCCGGAAAGGTCGCGGTGGTGACCGGTGCGGCCGCGGGCCTGGGGCGCGCCGAGGCGCTCGGCCTGGCCCGCCAAGGCGCGACCGTAGTCGTCAACGACATCGCCGCGGCGTTAGATGCCTCCGACGTTATCGACGAGATCAACTCGGCCGGGTCGAAGGCGGTCGCCGTGGCCGGTGACATTAGCGAACGCGCGACCGCCGACGAACTGGTTGCTCAGGCCGATTCGCTGGGCGGCCTCGACATCGTGGTGAACAACGCCGGGATCACCCGCGACCGGATGCTGTTCAACATGTCCGACGAGGAGTGGGATCTCGTCATCGCGGTGCACCTGCGCGGTCACTTCCTGCTGACCCGCAACGCGGCGACCTACTGGCGCTCCAAGGCCAAGGAAGCGGGCGGCCAGGTCTTCGGCCGGATCGTCAACACCGCGTCGGAGGCCGGGCTGGTCGGTCCGGTCGGGCAGGCGAACTACGGCGCCGCCAAGGCCGGCATCATCTCGCTCACCCTGACGGCCGCGCGGGCGCTGGGCCGCTACGGGGTGTGCGCGAACGCGATCTGCCCCCGCGCCCGCACCGCGATGACGGCCGACGTCTTCGGCGACGCACCCGAGGTGGAAGCGGGCGGCATCGACCCCTTGTCGCCGGAGCATGTGGTCAATCTCGTGAAGTTCCTTTCGTCCCCGGCGGCCGCCGAGGTGAACGGTCAGGTGTTCATCGTCTACGGTCCACAGGTGACGTTGGTCGCCGCGCCGACCGTGGAGCGGAAATTCAGCGCCGACGGCGCCGCGTGGGACCCCGTGCAGCTGAGTTCGACGCTGCAGGATTACTTTGCTGGCCGTGATCCTGAGCACAATTTTTCCGCCAGTGCGCTGATGGGACAATAGCCGCCGGCGGGTGGTCGATTACGGGGAATCACCAGGTAGAACGTGTTTCAGTTTGACATGCGACAAGTGCTTATGACCAGCCGAATTAACGGTTCGGACAAAGAAGCACTGTTCATTGACACGGTGAACGCGTCCTGAGTTAATATGTTCCGGCTCACACCGAGCCCCGTGCGACCGTAGAGCGGCAAAGGCCACACATAGACTTCGCCGAGGCTAAACCGAGGGGGAACCGCGTTGAGGGAACAACTCGCGGTCCCCGCCCGCGCCGTCGGCGGATTCTTCGAAATGATGATGGATACGGGCCGCGAGACTTTTCGCCGGCCATTCCAATTGGGCGAGTTCTTGGAACAGACGTGGATGATCGCTCGGGTGTCGCTGGTGCCCACGCTGCTGGTGTCCATCCCGTTCACCGTGCTGGTGGCGTTCACGCTGAATATCCTGCTGCGCGAAATCGGAGCAGCCGACTTGTCTGGCGCCGGAACGGCCTTCGGCACCATCACCCAGCTCGGGCCGGTGGTGACGGTGCTCGTGGTGGCGGGTGCCGGTGCCACCGCGATCTGCGCCGATCTTGGTGCCCGCACGATCCGCGAAGAGATCGACGCGATGCGGGTGCTCGGCATCGACCCGATCCAGCGGCTCGTCGTTCCCCGGGTGCTGGCGTCCACCGTGGTTGCGCTGCTGCTCAACGGCCTAGTGTGCGCGATCGGCCTCGCCGGTGGCTACGTGTTCTCCGTCTTCCTGCAGGGCGTCAACCCCGGTGCGTTCATCAACGGGTTGACGGTGTTGACCGGGCTGCGCGAGCTGGTTCTCGCCGAGGTCAAGGCGTTGCTTTTCGGCGTGATGGCCGGGCTGGTCGGTTGTTACCGCGGCTTGACGGTCAAGGGCGGACCCAAGGGCGTGGGTAATGCCGTGAACGAGACAGTCGTGTACGCGTTCATCTGTCTGTTCGTCATCAACGTGGTGATGACCGCCATCGGCGTGCGAATCTCGGCGAAGTGAGTACTCGATGAGCTACGACGTTGGCTTTCGGCTGCGCAATCTCGCCTCCCGGTTGCAGGAGCCGGTCGACGACTTCGGTGAGCAGGCCTTGTTCTACGGCCGAACGGTGCGTCAAGTCCCCCACGCGATCACCAGATACCGCAAAGAGACAGTCCGGCTGATCGCCGAAATGACGATGGGCGCCGGGGCGCTGGTCATGATCGGCGGCACGGTGGGTGTTGCAGCATTCCTGACGCTGGCCTCCGGCGGGGTCATCGCGGTGCAGGGTTATTCCTCCCTGGGTAACATCGGTATCGAGGCGCTGACCGGCTTCCTGTCGGCGTTCCTCAATGTCCGCGTAGTTGCGCCGGTGATCGCCGGTATCGCGCTGGCGGCCACCATCGGCGCCGGTGCCACGGCGCAGCTGGGCGCCATGCGGGTGTCGGAGGAGATCGATGCCGTCGAGTGTATGGCGGTGGAGTCGGTGTCCTACCTGGTTTCCACCCGGTTGATCGCCGGGCTCATCGCGATCATTCCGCTGTATTCACTGTCGGTACTCGCCGCGTTCTTTGCCGCCCGCTTCACCACGGTGTACATCAACGGACAGTCCAAAGGTCTATACGACCACTACTTCAATACGTTCCTGATCCCGTCGGACCTGTTGTGGTCGTTCCTGCAGGCCATAGTGATGGCCATCGCGGTGATGTTGGTCCATACCTATTACGGCTACAACGCGCACGGCGGTCCGGTCGGCGTCGGTATCGCGGTCGGTCAGGCTGTGCGGACGTCACTGATCGTGGTCGTCGTAATCACACTGTGCATCTCACTCGCCGTTTACGGCGCGTCCGGTAATTTCAACCTCTCCGGATAACAGGACCGCTTAAAAGGACATGGCAGAAACAGATACGCGACGAACCACCGTCCGGCTGGCAGCAGCAGTGCTGGCTAGCCTGATGGTGGCTTTCGCCGTGCTGACCTACCTTTCCTACACAGCCGCATTCGCGTCGATCGACACCATCACGGTGTCTGCGCCCCGAGCCGGACTGGTGATGGAGAAGGGCGCCAAGGTCAAGTATCGGGGCATCCAGATCGGCAAGGTCGAAACCATTGACTACTCCGGGGACCAGGCGCGGCTTACGCTCGGAATCAACAGCGACGACCTGCATTTCATTCCATCCAACGCGCCGGTGCACATCGCGGGGAACACCATCTTCGGCGCCAAGGGGGTGGAATTCATTCCGCCACAGGCACCCTCGCCCACGTCGCTGCGCCCGGATGCACATGTCGCGGCCTCTTCAGTGCAGCTAGAAGTCAACACGCTGTTCCAGTCGTTGATGGACCTGCTGCACAAGATCGACCCCGTCGAACTCAATGGGACGCTCAGCGCGTTCGCGGAAGGCCTGCGCGGTCACGGCGACGACCTGGGCGGCATCCTGTCGGGCTTGAACACCCTGACGCGCCAGGTCAATCCGAAGCTGCCCGTCCTGCAGGAGGACTTTCGCAAGGCCGGGGTCGTGGCCAACGTGTACGCCGACGCGGCGCCGGATCTGACCACCATCGTCGACAATCTGCCGACGATCAACAAGACGGTCGTCGATCAGCAGAAGAACCTCAACGACACGCTGTTGGCCACCATCGGCCTGTCGAACAACGCCTATGACTCCCTGGCTCCGGCCGAACAGGACTTCATCGACGCGATCAACCGCTTGCGGGCCCCGCTGAAGGTGGCCGCCGACTATTCGCCGGAATTCGGCTGCCTGTTCAAGGGGGTGGCGCGAGGGGTGAAAGAGTTTGCTCCTTTGATCGGCACGGTGAAGGCCGGCCTGTTCACCTCGTCGCTTTTCATCCTAGGTTCACCGTCGTACACCTATCCGGAATCTCTGCCTATAGTCAACGCCTCCGGAGGTCCCAATTGCCGTGGGCTGCCCGACCTTCCGACAAAGCAGAACGGAGGCTCGTTTTATCGTTCGCCCTTCCTCGTCACCGATAACGCGAACGTTCCGTACGAGCCGTTCACGGAGGTGCAGGTCGACGCGCCGTCGACGCTGCAGTTCTTGTTCCACGGCGCCTTCGCGGAACGGGACGACTTCTGATGGCCGCTGGGAGCATGCCCTCGCACCGCTCTATGATGATCAAGGTCAGCATCTTTGCGGCGGCAATGCTGTTGGTGTCCGCCGCACTGGTGGTGGTCTTCGGCGACTTCCGGCTGGGTCCCGAAAGCACTTATCACGCAACGTTCACCGACGTCTCGAGGTTGAAGTCGGGCCAGAAGGTACGCATCGCCGGCGTGCCGGTCGGTGCGGTTTCCGGCGTCAAGCTCAACCCGGACAACACCATTGACGTGACGTTCGGGATTGACGAGCGCTACACGCTCTATTCGTCCACGCGGGCGGTGATTCGTTACGAAAACCTGGTCGGGGACCGGTATCTGGAGATAACCTCCGGCCCCGGGGAGTTGCGGAAGCTGCCGCCGGGCGCGACCATTAACTCCCAACACACCCAGCCCGCCCTGGACCTTGACGCGCTGCTCGGCGGCCTGCAGCCGGTGCTCAAGGGCCTGGACGCTGACAAGGTCAACACGATCAGCGGCGCCGTCATCCAGTTGCTGCAAGGACAGGGCGGTGCATTGTCCAACGTGCTGGCCGACACCAGTGCGTTTTCATCGGCGCTCGGCCAGCGCGACCAAATCATCGGAGACACAATCGAGAACCTCAACACGGTGCTCAAGACCGTCGATCAGCGCAGCGCCCAGTTCTCGGCTAGTGTCGACCAGTTGCAGCACTTGATCAGCGGGCTGGCTAAGCACAAGGACGACATAGCGGGCGTCATCCCGCCGCTGGCCTCTACAACGACGGACCTGACTGAGCTGCTGCAGAATTCACGTCGTCCGCTGCAGGGCATCCTGGAGAACACCCGGCCACTGGCAACGGAGATCGACAATCGTAAGGCCGAGGTCGACAACGACATAGAGCAGCTGGGCGAGGACTATCTGCGCTTGGCTGCGCTGGGATCCTACGGTTCGTTCTTCAACATCTACTTCTGCTCGGTGACGATCAAGATCAACGGTCCGGCTGGAGGCGACATCTTGATTCCGTTCGGCGGCCCGGTCGACCCCAGCAAGGGGAGGTGCGCTTTTGTCAAGTGAGAGTGAGCGTGTGCGCGATCCGCTGCGTACCGGCGTCTTCGGCGTGGTGCTGGTGGTGTGCATAGTGATGATCGCGTTCGGGTATGCGGCCCTACCATTCTGGCCCCAGGGGAAGATCTACGACGCCTATTTCTCCGACGCCGGTGGCATCAACCCCGGCAACGCGGTCTACGTCTCCGGCTTCAAGGTGGGCAAGGTCACCTCGGTCGGGCTCGCCGGTGACAGCGCCAAGATCACCTTCAGTGTTGATCGCCACGTGGGTGTCGGTGATCAGTCGCTAGCCGCGATCCGCACCGACACGATCCTCGGCGAGCGTTCGATCGCGGTGACCCCAGCGGGCAGCGGCAAGGGGACCACCATCCCGCTCAGCCGCACGACCACGCCGTACACGCTGGCCGGCGCGCTTGAGGACCTGGGTCAAAACGCGGACAACCTGAACAAGCCCCAGTTCGAGCAGGCCTTGAACGTGCTGACCGACACGCTGCACGACGCCACTCCCAAACTGCGAGGTGCGCTCGAGGGTTTGACGACGCTGTCGCGCACCCTGAACCGCCGCGACGACGCGCTGCAAAGCCTACTGGCACACGCGAAGTCGGTGACCGGTGTGCTGGCCCAGCGCGCCGAACAAGTCAACAAGTTGGTGGACGACGGCGATGAACTGTTCGCCGCGCTCGACGAGCGCAGAGCCGCCCTCGGCCGGCTCATCTCGGGGATCCAAGGCCTGTCGGCACAGATCTCCGGCTTCGTCGCCGACAACCGCAAGGAATTCGGCCCGTCGCTCAACAAGCTGAACCTTGTCCTAGACAACCTGAATGAACGCCGCGACTACATTACCGAGGCGTTAAAGCGCCTCCCTGCTTACGCAACGACACTGGGGGAAGTTGTCGGCTCGGGGCCGGGGTTCAACGTAAACGTCTACAGTGTTCTACCCGCACCCCTGGTCGCTACGGTGTTCGACTTTTTCTATCAGCCCGGCAAGCTGCCGGCCAGCCTGGCCGACTATTTGCGCGGCCTCATCCAAGAGCGCTGGATCATTAGGCCGAAGTCGCCATGATGCAGCGTATCTCCGGCAGCCGATGGCTGCGCTACAGCACCGCCATCGCGCTAATCGCGGCGTTGGTGGGTGGCGTGTATGTACTGTCTTCTACCGGCAATTCGCGAAGTATTGCCGGTTACTTCACGTCGGCCGTCGGGCTCTACCCCGGTGACCAGGTCCGCGTGCTTGGAGTGCCGGTCGGCACCATCAGCACGATCGAACCGCGTCCATCCGACGTCAAGATCACGATGGCGGTAAACAAAGAAGTCAAGATCCCGAAGGACGCGAGTGCGATCATTATGTCGCCGAACTTGGTGGCCGCCCGGTTTATTCAGCTCACGCCGGCCTACACCGGCGGGCCGGTGCTGCCCGACGGCGGCAGTATCGGCCTAGGCCGCACCGGCGTTCCGGTGGAATGGGACGAGGTCAAAGAGTCGCTGACTAAGCTGGCCGTGCAGCTCGGCCCCACCACGGGATCGATGCAGGGGCCCCTGGGCCGGGCGATCGACCAGGCCGCGGACACCTTCAACGGCAACGGCGACTCTTTTCACAACGCGTTGCGCGAACTCTCGCAAGCCGCTGGGCGGCTCGGGGATTCGCGGAGCGACATCTTCAACACCGTCAAAAACCTTCAGGTTCTGGTCAGCGCGCTCTCCGCCAGCAACGAACAGATCGTGCAGTTCGCCGGCAACGTCGCCTCCGTCTCCCAGGTGCTCGCCGACAGCTCCCGTCACCTCGACACGACGCTGAGCACACTCAACCAGGCGTTGTCCGACATCCGCGGGTTCTTGCACGAGAACAACTCAACCATCATCGATACGGTCAACAACCTCAACGACTTTGCGAAGACGCTGAGCGACCAGAGTGACAACATCGAGCAGGTGCTGCACGTGGCGGGCCCGGGCATCGCGAACTTCTACAACATCTACGACCCCGCGCAGGGCACGCTTAACGGCCTGCTGTCGATCCCGGAATTCGCCAACCCGGTGCAATTCATCTGCGGCGGGTCGTTCGAAACGGCGGCCGGGCCACGCGCGCCCGACTACTTCCGGCGCGCCGAACTCTGCCGCGAGCGGCTAGGACCGGTGCTGCGCCGACTTACCGTCAATTACCCACCGATCATGTTCCATCCCCTTAACACGATCACCGCCTATAAGGGCCAGATCATCTATGACACTCCGGAGACGAAGGCGAAGTCGCAGACCCCAGTTCCAGATCTCACCTGGATTCCGGCCGGCCATTCTGATACACCGCAACCGCATGACCCCGCGGATCTGCAGGCGCTGCTGGTTCCGCAGGCTCCTCAGACGAGCCAGGCTCCGGGCCCCGCTTTAGGAAATGCCGGCCCCGCCCTTCCGCCAGGGAGTGCCTTCGGGCCGCTTCCCGGACCGCCGCCGAGGCCGGCGTCGCCGCCGCAGGGTAACTAGGGGGGCGGCTAAATGAACCGGATGTGGTTGCGTGCCGGCGGATTGGCGACCGGCAGTATGCTGCTGGCCGGCTGCCAATTCAACGGCTTGAACTCGCTGGCGATGCCGGGCACCGCTGGGCATGGTGATGGCGCGTACTCGATCACCGTCGATCTGCCCGACGTGGCAACGCTGCCGCAGAACTCGCCGGTCATGGTCGACGACGTCACCGTCGGCAGTGTCTCCGGGATCCAGGGCGTGCAACGCCCGGACGGGTCCTTCTACGCGGCAGTGAAATTGGCGTTGGACAAGAACGTCGTGCTGCCGGCCAACTCGACGGTGACAATCGCGCAGACGTCGCTGTTGGGTTCGATGCACGTCGACCTGGCGCGCCCGAAGGACAAGCCGGCCGTCGGTCGGCTAAAGGACGGATCGAAGATCTCCGAGTCCAACACCGGTCGCTATCCCACCACCGAGGAGGTGTTGTCAGCCTTGGGTGTGGTGGTGAACAAGGGCAATGTCGGCGCCCTGGAAGAGATCACCGACGAGACCTATCAGGCGGTCGTGGGCCGGCAGAACCAATTCGTCGACCTGGTGCCCCGACTGGCTGAACTGACCGCTGGGCTCAACCGGCAGGTCAATGACATCATCAACGCGGTCGACGGCCTGAACCGATTCTCGGCGAGCCTAGCGCACGATAAAGACAACCTGGGGCGCGCGCTAGACACCCTGCCCGAAGCGATTCAGGTCCTAAATAAGAATCGCGAGCACATTGTCGAGGCGTTCGCCGCGCTTAAGAAGCTGGCTACGGTTACGTCGCGAGTGTTAGCGAAAACTAAGGTCGATTTTGCTGAGGATCTCAAGGGCCTCTATTCGGTCGTCAAGGCGCTTAACGACAACCGAAATGAATTCATCACGTCGCTGCAATTACTGCTCACCTTCCCGTTCCCGAACTTTGGTATCAAGCAATCCGTACGAGGCGATTACCTGAACGTGTTCACCACCTATGACCTCACGTTGCGGCGGATTGGAGAGACGTTCTTCACCACCGCGTATTTCGACCCGAACATGGCCCACATGAACGAGATCGTCAATCCGCCGGACTTCTTGACCGGCGAACTGGCCAACCTGTCCGGACAGGCGGCGGATCCATTCAAGATTCCGCCCGGCACGGCTTCGGGACAGTAGGGGCGGGCACAGATGCATGACAGGCTGACCAAGATCCAGTTGGCGATCTTCGCCGCCATCACGGTCATCACGCTCACCGTGATGGGGGTGTTCTACCTACGACTGCCGTCAACCTACGGGCTCGGAACGTACGCGGGCACAGCCGATTTCGTCGCCGGTGGCGGCCTGTACAAGAACGCCAACGTCACCTATCGCGGGGTCGCCGTCGGCCGGGTGGAGTCGGTGGGCCTCAACCCCAATGGCGTCACTGCCCGGATGCGGCTTAACAGTGGGACGCCCATCCCGTCGAATGTCACCGCCACCGTCAAGAGCGTATCGGCTGTGGGGGAGCAATACATCGATCTGGTGCCACCGGATACACCGGCAATGATCAAGCTGCGCAACGGGTTTCGCATCGATCGGCAGAACACCCGGATCGGCCAAGACGTCGCCGACCTGCTGAAGCGCGCGGAGGCGCTGACCAACAGCCTGGGCGACACCCGGCTGCGCCAACTGCTGCACGAGACGTTCATCGCGACCAACGGGTCGGGACCCGAGCTGGCCCGGTTGTTCGAGTCTGCCCGACTGTTGGTGGACGAGGCCAACGCCAACTATCCGCAAGCCGCGCAGTTGATCGACCAGGCCGGCCCGTTCCTGCAAGCGCAGATCCTCGCCGGCGCCGACATCAAGTCGCTGTCCGACGGGCTGGCGCGGTTCACCTCGGAGGTGCGGGAGGCCGACCCGGAGCTGCGTTCGACGCTGGCGACTGCACCGGGGGCGACCGACGAGGCCAGCACGGCGTTCTCCGGTATCCGGCCGTCCTTCCCCGCGCTGGCGGCCAGCCTGGCCAACCTGGGCCGGGTGGGCGTCATCTACCACAAGTCGATCGAGCAACTGCTGGTCGTGTTGCCCGCGCTGTTCGCCGCCATTATCACCTCAGCCGGAGGGGTGCCGCAGGACGAGGGCGCCAAGCTGGACTTCAAGCTCGACCTCAACGACCCGCCGCCGTGCGCCGTCGGCTTCCTGCCACCGCCGTTGATGCGCACCCCGGCCGACGAGACGGTGCGCGAGCTGCCGAAGGACATGTACTGCAAGACCGCGCAAAACGATCCCAGTACCGTGCGCGGCGCCCGCAACTACCCGTGCCAGGAATTCCCCGGAAAACGCGCCCCGACCATCCAGCTGTGTCGCGACCCGAAGGGCTACGTGCCGATCGGCCGCAACCCGTGGCGCGGTCCGCCGGTGCCGTACGACACGCCGGTGACCAACGGCCTGAACGTGTTGCCGCCCAACAAGTTCCCGTATATCCCGCCGGGCGCTGAGCCCGATCCGGGCACGCCCATCGTCGGGCCACCGCCGCCGGGTGTGGCACCCGGCCCGGGTCCGTTGCCCAACAAGCAGCCGGCCTTCGATCCGCCGCCGCCCAACGACAACGGGCCGCCACCGCCCTTCACCTCCTGGCAGCCGCCCGGGGTCCCGCCCGTGCCGCCGCAGCTTCCGTACCCGAAGTGGCTGCCCCCGCCGGCCCCGCCGGAGGGCATCAACCCGCCGCCGGCGGGCCCGGGCCCGGAGAAGCCGTGGGGGCCGCCGCCCGGCGGACAACCCCAGGCCAGCGGCCCGGCTTACGCCACCTACGACGACAAGACCGGCGCGTTTGTCGATCCGGCCGGTGGCACTGGTATCTTCGCGGCCGGCGCCACTGGCACCTCCGGCGCCGAGAACTGGGTGGACCTCATGCTTGATCCAAGGCCGATGTGATGGACACTGCCGTGGCAGACGAACAAACGAACAGACCACGCGTGCGCCGTCGGGCCTCCCGCGCGGCGGGTCCGGCCAAGGGCGAGTCCGCCCAGGACGTCACTGTCCGGACCGACGTTGCGCCCGCGCCGAAGCCGCCGCCCAAACCGGTCAAGGCCCTCAAGTCCATCAAGCCGCCGCCGCGACGGCAGCCGCACCGCGCCCTGGTGGGGTGGATCTCGTTCGCGGCCGCACTGCTCGCAGTCGGGGCGCTGGTCGGTTGCGTGGCGGCGCTGTTGGTTCAGCAGCGCCACGCCACCTCGGCGCAGGCGCGCGATCAGCGTTTCGTCGACACCGCCACCCAGACGGTGGTCAACATGTTCAGCTACAAGCAGGACAACATCGACGAAAGCGTGAACCGGTTCATCAACGGCACCAGCGGCCCGTTGCGCGGCATGCTCGGTGCCAACAACAACGCCGAGAATCTCAAGGCCCTCTTTCGCTCCACCAATGCGACGTCGGAGGCCGTCATCAACGGCGCCGCATTGGAAGGCGTTGACGCCGTTACCAATAACGCATCTGTCCTGGTGTCGGTGCGCGTCACGGTCGCCGACATCGATGGCGTCAACAAGCCGTCCATGCCCTACCGGCTGCGTGTGATCGTCCACGAAGACGACGCCGGCAAGATGAGCGGCTACGACCTGAAGTATCCCGACGGGGGCAATTGATGCGATGGCGCCGTTGGCTGCTGGTCGTCGCGGGTTACCTCCTGGCCGTGGCGTTCGTCGGGCTGTCCGCGGTGGCCGGCTGGATGTACTGGGACAGGGTGCAGACACGCGGCGAGCAGGCGGCGCGGGCGGTGTTGCCCGGCCTGGCCGCCAAGGAGATTCCGGAGGTCTTCGCCTATGACTACCAAACCGTCGAACGGAGCCTGTCGGCGGCGTATCCGCTGCTGACCCCGGACTATCGCGCGGAGTTCCAGAAGAGCGCCAACAACCAGATCATCCCCGAGGCCAAGAAGCGCGAAGTGGTGGTGCAGGCCAATGTCGTTGGCGTGGGGGTGATGTCGGCCAAACGGGAATCTGCATCGGTGATGGTTTTCATGAACCGCACGGTGACCGACAAGTCACGCCAGCCGTTGTATGACGGCAGCCGGTTGCGGGTCGACTTCAAGAAAGTCGGCAAGCAGTGGCTGATCGCCTACATCACGCCCATCTAGCCGATCTAGCCGCGCCGCAATCGATCGACGTCAGTAGCACATCGCAATGCCGTTGCAGTACAAAGGGTAACGCTGCACCGGACTGGGTGGCGGGCCGATCAGCGACAGCGAGAACGGCTGCTTCTTCATCTCCGGCTGCAGGCCGCACACCGGCCCATGCATGGTGGTGTGGGTGCCGCTCATCGTCTCGTCGCTGAATGCGAAGGTTTCGGTGGTGGGTCCGGTGCCGCCACCACGGCATGCCACACCGTCGGGCTTGTCGACCTTGAAAGTCCATAGCATGCTGGACATCCGGGCCCGGCCGCTGAAGTTCTGCTGCTTGTCCACGGCGCTGATCTGCTCGGGCGTCGAACTCACGATGTTCAGCGCACAGTTCATCGCGAACACGATCGGATCGTTATAGTCGTTCATGTTCCGGGTGCCCGAGGGCTGATCACAGAGCGCCGAGATGGTCCAGGTAACCCCGGACACGCCCGCCTCATTGAAGTTGTAAGTGCCGTCAGCCGGTGGTCCGATCGCCTTGGCCGGTTCACCGGACTGCAGTGCGATTCCCACCGCGACTGCCGTGAAGATGCCGGCACCGGCGGCTATGCCGTGACGGAGCTTCATGCGATGCCCCTCCTTCGCGTGCGAACCTGCACCTGAGTATCACAGCGTTCGGGCGTCAACACCACAAGGTTTGGCGGATGCGCGCTAATCGGCGCCGCCGGGCCGTGATTCGGCGAGCGCATCGAGGAACGACCTTGCCCACCTGTCGACGTCGTGAGCCAATACCTGGCGGCGCAATGACCGCATCCGGCGGCGTCCCTCTTCGTCGGATTGGTTGAGCGCGGCCTCGATCGAATCCTTGACGCCTTCGAGGTCGTGCGGATTGACCAGATACGCCTGGCGCAGTTCGGCGGCGGCGCCGGTGAATTCGGAAAGCACGAGCGCGCCACCGAGATCGCTGCGGCAGGCGACGTACTCCTTGGCGACCAAGTTCATCCCGTCGCGCAGCGGAGTGACCAGCATGACGTCGGCGGCCACGAAGAACGCGATGAGTTCATCGCGGGGGACCGGCCGGTGCAGGTAATGCACCACGGGATGCCCGACTTCGCCGTACTCGCCGTTGATGTGGCCGACCTGGCGTTCGATGTCGTTGCGCAACTGCTGGTAGCTGTCCACCCGTTCGCGGCTCGGTGTCGCCAGCTGGACGAGCACGGTGTCGTCGCGCTTGGCGCGGCCCTCCGCGAGCAGCTCCGAGAAGGCTTTCAGGCGAACGTCGATGCCCTTGGTGTAGTCGAGCCGGTCGACGCCCAGCAGCACCTTGCGCGGGTTACCCAGCTCCGCCCGGAGCTCGCGGGCGCGGTGCTTGATGTCGCGGTGGCGGGCCGCCTGGTCCAGCGCGGTGGAGTCGATGGAGATGGGGAAGGCGCCCACCCGAACGACGCGGGAGTCCAGTTCGACCTCCCCGTAGCGCGACCGCACCCCGACCGCCCCGCGCGAGGTGTTGGCACCGATCAGCCGCCGGGCCAGGAACAGGAAGTTCTGCGCGCCGCCGGCCAGATGGAACCCGACCAGGTCGGCGCCGAGCAGACCCTCGACGATCTCGGTTCGCCACGGCATCTGCATGAACAGCTCGACCGGCGGAAAGGGGATGTGCAGGAAGAAGCCGATGATCAGGTCGGGCCGCAGTTCGCGCAGCATCTTGGGCACGAGCTGCAACTGGTAGTCCTGCACCCAGACCGTCGCGCCTTTTGCGGCGGCGCGGGAGGTGGCTTCGGCGAAGCGGCGATTGACGTCGACGTAGCGGTCCCACCATTCGCGGTGGTACATCGGTTTGACGATGACGTCGTGATACAGCGGCCACAGCGTGGCGTTCGAGAACCCCTCGTAGTATTCGGCGACATCGTCGGCGCTCAGCCTGACCGGCCGGAGCTCCAGGTCCTCCTGGACGATCGGTTCGTCATCGTGATCGGTGTCCTCCTCAACGACCCCGGCCCAGCCGACCCACGCCCCGCGCCGGCGGCGCAGCAGCGGCTCGAGGGCGGTGACCAATCCTCCGGGGCTGCGTTTCCACGCCGTGGTGCCGTCGGGAAGCCGCTCCTGGTCCACCGGCAGCCGGTTGGCGACTACGACGAAGTCGGAGTTCCCATACTTGGCCGCCTTCGAGCTTCGCCCACCCCCGGGAGACATTTATGCGTCGAGTTTCGAAGGTCCAATACCCAGCATGGACAGGAACACCCGGCACTCGTCGGCGTCGGTGGCGTAGGCCGCGACGACCCGCCTGGCCTGGCTCGCCGTGCTGTCGGCCACCGGTTCGACGTCGCCGATTTCGCCAGGATCAGATTTTGTAGGCATGACTTAACTGTAGGCGACGCCGCCGACCGGTCGCAGCCCGTCTCACCAGCTACCGGCCTCCGGCGGGGTTTATGGGTGGTTTGCAGGGGTTCGCCGCGCCGCTCGCGAAGACGCGATCGGCGGCCGCCGCGGTGATGCAGGATAAGCGGGTGGCCGATCAGGACGCCGATAACGGCGTGGTGTTCGAGTTCCTCGACGTGACCGTCGAACGCCAAGGCGTGCGCGCCCTCAACGGGCTGACCGCCGCCATCCCGGCTCACGGCGTGACGGCAGTGTTCGGGCCGTCCGGCTCGGGAAAATCGACCCTGCTGCGGCTGTGCAACCGGCTGGAGCTGCCGACCAGCGGGCGGGTGTCGTTCTACGGCTCGGACATCGCCGGGCTCGACCCGCTGTGGCTGCGGCGCCGGGTGGGCATGTGCTTCCAGCGTCCGACGCCGTTTCCGGGCACCGTCGCCGACAACCTGCGGGCCGCGGACCCGGACGCGCCCGACGCGCGGATGCGCGAGACGCTCGCCCGGGTCGCGCTGACCGGATCGTGGTTGGACCGCGACGTCGCCGGGCTCTCAGGCGGCGAGGCGCAACGCGTGTGCCTGGCCCGCACCTTGATGGCCCGGCCGCAGGTGCTGCTGCTGGACGAACCCACCTCCGCCGTCGACACCGAGGCGGCCGAAGTCATCGAGCGCGCGGTGCGTGAACTGGCCGCCGACGGCACCCCGGCCCTGTGGGTGACCCATAACTCGGCGCAGGTGGCCAGGGCCGCCGACCGGGTCCTGCGCCTGGAGTGCGGTCGCAGCCTCGGCCTGGGTCCGGTCGCCTCCCGGCCCGGCGACGGCTCGGTGGCGTGATGAACGGTCAAGTCGGCTGGCTGGGCCTGGCGACCTCGCTGATCCTGGTGGCCTTCGCGGCCGGGATCTCGCTGTGGCGGCGGCTGGGTTTGGAGCGGCAGCTGGTGTGGGCCGCGGCGCGCGCGCTGGTGCAGCTGCTGCTCGTCGGCGGGGCGCTGACGCTGCTGTTCGAACCGGGCCGGTCGCTGTGGTGGTCGTGGGCGTGGGTCGCCGGGATGGTGGCCTACGCCGGGGATGTCGCCCGGCGCAGGGCGCCCGAGGTGCCGCGGTTCGCGCCGCTGGCCGTGGCCGCGTTCGCCGGCGCGGCGGTGGTGACGCTGGGGGTGATCTTCGGACTGCGGGTGTTCCCGCTGCAGGGGCGCACGCTGGTGCCGGTCGCCGGGATGATGATCGGCAACTCGATGACCGCCATGGTGCTGGTGGCGCGCCGGCTCGTCGACGAGCTGCGCGACAAACGCGACGAGGTCGAGGCCCGCCTCGCGCTGGGCCAACCCTCCGGGAGGGCCGCGTCGCCCTATCTGCGAATCGCCTTGCGCTCGGCCATATCTCCGCAGATCGAAACGACCAAAGCCACCGGTCTGGTGTTCCTGCCGGGCGCAATGACCGGCCTCATCCTGGCCGGGGTGCCGCCGCTGCAGGCGGTGTTGGTGCAGGCCGTGGTGATGTTCTTGATCCTGGGGTCGGTCGCGGCCACCACCGTGGTCGTCGCGATGGGCATCGTGCGGCTGGTGTTCACGCGCGACCACCGGCTGCTGCCGCTGGGCCGGCGGCCCGAGACCTCGGGGTAGGACCGCGGTCCGCGCGTGGCCGGCGGCGGATCACCCCAGCGGGGGCCCGGTTACACAATGGCCGTAATGTGTAAACAAGTCGAAGCGGACAACAAGCGAGGTGGGCGGAATGACTCTCTCCGAGCAAGCCGGCGCGCAGGCGGCCAACGCCGGCGCCGAGGAGCTGGTGGCCTACGAAACTCTCGACGATGGTCTCATCGCCCGAATCTGGCTCAACCGGCCCGACGCGCACAACGCGCAGAGCCGCGGCCTGCTGGTTCAGCTCGACGAGGCGTTCGGCCGCGCCGAGGCCGACGACGCCGTGCGGGTGGTGATTCTGGCCGCGCGCGGCAAGAATTTCTCCGCCGGCCACGACCTCGGCTCTGAGTTGGCGCTCGCCGAGCGGGCGCCCGGGGCGGGACAGCATCCGACGTTCCGCATCAACGGCGCGACCCGCGACCCGGTGGCGGAGAAGACGTATCTGCAGGAGTGGCACTACTTCTTCCAAAACACTTGCCGCTGGCGCGATCTGCGCAAGATCACCATCGCCCAGGTGCAGGGGAACGCGATTTCGGCCGGCCTGATGCTGATCTGGGCGTGCGACCTGATCGTCGCCGCCGACAACGCGAAGTTCAGCGACGTGGTCGGTGTCCGGATGGGCATGCCGGGCGTCGAATATTACGCCCACCCTTGGGAATTCGGCCCCCGCAAGGCCAAAGAGCTGCTGCTGACCGGTGATGCGCTGGATGCCGACGAGGCCTACCGCCTGGGTATGGTGTCCAAGGTCTTCCCCGTCGACGAATTAGCCGACAAGACAGTGGAATTCGCGCGACGCATCGCCGAGCGGCCCACGATGGCCGCCCTGCTGATCAAGGATTCGGTGAACGCCGCCTCCGACGCGATGGGCTTCACCGAGGCGCTGCGGCACGCGTTCCACATTCACGAACTGGGCCACGCGCACTGGGCGGCACACAACGAGAACAGGTATCCCGTCGGGCTGCCGCCCGACGTCGAGGACTGGCGCAACGCCAAGCCGACCAAATTGGCCCGCCGCGACATCCCGTAGCGTCGCGCGCCGAAGGCCCTAACGAGACCGGGGGTAGCGATATTCGCCCCGAGGGGACATGCTTCTATAGCTAGAACCTGTTCCAGTTTGAGAGGGCCTCGCGTGCAGCTATCTTTCGAAGACCGGACCTATCTGATCACCGGCGGCGGCAGCGGAATCGGCAAGGGCGTGGCCGCCGGCCTGGTCTCGGCCGGGGCCTCCGTCATGATCGTCGGCCGCAACCCGGACCGGCTGGCGGGCGCCGTCGAGGAAATCGAGCCGCTGGCCGCCAACGGCGGCGCGATCCGCTACGAGCCCACGGACGTCACCAACGAGGACGAGGTGGCCCGCGCGGTCGACGCCGCGACGGCGTGGCACGGCCGGCTGCACGGGGCGGTGCACTGCGCCGGTGGCTCGCTGACCGTCGGGCCGATCACCCATACCGACTCGGAGGCATGGCGAAACACCGTCGACCTCAACATCAACGGCACCATGTACGTGCTCAAGCACGTCGGGCGCGAATTGGTGCGGGGCGGTGGCGGGTCGTTCATCGGGATCTCCTCGATCGCGGCCAGCAACACCCACCGGTGGTTCGGCCCGTACGGCGTCACCAAGTCAGCCATCGACCACATGATGATGCTGGCAGCCGACGAACTCGGGGAGTCGTGGGTGCGGGTCAACAGCATCCGCCCCGGCCTGATTCGCACCGATCTCGTTGACGCAAGCGTGATTCAGTCGCCCGAGATCAGCGCGGACTACGCGCTGTGCACGCCGCTGCCCCGGGTGGGTGAGGTCGAGGACGTCGCGAATTTGGCGATGTTCCTGCTCAGCGACGCGGCCGCCTGGATCACCGGCCAGTGCATCAACGTCGACGGCGGCCACATCTTGCGCCGCGGACCCGACTACTCTTCGATGATGGTGCAGATGTTCGGCCAGGACGCCCTGCGCGGAGTGGTATGAGCCGGGAGGAACACATGAAAAGGCTTGAAGGCAAAAGGATTTTGGTGACCGGCGCGGCGTCGGGCATCGGTCAGGCCACCGCGCTGCGCTTGCTGGACGAGGGCGCCGCCGTCGCGGCCTCCGACATCGCCGCCGACGGCCTGGACACCACCCGGGCGCGGGCTGACGAGGCCGGCACCGCCGACCGGCTCACCACCGTGCCGATGGATGTCGGCAGCGAGGATTCGGTGATCGACGGGGTGCGCGTGGCCGTCGAGCAGTTGGGTGGGCTCGACTCGCTCGTCAACGCCGCCGGCATCCTGCGCGCCGCGCACACCCACGAGACCAGCCTCGAGCTGTGGAATCGGATCGTCGGTGTGAACCTGACCGGGACCTTCCTGGTGGTCCGGGAGGCGCTTGCGTCCCTGTTGAAGAACTCGCGCAGCGCGGTCGTGAACTTCAGCTCCACGTCGGCCTCGTTCGCCCACCCCTATATGGCCGCCTACGCCGCGAGCAAGGGCGGCATTCAGGCCTTCACCCACTCGCTGGCGCTCGAATACGCCAAGGACGGCCTGCGCGCGGTGTGCGTGGCGCCGGGCAGTATCAAGTCCGGAATCACCGACGCGACGGGCGGATACATTCCCAAAGACGCTGACTGGTCACTGTTTTCGAGGCTGATGCCGGTGCTGCCCACCGCCGTCGAATCCAGCGGTACCGGGATGGCCGAGCCCACCGCCGTCGCCGGGGTGATCGCCATGCTGGTGTCCGACGACGGGGCGTTCATCACCGGGACCGAGATCCGCATCGACGGTGGCACCCACGCTTGATGGCGGCGACCCTGCACCCGGCTCCGCCGCGTTTGCGATCACCGCGCTGCCTGACGACTGGTTGACGGCTAGTTGACGCAGGGCACGCCGCCGCCGTCGATCGGCTTGCCCTGATCGGGCGTCGGGTACGTCGTGGTCGTGCCGTTGTAGTAGTAACTCTTGGCCTTGGTCGACGTGGTGGTGGAGCTGGTGCTCGTGCTGTCGTCCATCTGCGTCTCGTCGGCTGTGGGCATCGAGAAATTGGTGTCCACGGTGAGGCGGATGTGTCCGGGCTGCACGGTGGAGCTGGGCTGCTTGGGTGCGTCCACGCCGAGCAGGTTGGCCAGATTGAGCGCATCGGTTTGTGCGCCGGCGCCGTACTCGAGGGTCGTGGAGGTCGGGTCGCCGGTTTCGCGGTCGCGGACCTGGCCCGGGGTGTAGCCCTTCTTTTTCAGGGCGCGGGACACCTCGGTGGCCAGACCGCTCATGCTGCCGGCGTTGACCACGTCGACGACCGTGCCCGGATCGGGCTTCACGGCGGTGGTGGTCGGCGCGGTCGTCGTCGTGTCGGCGCCGATCGCCGCCGCCACCTCGGCCTTGATCGCCGCCGGGTCGACGATGTTGACGTCCTGGCCGTCGATGGTGTCGTAGCGCACCACCGGCAGCGTCCGGAACTCGACGTTGCCGCCGGCCAGCCCGCCCAGGCGCTGGATCATGTCGTCGTTCCACCCCGCCGAGAGCACCACGTCCTTGCGCGCGACGGCCATCAGGTTCTTGAGCTTGTCGATGTTGGTGAAGGTGCCCGAGGCCTGCAGCTCCTGCATGACCGCCGAGATGAACGCCTGCTGCCGGTGGGTGCGGTCCAGGTCCCCGTTTTCCAGGCCGTGCCGTTGCCGGACGAACGACAGCGCCTCGGAGGCGTCCAGCCGCTGCCGCCCCGCCGGGAAGTCGGCGCCGGAATAGGAGTCGTAGACCGGATGGTTCAGGCACACGTCGACGCCGCCGAGGGTCTGCGCCAGGTCGTAGAACCCGGCGAGGTTGACCTCGGCGAAGTAGTCGATGGGGACACCGGTCAGGCTTCGCACCGCGCGCAGCGTCGCCGCCCGCCCGGCTTCGCGGCCCTTGGTCTCGAGCTCCTTCTGGGTGGCGTTGCCCTGGTTGGCCAGCTTCTGGGCGACGTACTGCTTGGTCAGCCCGTACGCCTCTTTGATCTTGATGTGGTTGTATCCCGGCACCCCGGTGAAGGGCACCCAATCGTCGCGCGGGATCGAGAAGGCGACGACTTTGTTGTCGGCGCTGACGTGCACCAGGATCATCGTGTTGGTGTTGTAGCCGCCGTCGTCGGAGTCGCCGGCGTGCAGGTGCTTCAGGATCGAGTTGGGCAGGTCGTTGCCGTCCTGGTCTTTACGCGAGTCCAGCCCGATCAGCAGGATGTTCATGTTGTCGCCGGTAGACCGCGGGTCGTCGGGCTGCAGGGCGTTCGACACCGTGATGCCACCCAGCGCGCCGTGCGCCACGTAATACCCGGCCCCGGTCAGCCCCACGGCCGCCACGGAGACCAGCGCGCCCAGGGTGCGCGTCAGCCCTTTGCGGAGACGGGAGGGTTGACGGACGGCTCGATGACGGCGATGCGCGCCGCCCGAGCGGGCCATCACAAACCTCTGCCCACGCCCAGCACATCACCCGGCACCGCAACGGTGCTTTGCGGCGATGTCGCTTCAAGCATGGTGACAAGTATGCGGTAGCTTGCTGTGAAGCCCCCAATCGAGAGCACCCGTCACAGGGTCGGTGGGACCGCGTCCGCCGACCCGGGCGGAGGCGTTTCGCCGCCGCTATCCTCGCCCTACCAGCGCGTTTTGCCCCGCCGCGGGCGCCACGGTCTCCGGACGGTCTCGGGCCGGCCACGCCGCGGCGGGGATCGAGCCGAAGTTGTTACCGGCCGGATACGGGCCGGCGGACCACTCTCGCATCGGACCGCCCAGCAAACGCGCGCGCCGGCTATCGGGCTTTGACCAGGTCCTCCCCCGAGGAGTAGAAGAGCCTGACGTTGGCGCCGGTGACGACCTCGGCGAGGTAGACCGCGACGGGTTCGACCTCGTAATAGAAGTGGACGTTGCCGGCGTTATCCACCGCCGACGCACACGAAAGGCCCGGTGCACCGCAGCGTTGCTTGATGGGTACCGCGAGGACGGCAAGCAGCACGACGACGGCAACGGCGACGACCAGCGGCGCCCTGGTGACCGCCGACCCCCGTTGCGCCGGATTGACCACTGTTGGAGTGTATGCGGGCGATCCAGCGGCTTGCTCGCGCGGCTTGCTCGGGCCTCGCAGTAGGGTTTTTCAGCTGTGGCCATCGCGAACCCGCGCGACGCATCCTCGGCGCACACCCGGGTCGGGACCTTCGTGACCGGGACCTCCCAGCTCACCGGGCACACGCACCTACCCGCATTCCGAGTGGCCGCGGTCGTCGCCTATGCGGGTCTGCTGTTCACGTGGCTGCTGGTGACGGCCCGCACGGCGCGCGGAAGCCTGGGCGGCACCCCGCTCAGGGTGGCGCCCAGCTCCGCGCCGATCACGGCGCATAAGGACTCGGTCCGCCGCTAGCGACGCCGCGATCGATCCGGTATCGGCGCGGGCGTTTGGCTGCCCGGGCACGGCGGGTACGCGGCCTTGAGCCGAGCAAAGGACTGAGCATGATCGACACACGCCTCAGGCCCGTTTCGGCGGAGCGGCCGGAGAATTCCGAGCCCGTGCAGCCGGGGACCCCCGGCGAGACGCCTGAGCGGCTCACGCCGACGGAAACGCCCGAACGGCTCACGCCGGACGAGCCGCCCGAGCGCTTGACTCCACCGGAACCCCCCGAGCGTCAGGCGCCGGAATAACGAACAGGATTGGAGACAGACATGCGCGCCGAGGAAGGCGACGAATCAGTCAAGGACTATGCGAACGAGGGTCGAGAAGCGTTGGGCCGCATCAAGGCTTCGCAGCACGCGGGTGGTCGCCTCGGCGACATCGCCCGGCGCTTCGCCAGCCTGTGGCGAGGCCACCGGAACCCCGAAGAAGGCGGTCCCGCCGCGTAACCGCTTCCACTGCAAGCTAACTCGGTGCCGGATGCCGGTGGGACCAGGGTCGCGCCTCTTCCAGTTGCGCCGCCAGGCGCAGCAGGTCGCCGTCTGACCCGATCGTCCCGACGAACTGCACGCCCAGCGGGAGTCCGGCATCGGTCCAGTGCAGCGGCACGCTGATCGCGGGGCGACCGGTGAGGTTGGCGAGCTGTGTGTAGGGCACCCACCCCAAACTCTCCTGGATGAGGTCGTCGAGAATTCCGCTGAGCCCCATCAGCTTTCCGGCCCGCACCCTGCTGACCAGCCGGGCCACCCGCTGTAGCACGGGCGACGTCGTCGTGGCCCCGACCGCCAGCGGCGGGGTGGCCAGGGTAGGCGTCAGAAAGAAGTCGTAGCTCGCGTGGAACGCCGCCAAGGACTGGACGTATTCGTTCCTGTTTTCCAGCGCGGACATCACCGGCAGCACGCCGCCGGACCGCCCAAGCTCGGCGATGGCCAAGGTGTCGGCCTCAAAGTCGTTGTCGCGGGCGCCGGTTCGCCTCTTGATGTCCGCGACTTGCTGGTAGAGCTGGGCGAACCAGATGGTCAAGAAGTCGCGACCCAGGGCGGCGTCGTCGTAGGGGGGCGTCACCTCGTCGACCTGATGGCCCAGCTCCTCCAGGAGGGCCGCCGTCTTTTCGAGCGCGGCGACCGCCTCGCGGTGCGGTCGCGCGTTGATGGCCGACCGCGCCGAGTACCCGATCTTCAGGGTGTCCGGCCGGTGCTTGATTTGCTCCCCAAAAGGGTTGTCGGGCAACGCTGCTCGGTACGCCGCGCTCGGATCGGGCCCGACGATCGCGTCGAGCAGCGCCGCGCTGTCGCGCACGGTGCGCGACACCACTCCCTGGGTCGCCATGCCCAGCATCAGCTCGCCGGTCTGGGGTCCGTAGGGCGCCAAGCCCCGGCTGGGCTTGAGGCCCACCAGCCCGTTGCACGCCGCGGGAATGCGGATCGACCCGCCGCCGTCGTTGGCGCCCGCCGCCGGCACGATGCCGGCCGCCACGGCGGCCCCGGATCCGCCCGACGAGCCGCCGGGCGTATGGCCGGTGTCCCACGGGTTGCGGGCCGGGCCCCAGTAGTCGGGTTCGGTCACGCCCTTGGCGCCGAACTCCGGGGTATTGGTCTTGCCGAAGATCACCAGGCCCGCGTCGAGGAACCGCTGGGTGACCAGGGCGTGCCGGTCGGCCACGTCATGGGCCAGCGAGCGGGACCCGCACGAGGTCGCGAAGCCGCGGTATTCCTGGCCGAGGTCCTTGATCAGGAAAGGCACGCCGGCGAACGGCCCGCTGAGTCCGGGGTCGGCGGCCTGCCGGTCGGCGACGTCGTCGAGGCGGCAGACGATGGCGTTGAGCCGCGGATTCACCGCGTCCGCCCGCTGTCGCGCCAGCGCGAGGAGTTCGGCGGGGGTGACCTGCTTGCGCGCGACCAGCTCGGCCAGCGCGGTCGCATCCAGCGCCATGTACTCGTCAAGATGCATTCGCTCTCCTTCGCTGCGGTCCGAGTCGGCGCGGCGCCGGCAACGCCCGACATCTTTATTGACGCCGCCGCATGGCGTTGACGTTAAGCCAACGCGAGCTTTTCGTGGGCGCGCCTTAGTATCACCTGATGCCCACGGCAGCTGAACCGTTCACGATCCAAGGCCCCGGCGGGGTGCAGATCGTCGCTGACCGCCTCGGGGATCCGCAGGCACGCGCCGTGGTGTTTTTGCACGGTGGCGGGCAGACCCGCCGGTCCTGGGGCAAGGCGGCCGCCGCTGTCGCCGCCCGTGGGTGGCAAGCCGTCACCGTCGACCTGCGCGGCCACGGCGAATCGGATTGGTCCGACGACGGCGACTATCGCGTCGTCAGTTTCGCCGCCGACGTCCAAGAAGTGCTGCGCACGCTGCCCCCACACCCCGTTCTCGTCGGCGCCTCCCTGGGCGGTTTCACCTCGATGCTGCTCGCCGGGGAGCTTGCGCCGGGCATCGCCAGCGCGGTCGTTCTCGTGGACATCGTGCCGAACATGGATCAGTCCGGCGCCAACCGGATACACGCCTTCATGGCCGACCGGGTCGAGTCGGGCTTCAGCTCACTCGACGAGGTCGCCGACGCGATCGCCGAATACAACCCGCATCGGCCGCGACCGACCGATCTGGATGGCCTGACCACCAACCTGCGTCGCCGCGGCGATCGCTGGTACTGGCATTGGGATCCGCAGTTCATCAGCGGCACTGCGGCTTTCCCTCCTTTCGAGGTCACCGACCCCGACCGGATGCACACCGCGGTCGAGGCCATCCTGCGCGGCGGAGTGCCGATCCTGCTGATCCGCGGCCAGATGAGCGACCTGGTCAGCCAGGAGCGCGCCGACGAATTCTTGGCGCGTTTCCCGCAAGTCGAATTCACCGATGTCCGCGGTGCGGGGCACATGGTGGCCGGTGACCGCAACGACATCTTCGCCGACGCTGTGCTGGACTTCCTCGCCCGGCATGTCGACGCCGGGTGACCCGCGTGCACGGAATAGATTGGTCGCCATCTCATTTCACAGGGGCAGCGCTGCTACTATCTGCCGGGCACAAGCGGAGGGGGACGGCGTGACCATGCCGCGGTTACGGGGTTTGGGACTCTTGGCGGCCGTGCTGATGGCCGCCACGGCGATGGCGAAAACCGCTGTGGCAGCGCCGCCCCCGGCCCTGCCGTCGCCTCCGCCGACGCCCGGCATCGGGGTCGATCATGAAGCTGGAAGGTGCACAGCCGGATTCGCCGCGCAGGGTTCTGACGGCAGTTACTACCTGATGACCAGCGGGCACTGCGATTCCCATGACGGCACCGAATGGACCTACGGCAACGATGCCCCGCTCGGCAGGATCTCCGTCAGCGAGCATGAGGGCGATAAGAGGGACGCCGCGATCATCCGGCTCGAGCCCAGTGTCGGCATGCCGGTGGGCGACGTCGGCGGCCGGTACCAGGTGCGAGATGTGTTGAGCCGCCAGCAGATTCAGGTCGGGATGCCGTTCTGCAAGATCGGTGCGGTGACCGGTGAGACGTGCGGCGCCGTCAAAGGCATCAATGGTGACGTCGTCGAAGCCAGCGTGTTCAGCCTGGACGGTGACAGCGGCAGTCCCGGCTTCGTGATGAACCCGGACGGCACCGTCAGCGCGGTCGGCCTATTGATGTCATCACCCGACGGTGATGACTACACGACCTACTTCATGCTCATCAATCCGCTGCTGGGCAAGTGGGGGTTGCGTGTTCTGCCGTGAGTGCACGGCCCCTGGCGCACCCGGCGGGCCGTAACGTAGGGTTTGCAACTCCTGGGAACCGGGTATTGGGGACGCGGCCCAGCAGAAGGCGGCGCAGTCAGCGACACGAAGGGAAGTAGTAGTGAAGCGTGGGATCGTGGTCGGCGTTGCCAGCGTGGCCCTGGTGGTCGCGGCCAGCGCCGGTTGTTCGAGTAACAAATCCAATACCGGGGCGGCGGGCTCGTCGTCCTCTGCGCCGGCGGGTCCGGTACTCATCGTCGACGGTCAGAACCAGAACGTCAGCGGCCAGGTCACCTGCACCGCCGCGGGCGACAACATCAACATCGGCATCGGCGACCCGACCGCCGGCCTCGGTGCCGTGGTCAGCAACGGCAATCCGCCGCTGGTCCACTCCGTCGGCTTGGGCACCGTCAACGGCGTCGCGCTCGGTTTCTCCGATGCAGCGCCCAACCAGAGCGGCAGCGCCGGCGCCGCGGTCAAGGGCAAGGACTGGGCCATCAAGGGCACGGCTACCGGTACCGACATGAGCAACCCGCAGCAGCCGCAGCAGGTCACCAAGCCATTCGAGTTGGACCTCACCTGCCCGTAGTGCAGGTGCGAGAACTCCCAAGAGGGGACGCAGTTATGTCTATGAAACGTGTCGTCAGCGCTGCCGCGCTGGCCGCCGGGCTGAGCATTTCCGCGGCGACGCTGAACGCCGGGCCGGCGTACTCCGCCCCGCTCGACCCGCCGCCGCCGTGCCCTAACTGCCACGGCGGGGGCGGTGGTGGCGGTAACCCCGGCGGGGCGGGCGTGCAAGCGGGCGGCGGCGTGCAGGCCGGCGGCGGGGCGCAGCTCCCGCAAAACCCGCCGTCGACTCACGAAGCGCCGAGCACCCAAACCCAGCCGCCAGCCAACCAAAGCACCCAACCGCCGGCGACCCAAAGCCAGCCGCCGACCGCCCAGAGCACCCAGCCGCCGGCGACCCAGACGACCCAAGCGCCGGCAACGCAGACGACCCAAGCGCCGGCAACGCAGACGACCCAAGCGCCGGCACAGACCACGCAGCCGTCGTCGATGCCGAGCAGTCAGCAGCCGAGCGCGGAGACCACGCAACCCGGTGCACAAACGACGCAACCGAGTGCCCAAACCACCGCGCCCGCGAGTGGGCAGACCACCCCACCGCAGAGGGACCGCCAGCGGTATGCATCGCTGAACCCGCCGGCCACGCAGCCGCCGCACCCGCCGTACATTCCGCGCCACGACGTGGTCACCGCCAGCGCGCAGATCGGTGGTCCCGCGGGTCCGAACGTCCAGTTCAGCATCGTCGGCCGCGGTGCGCCGCCGCCGCCGCGCGAGCACGGCTACGGCTGGAACGATGGCCCGGCTCCGCACCGCCCGCCGCCGCACTGGGAGGGCCCGCCGCCTCCGGGTGGCTGGGACGGTCCGCCGCCTCCGGGAGGCTGGAACCGGCCGTGGTACGGGCCGCCGCGTGATGTGGCGGTGGCGCGGGCCGACTTCGGACCGTTCAGCTACAACACCTTTACCGTCATCCCGGTCTTCAACTGGCAGTACGGCGGTTGGGGTTACTGGTTCTTCGGTGTCTGGGTGCCGCTGTACTGACCCGGGTGCCCATCGGTTGAACCGTCAGCGGGCGTTGCCGGCATCGGCACGCCCGCTGACGCGTCTCCAGCGCTCTGCCGCCCTGCGGCGCGTGCGCTCCCATGGCAGGTTTCGGGGATGGACGTCAGATGTCGGATCGCACCTGCAGGAGATCGCCCGCAAATACGTCTAGCGCCGGTTTACTGCGGGTGGGCCGCGACGTAATCGGCCGCCGGGATCGGCGACGATGCGTCATACCCGATGGGCAGCAACACGTCGCCCGCCGTCGTCAGGCAATAGACGTCCCACCGGTAGTACGCGGCGAACGTGGCGGGATCGGCGGCGATCAGCGCGGCGTATTGGTCGACCGCGCGCACGTATTGGGTGGCGTGGTTGTACCCGTAGATGGCGTGATCGTGATCGGTGGCGAAGCCGTTGGCGGCCAGGTACCGGCCCGCCGCCAGGATGCTGTCGTGCGGTGAGTGGATGTCGCCGCCCTGGCCGTAGCCGGCGAACGTCGAGGGCAGGAACTGCATGGGGCCCTGCGCGCCGGCGGTGCTCGCGCCGACGATGCTGCCGAAGCGGGTCTCGACGAAGTTGATCGCGGCCAGATAGTTCCAGCCGACGCCGGATTCGGCTTCCGCCTGGTGGTAGTAGTTCATCAGTTCGTCGGGCGGCGCCGGCGGCTCGATGCGCCACGCGGGCAGGGTTTCTCGCACTGGCGTCAGGGCGGTGAGTTGCCGCCGGGCGTCGACGTTGCGGTCGTAGACGTCGGCCAGCTCCGGCGGGATGCGGCCGCGCGTGGTGGCGTCCCAGTCGCGGTGGCGCCCGATGGCGCGGTAGGCCGCCTGCTCGCGCCGCGCCGCCGCCGTGAGCGCCGCGTCCGGTGTGCCGGGATCACGTAGCGCGCGCTCGTCGGCCACCAGGTCGTCGGCCAGCTGTGCCGGATCCGGCGCCAGTCGGGGTTGCGCGCCGCCGGGCGTTCCCGCGTCGGCGGGCACCATCCGCGCCGGCGATGGGGCGGCCCGCGTCGTTGTGGCCGACCCGGGGGTGGCCGCCGGATGCGGCGCCGAACAACCGACGAGCGCGAACGCGATCGCGCCGACGACGAGCGGCCCGATGCGGTCACGGCTCACGGTCATCACGTCCGTCCCTTGCCTCGAATCCCACGACGCCGGTTGGCCGGCTCAACCGAGTCTTTCGCATGAGGGCAGGTGACATCAATGCGGTGACGGCCATCTGTGAACCGGGAGTTGTAACAACGGCGCGACGCTCTCAAACTGGTTGATATGCGCGACCGCGAGAAGATCGATTCGGAATTGCGGCTCATCGCGCTGCGGCGCCAACAGATCCGCGAGCAAGGCGGTCAGCTGTCGTCCTACGAGGCTGACGAACTGCTCGACGAACTCCTGGCCCAGGGGGCGGGGACGGCTACGGTCGCCGCGTTCGACGACTGGGAGACCGCGGCCGCCGCCGCAACCCGGTCGCGGGACGGCAACACCCGCGCCATCGCGTCCCGGCCAGGCAAGGTCGCCGCCCTGCGCCGGTTGGGTCTGTTCGCGGCTCTACCGCTGTCCCTGGTGGGCGTCGTCGCCGCGGTGCTGGTGATGTTCGCGCTCCGCCAACACAATTCGTTGGTGCAGCCGCAGGACTCCCCGCCGTCGGCCGCGCCCGCCAAACCCGTTGCGCCGAAGGCATCCGGTCCGGTGATCGGCGCCGTCGACTCGGCCTTCATCGCCGCGCTGAAGCAGGAGGGCGTGCCGGTTCCCAGTCCGGACTACGTGATGAGCCAGGGGCACGCGGTCTGTGACTTCCTGGCGCACCAACCGAACTTCGCGGACGCGGCCGGGTTCGTGCAGCGACGGTCGGTCTGGGACGCGGATCAAAGCGCGAAGGTCACCGCGGGCGCCATCGTCGCGTACTGCCCGCAGTCGCGGCCGAAGAGCCCGGACCCGACGCAGCCGGACTATCAGAAATCGCTGTCCGACTTGCAGGACATCGAGCGCAACCTGCAAGGCATCCAAGGCAAGCTGCACGACATTGAAGGCGGCCTGGACGCCATTCCCGGCCAGTGATGGCACCGTGCCCGTGGCGTCCAATCGGTATTCCGGCCAGCAGGTCAGCGGATAGCCCGCCCCGGCGCGTTGTCCTGTTCGCCGGCCCCGGAGCCAGTGCGTTCTGGGCCGCCGTCCGCCCTCCAACTGCCCCCAGGACAGCGGCACCCCGAACGCCGTACTGCGGCTGGGGTTCTGACTCTGGGCCTACACGACTCTGGGACTTCGGGCCTACACTTTTTCGCCATGGCACCCGAACCAGAGGCAGTCCCCGACTTCTCGCCGTTCCACAAGATGAGAGAGATCGAGCTCGACCCCGAATCGGTCGTGGGCAAGGAACTCCACGACCGGTTCGCTCACCTCGATCAGTCCTTTACCGGCAAGAACCCGCTGTGGGCCGCCGTGGTGAAACTCATCGGCCTCACCGCCATGTGCGCCAAGGGTGTCATCGACCTCGAGAAAGAGGTGATCGAGCTGCGGCGCGAAGTGAGGTCCTCGAGGCCCACCTGATCGTGTGACCGCCCCGGCCGAGCAGGACGATCGCGGAGTGACTCGGCTTCGCCTGCGATGATGGACGGATGGCCGACCGTGATCGCGACGAGTCCGGCAGACCTCGAAGCAGGCGCCCGCGCGACTCTCTCGGCCGCCCGCTTCCGGCAGGCAGTGAGGGCATCGCACGTATCCCCGACGACCTGGAGCTGCCGCCCGTCGAAACCCTCGCCTACGCCCAGGATCTGCTAGACCGCGGACTGGCGTTTAACGCCCACGAAGTGTTTGAGGCCGCATGGAAGAACGGGCCTGACGAAGAGCGCACGCTCTGGCAAGGGCTGGCTCAGCTCGCGGTCGGCATCACCCACGTCCAACGCGGCAACCTCAACGGCGCACTTACGCTGCTTCGTCGTGCCTCGGACCGCGTGTCGGACTATGACGTGCCGGCGCCATACGCAATCGACGCCGAGGGTTTGGCCGAATTCGCTGATGTGCTGATCAATTACCTTGCTGATGGCGCTCGGGTCACAGCGCAGTGCCTGCGACCTCGTCTGCTTGTGTCGTCCGGCCCGACCAGTCAGCATCGCTAGTCCGCCAGGTCGACACCGCACCGGGCGGTCAGCTACGGCAGGCAGAGCCCCCTGTCAGGATTGAACTGACGACCGCTCGCTTACAAGGCGAGTGCTCTACCACTGAGCTAAGGAGGCGGGGTAAAACCGTGCCCAGCCTAATCGGTCACTGGTCGCTGTCGATCACGCGTGCGGAGCGCACCGCGCGCGACGACGGACGCCGGCGCCCGGGCAGCGGGATCCGGTCGGCGATGTTGCTCAGCGGGTTGACCACCATGGTGAGCGCGATGACCGCGTCTTGCAGGGTGGCGATGGCGGGCTCGAGCGCCTCCATCCCGGGCGTGAGCCGAGCGAGGGTGTCGGCGACGTCGGCGAGCTGATCCAGCGGCCCGTGCTTGGCCGTCAGCTTGTCCACCAGACCGCCCTCCGCGAGCAGCCGGTCGGCCAGCCCGTCCTCGGCCAGCAGCCGCTCGATCAGACCCTCCTCGGCGACCAGCTGATCGGCCAGGCCGCCGGGCTGCAGGGTGCGTTGCAGGGCGCCGCCCTCGGCGGTCAGCCGGTCCAGCAGGCCGCCCTCCGCGGTGAGCAGGTCGACCACCCCACCCGGGCGCAGCAAGCGGTCGATCGGTCCGTCCGGGGCCACCGCCCGGCCCAGCGGGGCGTCGTCGTCGAGCAGCCTCGCCAGCCGATTGGCCCGCACGATCGCGTCGTCGATCCCCAGCATGGACGTCATCGCGTTGGTGCCCGCGGTCCCCCCATCACCCAGGGCTCGCTTCGCCACGCCGACGGCCGTGCTCGCGACGCTCAGGCTCGCATCCGCGGCGGCCAGGCCGACCCGGGCCGGCGCCGTCGCGGCCGACACGATGCTTTTGGCGAGGTTCATTCCTCGAGTCTATTCGCGACGCCGCCCGGGAAAGCCGCTTACGTCCCAAGGCAACGCGATGATTCCTGGCAGACTACTATCAGATGGTTGGCACTGAGCTTTCAGGAAGTACACAACATTCGCATAGCAAACGTTCAAGCAAGGGACGGAAGCATCTGATGACATCGGCAACCCCCAACGACACGAAACCCGAGGCACGCGTTCTCGTGGTCGACGACGAAGCCAACATCGTCGAATTGCTCTCGGTGAGCCTGAAGTTCCAGGGTTTCGAGGTCTACACGGCAACCAACGGCGCCCAAGCGCTCGATCGAGCGCGCGAGGCCCGGCCCGACGCGGTCATCCTCGACGTGATGATGCCGGGCATGGACGGGTTCGGGGTGCTGCGGCGGCTGCGGGCCGACGGCATCGACGCCCCGGCACTGTTTCTGACGGCCCGGGATTCCCTGCAGGACAAGATCGCCGGCCTGACGCTGGGCGGCGATGACTACGTGACGAAGCCGTTCAGCCTCGAAGAGGTCGTCGCCCGGTTGCGCGTCATCCTCCGCCGCGCGGGCAAGGGCGGGGCCGAACAACGCAGCGCGCGGCTGTCCTTCGCCGACATCGAACTCGACGAAGAAACCCATGAGGTGTGGAAGGCCGGCCAACCGGTGTCGCTGTCGCCGACCGAATTCACGCTGCTGCGTTACTTTGTGATCAACGCCGGCACGGTGTTGAGCAAGCCGAAGATCCTCGACCACGTGTGGCGTTACGACTTCGGAGGTGACGTCAATGTCGTCGAGTCCTACGTGTCGTACTTGCGCCGCAAGATCGACACTGGCGAGAAGCGGCTGCTGCACACGCTGCGCGGGGTCGGCTATGTATTGCGGGAGCCGCGCTGAGCCGGCCCGCGGCCGGCGGCGGTGAGAGAAGTAGGTCGATGGTCACCAAGCCCCGACGCGGATTGCCCCTTCGGATAGGGCTCGTCGCCGCGACTCTGGTGCTGGTCGCCTGCGGCCTCGCCGTCTCCGGCATTGCGGTGACGTCGATCCTGCGCCACAGCCTGGTCAGCCGCATCGACTCCACACTGCTCGACGCGTCGAGGGGCTGGGCGCAGAACCCGCGGCGGCAGTCGCCGCCGCCCTACGAAGGTCCCGACCCGGGCCGGCCGCCGTCGAAGTTCTACGTCCGCGGCGTCAGCACCGACGGGACCCCGTTCACCGCCATCAATGACCGCAACGCCGAACCGGCGTTGCCGGCCAACAACGACGTCGGGCCCAATCCCACGACGCTGCCGTCGGTCAACGGCTCGGACATTCAATGGCGGGCCGTTTCGGTGCACGGCCCGCACGGGCTGACCACCGTCGCGATCGACCTGTCCGACGTCCAGCACACGCTCACCTCGCTGGTGTGGCTGCAGATGGGCATCGGGGTGGCGGTTCTGGTCGTGGTGGGAATCGCCAGCTTCGCGGTGGTGCAGCGCAGCCTGCGCCCGTTGGCCGAGGTCGAGCAGACCGCCGCGGCGATCGCCTCGGGCCAACTGGATCGCCGTGTGCCAGAACGTGATCCGCGGACCGAGGTGGGCCGGCTGTCGCTCGCGCTCAACGGAATGCTGGCGCAGATTCAGCAGGCGCTGGCGTCCTCGGAGTCCTCGGCGGAGAAGGCGCGTGGCTCCGAAGACCGGATGCGGCGCTTCATCACCGACGCCAGCCACGAACTGCGCACCCCGCTGACGACCATTCGCGGCTTCGCGGAGTTGTATCGCCAGGGCGCCGCCCGCGACGTCGCCATGCTGCTGTCGCGGATCGAAAGCGAGGCCTCCCGGATGGGTCTGCTGGTCGACGACCTGCTGCTGCTGGCCCGGCTCGATGTGCAACGACCGCTGGAACACCATCGAGTGGATCTGCTGGCGCTGGCCAGCGACGCCGTTCACGACGGGCAGGCGATGGACCCCAAGCGCACCATCACCATGGAGGTCCTCGACGGGCCCGGCACCCCGGAGGTGCTCGGCGACGAGGCGCGGCTCCGGCAGGTGTTGAGCAACCTGATCGCCAACGCGTTGCAGCACACCCCCGAAAGCGCCGACGTCACCGTGCGGGTCGGCACCGACGGCGCGGACGCCGTGCTCGAAGTGGCGGACAAGGGCCCGGGCATGAACCAGGAGGACGCGTCGCGCGTGTTCGAGCGGTTCTACCGGACGGACTCGTCGCGGGCACGCGCCAGCGGCGGTACGGGGCTGGGGCTATCCATCGTCGAATCGCTGGTGCGCGCGCACGGCGGCGTCGTGAGCGTGACCACCGCGCCCGGCGAGGGCTGCCGCTTCCGGGTGACGCTGCCGCGCATCAGTGACGTGCCGGCACCCGAGCCCGTTCACGTCAACTGAGCCAGCGCCGCCTTGATCTTGGCCTGGGCCTCGTCCAGCGATTCCGCCGACGGGTTGCGGTCGACTCCCGCGAAACCGAAGTCGCTGAGGCTGCGGGTGGGGAAGACGTGCACGTGCAGGTGCGGCACCTCGAGCCCGGCGATGATCAGGCCGGACCGCTCGGTCCTGAAGGCCTTGCACACCGCCTTGCCGATCAGCTGGCTCACGGCCATGACCCGGGCGAAGGCCGCGCCGTCGACGTCCTGCCAGTTGTCGAGCTCGGCGCGCGGCACCACGAGCGTGTGGCCCTGCGTCATCGGCTCGATCGTCAGGAACGCGACGACGTCGTCGTCCTCGTAGACGAAGCGGCCGGGAAGTTCACGATTGATGATCTTGGTGAAGATCGACGCCATGGGCCCAGCATAGGTTCGGCCGAATTGCGTCAGGGGCTGTGGTCGCCCTCGGACCCCGACCCGCAGCGCGGTCTCACACCACTTCGATGAGTTTGGCCGCCGTCGGGAGTCATTCCTGGCGACGACCCACCAGGCGGACGAAGTCAGGAGAGTTCCCCATGTCCCGAGTGCGCGTGCACAACTTTTCGGTTTCCCTCGACGGCTTCGGCACGGGGATCGGCCAAACCCTGGATGCGCCGTTCGGCCACGCGGGCGGGCGGCTTCACGAGTGGTTTTTCGCGACGCGGACCTTCCGCGCAATGCACGGGGAGTCGGGCGGGACCACCGGCATCGACGACGCGTTAGCCAGCCAATGGGCGCCGGGCATCGGCGCCGAAATCATGGGCCGCAACAAGTTCGGGCCGCAGCGCGGACCGTGGACGGGCCACGCAGGCGCTCCAGAGTGGAAAGGCTGGTGGGGCGACGAGCCGCCATTTCACACCCCGGTCTTCGTGCTCACCCACCACCCTCGGCCCTCGATCGAGATGGCAGGCGGCACCACTTTCCACTTCGTCGACGCCAGCCCCGCCGAATCCCTCGAGATCGCACGAAAAGCTGCCGGCGACAGCGATATTCGTCTCGGTGGGGGACCGTCGAGCGTCCGGCAATTCCTTGCCGCGGACCTCGTCGACCATCTGCACATCGCCGTGGTGCCGATCGTGTTGGGGCGCGGGGAGTCCGTGTGGGAGGGGCTGGAGGGCCTCGAGCACAGATTCGACACGGTGGAGTCGGTGACCAGCCCCAGCGGCGTCACGCATCTGATCTTGACGCGCCGCTAGGCAACTCGCCGTTCGGCTCAGTCCTCCTTGCCGAACTGCATCATATCCAGGTTCCAGTAGCCGCGCATGTTGGTGATCAGTCCCGCGTCGTTGACCTTGTAGGTGAACACGCCGCGCACCGAGCTGGTGAAGCCGCCTTCGAACTTGCTGTTGAGCACCAGGATGTGGGCGATCTCGTCGGGCGAACTCGACGGAAAGGTCTCCTCGCAGGTGATGGAGAGTTGGTTGGCGGCGATGTTGGTGTCGAAGAAGGCACGGACGGCCTCCTTGCCGCGAACCCCGGTGCCGTCGGGGTTGGTGACGGATGTGCCGATCGGGTCCTCGATGACGACGTCGTCGGCCATCAGCGCCAGCCAGCCCTCGCGGTCGTGCGCCTGCACGCACCGCCACGACGACTGCGACGCGGCCAGGGCCGGCGAGGCCTGGGATTGCTCGGTGTCGGTCATTTCTGTTCTCCTGTCACTAGATTGCGCACGCGGCGCGCGCGCCTTCCTCGGTGGCTTTGCGGATCAGGCCCAGTCCGGTGCAGTCGCCTGCGGCGTGCACCTCGGCGTCCGGCAGGGCGGCGACGAGGGCGTCGAACAGGGTGGTGTCGGGCTCGACCGTGCCGGCCAGGACGACGCTGTCGGCCGCCAGGCGCCGGGTCGTTGCACCGGCGGGGGTGAATTCCACCGCGTCGGCGGTGATGCGTTCGGTGACGGCGCGCACGTGCACGGTGACGCCCAGCCGGTCGAGACGATCCATGTGTTCGGTCTTGCGCTTGTTGCCCACTTCGGGGGCGATGTCCTTGCCGGCTTCGAGTATGGCCACCAAGCGGCCCCGCGCGGCAAGGAATTCCGCCAATTCCAGGGCGACGAGATCACCGCCGACGATCACCACGCGCCGGCCGAGCGGCATCCAGG
>NZ_QMEV01000090.1 GCF_003284935.1 Mycobacterium colombiense
GCGCCGAGGCCGAGACCGAAGAGCTGCGCACGGCGCTGGGCGCCGGCGGCACCGGCAAGGGCACCGCGGGCGCGATGCGCGGCGCGGCCGGGGCGATCAAGGACCTTGAGCGACGGCAGAAGTCGCGTCAAACCCGGGCCTCGCGCGACGCGCTGGACCGCGCGCTGATCGACCTGGCGACCTACTTCCGGGACGCGCTGCTGGCCTCGTCCAGCGCGGGCGACATCCGGGCCAACCATCCCGATATGGCCGAGAAGGTCGCCGCGCTGGCCGCCCACGCCACACCCGCGCGGCTGCTGCGCTGCATCGAGGCGGTGCTGGAGTGCCGCGAGGCGCTGGCGATCAACGTCAAGCCCAAGTTCGCCGTCGACGCCATGGTCGCCACCATCGGCCAGCAACTGCGCGATTGATTTCGTGGTGCCCGCCCGACTGCCGTAGACTCGTGCCGCCCAGCGTGAGGCACCAGCCGCCTTAGCTCAGTCGGTAGAGCGATTCACTCGTAATGAATAGGTCGGGGGTTCGATTCCCCCAGGCGGCTCCATCTTTTCGGCCGGCGCGCGTTCAGGCCGGCGCGACGAACCCCACCGGGCCCGACGCGATGCACAACGCCAGCGCGGCGGTGTTGGCCCGCACCGTGATCGCGTCGCCGGCGCCCGGCAACCGCGCGAAGACCCGGTTGAGCCCGGGATGCACCGGCACCTTGACCTCGGGGCCTTGCGTCATCGACAACGTCATCGAGCCGTCGCTGTTGGCCAGGTAGTTCAGTTCGACGGTCCAGTCGGCGGGCAGCAGCGGGCCGTCGAGGATCAGCCGCGCCGGCTTGTCGGGCTGGGCGAAGTAGCCGCACCGCGGCATCGGCCCGGGCGCGATGGTGCGAACCCAGGTCACCCGGGCCTTGATCAGCCGACCCGAGCTGTCGAACATGCGTAATTGTGTTGTCGCGGAAGCGAATTCGGGCCTGTCCGGCAGCAGAGCGAACAGGTGGCTGGCCAGATTCTCCGGCGCGGCCACCCGCTGCAACACGAACGGGTCGACCTCCTGATCCAGCAGCGGCGTGTCGGAGGCGGCGCGGGCCGCGGCCAGCGAAGCCCGGGCGTTGCGCAGATAGGGCTGAGCCGGGTTGTCGCGCCAGCTGGTCAAGAACGTGGCCGTCGAGTACAGGCTGCTGGCCACGAACAGCACCGCCAGCCCGGTGGCCACCGCGGTGCGTTGCGGCGAGGCGTCGAGCCAGCGCTGCCCGGACCGCCGGTTGGGGGCGCTCAACGCCACCGCGGCCAGCAGCGCCAGCACCACGACCAGATCCGGCAGGTAGCGCAGCGTCTGCGCGAGCTCGAGCGCGGTCTGCTTCGACGAGCGCATCAAATAGATCGGCACCTGGCAGGCCACGGCGTAGCCGACGGCGACCACCCACACCGGCCCGATGCGGTCCTTGCGCACCAGCGACACCGCCAGCGTCCCGGCCAGCACCAGCCACCCCAGCGCCATCACCGACGTGGGCGGCGTGGCCCAGGGTGAGGCCGGCGCCCACCGGTCCCAATGCCACGGCCCGCCCGCCAGCCCCGGCACGATGCCGTGCGTGACGGAGCGCGCCAGCAGCCGGCCCGTCATCGACAGGTCGGAACTCCACCGCTGCTGGTTGACCACCGCCAGGTACACCGCGATCCAGGCGGCGGTGAGCGCCAGCGCGGCGATCCACAATCGTGAGCCGGCCCGCCACGCCGTCGCCAGCGCCGCTCGCAGGCTGCGATCGCCCGTCACGTGGCCGAGCAGCGCGGCCACCGCGAACGCGACGAACGGGATCACCGCGGCCTTCTCGAAGAACAGCAGCCCGCCGAGGTAGACCAGCACCCCACTCACCGCGTAGCGCTGTTTGCCGGTGCGCACCAGTAGCACGGCGTCGCCGCACACCCAGGCCAGCGCGGCCAGCATCGGCAGCGAGTTCAGCGCGGCCGCCCACCACGCGAACCCGGGCACGGCCAAGGGGGTGAACAACGCGAACGTCAACGGGATCAGCAGCACGGGCCGCCAGCCCAGAACGACGTGCAAGGCGCGCAACAACGCGAGCGACGCCAGCAGTTGCAGCGCCAGCAGGCTGACCGCCGGCCAGGTCCAGTCCAGTGGTGCGAGCCGGATGATGGTGCCCGCGAGCAGAAATGCGCCGGGCATGACGTGCCCGTCGTGGTCGTCGAACAGATAGGACGGCGCCAGCAGGTTGTGGGTGCCGGCCTTGCCGATCAGGATCAGGTCGTCCCAGTAGAAGTAGCCGCCGAAGGCCAGCACCGCGCGCACGGCCAGCTGCACCGCGATGAGCGCGACCGCCACGACCGCTATGTATGGTGGGCCGGTGCGTGCACTGGTTACCGGGGCAGCCGGATTCATCGGCTCGACGCTAGTCGACCGTCTGTTAGCCGACGGTCACGCGGTGGTGGGGCTGGACAACTTCGCCTCCGGCCGCGCGACCAACCTCGAGCATCTGGCCGACAACCCGGCAAACGTCTTCGTCGAGGCCGACATCGTGACCGCAGACCTGGAGGCCATCCTCGGCGAGCACCGCCCGGAGGTGGTGTTTCACCTGGCGGCGCAGATCGACGTGCGGCACTCGGTCGCCGATCCGCAGTTCGACGCCTCGGTCAACGTGATCGGCACGGTGCGCCTGGCCGAGGCGGCACGCCGGGCGCAGGTCCGCAAGGTCGTGCACACCTCCTCGGGCGGATCCATCTACGGCACCCCGCCGCGCTACCCCACGCCCGAGAGCGTGCCGACCGATCCCGCCTCGCCGTATGCGGCGGGCAAGGTGGCGGGCGAGATCTACCTGAACACCTTCCGCCACCTCTACGGCCTGGACTGCTCGCATATCGCCCCGGCGAATGTCTATGGCCCGCGCCAGGACCCGCACGGTGAAGCCGGCGTGGTGGCGATCTTCGCCCAGGCGCTGCTGTCGGGTAAGCCCACCAAGGTTTTCGGCGACGGCAGCAACACCCGCGACTACGTCTTCGTCGACGACGTCGTGGACGCCTTCGTCAAGGCTTCCGGCGACGCAGGCGGCGGGCAGCGCTTCAATGTCGGCACCGGCATCGAAACCTCGGACCGCCAACTGCATTCGGCGGTGGCGGCCGCCATCGGGGCGTCCGACGACCCGGAGTTCGCGCCGCCGCGGCTGGGCGACCTCAAGCGGTCCTGCCTCGACATCGCTTCTGCGGCAGAGGTTTTGGGGTGGAGGCCCAAGGTCGGGCTCGCCGATGGCGTGGCCCGCACGGTGGAGTACTTCCGCCGGGCGCAGGCCAGTTAGCGGCCGACTAGCCCGTTTCGGGGGCTTGCGCGGATTCCATCGCCACCGCACGGGCCAGCCGCGCATAGCGCAGCTCCAAGTCCTTGAACCGCATGTACGTGCTGAGCGTGGTGAAACAGAACGCCATGATCAGCGCGTAGAGCATCAGGTCGGTGCCGCGGCGCACCCCGAACCACTGGGCCACCACCGTGGTGTCATCGGGACGCAGCACCGCGTAGACGCCGCCCAGCACGAACACCACGTAGCCGACCTTGACCCAGGCCCGGGACCGCGCGTTGCGCCGTGAGCGCAGCAGATAGACCAGCAGCGCGACGATCGAGCCGATCAGCAGCACCTGAATCCAGTTCATGTTCCAACCCTTTTCATCTCGGAATCCGCCCGCGCAGGAACCCGTCGAAAATGATGTTGACGCCGTTGAGCAGGGGCTGCCCCTTCGACCTCGAGTACTCGGTGTAGAGCACCTCGATCGGCTCTTCGGCGACGCGCCAATGGTTTTCGTCGATCAGCATGATGAATTCGTTGGCGTGGCTCATGCCGCTCATGGTGATGTCCAGGCCGTCGGCGACCTTCTTGTTGAACACCCGCAACCCGTTGTTGGTGTCGGTCAGGCCAAGCCGGCGGCCCCGCCGGCTCAGCCGCGCCGCGGTCTGCAGCACGATCCGTTTCACCAGCGGCGGTCGGGTCCCCTGCCGCGTGCCGAACCGGGTGCCGATGACGACGTCGACGTCCCCGGCGCGCAACCGGTCGACCATGGTCGCGAGGTCTTTGACGCGGTGCTGGCCGTCGGCGTCGAACGTGGCGAAGATCTGGGCCCCCGGCTGCTTGCGGGCGTACTCCACGCCGGTCTGGATGGCCGCGCCCTGCCCGAGGTTGATCGGGTGGCGCACCAGGTGGGCCCCGGCCCGCCGGGCGATCTCACCGGTGTCGTCGGTGCTGCCGTCGTCCACGCAGACGACGTTGTCGAATACCGAGCGCACATCGGCGACCACCTCACCGATGACAGCGGCTTCGTTGAAGGCGGGAATGACGACCCAGACGACCGAATAATGCGTTTCAGTACCCATCTAAGCCCACAAGGTACACGCCGGTGCAGGCCAGATCAGCCGGTAGAGCGCGCGGCGCGCGACAGCGCCACCAGATGGACGCCGATGCCTACCACCGGGCCGCACAGCAGCCCGACCACGGTCCGGGTCTGCAGGGACAACGGCAGCAACAGCAGCAATCCCGACGCCACGGTGGCGCTCACCCACCCCAGCGAGTAGGCCCGGTGCAGCGCGGCGGCCACCGCCGCCGCCCCGGTCAGCGTCAGCATGGCGATCGCCACCGCGGCCGCGGTCAGCCACGCCAGCAGCGCGCTGCTGGCGTGGTACTGCGGCCCGAAGGCGACCCGCAGCAGCCACGGCCCGACGACCGCCGCGGCCAGCACCCCGATCGCGCCGATCGCCCCGACGATCGCGGCCGGGGCGAGCAGCGCGCGGATCCGGTCGCTGCGCTCGTCGACGAAATGCGCAATCAGATTGCCCTGCATGGCCGTCAGCGGCACCAGCAGCGGCGCGCGGGTCAGCGTCACGGCCAAGATGATGACCCCGCCCTGGGCGCCGAGTTCGGCGCTGGTCAGCTTCAGCAGCACCGGAAATCCCATCACCAGGATGGCGCTGGCGCCGGCGGCGGTGATCGAATGCGCGGCGCCCCGTAGGAAGGTCGCGGTGCCGCCCGGGGTGAGCAGCCGGGCGGTGGCCCTGGTCGCCGGCGAGGCCACCAGCAAGATCAGCCAGGCGATCGCGCCCGCGACCGTCGCCCACAGGAAGCCGACCAGGCGCCACCCGAGCGCCACGGTGGCCGTAGCCACCATCACCCGGATGACGGCATCGGTCACCATCAGCGCCCCGTAGCGCGTCCATTGGTTGGTGCCGGCCAGCATGCCCAGCAGGGTGGCGTGCACGCAGAACCCGGCCAGCCCGACCGACAGTAGCGCCACCGACAGCAGCCGCGCCTCGACGAACACCCGCCCGCCCCACAACGGCGAACTGCCGGCGATCAGGACGGCCGCGGCCACCCCGACCAGCATCGCGACCCGCATCGGGTGGGTGCGCGGCTCGCCGGGTACCGGCAGCGCGGCGAGGTCGCTGACATAGGGCGTCGAGCGGACCTCGCGGGTGGTCTCCTGCAGCAGGCCGTTGGCCGCGCCGGTGACCAGCCCGAACGCCCCCCAGAACACGCCGAATATCGAGAAGCCGCTCGGCGCCAGGTCACGAGCGGCCAGATAGATGACCGCGTAACCGCATAGCGCCGTGACGGCGGTGGCGGTGCCGACCCTGGCCATGCTGCCGCGCGCCACCGGCCCCTGCGAGGCGCTGATCTCGGTCATCGGGGCGGCGGCGCTTTCGGCCGACTGCCCCGATGTTTCGCCACAATGTGAAAATTCTATGCGGACCGCAGCGGTCGCCGGCCGCGACGATCCGGTTCGCTAGTGTGGGCGGCGGCCGGAAAGGATCCATGTCCGCATTGCGTACCTTCGGGGTTTCGCTGTTGGTCACCGCGGCGGCCCTCGGCCTCGGATATGCCTACGGCGGCGGCAAGGGTCTTTACCTGCTGGTGGTGCTGGCCGTCCTCGAGGTGTCGTTGTCGTTCGACAACGCGATCATCAACGCGTCGATCCTGAAGCGGATGAGCCGCTTCTGGCAGCGGATGTTCCTGACGGTGGGGATCCTCGTCGCCGTGTTCGGCATGCGGTTGCTGTTCCCGCTGCTCATCGTGTGGGCGACCGCGGGCCTGGATCCGGTGCGGGCGATGGAGTTGGCTTTGCATCCGCCGCCGCACGGCGCGCTGGAGTTCCCGGACGGCTCGCCCAGCTACGAAAAGCTCGTCATCGCGGCGCACCCGCAGATCGCGTCATTCGGCGGCATCTTCCTGTTGATGCTGTTCCTGGATTTCCTGTTCTATGACCGAGACATCAAGTGGCTCAAGTGGATTGAGATCCCGTTCGCACGCATCGGCCGGCTGGGGCAGGTGTCGTTGGTGGTTACCGGTCTCGTCCTGGTCGGCGTGGGCACGCGGTTGACGCACTCGGGTGACGAGGCGGCGACGGTGCTGACGGCCGGGCTGGTGGGCATGGTGATCTACCTGGTGGTCAACGGATTGAGCCGGGCGTTTCGGCCGTCCGACACCGAATCCGATCCCGAATCCGGCACCCCCGCCGCGGCAACGCGTTGGGCCGGCCTGACCCTGTTCCTCTACCTGGAAGTCCTCGACGCCGCCTTCTCGTTCGACGGCGTCACCGGCGCCTTCGCCATCACCTCGGACCCCGTCGTCATCGCGCTCGGGCTGGGCCTGGTGGGCTCGATGTTCGTCCGGTCGATCACCATCTACCTGGTTCGCCAGGAGACGCTGGGCCGGTACGTGTACCTCGAACACGGCGCGCACTGGGCGATCGGGGCGCTGGCCGTGATCATGCTGGCCTCCATCGAGCCGCGGTTCGAGGTCCCCGAGCCGGTCACCGCCTCGGTCGGGGTGGTGTTCATCGCGGCCGCGCTGGGCTGGAGCATCCTGCGCAATCGCCACGAGGCGCGCGCCCGGCGCGATTAGCGCGCGCCGGCGGGCGTCAGTGCCCCTGGGCCTTGAACCGCTCGATCGAGCGCTGGATCTCCGCCTCGGCGTCCTCGCGGCCGACCCAGTCCGCGGCCTTGACAAACTTGCCCGGCTCCAGGTCCTTGTAGTGCACGAAGAAATGCTTGATCACGTCCAGCTCGAATTCCGGCACGTCGCCGATGTCCTGGATGTGGTCCCAGCGGTGGTCGCCGGCCGGCACACACAACACCTTGTCGTCGCCGCCCTTTTCGTCGGTCATCCGGAACATTCCCACCGGACGCGCCTCCACGATCACCCCGGGGAACACCGACTGCGGCAGCAGCACCATCGCGTCCAGCGGGTCGCCGTCCTCGCCGAGGGTGTCCTCGATGAAGCCGTAGTCGGTCGGGTAGGCCATCGCGGTGTAGAGGTAGCGGTCCAGGCGTAGCCGGCCGGTCTCGTGGTCGACCTCGTACTTGTTCCGCTGGCCCTTTTGAATCTCGATGGTCACGTCGAATTCCACCGCGTCGGCTCCTCGTCTATTGGGAAGGCGTCTATTGGGAAGGCGTCTGTAAGGAAGGCGTCTGTTGGGGCAGGCCAATTTTGCCCTGCTACACCCTAGTCGAGCGCATCGGCGCCGATTCGGCAGAATGGGTCTTCGGACAGTCAGGAGAGTCATGGCCCGTACTCGCTGGCAGAAATCCACCCCAGTGTTCATCGGGTTGGGCGTGCTGGCGTTCGTCGCTGCCGTCGTGGTGGCGGCAACGTTTTTCACCACGGCCGGACACGGCGCCAACAGCGCGCACGCCCCGATCCCGCCCCCGCACGCACCGACGGTGAAGCCGGGCATGGTCCCGGTGAGCGACACCGCCGAGCTCCCCAGCGGGCCCGGCGTTGCCGCCATGCTGGCGCCCCTCGCGGGTGACCCGAACCTGGGCCGGCTGGGCGGCCGGGTCACCGACGCCATCACCGGCAAGGAGCTGTGGCAGGTGGCCGGCGACATGCCGCTGGTGCCGGCGTCGACCAACAAGGTGCTCACGGCGGCCGCGGCGCTGCTGACGCTGGACCGCCAGGCCCGGATCAGCACGCGCGTGGTGGCCGGCAGCCAAAACGCCCAGGGCCCCGTCGTGCTGGTCGGGGCGGGCGATCCGGCGCTGTCGGCGGCGCCGCCCGGCGTCCCCACCTGGTACCGGGGATCGGCGCGGATCAGCGACCTCGTCGAGCAGATCCGCCGCAGCGGCGTCACGCCGACGGCGGTGCAGGTGGACACCTCGGCGTTCAGCGGGCCGACGATGGCGCAGGGCTGGGACCTCGCCGACGTCGACAACGGCGACATCGCGCCGATCGAGTCGGTCATGATCGACGCCGGACGCATCCAGCCCAGTACGGTCAACTCGCGGCGGTCCCGTACCCCGGCGCTGGATGCCGGCCGCGAGCTGGCCAAGGCGCTGGGCCTGGACCCCAACGCGGTGACGATCGCCACCGCGCCGTCGGGAGCCCGGCAGCTCGCGGTGGTGCAGTCGGCGCCGCTGGTGCAGCGGCTGTCCGAGATGATGGACCACTCCGACAACGTGCTGGCCGAGAGCATCGCCCGGGAGGTGGCGGCCGCGATCAACCGGCCGCGCAGCTTCGCCGGCGCCGCCGACGCGGTGACCAACCGGCTGACCACCGCCCACGTCGATACGGCGGGCGTGGCGCTGCTGGATTCCAGTGGGCTCTCGGTCGACGACCGGTTGACCGCCAAGACGCTCGACGGCGTGCTGCAGGCCGCGGCGGGGCCCGACCAGCCGTCGCTGCGGGCGCTGCTGGATCTGCTCCCGATCGCCGCGGGTAGCGGGACGCTGGCCGACCGCTTCACCGACGCCTCCACGGCCCAGGGCCCCGCGGGCTGGCTGCGCGCCAAAACCGGCTCGCTGACCGGAATCAACGCGCTGGCGGGAGTGCTCACCGATCGCAGCGGCCGGGTGCTGACCTTCGCGTTCATCTCCAACAACGCCGGCCCGAACGGCCGCAACGTGATGGATGCGCTGGCCACCCGGCTGTGGTCCTGCGGGTGCTCATGACGCCGGCGTCGGACCTGACGCTGGGCACCGCGGTCGACTGGCGGTTCGCGGCCACGGTGGGTCGGCGGCTGGCCAGGCCCGGTCCGCCGTCCAGCGATTACACCCGCCGCCAGGTGATCGACGAGCTCGCCAGGTCGTCGGTCAAGGCCGAACCGCTGGTGCGTGACGTCACCGGCCTGATCACCGACGGCTTTGACAGGGGCCAGGTGCCGGCCGCCCGCATCGTCGACCGCCCCGACTGGATCGCCGCGGCCACCGAGTCGATGCGGGTGATGATGAACGGCGCCGAGAAGCCGCACGGCTTTTTCACCGGACGCATCACCGGCGCGCAGACGGGCGCCGTCCTGGCCTTCGTGTCCTCGGGGATCCTGGGTCAATACGACCCGTTCGCCACTGACAACGGGGCGAAAACCGGCTGCCTGCTGCTGGTGTATCCGAACGTCATCGCCGTCGAGCGGCAGCTTCGCATCGACCCGTCCGACTTCCGGCTGTGGGTGTGCCTGCACGAGGTCACCCATCGCGTGCAGTTCACCGCCAACCCGTGGCTACCCGACTACATGTCGCAGGCCCTGGGCGTGTTGACCCGCGACGCCGGTGAGGACATGGGGCAGGTGATCGGGCGGCTGGCCGACTACGCGCGAAGCCGCGGCAGCGGGGCCTCGGAGTCCGACGCCAACTCGGAGGGGATCCTCGGCCTGGTGCGCGCGGTGCAGTCCGAACCGCAGCGCCAAGCGCTAGACCAGTTGCTGGTGCTGGGCACCCTGCTGGAGGGCCACGCCGACCACGTCATGGATGCGGTCGGGCCGATGGCGGTGCCGTCGGTAGCCACCATCCGCCGCCGGTTCGACGAGCGCCGCCACCGCAAGCAACCGCCACTGCAGCGGTTGTTGCGCGCGCTGCTGGGGCTCGACGCCAAGCTCAGCCAGTACACCCGCGGCAAGGCCTTCGTCGACCACGTGGTGGGCCAGGTGGGCATGGCCCGGTTCAACGCCATCTGGACGGGTCCCGAGACGCTGCCGCTGCCCATCGAGATCGAAGAGCCCCAGCGATGGATCGACAGGGTGCTGTAGGCCGGCTGCGCGCGGCTGTCGAGGCGTTCGCCGCGACCCACCTCGCCGCCGGCGACCAGTGGTGCGTGGCGCTGTCCGGCGGCCCGGATTCCCTGGCGCTCACCGCGGTGGCCGCCCGGCTGCGGCCCACCACGGCGGTGGTCGTCGACCATGGCCTGCAACCCGGCTCGGACACCGTCGCCGGCACCGCCCGGGAGCAGGCCCTGGCATTGGGATGCGTTGCGGCCCAAGTGGTTCGGGTGCAGGTGGGCAATCAGGGCGGCCCCGAGGCGGCGGCGCGCGCCGCCCGCTACGCCGCGTTGAGCGCCCAGCACAGCGGCCCGGTGCTGCTCGGCCACACGCTCGACGACCAGGCCGAGACGGTGTTGCTGGGGCTGGGCCGCGGGTCCGGGGTGCGGTCGATCGCCGGGATGCGCCCCTACGATCCGCCGTGGTGCCGGCCGCTGCTGTCGGTGCGGCGGGCAGTAACGCACGCCGCGTGCCGGGAGCTGGGGCTGGACCCCTGGCAGGATCCGCACAACACCGACCGCCGCTTCACCCGGACCCGGCTGCGCACCGAGGTGCTGCCGCTGCTGGAAGACGTGCTGGGCGGCGGCGTGGCCGAGGCGCTGGCCCGCACCGCCATCGCGCTGCGGGAGGACTCCGAGCTGATCGACACGCTGGCCGCGCGGGCGCTGCCCGGGGCCCGGGCGGACGCCGGCCTGCGGGTGCAGGCGCTGGCACCGCTGGACGCCCCCGTGCGGCGCCGCGTGATCCGGGCGTGGCTTTTGGCCGGCGGCGCGACGGGCCTGACCGACAAGCAAATCCGGGGGGTCGACGCCCTGGTCACCGGCTGGCACGGGCAGGGCGGGGTCGCGGTCGGGTCGTCGACGCCGGACGAGCGATTGTTCGCCGGCCGCCGCGACGGCGTGCTGACGCTGTGGCGCGAGCCGGTCCGGTAGCCGCAATATCGGGACTGCCGTTGGTTATTCGCCCGCCGTCGTGGCACTCTGTGGGCGTGGCCCAGATCTCCTCGGCGATCACCCCCGCTCAGCCCGCGGAGCTTTACCCCGGGGATATCAAGTCTGTCCTGCTGACGTCGGCGCAAATTCAGGCGCGAATCGCCGAACTCGGCCAGGAGATCGGGGATCGCTACCGCGATGCCGCGGCCGAGACCGGTCAGGACCTGCTGCTGATCACCGTGCTCAAGGGTGCTGTGATCTTTGTCACCGACCTGGCTCGCGCGATCCCGCTGCCCACCCAGTTCGAATTCATGGCCGTCAGCTCGTATGGGTCCTCGACGTCCTCCTCGGGCGTGGTGCGGATCCTCAAGGACCTGGACCGCGATATCGAGGGCCGCGACGTGCTGATCGTCGAGGACGTCGTCGACTCGGGTCTCACCCTGTCCTGGCTGTTGCGCAACCTCAAGACGCGGCACCCGCGCTCGCTGCGGGTGTGCACGCTGCTGCGCAAGCCCGACGCGCAGGGCGCCCACGTCGACATCGCCTACGTGGGCTTCGACATCCCCAACGACTTCGTCGTCGGCTACGGCCTCGATTACGACGAGCGCTACCGGGACCTGTCCTACATCGGCACCCTGGACCCCAGGGTCTACCAGCAGTAGCTCCGCGCCCGTCGGGCGCGGCGGGTCGCCGCCATCGGGCTAGTCCAACTCCCACACCGCGGTCACCGAGAAATTGACGGTCTGCTGGCCGGGCTCCAGCGGAACCATGGACGGCATGGCCCGCGGGGCGCCCACCGGTGGCGGGGTGGCGCCGGTGGCCTCCGAAATGGTCAGCACCCGGCCCAGCCGAAGACCCGACAGCTGGGCGTACTGCTCGGCGCGGTTCTTCGCGTCGTTGAACGCGCGCGACCGGGCGTCCTTCACCAGCTGCGAATCGTCGGCGATGGAATAGCGGACCGACTTGATCCGGGTGGCGTCGCCACCGGTGCCGACGATGAGGGCCAGCAATCGCGACGCTGCGTCGGTCGGGTGGATCTTGACGGCGATGGCGTTGGTGGCGCGGTAGGCGGTGATGGCGGCGGTGCCGCTGGGCGCCGGGTTGTTGTATTCGGGAGACAGCGAGACCTCGGTGGTGCTGATGTCCTTGCGGTCGATGCCCGCGCCGGTCAGTGCGTTGATGACCGCCTGTTGACGGTCGTTGGTCTGGTTCATCGCGGTGGTGACGTCGGGCGCGCTGAATTCGATGCCGACGTCGGCGGTCAGGGTGTCCGGGACGCCCTGGACCTGCCCGGTGCCCACCACCGTGACCTGGCGGGGGTTGGCCCCGGGCTGCGCCGCGTTGTGCTTGTCGCACGCCGACATTGCCGCGATCGTCAAGCCGGCCGCGGCCGCGGCGATCGATCGGCGGACAAACCTCGAGGCATTCGGTGCGACCGGCATGCCTGGCACCCTAGCGCCCGTGCCGCCGTCGACGTGATCGATCCGGCGCTTCGCGCGCCCGCCTGCCCTGGATAGATCGCCGGCTCGACACCAGGTCGTGCCCACGTTCGAGGCGACGCGCACCGACGCGCGAGTGATGCCCAGAGGCGTTGCGGCGCGCCACGCATAGGTGCTCAACCGCGGCCCGAAAGACATATAAGTTCATATATTTCTCCAATCATATTGGTTTGCAATATCTTTCATTTAAGACGCATATATTGCGGGATATCGGTGAACACCTGCTGACTCCGCCATGAATTAGCGCCCGCGGGGCTGTCACCTGCGGACATGACTGGCTTAACGTGTCCAGTCGTCTGACTCGGCACGGCAGCCCGTGCCGAGAGCTGTTGATTCCGAAGGAGTTTGGTAAGTCATGTCATTCTTGATGGCGCAGCCGGAAATGCTGGATGCGGTTTCCCGTGAGTTGCACAGCATCAATAGCGCAGTGCGGGAGGCAAATTCGGCCGGGGCGGGCCCGACGGTGGGAGTTGCCTCCGCCGCGGCCGATGTGGTGTCGATTTTGACCGCCGCCCAGTTCTCCCGGCACGCCCAGCTGTTTCAGGAGGTCAGCGCGCAGGCCGCGGTGGTGCGTGAGCAGCTGGCGACGATGCTTGGCATCAGCGCCGCTTCGTATGCCGCCACGGAGTCCGCCAACACCGCCGCGGTCGGTTAGGCCGCGATGTTGAACTTCGCGCAATTACCGCCGGAGATCAACTCCGCGCTGATCTATTCGGGACCTGGCTCGGCGCCGCTGCTGGCCGCCGCGACGGCCTGGGATGCGCTGGCCGCCGGGCTGCAGTCCGCCGGATCCGCTTACGCGGCGGTGATTGCGGGCCTCACCGACGGACCATGGCAGGGCGCGGCCGCCGCGTCGATGCTCGCCGCGGCCGCGCCGCAGGTGGCGTGGCTCACCGGCACGGCCGCACAGGCGGAACACATTGCCACTCAGGCCATGGCGGCCGCCGCCGCCTATGAGGTGGCGTTCGCCGAGACGGTGTCGCCGCCCGCGATCGCGGCGAATCGGGCACTGCTGGCGGCATTGCTGGCGACGAACTTCCTCGGTCAGAACACGCCGTACATCGCCGCCACCGAAGCCCAGTACGGCGAGATGTGGGCCCAAGACGCCGCCGCGATGTATGGATACGCCGGTATGTCGGCGGTGGCGACGACGTTGCCGCCGTTCGAGCCGGCCGTGCCCACGACCAATCCCACCGGGGCCGCCGGGCAGGCCGCGGCGGTGGCTCAAGCGGCCGCCGCGAGCGGAAGTGACAGTGCGCAGGGCATAGACGCGGTGCCCCAAACACTCGCTGCCCTGGGCGGGTTGACCAACAACGCCCCGTCGTCGGCCAATCCCACGCTGTCCCTGGGTGGCATCAGCCTCAATCCCGAAGGTGACGGCCTGGTGGTGGGGGGCCCGCTGGGTGATCTGCTGGAGGGCCTGACGGGGTCGCAAACGTTGGACGCCAGCACGCCCTTCGACGCGTTCATTCGGTTGATCTCTCCGACGCGGCTCTTCACCACCTCGTTCAAGGACATCCAGAGCCTGGCGCAGGGCTTCATGCCGGCCGCGAAGTCGGCGGCCGAGGGCGTCGCCAAGGCAGCGGAAGCGGCTGTGCCCGCCGCCGTTTCGGGCGCCGGGTTGAGCGGCCTGGGCGCGATCGGCGGCGCCGTCGGCAAGGCGGCGTCCGTCGGTGG
>NZ_QMEV01000091.1 GCF_003284935.1 Mycobacterium colombiense
CCCCCGGCGACCGGTCCGGCGGCACCGCCGTCCGGCGATCAGACGCGGGCAATCCCGGTGCCCGGCAACCGTTCCGACGACGGCGACACCGCCGAGCCCACCACCGCCCTGCCGAGAATGCGGCCGGAAGGCTCGGGCCCCGGTGATCCCAACGCGGCCACCGATCAGGCGAACGCGCGCGGGCAGGGCGAAAACGGCGACCCGGCCCGGCAACGCCGGCGCTCCGGCGGCGGGCTGTCCGCCCAAGATCTGCTGCGTCGCGAGGGACGGCTGTAACCGTCTACCCGGCGCAATCGGGAAGCCTTGAGCCTCAGGCGGATTCGTTCTCGGGCTGGTCGGGTTCGGCCTGCAGGATCGTGTTCTGCTCGTCGGCTTCCTCGGTCTGTTTTTCGGCTTCGGCGGACGGGTCCGGCGCCAGCAGCACCTGAATCGCGTTGTTGAGGAACGCGACGGTGGGGACCGCCAGCAGGGCGCCGACGATGCCGGCCAGCACGCCGCCGGTGGAGATGGCGAGCACCACCCCGAGCGGGTGAATCGAGACCGCGCGACCCATCACCAGCGGTTGCAGCAGATGGGCCTCGATCTGATTGACCGCGATCAGCAGGCCCAGCGTGATCAGCGCGTACACGATGCCCTTGGCCAGCAGCGCGACCACGACGGCCACCAGGCCCGAGATCAGCGCACCGACCAGCGGGATGAACGCCCCCAGGAACACCAGCGAGGCCAGCGGCAGCGCGAGCGGGATGCCCATGATCGCCAAACCGGTGCCGACCCCGGCGGCGTCGGTCAGGGCGACCAGGAAGGTGGCCCGCACGTATCCGATCAGCGATCCGTATCCGGCGTTGCCGGCCTCATGCACCCGCTGACGGACGTCGGACGGGATGATCTGCACGACGTACTGCCAGATGTTGCGCCCGCCGTAGAGGAAGAAGATCAGCGTGAACAGCACCAGCACCGCCGCCGTCACCAGCTCGGTGACGGTGGCCGCGGTGGACAGCGCGCCGCTGGTCAGTTTCGCCTGATTGTTGTGCAGCGCTTCGATGGCGGCGTTGCCCGCGCTGTCGATCTGTTCGTTGCGCAGATGCGCCGGGCCGTGGACCAGCCAGCGCCGCGTCGACTCGATGCTGTGCGCCACCTGTTCGGTCAGGCCGGGCAGACCGTCGATGAACTGCAGGATGACGAACGCCAGGATGCCGCCCAGGATGGCAAAGCCACCCAGCAACACCAGCGCCACCGCGCCGCCGCGGGGCATGCCCCTCGTGTCCAGCCAGTCCACCACCGGCACCAGCAGCGCGCTCAACAGCAGCGCCACCAGCACCGGAACGACGATGATTTCCAGCTTCTGCACCACCCACAGCAGGGCGAGCAGGGCGATCAGGATGACCAGCAAACGCCAGGCCCAGGCTGCGGTCTTGCGGACAAGGGGTTCGACCGAGGCGTCGTCGAGGTTTGCTGACATCTCGCCAGCCTATCCGCAGCGGGGTGCCGCCAAACGTGTCTCAGCCGTGTCCGCGGGCGGCTGGGCGTCGCCGGAGCCCATACCGTCGGCACGATCCGGTTACGACCCCAGAACGTCCGAGACACGGTAGGCGATGCGCAGCGATCGCCGCGCCACCTGCACCGTTACCCTAAATCACGTGCCGCACGACGCACCCGCCCGCAATCTCGACTTCCCGCGCGAAGAGACCCCGCGCGGGAAGTACTGGTGGGCGCGCTGGGTGATCCTGGGCGCGGTGGCCATCGTGCTTGCCGTCGAGGTTTCGCTGGGCTGGGATCAGCTGGCCAAGGCCTGGATGAGCCTGTACGAGGCGAACTGGTGGTGGTTGCTCGCCTCGGTGGCCGCGGCGGCGGCGTCGATGCACAGCTTTGCCCAGATCCAGCGCACGTTGCTCAAGTCGGCGGGCGTGCACGTCAAGCAGCTGCGCTCCGAGGCGGCCTTCTACGCCGCGAATTCGCTGAGCACCACGCTGCCCGGCGGGCCCGTGCTGTCGGCGACCTTCCTGTTCCGCCAGCAGCGGCTGTGGGGCGCCTCGACGGTGGTGGCGTCGTGGCAGCTGGTGATGTCGGGGGTGCTGCAGGCGGTCGGGTTGGCTTTGCTCGGCCTGGGCGGCGCCTTCCTGCTGGGCGCGAAGAACAACCCGTTCTCGTTGCTGTTCACCCTCGGCGGCTTCGTGGCGTTGCTGCTGCTGGCGCAGGCCGTCGCGTCGCGCCCGGAGCTGATCGACGGCATCGGCAGCCGGGTCCTGGCGTGGGTCAACTCGGTTCGGGGCAGGCCCGCCGAGGCCGGCCTGGACAAGTGGCGCGAGACGCTGATGCAGCTGGAGTCGGTGAGCCTGGGCCGGCGCGACCTGAGCGTGGCGTTCGGCTGGTCGATGTTCAACTGGATCGCCGACGTCGCCTGCCTGGGCTTCGCCGCCTACGCCGCCGGGGACCACGCGTCGGTGGCGGGGTTGACGGTGGCCTACGCGGCCGCCCGCGCGGTCGGCACGATCCCGCTGATGCCCGGCGGGTTGTTGATCGTCGAGGCGGTGCTGGTGCCCGGCCTGGTGTCCAGCGGCATGTCACTGCCCAACGCGATCTCGGCGATGCTGATCTACCGGCTGATCAGCTGGTTGCTCATCTCGGCGATCGGCTGGGTGGTGTTCTTCTTCGTGTTCCGCACCGAGAACGTCACCGATTCCGACGAGGATCCGATCACGGGCCCGCTGCCGGTCATTCCGCTCGCCGGCGAGCCCGCGGCCGACTCCACCGAGGCCGCCCTGCAGGGGCCGCTACCGCCGGACCGTGATCCGGCCGAGCGGCATCCGGAGAAAGACAGCGAGCCCTAGCCGACGGTGTTGCGGCGTGGCGGACCCGTCAGCGGGTGGGTCGTCGCGGGCCCCTTGGTCACCGGTTCACAACATCTTCGCAGCGTCTTGGCAACAACACCGTCGCCGCAGCTCAGGAACCAGATAAGCCCACATAATCCACAGCCTGCTGCGGTATCGTCGCCAGCACGCGTTACGCGAGCACCGGGGAGCGAGAAAAATCCAGCAGTTAATGATGCGCCTCAGCCGCAGCCTGCGTAAGTACCGCTGGTTGGTCTTCACAGGCTGGTTGCTGGCATTGGTTCCCGCCGTCTACCTGGCGCTGACACAGTCGGGCAATCTCACCGGCGGCGGCTTCGACGTGGCCGGATCGCAGTCGCTGGCGGTCCACGACCAACTCGAGGATCTCTACCACGACCAGGGTGGGTCGTCGCTGGCCCTGGTGGCCGCTCCCCGCCCCGACGCCAGCTACCAGGACATGAACGACGCCGTCGCGCAGCTGCGGCAGATCGCCGCAGGCATCCCCGGCACCGGGGAGATCCCCAACCCCGCCCAGCGGCCGCCGCAGCCCGACCGGCCGTACGTGCTGTCGGTGCGGCTGGACTCCCGTAACACCAGCGACGTGGCCAAGCAGCTGCGCACCAAGGTCGGCATCAAGGGCGATCAACCCGGCCAGACCGCGAACGGCCGGGTCCGGCTCTACGTCATCGGGCAGGGCGCGCTGTCCGCAGCCGCCGCGGCCAACACCAAGCACGACATCGCGGCGGCCGAGAAATGGAACCTGCCGGTCATCCTGATCGTGCTGCTCGCCGTGTTCGGTTCGCTGGCCGCCGCGGCGATCCCCCTGGCGCTGGGCATCTGCACGGTCGTGGTCACCATGGGCCTGGTCTATTTCTTGTCCGCGTACACCACCATGTCGGTCTTCGTGACCTCGACGGTGTCGATGTTCGGCATCGCGCTCGCCGTCGACTACTCGCTGTTCATCCTGATGCGATTCCGGGAGGAACTGCGGACCGGCCGCCAGCCCCGCGAGGCCGTCGACGCCGCGATGGCCACCTCCGGGCTGGCCGTGGTGCTGTCCGGGATGACGGTGATCGCCTCGCTCACCGGGATCTACGTGATCAACACCCCGGCGCTGAAGTCGATGGCCACCGGCGCCATCCTGGCCGTCGCCGTGGCCATGCTGACGTCGACGACGCTGACGCCGGCGGCGCTGGCGACGTTCGGCCGCGCGGCCGCCAAGCGGTCGGCCCTGCTGCACTGGTCGCGCCGGCCGGAAAGCACCCAGTCGCGGTTCTGGAACCGCTGGGTCGGCTGGGTGATGCGCCGCCCGTGGATATCCGCGCTGGCGGCGTCGCTGGTGCTGCTCGTGATGGCCGCGCCCGCCGCGTCGATGGTGCTGGGTAACAGCCTGCTGCGCCAGTTCGACTCGTCGCACGAGATCCGCGCCGGGGTGGGCGCGGCGGCCCAGGCGCTGGGACCCGGCGCGCTCGGCCCGATCCGGGTGCTGATCAACTTCCCCGACGGCGGCGCTGCCTCCCCCGAGCACAGCCACACCGTCGGCGCGATCCGCCAGCGGATGTCACAGGCGCCCAACATCGTGTCGGTGTCGCCGCCGCAGTTCGCGGAGGACAACGGCAGCGCGCTGCTGTCCGCGGTGTTGTCGGTGGATCCCGAGGACATGAAGGCCCGCGAGACCGTCGGCTGGATGCGCGCCCAGCTGCCTAAGGTGCCCGAGGCGGGCACGGCGCGCGTGGATGTCGGCGGCCCGACCGCGCTGATCAAGGACTTCGACGACCAGGTGTCCAAGACCGAGCCGCTGGTGCTGGCGATCGTGGCGCTGATCGCGTTCGTGATGCTGCTGGTCTCCGTCCACTCGGTGTTCCTGGCGCTCAAGGGCGTGCTGATGACGCTGCTGTCCGTCGCCGCCGCCTACGGCAGTTTGGTGATGGTGTTCCAGTGGGGCTGGCTGAAGGACCTCGGCTTCGCCCAGATCAGCTCGATCGACAGCACCGTTCCCCCGCTGGTGCTCGCGATGACGTTCGGGCTGTCGATGGACTACGAGATCTTCCTGCTCACCCGCATCCGGGAGCGCTTCCTGCACTCCGGGAACACCCGCGACGCGGTGGCCTACGGCGTCAGCACCAGCGCGCGCACCATCACCAGCGCCGCGCTGATCATGATCGCGGTGTTCGTCGGGTTCGCGTTCGCGGGCATGCCGCTGGTGGCCGAGATCGGCGTCGCCTGCGCGGTCGCGATCGCGGTGGACGCCACCGTGGTGCGGTTGGTGATGGTGCCGGCGCTGATGGCGATGTTCGCGCAGTGGAACTGGTGGCTGCCGTCCTGGCTGTCCCGCGTGCTGCCGTCGGTCGACTTCGACCGGCCGCTGCCCGAGGTCGACCTGGGCGATGTCGTCGTCATCCCCGACGACATCTCGGCGCTCGTGGCGCCCAGCGCCGACCTGCGCATGGTGCTCAAGTCCGCGGCGAAGCTCAAGCATCTGGCCCCCGACGCCATCTGCGTGGCCGACCCGCTCGCCTTCACCGGCTGCGGCCGCAACGCCGCCCAGGCGGTCTCCGGCCCCGACGAGGATCAGGCCCGCGGACTGGGACCCGGGCAGATCCCCCATCAGGTCGCGCTCGGCGAGGAGCGGGTCAGTGTGGGCGTCGGCGCCGCCGACAAGAAACCCGGCTCCAACGGCCACACCAACGGCTCCCTGGCGGCCAAGAAGCTGGTCGGCGGCCTGACCTCGCGCAACGGCATCGCCAAGGCCATCGCCGGGACCGACCGGCCGGTGCACCCGGTGACGCTGTGGCGGGGACGCCTGTCCGTCGCGATCGACGCGCTGGAAAACGACACCGCCGCGGCCGCGGGCGGCGGGCCCGAATACGAACGGCGCAGCCCGGTGGAGACCACCAACGTGCAGCTGCCCACCGGTGACCGGCTGCTGGTGCCCACCGGGGCCGAGACGCTGCGGCTGAAGGGCTACCTGATCATGAGCCGTAACAGTCGGCGCGATTATGCCGACTTTGCAGACATGGTCGATTCGTTGGAGCCCGAGACCGCCGCAGTGGTGCTGGCCGGAATGGACAGGTATTACTGTTGTAAATCATCCAGGCGGCAGTGGATTGCCACCCAGTTGGTTCGTCGACTCGCAGATCCCCACCCCTGCGACCACCCGGAAGACCAGGGACCGGACGCCGAGGCGGGCTCGGACTGGGAGGAAATCCGACAGCGCTGCCTGTCAGTGGCCGTGGCGATGCTGGAGGAGGCGAGGTGACGTTGGCACCCGACCGACGCCCTGCGCCGCCGCCCCACCGGCCGGGCCCCGAACAGCGTCAACGCGGCGGTGGGCCGAACGGAGGGCCGTCCGGCTCCTTCCAGGACCCCGAGCAGCCGGTGGAGTTCTGGCCGACGGCCGCCATCCGTTCGGCCCTGCAGGGCGGTGACATCGCGACCTGGAAGCGCATCGCCGGCGCGCTCAAGCGCGACCCGTACGGGCGCACCGCCCGCCAGGTCGAAGAGGTCCTCGAAGGCACCCGGCCCTACGGCATCGCCAAGGCGCTGTGGGAGGTGCTCGAGCGGGCCCGCGCCCACCTGGAGGCCAACGAACGCGCCGAGGTCGCTCGCCACGTGCGGCTGCTGATCGACCGATCGGGGCTGGCCCCGCAGGAATTCGCGTCCCGCATCGGGGTCACCGCCGAGGAGTTGGACGGTTACCTCGACGGCAGCACCAGCCCGACGGCCGCCCTGATGATCCGGATCCGCCGCTTGTCGGACCGGTTCGTCAAGGTGAAGTCCGCGCGGTCAGCCGAAGCCAACTGATCGGTCATCGCACCGGCAGCACGTCGGCGACCAGCCAGTCGTTGCCCCGCTTGGTCAGCGTCACCCGCAATGCCGGCGCCGCCTGACTGGGCGGCTGTCCCGGGGCGTTCTGGGTGACCCGCAGGACCACCGCCACGCTGGCGGCCGACGGCCCGAGCGCCTCGACTCCGGCCGACACCGTGGTGGCCTGGGCGGTGACGTTGTGCTGGCCGAGATCGGCGCTGGATTTGGTGTACTGCTCCTTGAACGCGGCCGCATGCTCCGGGACGATCATCGCCGTGGCCTGGTCGATGGCACCGGTCGGTGCGGTGGGGCTGAACGACGCCATCGCCTCCGCCATGCCGGTGGCGATCTGAACCACCTTGCGGGAGTCGTTGGTGAAGTCGCTGTCCGCCCTGGTCCAGTGGGTGTAGCCGGTCGCCACGGCCGCCGTCAGCGCCGCCGCGCACAACAGCACGACCGCCATGCGCAGCCCCGGCGCGTCGTCGTCGGTGCCGAGGCTGACCGAATCGCGGCGCAGCAGCCAGAAGTTGATCGCCACGCCTTCGACGATCAGCAGGATCAGCACCGAACACGCCGACACCCACCACAGCGGCCAGCCCAGCACCAGCCCGATGGCCAGCAGCGCCGCGATCGCGGCCAGCGGGGCCGCGACGTCGAAGGCGAACAGGCGCCAGATGTTCCTCATCGGATCGACGCCAATCCGGAGATCATCAGCTTGCCCTCCACGTCGGAGACGTCCAGCCGCAGGTTCCAGTGCACGGTTTGCGGCTTGGCTCCGACGTTTTCGCTGACCGATGTGGCGATCAGCATCACCGAGTCGGTTCGGCTGGCGAACGGCGGCAGCTTGGTGGTGACCACCGGCCGGGCGACGCCGGGCTGGGTGTCCAGGTCGTGGTGCACGGTTTCGATCGCCACCGCTTGGATGCGCCCGGCGCTCTTGGACTGCAGCTTCTCCACCACCGCCTTGTACGGCTGTACGGCGGCATCGAAGTCGGTGTTGAGTTCCCCGACCGTGCCGTCGTGCAGCCGCTGCAGGCTGGCGTCGACGTTGCCGCTGTTCATGTTGATCAGGACGTTCGCCCACTCCGCGGCGGTCTGCATGGCCCGGCTCAGGTAGCCGCGTTCGGCGACCTGATCGCGGTGGTCGGACCAGATGATGACGCCGAGCACCACCGCGGCCACCGACAGCACGCCGAGCACCGCGGACGCGACGCCGTAATGGGAAAAGACGCCGTCGCTTTCGGATTCGTCGCCGTCGGCGTCGTCGTTCGCCTCGGCGTCGGCATCGACGTCGGGGTCGACGTCGACGGCGTCTTGTTCGGCAGGTGGCTCGGTTCGCTCGCCGTCGGACATGGCCCGATCGTTGCACCCGGGAAAGATGGAAGGATGGCGGGGTGACGAATACGGCTATCCGCTCGGGCATCGACCTGAGCTTTGTCGACGACAGCATCCGCCCCCAAGACGACCTGTTTGGTCACGTCAACGGTCGCTGGCTGGCCGAGTACGAGATACCGGCGGACCGTGCGACCGATGGGGCGTTCCGGCAGCTGTATGACCGCGCCGAGGAGCAGGTGCGCGACCTGATCGTCGAGGCCAGCCGGCAGGGTTCGGCGGCCGGGGACGACGACGCGCAGCGCATCGGCGACCTGTATGCCAGCTTCCTCGACGAGGACACCGTGCAGCGCCGCGGCGTGCGGCCGCTGCTCGAGGAGATGGCCGTCATCGACGACGCCGCCGACGCCGAGGCGCTGGCCCGGGCCATCGGCGCCCTGCAGCGCACCGGCGCGGGCGGCGGCGTCGGGGTGTACGTGGACACCGACGCCAAAAACTCGGCGCGCTACCTGGTGCACTTCACCCAGTCCGGCCTCGGGCTGCCCGATGAGTCCTATTACCGCGAAGAGCGGCACGCGCAGGTGCTTGCGGCTTACCCGGCGCACATCGCGCGGATGTTCGCCCTGGTGTTCGGCGGCGATCCGGCCGACCACATCCAGACCGCCGACCGCATCGTCGCGCTGGAGGCCAAGCTGGCCGAGGCGCACTGGGATGTGGTCAAGCGGCGCGACGCGGACCTCACCTACAACCTGCGCACGTTCGCCGAACTTCGCGACGAGGCGGTGGGGTTCGACTGGGCCGGCTGGGCCGGCGCGCTTGGTGCCGACCCGGAGTCACTCGCGGAAGTAATTGTGCGCCAACCTGATTACCTGCGCACCTTCGCCGAGCTGTGGCGCAACGAAGACCTCGAGGTGTGGAAGAGCTGGGCGCGTTGGCGGTTGATCCGCGCCAGGGCCGCCTGGCTTACCGACGAGCTGGTGTCGGCGGACTTCGACTTCTACGGCCGCCTGCTGACCGGCACCGAGCAGATCCGCGATCGGTGGAAGCGCGCGGTGTCGCTGGTGGAGAACCTGATGGGTGACGCCGTCGGAAAGCTCTATGTGCAACGGCATTTCCCGCCCGGGGCCAAGGCCCGCATCGACGAGCTGGTGGCCAACCTGCGGGCGGCCTACCGGATCAGCATCAGCGACCTGGACTGGATGACACCGGAGACCCGGGAGCGGGCGCTGACCAAGCTGGACAAGTTCACCGCCAAGGTCGGCTACCCGGCGAAGTGGCGTGACTACTCGGCGCTGGTGATCGACCGCGCCGATCTGTACGGCAACTATCAGCGCGGGTACGCCGTCAACCACGACCGTGAGCTGGCCAAGCTGGGCGGGCCGGTGGACAAGGACGAGTGGTTCATGACCCCGCAGACCGTCAACGCCTACTACAACCCGGGGATGAACGAAATCGTGTTCCCGGCAGCCATTTTGCAGCCGCCGTTCTTCGACGCCGAGGCCGACGACGCGGCCAACTACGGCGGCATCGGCGCGGTGATCGGGCATGAAATCGGCCACGGTTTCGACGACCAGGGCGCCAAATACGACGGCGACGGCAATCTGGTCGACTGGTGGACCGACGCCGACCGCGCCGAGTTCGGCACCCGCACAAAGGCTCTCATCGAGCAGTATGACGCCTACACGCCGCGGGGCCTGGCGAGCGAACACCACGTCAACGGCGCGTTCACCGTCGGGGAGAACATCGGTGACCTGGGCGGCTTGTCGATCGCGTTGCTGGCCTATCAGTTGTCACTGAACGGACAGCCCGCTCCAGTCATCGACGGCCTCACCGGCGTGCAGCGTGTGTTCTACGGGTGGGCCCAGGTATGGCGCACCAAATCTCGTGAGGCGGAGGCGATCCGGCGCCTGGCGGTGGATCCTCACTCGCCGCCGGAGTTCCGCTGCAACGGCGTGCTGCGCAACATGGACGCCTTCTACGACGCCTTCGACGGCGCCGATGCCGGTGCGCTGTTCCTGGAACCGGGCAACCGGGTCAAGATCTGGAACTGACGCCCACCTGGGCGGCCTCGATCCGGGCCGGTACGTGCTTGTGCCACGGCGTGCCGGCGTAGGGATCGCGCCACTGCGTCGAGGTGAGCACGTTCGGGGCGACGCCCGGGGTGATCGTGCGCCCGTCGTCGCCGATGTAGTCGAGCCCGAATCCGTTGGGCAGGGCGGCATGACCGGGCAGCATGGTCTCGGTGATCTCGACGGTGGCCTCGGCGCTGCCGGCCGCGGTGCTGATGCGGGCCCGGCAGCCGTCGACGAGACCCAGCGCCTGGGCGTCCTCGACGCTGACCCGCAGCGCTCCGTCGGCGTCGCGTTTGCGCCAGGACGGGTCACGGAAGATGTCGTTGGCGGTATAGGCGCGCCGCTCCCCCACCGACAGCACGATCGGGAAGTCCGGCGTGGTCAGCCGGGGCGGAGTCCGGGTCAGCGCCCCCAACTCGTCGAGCATCGCGGGGATCTCGAGGGCGATCTTGCGGTCGGCGTGGCTGATCAACGCGAAGTCGTCCTCGTAATTGTGCACGGTGAACGTCACGCCCGACGGGTTGTCCATGATCGCGTCGAACAGCGCGTTGCCGTCGGCGTGACCGGCGCGTCGCACGGCGTCCGGGTAGCTCATCGCGGTCTTCTGGGCGAGGCCCCACAGGGCGGCGGCGCCGCGCAGTCCGTCCGGCAGGGTGGGCCCCAGCGTCTCGTAGAGAACATACGGAAGCAGCTGCGCCACAGTCGGATTGGCGGCGGCCGCGGACAGGAACGCCTCGGTGTAGGCCTGCCTGCCCCGCTGGGCCGCCTCGCGCAGGGGCCGCAGGTCCGCGTCGTCCACCACGCCGAGCGCCCGCACCAGCCGCGCCCAGATCTCGGGTTCGGGCAGGGTGCCGGGCAGCGGCTCGAGCAACGGGCGGCGCAGCTGGAATGTGTTGTGCGGGAATTCCAGGTTGAAGAACGTGGCCTCCGGCTTCTCGAACTGAGAGGCGGCGGGAAGCACGTAATGCGCGAGCCTGGCCGTCTCGGTCATCGCGACGTCGATGACCACCATCAGCTCCAGCGCGCCGAACGCCTCGCGGCAGGCTGCCGAATTCGCCAGGGAGTGAGCCGGATTGCTGCTTTCGACGATCATCGCCCGGAAGCGGTCCGGGTGGTCGGTCAAAATCTCTTCGGGCACCACATTGCTGGGCACCAGCCCGGAGATGATCGGGGCGCCGGTCACCGGTGTGCGCCCGGAGAACTGGCCGAACAGCGGGGCGAACGACGAATGCAGGTGCTGGCCACCCTGTTTCGCGAAATTGCCGGTGAAGATCCAGAGCAGCTTGTTCAGGTAGGAGCACAGGGTGCTGTTGGGCGCCTGCTGCACCCCGAGGTCCTCGAACACCGAGACGCTGGCCGCGGCGGCGATGCGCCGCGCCGCCGCGCGCAACAGTTCCTCGTCGACCCCGCACTGCTGCGCGTAGCCGGCCACCGGCACGTCGCGCAACGCGGCCCGGACGGTGTCGGCGCCGCGCACGTGCTCGGCGAGAAACACTTCGTCGCAAAGGTTTTCCTGGACCAGGACGGCGGCCAGCGCGGCCAGGCACCACGCGTCGGTGCCGGGCCGCACCCGCAGGTGAAAGTCGGACATCTTGGCGGTGTCGGTGACGACGGGGTCGATGACGATCATCGAGCGGTTCGGGTCCTTGGCGATCTCGTTGAGCACCACCCGGGCCCGCGGAAAGCTCTGCGACATCCACGGGTTCTTGCCCACGAACACCGCCACCTCGGCGTGCTCGAACTCGCCCCTGGTGTGCCCGCCGTACAGCTGCCCGTCGACCCAGGCCTCGCCGGTTTTCTCCTGCGCCAAGGCATTCGACCGGTACCGCGAACCCAGCGCCTTCAGGAAGGCGCCGCTGTACGCCCCACCCAGGTGGTTGCCCTGCCCGCCGCCGCCGTAGTAGAAGATCTTGTCTCCGCCGTAGCTGTCGCGGATGCGCTTGAAGCCCTCGGCGATCTCCACGATCGCGGTGTCCCAGTCGATCTCCTCGTAGCTGCCGTCGGGGCGGCGGCGCAGCGGGGAGGTCAGCCGGGCGCGGCTGTTCTGGTAGTGGTCCAGCCGCAACGCCTTGTTGCAGGTGTAGCCCTGCGACCCGGGGTGGGCCTTGTCACCGCGGATGCGGGCCAGCCGGCGATCCTCGACTTGGACGACGATGCCGCAGTTGCATTCGCACAGGATGCAAGCGCTGGGTTGCCAGGTCATTGCGGGGTGTCCTTTCCGGCTGCCCGATAGGGCGAGGTGGCCAGCAGCAGCTCGCGCAGCTGGCGATGCACGACGTCGAGGGGCATCAGGTCGCGTCGCACCCGGGCCAGCACGATCGCACCCTCGAGCGCGGTGGTGGCCAGGACGGCCAGCTCGCCCGCCCGCTCCCGCGGTATGCCGTCGGCGATCAACCGTTCGGCGATCAGATCGGTCCATCGGTCGAAGGCGGCGGCGGCGCGTTCGACCACCGGGCCCATGCGCTCGGCGTCCTGTTGCTCGCCCGCTTCGACCGAGACCGCCACGATGGGGCAGCCGGCGCGGAAATCGGTCTCGAGCAGCTGCCGTCGGTACTTGTCGATCAGCGTGTCGATCAAGTGCAAGCCGTCGGCCGCGCCGGCGATCACGGCGGCGACGTGCTCGCCGGCGAAGTCGACGGCCTCGCAGAGCAGCTGCGTGCGGCCGCCGGGGAAGTAGTGGTAGGCCGATCCGCGGGGTGCGCCGCTGTGTTCGAGCACATCGGAGATGGCGGTGGCGCGCGCGCCCCGCTCTCGAATCAACAGCGCGGCGGACACGACCATCCGCTCGCGGGGACTACGCATCGCGGCTCCTCGGCCATGCGGGGTATGTATGATGTTATACATAATTCGGGCCGCCGCGATACCCCCGACCAGCGATGCCCCACCCCCAAAACGCACAATCGCCCATCCCGCTGGGGAATGGGCGATGCGCGCTGTCGCTGGTGGCTAGTTCATCCAGTCGGCGGAGCCGTCGTTCTTCTTGTAATTGCCGCCGCTGGAGTTCTTCACGACGATCGGGTCGCCGGGACCGAAGTTGTCGAAGAACCACTTGGCATTGGTGGGGCTGATGTTGATGCAGCCGTGGCTGACGTCGCGCTTGCCCTGGTCGTCCACCGACCACGGGGCGCTGTGCACGTAGTCGCCGACGTTGTCGAAGCGGACCGCGTCCTCCACCGTCACCTTGTAGCCGTAGGTCGAGTTGACCGGCACCCCGTAGGTCGAGGAGTCCATCACCACCGACGCCTTCTTGTCCTGCACGTAGTAGGTGCCGTTGGGGGTTTGGTGATTGCCCGACGTCATGCCCATCGACATCGGGAACGTCTTCTCCACGGTGCCGTTGCGGGTGATGGTCAGCTGGTGCGTGGCGTCGTCGGCGGTGGCGATCAGGGTGTCGCCGGTCTGGAAGGTGGACACGGTACCGCCGGCGTCGACCGTCACCGCGGTGTGGGCGGGCCAGAAGTTGATCGGCCGCCAGCGCAGCTGGGTCGGGGTCATCCAGTAGAACTTGCCCGGGACCGGCGGGACCGACGAGACGTGCACGGCGCCGATGGCCGCGTCGGCGTTCTCGACCGTGCCCGGGAAGTTGATGATGATCGGCTGGCCCACACCCACGGTCGAGCCGCTCTTCGGGACGAACGAGGGCGGCCCGAACGGCGCCGTGCCGGTGAACGGCGTGTTGTTCTGCCCGTCGGCCGGGGCCGCG
>NZ_QMEV01000092.1 GCF_003284935.1 Mycobacterium colombiense
CCGGCGCGTTCGCGGGCGCCAACCTCACCCTGCTCGCGGTGACGACGGCGGTCGTGGCGCTGCTGCTGATCGCCACCTACCGCTCCCCCGTGCTGTGGCTGGCCCCGCTGCTCGTGGTCGGATTCGCCGATCGAGTGGCCGCGGCGGTCGGCACGGCGGTCGCATCGCTGACCGGGTTGAGCTTCGACGGGGCCACCTCAGGGATCACCAGCGTGCTGGTGTTCGGCGCCGGTACCAACTACGCGCTGCTGCTGATCTCCCGGTATCGACAGGAGCTGCGCCACTACGCCGGGCACCGCGCCGCCCTGCGGCAGGCCGTGCGCAGGGCCGGGCCGGCGATCGTGGCCAGCAACGCCACCGTGGTGCTGGCGTTGCTCACCCTGCTGTTCGCGTCGACGCCGAGCACCCGCAGCCTGGGCGCGCTCGCGGCGTGCGGCCTTGTCGTCGCCGCGATGTCGGTGCTCGTGATCCTGCCCCCGCTGCTCGCCCTGTGCGGCCGGCGACTGTTCTGGCCGTTCATTCCGCGCGCGGGCGACGACGACACCCTGGACTCGGGCGCGTGGCATCGCGTCGCGGCATGGGTCAATCGGCGCCCCGCGCTGGTGGCCGCGGTCGCGGTCGCCGCGCTTGCGGTTCTTGGCACCGGCTTGCTGGGAACCCGAATCGGATTGACGCAGACCGAACAGTTCCGCGTGCGGGCGGACTCGGTGGCCGGTTACACCGTTGTGGCCCAACATTTTCCGGCCGGTCTGACCAATCCGACGCTGGTCATCGGCGCCACCGATCGCGCGTCGGCGCTGCGGCGGGCGATCAGATCCACCTCGGGCGTCGTCTCGGTGACCGAGTCCGGCCAATCGGGATCCGGGCTGACGAAGTACTCCGTGGTGATCGACGCGCCACCGGCGTCCCCGCAGGCGTTCACCGCCGTTGCGGCACTGCGGGATTCGACGCGGGCCGCCGACCCCGCGGCGTTGGTGGGCGGGCCCGACGCAGCGGCCCTCGACGTCCGCGACGCGGCCACGCATGACCGGGTGCTGCTGATCCCGGCGATCCTGGCCGTGATCCTGGTGGTGCTCTATGTGGTGCTGCGCTCGGCACTGGCGCCACCGACGCTGCTGGCCGCGACCATCCTGGGCGCGCTGGCCGCGCTCGGCATGGGCGGGTGGGCGAGCCTGCACGTCTTCGGGTTCCCGGCGCTGGACAACACCACCCCGCTGTTCGCCTTCCTGTTCCTGGCGGCCCTCGGGGTGGACTACACGATCTTTCTGGTCACCCGGGCCCGCGAGGAAGCCGCGCGACCCGGCGCCGGCGACGCGATGGTGCGGGCGGTATCGGCCACCGGCGGCGTAATCACCAGCGCGGGAATCGTTTTGGCGGCGGTGTTCTGCGTGCTCGGGGTGTTGCCGTTGATCGTGTTGACCCAACTGGGCATCATCGTCGGCCTGGGAATCCTGCTCGACACCTTCGTGGTGCGCACGCTGGTCATCCCGGCGTTGTTCGCCCTCATCGGCGACCGGATCTGGTGGCCGACCAATCCGGCACACGCCAAACCCGTTGAGCACCAAGCGGACCGGAAGCAACCAGAACGGAGCACGCCGTGAACAGGTCGATACTGGCCGCGACCGGCCTGGCCGTCGCCGCAACAGCTGGAGCCGGCAGCGTCGCCAGCCGCGACGCCATGTCCCGGTGGTATTCGAGGCTTCGCAAGCCCGCCTACCAACCACCCCGTGCCGCCTTCCCCACGGTGTGGACCGCGCTCTACGGGGACATCGCCGTCACGTCGGCGGTCACCCTCGACCGGCTGCGGGCGACCGGGCGGCACGACAAGGCCCGCGGCTACGCCGTGGCGCTGACGGTGAACCTGCTGCTGAACGCCGGATGGAGTTGGCTGTTCTTCCGGTACCACAGACTCGGGGCGGCCACGGTCGGGGCGGCGGCGCTGACGGCCAGTAGCGCCGATCTGGTCAGGCGCACGGGCGAAGCCACGCCGCGCGGCGGGCTGGCGCTGCTCCCCTATCCCCTGTGGGGTGGCTTTGCGACCGTCCTGTCCGCCCACATCTGGCGACTCAACCGCTAATCATGCCGGCGCTGTTGTGGTTTCGCCGCGATCTGCGGTTGCGCGATCATCCGGCGCTGCTCGCCGCGGCCGACAACGACGACGTGCTCGCCTGCTTCGTGCTGGATCCGCGCCTGGAAAAGTCCTCGGGACAACGGCGACTGCAGTACCTGGGCGACGCACTGCGGCGGCTGCGCGACGACCTCGACGGCCGGCTGCTGGTCACGCGCGGGCAACCCCACGCCCAGATTCCCCGCATCGTCAAAGAAGTCGGGGCGTCGTCGGTGCACATCTCCGAAGACTTCGCGCCGTTCGGCAAGCGCCGTGACGAGCGGGTGCGCGCGGCGCTGGGTCCGGTGCCGCTGGTGGCGACGGGGTCGCCGTATCTCGTCTCGCCCGGTCGCGTCGCCAAACCGGACGGCTCGCCCTACAAGGTGTTCACCCCGTTTCTGCGCCAGTGGCGCACGACGGGCTGGCGCGAACCGGCGAAGTCGACCGCCGAGTCCGCACGGTGGCTGGATCCGGCGGGCCTGCCGATCACGCAGTGCGACATCCCCGATCCCGGTGCCGCCCTCGAGGTGGCCGCCGGTGAGGCGGCGGCACGCAAACAGTGGAAGTCGTTCGTGGACAACGGCTTACGGAGCTACGCCGAGGACCGCAACCGGCCCGACCTGACCGGGACCAGCCGCATGTCGGCGCATCTGAAGTTCGGCGCCATTCATCCGCGCACCCTGGTCGCCGACCTGGACGCGCGAAGCGGCGGGGCGCAGGCCTTCTTGCGCGAGTTGGCTTTCCGGGACTTCTACGCCGACGTGCTGCACCACCGGCCGGCCAGCGCCTGGCGGAACTGGAACAGCGATTTCGACGGCATCCAGACCGACACCGGTGCGCAGGCCACCCGCCGCTTCGAGGCGTGGAAGGCCGGCGAGACGGGTTTTCCGTTCGTGGATGCGGGCATGCGTCAGCTGCGTGACACCGGCTTCATGCACAACCGGGTGCGGATGGCCGTGGCCTCGTTTCTGGTCAAGGACCTGCACCTGCCGTGGCAATGGGGGGCCGAATGGTTCCTGGATCAGCTGGTCGACGGCGACATGGCGAACAACCAGCACGGCTGGCAGTGGTGCGCGGGCTGCGGCACCGACGCCGCGCCCTACTTCCGGGTGTTCAACCCGGTCACCCAGGGCGAGAAATTCGACCCGTCGGGCGATTACATCCGGCGCTGGGTGCCCGAGCTGCGCTCGGCCGACGACGTGCACCTGCGCAAGGGCCAGCGTCCCGACGGCTATCCCGAGCCGATCGTCGACCACGCCGCGGAGCGCGCCGAGGCGTTGCGGCGCTACCAGAGCATCTGAGCGCGCTTCGCCGTCGCGCCGCTGCCGCCGACTCCGCGAACTGATGTGCGTCGTCTGCCATCCGCTAGCACCGGCGCTAGCGGATTCGAAAAGCGGTTTATGGTGCGAAGACGTTACCGCTGTGACACGAGTGGCCGTGGTGACCCGCAATGGCAGCAACGGCCGCACCCGCCGGCCCACGTTTGCTGAAACGTCCTCCCGAAACCGCTGGGCATGTCACGATCAGCCAATTCATCGTTGGCAAGCCAGTCGAAAGGCGAGATGACCAACTTCATCATCCGGACGCTGCTGATCTCGGGGGCGGCGGCGGGGCTCACCGCGGGCATCGGCGCCTGCTCGTGCTCCATCGGCACGTCGCACTCGGTGAGCAAGAGCGATGTCGCCGGCCAGATCACCGCCAAAATGACCGACGCGGCGGGCAACAAACCCGAGTCGGTGAACTGCCCCACCGATCTGCCCGCGAAGGTCGGCGCGCAGATCAACTGCGACATGAAGGTCAAGGACCGGCCCTTCAACGTCAACGTCACGGTGACCAACGTCAACGGCAGCGACGTCAAGTTCGACATGGTGGAGACCGTCGACAAGAACCAGGTCGCCAGCGCGATCAGCACCCAGGTGGGCCAGCAGGTCGGCCGCAAGCCGGACGCGGTGACCTGCCCCGACAACTTGAAAGGCGTTGTGGGAGCGACGTTGCGGTGTCAGCTCACCGACGGCGCCGACAAATACGGCGTGCTGGTGACCGTGACCAACGTCGACGCCGGCGACGTCAACTTCCACTTCAAGGTCGACGAGCAGCCGCAGGCCGCCGGCTAGCGGGCCGCCTTCTTGCGCTCGATGTCTGCCAGCGCGGCCGCCAGTTCGGCGCGCTGCGCGGCCGAGCTCTCCCAGGCGAGCTGGCGGTTCTTGACCACCTTGGCCGGCGCGCCGACCGCGATCGAGTAGTCCGGAATCACCCCGCGGACCACCGCGTGCGACCCCAGCACGCAACCACGCCCGACGGACGTGCCGCGCAGCACCGAGACCTTGACGCCCACCCAGGTGTCCGGACCGATCCGGACCGGGGACTTGACGATGCCCTGGTCCTTGATCGGCAGGTCGATGTTGTCCATGCGGTGGTCGAAATCGCAGACGTAGCACCAGTCGGCCATCAGCACCGAGTCGCCGAGTTCGATGTCGAGGTAGGCGTTGATGACGTTGTCGCGGCCCAGCACCACCTTGTCGCCGAACCGCAGCGAGCCCTCGTGCGCGCGGATCGTGTTCTTGTCGCCGATGTGCACCCAGCGGCCGATCTCGAGCTGCGCGAGTTCGGGCGTCGCGTGGATCTCCACGCCCTTGCCCAAAAACACCATGCCGCGGGTGATGATGTGCGGGTTGGCCAGCTTGAACTTCAGCAACCGCCAATAGCGCACCAGGTACCACGGGGTGTACGCGCGGTTGCGCAGCACCCATTTGAGCGAGGCGAGCGTGAGGAACTTGGCCTGGCGCGGGTCGCGCAGGTTTGATCCACGCCAGCGACGATGGACCGGGGCACCCCACATGGATGTCATGGCCGGAAAGCCTAGTCGAGAGGCCAAGCGCTACCCTCACGTGTACTCGATCGCCGCACCCGCCGAACGCCCTGCGGAAGGACTTGGAAACCGACGTGTTTGCCCGACGACTCGTCAGTGGGCTCCGGCGTTGTTCATCCGCTGCGCTGGCCGCCGCGCTCGCGGTGCCGCTCGGCGCGTGCGGCAACACCGACACCTGGGTGGACGCGGCGGCCGCGCAGGGCTGGCCGGCCCAGTACGCCGACGCGGCGAACAGCAGCTACACGACCGTCGGCGGCGCCACCAAGCTGTCGCTGCAATGGACCCGGTCGGTCAAAGGAACGTTGGCCGCCGGGCCGGCGCTCAGCGCGCGCGGCTATCTGGTCCTCAACGCCCAGACCTCGGCGGGGTGCTCGCTGATGGAGTGGGAGAACAACGACAACGGGCGGCAGCGCTGGTGCGTGCGGCTGGCCCAGAGTGGCGGTTTCGGCGGCCCACTGCTCGACGGTTTCGACAACGTCTACGTCGGCCAGCCCGGGGCGATGCTGTCCTTCCCGGTGACCCAGTGGACGCGGTGGCGCCAGCCGGTGATCGGCATGCCCACCACGCCGCGGTTCCTCGGACACGGCGAGCTGCTCGTCGCGACCCACCTGGGGCAGGTGCTGGTCTTCGACTCCCATCGCGGCCAGGTGAGCGGGAGCCCGCTCGACCTGGTCGACGGCGTCGACCCCACCGACGCCGCCCGAGGGCTGGCCGATTGCGCCCCGGCCCGCCAGGGCTGCCCGGTCGCGGCCGCGCCCGCCTTCTCGCCGGCCAACGGCATCGTCGTGCTCGGGGTCTGGCAGCCCGGCGCTGCCGCCGCTGGTCTGGTGGGGCTGAAGTACCACCCGGGGCAGTCGCCGCTGCTCACCCGCGAATGGACCAGCGACGCCGTCGGCGCCGGCGTCATCGCCAGCCCGGTGCTGTCGGCCGACGGATCGACCGTCTACGTCAACGGCCGCGACCAGCGACTGTGGGCGCTGCGCGCCGCCGACGGGAAAGTGAAATGGTCGGCGCCGCTGGGCTTCCTGGCGCAGACGCCGCCCGCGGTCACCCCGCAGGGGCTGATCGTGTCGGGCGGCGGGCCCGACACCCGGCTGGCGGCGTTCAAGGACGCCGGTGACCACGCCGATCAGGTGTGGCGCCGCGACGACGTGTTCCCCCTGTCGGCGTCGAGCCTGGCCGGCACCGGCGTCGGTTACACGGTGGTCAGCGGTCCACCGGCGAACGGCGCCCCCGGCATGTCGCTGCTGGTGTTCGATCCGGGCAGCGGGCGCACCCTGAACAGCTCCGCGCTGCCCGCGGCGACCGGATATCCGGTCGGAGTGTCGGTCGGCGCCGATCGCCGGGTGGTGGCCGCCACCAGCGACGGCCAGGTTTACGGTTTTGCGCCGGCCTGACCGGGACATACTGCTGTAGTGCCGATCGACGATCCCGCGGCGCACGGCGCCGTGACCACCAAGACCACCGCAAGCCCGCGCGCCAGCACCGCCGACATCGTGGCGACGTCCGTCCTGCTGGTCATCCACGGCGGTCTCTACGCGGCCAGCTTCGCGCTGTTGGGCCTGCTGGTGATGACCACCGACGCCTGCGGCTCCCGGCAATGCGGCAATCCCGCCTGGATCGACCGGGCCATGAACCTGGGCACCTGGGGCGGCGCCGCCCTCCTGGTCGTCGACATCGTCGTCGCCGTGTACTTCCTGGTGCGGCGGCGGCGGGCGTTCTTCGTCCCGCTCATCGGTTGCGCGGCGCAGGTGGCGCTGGCGCTGGGCGCCGTGGCCATGGAGCTGCAGGCCGGCCCGGTCTAGACCGCCAGCGGCGGGATGGCGTTGCGCGGCACCTGGGCCTGCAGCGCGCCGCCGAACGCCGGCAGCATCTCGCCCGGCGCGAAGTAGAAGATCAGCTGATCGTCGGTGATGGCGAAGTTCTGATAGTGCGTCGGATCATGCCCGGTCGACGGCAAAATGGCGGCGCCCAAAGGGGTTTGGCGTTCCAGGTCGCGCTGCACGATCGGGAAGATGGCGTCCAGCGGCGTGGCGCCCGCAGGGAACAGGTTGTCGAAGGTCAGGGGCTGTTTGGTCGCGAGGTTGTAGTTGAACGCCTTGTACCAGATCGACGAGTGCGATCCCCCGACGTCCTGGAAGAACTTGAGCACGACGCTGCGGGTGTTGTGCGGCGGCTGCCCGGCGCTGTGCTGTTCGGTGGTGGCCTCCAGTTGGTACGGCTGGTCGCGCCCACCGGAACTCTGCGCGACGGCGACGAAGCCGTCCCGGTTCTGGGTGATGTAGTCGGTCAGTGCCTGTTCGTCCGGGTAGTCGGCGGGAAAGGTCATGTTGAGCGTGTAGTTGGGGCCGGTGGCGTGCAGATGGCACAGCTGGCCGGCGTCGACGCTGCCGCCCAAACTGGCACACGACGGCGGCTCGGCCGCGGCCGGCCAGCCCAGGAAGACCGCCGACGCCAGCAGCGCAGCGGCTATCAGAAAACGCATCGTGGAATCGTCCTCGCAGAGTGGCCGGGGCCGGTGACCCGGAGAAGTGACGCCGCCAGCGTACCCGGCGCTAGCGGGAGGGCCGGCAAACGAACGCCATCGCCCGGCTGGCGCTCCGCGCGCCGATGCGGGCGATGACCACCGAGAGCGCGCGGCTCCCGCGCAACCGCATCCGTTTGCGCAGCGCGTCCGGGTCGACGCGCACCCCGCGCACCAGCACCTCGAGCGAACCGCAGTCCCGCGCCGAGAGCGCCTGGCGCAGGCGGCGCTCGTCGAAGACCAGCTGGTCGAGCACCTCGAACCCGCGGTCGGCGTCCGGTAGCCGGTCGCCGGAGAGGTAGGCGATGTCGGGGTCGAGCTGCCACAGCTCGTGGCGCGCGGCGTAGTGGCGGACCAGCCCGGCCCGCACCACGGCGCCGTCCGGGTCGACGATCCAGCGACCGGCCGGCCGCACTGGGCAGTCGCCGGGATCGGCGTCGGTGAGCTGCTCGCCGCGGTCCAGCATGTTGGCCCGCCGGCCCACGCCGGGCGGCGCCAGCCCGGCCGACCACAGGCATGCTTCCCGGACCGAACCCCGATACGACGTCACCTCGATCTCGCCGTCGAAGCCCAGGCGCCGCACCTCGTCGAAATCGATTCCGGGAGCACACTTTATGACGAACTGCCGGTGGCGGTAGGTGTCGAGCAGCGGGCCCAGGCCGGGCTGGTAGTCGTCGATGCGCAACCGCCGCCGACCCTCGACGCGCCGGGCCGGATCGGCGACGAGCACGGCGTCGCGGGTGACCGGTCGCAGCGCGTCTGCGCGGCAGATCCAGGCCGACTCCCCGACGTTGCGGCGCGCCATCGACAGCCGCACCGGATCGATGTCGCTGCCCACCGCGACGATCCCGCAGCCGTGCAGCGCGGCGAGCTCGGTGCCGATCGAACAGGTCGCGTCGTGCACGACGCCGTCGGGCGCGGCGCCGGCCAGTCGCCTGGCCCGGTGCAACGCCACCGGCGCCGCGGTGGCCTGCTGCAGCGCCTCGTCGGTGAACAGCCACTCCGGGCCCGCCAGCCCGCCGAGCTTGTCCAGGGCGCGGCGGCGCAACAGGACCGTCTCCACCAGCACCGCGGCCCGGTCGCCGAATCGGGCGCGCGCCGCGGCGACGTCGCCGACCCGGGTGGCGTCGGTCAGCTCGAGCTCGGCGACCTGCGCCAGCGCCGCGGCACCCGCGTGGGACCGCAGGTAGCCGACGTCGTCCGGGCTGAACCGCAGTCCACCGCTCAGGAGGGTTTGACCCCGGTCACCATCACGTTGTAGAACCAGCCCTTCGGGACCACGCGGCGCCACACGTTGGCGTCCACCCAGCTCAGCGTCTTCCAGCCGTTGAACGCGAACTTCGCCCAGCCCCAGCCCAGGCGCCCGGGCGGCACCGACGCCTCGAAGGTGCGCACCGGCCAGCCGAACATCGCGGCGGTGAACTCCTCGCTGACGGTCCGCACCTGGGCGGCGCCGGCGTTGGCGGCCATCCGCTCCAGGTCGCCCGGGGTGAAGGTGTGCAGGTCGACGATGGCCTCCAGCGCCGCGGCACGGGAGGATTCGTCGAGCTCGGCCTGGGGGCGCCGCCAGCCGCCCAGGCCGGGCAGCTTGGTGACGTTGGTGGCGATGCGCCAGGTCAGGGTGGACAGTTCGCGGGCGTAGACGTCGCCGGCGCTGGTCGGCTCGCCGGCGAAGACGAACCGGCCGCCCGGGCGCAGTACCCGGATCACCTCGCGCAGCGACAGCTCCACGTCGGGGATGTGGTGCAGCACGGCGTGCCCGACGACCAGGTCGAAGGTGTTGTCCTCGTACGGGATTCCCTCGGCGTCGGCGACCCGGCCGTCGATGTCGAGGCCCAACGACTGCCCGTTGCGGGTGGCGACCTTGACCATGCCCGGCGACAGGTCGGTCACCGATCCACGCCGGGCCACCCCGGACTGGATCAGGTTGAGCAGGAAAAACCCCGTGCCACAGCCTAATTCGAGAGCGCGGTCGTAGGGCAGTTCGCGCAGCACCTCGTCGGGCACGATGGCGTCGAAGCGGCCCCGCGCGTAGTCGATGCAGCGCTGGTCATAGGAGATCGACCACTTGTCGTCGTAGGTCTCGGCTTCCCAGTCGTGGTAGAGCACCTGGGCCAGCTTGCTGTCGTGCCGGGCGGCTTCCACCTGCTCGGCGGTGGCGTGGGGCGTCGGAACGGCGTCGGTCGAACTGGTCATGCAGGGCAGCCTAACGGCCGCCGGGATCCGCCCGATCGGCACCGCCCTGACCAGCGGAGAACACCTCGACGTAGCGGCGGCGCTCGGCGGCGAGCCGTTCGGGCGGCGCCAGGTCGAAGACGTCGTTGATCCCGGCCTTGGCGGCGGCCAGCGCGTGCCGCGGCCCGGCGAGAAAGCGGCGCGCCCACCCGGCGGCGGCGTCGTACACGTCGTCGGGGGCCACCATCTCGTCGATGAGGCCCAGCGCCAGGGCCTCTTCGGCGTCGAAGAAGCGGCCGCTGAACACCAGCTCCTTGGCTTTGCTCGCGCCGGCTGCCCGGGTCAGGCGAGCCATCGCGTCGCCGCCGGGCATCAGTCCGGCCAGGATTTCCGTCGCACCGAACTTCACGTTGTCCCCGCTGATCCGCCAGTCGGCGGCCAGCGCCAGCGTGAGGCCGGCGCCCAACGCGTATCCGGTGATCGCGGCGACCGTCGGCTTCGGGATCGCCGCGACGGCGTCGATGGCCTCCTGCCGGACCCGCGCCACGCTCTCGGCCTCGGCTCCCCGCAGCGTCCGCAGCTCGGGCATGTCGTCGCCGGCGGAGAAGATCTCGTGGCCGCCGAACAGGATCACCACGGCGACGTCGTCGCGCCGGCCCAGTTCCTCGGCCGCCGCGATGACCTCCCGGTAGACCTGGCGGGTCATCGCGTTCGTCGGGGGGCGCGACAGCAGCAACATGGCCAGCCCGGCGTCCTGCGACCCGTCGCTGACCACGACGCTGATGAACTCGCTCAATGCCGCCATCCCATGCCGCCCGCTTCCCGCGCCTGGTGGTAGCGGTCGGAGTCGAAGAACTCGAACACCCAGTTGTCGCCCTGGATTTCCAGATGCGGCTGCACCGGCACGATCTGGCGCTCGACGGCCAGCACGTCGGCCACGGTCCGGCCCGCCAGCGAGTCCAGCTGCGTCCAGGTCGGGGGCAGCAAGAAGCTGCGGCCGGCCGAGAAGTCGTCGATCGCGGCCTCCGGCGTGGTCCAGCCCGCCCGGTCGGACTCGGTGTTCTCCCCGTCGGCGCGCTGCCCGCGCGGCAGCGCACCCACGAAGAAATAGGTGTCGTAGCGCCGGGTGCGCTCGGCCTCCGGTGTGACCCAGTTGGCCCACGGCCGCAACAGATCCGAGCGCAGCTCCAGCTTCTCGCGGCGCAGGAAGTCCGCGAAGGACAACGTGCCGTCGGCCAGCGCGCGGCGGGCGTCGCCGTAGACCGAGGCGTCCTCGACGATGCTGTCCGGTGCGCCCGCCGGCCCGGCGAACAGCACCCCCGACTCCTCGAACGTCTCGCGGGCCGCGGCGCAGACCAGCGCCTCGGCCAGGTCGGGTTCGATGCCGAAGCGCTGCGCCCACCACTGCGGCGGCGGCCCGGCCCACGCGATGTCGGCGTTGCGGTCGCGTTCGTCGACGCCGCCGCCGGGGAACACCATGGTCCCGGCGGCGAATTCCATCTTGGCGTGCCTGCGCATGAGGAACACCGCGATGCCGCCCGGGTCGTCGCGCACCAGCATCACGGTCGCCGCCGGCCGTGCGACCAGCGGGGCTTCGTCGGGTGACGTCATATCGGCCTCCGGTGGGCAGCGCGGGTGCGGACTCGCCGGGCGAAATAGCGCCCGTCGACGACGTCGAGGGCGATCGCCTGGCCGAACGCGGTGGACAGGTTCTCGGCGGTCAGCACGTCGGTCAGCAGGCCCGCGGCGACCACCTCGGCTTCCGAGAGCAGCATGCAGTGACTGAACCCGGGCGGGATCTCCTCCACATGATGGGTGACCAGCACCAGCGCGGGGGCGTCGGGGTCGGCGGCGAGGTCGGCCAGCCGGGCGACCAGCTCCTCGCGCCCGCCCAGGTCCAGACCGGCGGCGGGCTCGTCGAGCAGCAGCAGCTCGGGATCGGTCATCAGCGCGCGGGCGATCAGCACCCGCTTGCGCTCACCCTCCGACAGGGTTCCGTAGGTGCGGTCCGCCAGGTGCTCGGCCCCCAGGCTCTCCAGCATGTCGATGGCCCGCCGATAGTCGACGTCCTCGTAGCGCTCGCGCCACCTGCCCAGCACCGCGTAACCGGCCGAGACGACGAGATCGCGCACCACCTCGTCGGTGGGGATCCGCTGCGCCAGGGCCGAGGAGCTCAGCCCGATCCGGGATCGCAGCTCGGTCACGTCGACCCGGCCCAGCCGCTCGCCGAGCACGAAAGCGACGCCGGACGAGGGATGTTCGGCCGCCGCGGCGATCCGCAGCAGCGAGGTCTTGCCGGCCCCGTTGGGCCCGACGATCACCCAGCGTTCGTCGAGTTCGACCGTCCAATCCAGCGGCCCCACTAACACGTTGCCGCCGCGCTTCAGCGACACCTGCCTGAAATCGAGCAGCAGATCGGGGTCGGCTGACTCGCTTCCGTTTTCGGGCACCCGACCATCGTGCCGTACCGCGACGCCCGAATACCTGCCGGGTCGCTACGACTCGGGCGGGATCTCGACCCGGCGAACCTCGCCGTCGATGGCGTCGGCGGCCTCGATTTCGCCGCGGGTCACGCCGAGCAGGAACAGCACGGTGTCCAGATAGGGATGGCTCAGCGACGCGTCCGCGACCTCGCGCAGCGCGGGCTTGGCGTTGAACGCGATCCCCATCCCCGCGGCGGCCAGCATGTCGATGTCGTTGGCGCCGTCGCCCACGGCGACGGTCTGCGCCATCGGCACCCCGACCTGGCTCGCGAAGTCCCTTAGCGCCGTGGCCTTTCCGGCCCGGTCGACGATCGGGCCGATCACCCGCCCGGTGAGTGTGCCGTCGACGATCTCGAGCTCGTTGGCCGCGACGTAGTCCAGCATGAGTTCCTCGGCCAGCGGCTCGATGATCCGGCGAAACCCGCCGGACACGACGCCGCAGGCGTAACCCAGGCGGCGCAGGGTCCGCAGCGTGGTGCGGGCCCCGGGCATCAGTTCCAGCTGGTAGGCGACCTCGTCGATCACGCTGGCGGGCAGGCCCGCCAGCGTCGCCACCCGCTGCTCGAGCGACTGCGCGAAGTCCAGTTCGCCGCGCATCGCGGCGTCGGTGATCGCGGCGACCTTGCCCTCGGCGCCCGCGCGGGCCGCCAGCATCTCGATCACCTCGCCCTGCACCAGCGTCGAGTCGACGTCGAACACGATGAGCCGCTTGGCCCGTCGTTCCAGGCTGTAGTCCTCGACCGCCACGTCGACCTGTTCCTCGCTGGACACCCGGTTCAGGACGGTCCGCAGCGCCCCGTCCGCACCGGGCGGCACCGAGACCCGCAGCTCCAGGCCGATCACCGGATAGTCGGAGACACCGCGGATCAGGTCGATGTTGACGCCGAGCCCGGCCACCTCGCGGGCCACCGCCCCGAACGCACTGGCGGTGATGGGCCGGCCGAGCACGTAGATGGTGTGGGTCGAGGGCTCCCGCATGATCGGCACGTCGTCGCTGCGCTCGATGGTGACGTCGAGACCCACCTTGCGGATGGCCGATTCGACGTCCTGGCGCAGCTGCGCACCGTCGGCGACCTCGGTCGGACAGCACACCAGCACGCCCAGCGTCAGGCGGTGCCGGATCACCACCTGTTCGACGTTCAGCAGCTCGACCCCGTGCCGCGACAGCGCCTCGAACAGGGTGGCCGTCACGCCCGGTTGGTCCACGCCGGTGACGGTGATCAGCACCGACACCTTGGGTGGTGAGCTCACCCCGATAGCCGCCCTACTGCTGAGGCGTCGAGCGATCGGGTTCGGTGCGCGGACCGAAGCCCTTCGGCGATTCGAGGGCCGTGGCGTGGCGGCCCACATGCGCCTCGGCGCGCAGCCGCTCCACCATGTGCGGGTAGTGCAACTCGAATGCCGGGCGCTCCGAACGGATCCGGGGCAGCTCGGTGAAGTTGTGCCGCGGCGGCGGGCAGCTGGTCGCCCACTCCAGGGAGTTGCCGTAGCCCCACGGGTCGTCGACCGTGACGACCTCGCCGTACCGCCAGCTCTTGAAGACGTTCCAGA
>NZ_QMEV01000093.1 GCF_003284935.1 Mycobacterium colombiense
GGCAACATGGACGGCTTGTTCGACGTCAGCACGGGAGCCACCACGGCGGGGGCGGCCTCCGGAGCGGCGGCCTCGACGGGCGTCGACAGCAGGGAACTGAGCCCGATGCCCAGCAGCAGCGGGATCAGGAACGGAGCCGTCAGGATCGCACCCCAGGTCGGCCAGCCGACGGCATTGAAGAACACCTGGTAGGCGACGAAGAACAGCAGCGGCCCATTGGCGGCGAGGAACGCCGGCAGATTCGAAAAGAAGTTCTGCAGCATCTGCTGGATGTTCTGGAAGAAGTCCTGGAAGAACTTGGACAACTGCTGGATGAAGTTCTGCCACCAGTCCCCGGAGCTGTCCTGCGAGGCGTTGGCCACGAGGCTGTTGGTCTGGCCGCCGGGATTGACGATGGACGGCGCCGCCGTGGTGCGCGGAGCGGCTGCCAGGGCCGAGCCCGACACCGCCTGGTAGATGCCCATGGTGGTGGCCGCCTGGACCCACATCCGCGCATAGTCGGCTTCGTTGACCGCGATCGGAATGGTGTTGATGCCAAAGAAATTCGTCCCCACCAACACGGCGTGCACGGTGTGATTGGTGGCCAGCTCCGCCAGCGTCGGCATGGCCGCCAGCGCGGCGGTGTACGCCGTCGCCGCGACCTCTTGCTGCGCGGCGGCACCCGCGCTGTCGGCGCTGGCCTGCTGCAGCCACGCCAGGTACGGCAGGTGGGCCGCCACGTACTGCTCGGCGCTGGGCCCCTCCCAGGCGCCGGCCTGGGCCTCCGCCAACAGCCCACTGAGTTCGGCTGCCGCCGAGGCGTATTGGGCGCTGAGCGCGGTCCACGCGCCGGCGGCCGCCAACAGCGGCCCCGGGCCTGGACCGGCGCTGAGCAACGCCGAATGCACCTCGGGTGGCGAAGCCATCCAGATGGGCGCGACGGGGGCGGTCATGGTCAGGCGCCCGCGATTCCGAACGTCGCGGCGGCCGCGGTGTCTCCCGCGAGATAGCTTGCGCCCGCTTCGCCGACGCCGACGCCGGCGCGGCCCAACTCCTCGACGCCCTGGGCCGCCACGGCGGAATGCTCCTGGCCCTGAGCGCTGAATCCGACGGCGGTTTGCAGCGATACCGGATCGACCGCCGGCGGCACCACCGCGGTGATCGCCGGGGCGGCCGCCGCATGCGCGGCCGCCAGCCGGGCCGTCAGGGCCTCCACCGCCGCACTGGTGGCGGCCAGACCTTCGGGAACCACTCGCAACGTCATCTCTACTCCTCCCGTTGCCCTTCACTTGCCATTACGGACTCCCCGATCAAGGGGTTGACCAACTGCACATACGTCGGACCGTCGCTGTCGCCCAACAGGATCGCGCGCCCCGCGGGCAACCGACCGAATCGCTGGCCGCGGATCTTGCCGCTGTCCTGCGGGTTGCCCGCCAGCATCAACGTGGTCGCCTGCAGGTCGTTGAAACGACGCAGCAGCGGATTCGTCATCAACGCGTGTCCCGAACCCGTGGCGCGTGCGGTCACGACCACTCGCACCCCCAAATCGGCCGCCTGCGAGAGCAACCCGATCAGCGGGGTCCACGGACGCTGCCCGACGTAGGGGCCGCTCATCGCCGGCGAATCCGGTATCTGGTCCACGTCGTCGATGATCAGGTAGTGAGTCTGGCCCGCAAACGTCCAGCGGGACAGCTCGGCGGGCGACAACCCGGCCGGTGGCCGCCGCGATTCGATGAGGTTGGCCAGGCCCAGCATCGCCGGGATGATGCGGTCGACGTTGGCCGTGTACTCGTTGTCGGCGAACAACGGTTCGTCGACCAGGTGCAGGCGCCGATCCAGCACCGTGAAGGCCACCTGATCGGGAGTCGAGTGCTCGCGGACCGTGCGAATGAGGTGGCGCAGCAGCGTGGTCTTGCCGGACTTGCTGTCGCCGAACACCATCAACAACGGGTTCTCGGCGAAGTCGATCACCACCGGCGCGAGATCCTCCTCGCGCTGACCGATGACGACCTGCTCCGGCCCGCGATACAGCGACCCGACCGATTCCGGCGCGAGGTTGGTCGGCAGCAACCGCACCGGCGGCGCGGCGACGCCCGGGTAGCGGTCGTTGATGGCGTCCACCTGATCCAGCTCCGGGGCGGCGAACAGGAAATGCTCTGCGGCCATGGTCAATCCGCGACCGGGCTGATCGTGCGGCACCGCTTCGGCCGGCCGGCGCAGCGCGCCCACCACCCGCACGTTGCTGTCCCGCGGGTCGTGCAGCTTCAGTTCGAGTCGCAGCCCGAGCCCGTCGCGCATCGCCAGCGGCACCTCCAGCCAGCTCGGGGTGGTGATGACGACGTGAATGCCGTACGCCAGACCGATGTTGACCAACTCGCTGACCTTGGCCAACAACGGGTTTCGGGTGTTGAACTGGTCGGTGTTGTCGCGGCCGAACGCGTAGAGGTTGTCGATGACCAGGAACACCTCGCCGAAGCCGTCGTCCGGGGCCGCCCCGCGTCCCTCCCGGAACGCCTCGCGCCGCTGCCGGGACAGCAGCAGTTGTTCGAGTTCTCCGAAGGTGCGCCGGATGCGTTCGGGCTCGAGCGCCGAGGCCACGCTCCCGACGTGCGCCAGGCCTTCGAGCGCGCGCAGCTTGCCGCCGCCGTAGTCCAGGCAGTAGAAGGTGACCTCGCGCGGCGAGTGCAGGTTGGCGGCGGACAAGATGAACGTCTGCAGCGCAGTCGATTTGCCCGACTTGGGGCCGCCGTGGATGACCACGTTCCCGGCCGACGAGGCGGCGTCGAAGACCAGCGGGTCGCGGCGCATCTCGAACGGCTTGTCGATCTCGCCGAGCGGCCACTGCCATTGCCGGGGCGGCACGCCGGCGCGCGCCAGCATGGCGGTGAGCGGGATCGGCTCGTCGAGCGGCGGGAGCCACAGTTGCGGCGCCCGCGGTCCGTAGCCGGCCAGCTGCTCGCCGATGGTGGCGATCAGCTTGCGCGGGGGCCCGGTGAATTCGTCTTCCTCGGGGGCGGTGATCACGGTGTCCTGATCCGGTTCGACCCGCCCGGCCGTGAACAGCTTCGGCTCCGGGATAGACGGCACCACAAAGGATTTGGCCTTCTGGGGCGGATCGTAGATGCCGTCGACGTAGGTGCTGCGGAATTTGATCGGCGTCGCACCCGGGGCGGGCACCAAAAAGCCGACGCCCTTGTGCTCCTTGCCGGATTCGATGTGGTAGGCGTCCTCCACACCGATGATCTGGCGGGAAACGCTGGGGCTGGCCACCTTCAAACCGATGCGGTAGGAGGTGTTCTTGTCGATGTCCTTGATCTTGCCGACGTCCAGGGTCTGCGAGGCGAACAGGATGTGGATGCGGAACGAGCGGCCCTTACGCGCAACGTAATCGAACAGCTCGGCGTACTCGGGATGGTCGGCCAGCATCAGGGTGAACTCGTCGGCCACCACGAACAGCGTCGGGATCGGTGGCAGGTCGTGCCCGGCCGCGACGGCGGCCTCGTACTCCACCACCGAGTTGAACGCGCTGCCCTGGACCTGGCGGCCCGCTTCACGCAGCAGCGTCTCGCGTCGGGCTACCTCGCCACGCAGTGTGTCGGCGAACCGGTCGGCCAGCGACTTCTTCTCCGCCATGTTGGAGATGACGGCGACCACTTGCGGGAAGTTGCGGAAGCTGTCCGCCCCGGCCTCACCCTTGAAGTCGGCGTAGATGACGATCAGCCGATCCGCGGAATGAGTCGTCAACAGCGACAACAGGATCGACATCAGGGTCTGTGACTTACCCGAGCCCGTCATACCGATCATCAGCCCGTGCGGACCCATGCCGCCCTCGGCTTCGTCCTTGAGGTCGAACATCAGCGGCTCACCGGTGGCGGTGACCCCGATCGGAACGCGCAGCTCGTCCTCGCGGCGCCGCGGCGCCCACAGCGTGGGCACGTCGAGCTGGGAGGCGTCCGAGATGCCCAGCATCGTGGTGAACGTGGCACCGCGGGTGGCCGCCGAGCGCAGCCCGGTGTGGGTCGGATTGGAGTCCCAGCGCGACAACTGGCGCGCCAGGTGCGCGGCCTCGTCGGCGCCCAGCTGGTCGGCGTTGTCGATGTAGGGCTGCCAGCCCCCGGTCTGCCAGCGCTCGATCGCGCCGTTCGCCACGCGCAGGATCGGCTTTTCCGGATCCGAATACTGCTCCCGGTTCGGCGCCGTGGCGCTGCGGTGCACGACGGTGACACCCGCCCGGCCCAGCGCCAGCGTCGAGGCGTTCAGGTCATAGTCGGGGTCGTCGACGACGATCAGCAGGTGCCGCAGCGCGTCGGCGGGCTCGCCGGTGAACGCCGGACGGTCGACGAGCGCCGAACCCAGGCTCGCGACCAACTCGTCGGCGTTGGTCGCCATGTTGCGGGCCGGCCCGACCCCGTCGAGCTCACCGGGAACGTCGATGTGCGGCAACCACTTCAGCCACGACCAGTCCGGACTCTCCAGGTCCGGCGTCACCAGCGCGACCCCGAGTACGGTCGGGTCATGCCAGGTCACCGCCTGGGCGATCCAGGCGCGCAGCGCCGCCCGCGCCTCGTCCTGTGTCCCCAGCACCGTGATCCGGGAGACCTTGGTCAGGTCGATCCCGGTCGGCACGTCGCGCACGGTGCGATGGGTGTCCAGCAGGCTGCGTAATGCGCTGTGCGACACCGGCTCCAGATCGATTTCGTCCGCGGTGTCGTTGACCCGCAGCGCGGTGGCCAGCGGCACGTGGTGGCGGCCGGCCCGCAGCACCAGGAAGTCGGGATCGTGCGGGTCGCGCTCCCACTGCCGGCGGGATCCCGGCACGGCCGCCAGCGCGGAGGGCTCCGGATGCGACCACTGCGCGGCGGCGCGCTGCGCGGTGGCCTGGGTGCGGATGTTGTCCCGGACCACCGACAGGTAGCGCAGGTAGTCGGCGCGTTCGGCGTCGACCTCCTCGGTGCGCGTCTTGTTGTCGTTGCCGCGGTACATGGCGGTCGCGGCGAGCAACAGCACGAACGGGAAGAACAGCGTCTGCGGTGAGATCAACCGCATCCCGGTGGCGAACAGGGCGACGATCATCCCGACGATCAAAATCACCAGTACATAGGGCATCGCCCGGCGCAGGAACGACGGCGGAATGACCCGGGGCAGTTCGGGCGCGGCCTCGATGGCGATGGTGCCCTTGCGGGTCACCGGCGGCGCCAACCGGCGGCGCGCTTCGAAGATCAGTCGGCTCATCGGGGGGCTCCCTCGGCAGATGCCACACGGCTGGGCTTCTGGTCGGGCGTCAACCCGTCATGAGCCAGCAGCGCGTCGGCGCGCGATAACGTCGGACCATTGGCGAACAGCGACAGCACCGACCACGGAATGGGGACCGGCGACCCGGAAAGACCAAGGGCCTCAACGGTTTTGCCATGCCCAGCGGCCGAGTGTTCGGCCTCGTTGTCGATGCCGTAGCGCACGCCGGTGTCGGAGACCCAGAACAACGATCCGGTGCCCGGCGAGTCCGGGCCGCCGCCGACCGTCTGGGTGAAGTAACCGGTGCCGGGCGCCAGGGCGACGCGGGTGGCCACCGCACCACTCGTCGCGGCACCGCCGCCGACCAGGTCGACGGTGTGGATCGATTCGGCGATCGGCAGCGCCGAGCCGGACAGCAGGTTCAGCGAGCTGGTCGCGGCCCCGGCCGCTTTGTTCCAGTAGGCGCACGTGACGGGGGACTTGCCCGCGTCCACCACGGTCAGCTGTTGGTCCGGATAGCGCGCGGTGTCCAGCATCCGCGACACGGGCAGCTTCGCCACCGCGTCGGCACCCAGCCGCGGCGGCTGGTCCAGCCCATAGGAATTGGTGTTGCGCAGGATGGCGGCGAGCACCGGCGAGATCTGCTGCAGGCCGTCGGGCAATACCGCGTAGTAGCGCGGCGCACCCGAAGAGCTCTGATCCAGGGCGTAGGAGACCACGACCGCGCCGATCGGTGCGGGCACGCTGAACGGTGCCGGGGCACCGGCGTTCGGGATGCCGGGCGCCGTCAGCGACGGTCCCTCGGGAATGGCGTTGAACAGGCCCAGCGCGATGGGCCTAGGCGCCGGGATCTCGGAGTTGTTCTGCCCCAGGCCGAGTGCGTTCGTGATCGCATGGTCGGTCAGGTTGATCTGCGATCGCCTGCCATCCCACAGCAACCAGGTGCTGCCATCCCGCTCGACCAGGATCGCCTGACGCGATGCGAGAGTGGCCGCGCGGGCACCGCTGCTGTCCGGGCGGCCCGCGATCACCGTGACGCCGGTGCTGTGGGCGGCGTGCCCGCCCTGGGCCGGCTCGCTGACGGCGTCGCACACCGTCCAGTTCGCGTCGCGGGAGGGGTTTTGCACCATGCGTTCCGGCGCGCCGGGGATTCCGATCAGGTTGCCACGCGGAAAGCGGTCCAGCTCAGTGCTTTTCACCATGGTGGGGTCGACGGGGTGGCCGGTGATCAGCCGGGCGGAAGTCAGGTTGAGCACGGGATGCAGGTCGTCGCCAACGCGGACATACAGCGCGGCGGTCGACCGGTCGGCCAGCACGGCGTTGGTGCCCACCGTGCCGCTGGGCCGGATCAGCGAGAACACGAAGCAGCCGGCCAGTCCGGTGACCAGCAGGACCGCGCCCATCGCCACCGCACGCGACTGGGTGCGCAGCGGGTCGACGAGCATCCTGGTGTCGTGCAAGGCGATACCGGAGGCGATCCGGCGCATCACGAACCGCCAGCCGCTGACCTGGTGGCGGGTGACGAAACCGCGGCGGTACTCGACCTGGTCGGGGTTGTCGTTGACCGGGGTGCGCGAGGCGAACGAACGGCGTTCGTCGGACTCGTGATTGGACGTCATGCCGGCACCGACAGGCCTAGGCCGCGCAACAGCGGCTCTACCGACCGTGCGACGTCGTCGTCGGTGATCGTCATCAGCTCCTCGTCACTGAATTCGCCGGTTCCGGCGTGTTCCGAATGGTCGAGCCGGAACTCTCGTTCTTCTTCGGAGCGTTCGACGATGTTTCGGACGAATCGACCGTTACCGGCGATGTCCAAGTTGCGTCGCGAGATTCCGTTGGCGTCCGGGGTCGACTCGGTGGCCAACTTGGTGAACAACGCCTCCATGTGTTCGAGCGCGGCCGGCTCGAAGATGCTGTCGCGCTGCTCGGCCATCGTGTTCGCGATCTCGACCAGCTCCGACGGTGCGTACGACGGGAAGTCGATGTTGCGGGTGAACCGAGAACGCAAGCCCTCGTTGGTGTCCAGGAACTTGTCCAGGTCGGCCCGGTAGCCGGCGATGATGACCACCAGGCGGTCGCGGTCGTTCTCCATCCGCGCCAGCAGGGTGTCGATGGCCACCAGCCCGAAGTCGTTCTTGGCGCCCGTGGCGACCAACGCGTAGGCCTCGTCGAGGAACAGCACGCCGTCCAGTGCGCTGTCGATGATCGCGTTGGTCTTGGCCTCGGTCTCACCGATGTGCTGGCCGATGAGGTCGGCGCGATGGACCTCGCGGATGTTTTCCCGCTTCAAAAGCCCCAGGCCGCAATAGATTTTGGCGACCACGCGGGCGATGGTGGTCTTACCGGTTCCGGGCGGGCCCGCGAAGACCAGGTGGTGGGCGCGCTGGGCGACCGCGAGGCCACGCTGCTTGCGGACCAGCTCCATGGCGACCGAGCTCTTCAGCCGCGACACCTGGTTCTTGACCTCATCGAGTCCGATGAATTCGGCCAGCTGACGTTCCGCCTCGTGCAGCAGCACCGCTTTGCGTTCGTGCGCTGCGGGGTCGACGAAATCCTCTGCGCTGGGCTCGGTTTCGGGATCCCAGGGATCGGTGCGGGCCTCGATGCGGGCCGCCGTGGTGGTCACGATGCCGAAACTCGTGTCGGTCAGCGCCTGTTCGACTTGCTCGTTCTCGGGATGCGCGGCGTACAGATCCTGCAGCACCTCGCTCGCCGCGTCCTCGTCCACGTGCGCGCGCAGCACCAGCGCCTTGGCCAGCGCGCCGTCGACGGCGGCCACCGCCACGGGACCGTCGGGCTCCTCCAGATACGACAGCGACGGGGCGAACATGCCCAGCCGGGCCAGCGCGGTGCCCAACGCGATCTTGGCGGCGTGCGAGAACGCCTCGTCGAGATCGGCGTCGTTGACGATCGGGGTCAGCAGCTTGACGACGTCCGACCAACGCTCGGCGCGGTAGTTGATGACGACGGAGACCCAGCGGGCCTCGCGCCAGTTCGGGCGGGCCGCGGTCAGCGCGCCGACGATCTCGTCGGCGTCAGCAAATCGCCCGGCAGTTGCCAGCGCGGCAGCGTAGGCGAGCTGGAACTCGTCGGGGGTCGCGGCGCGAAACTGCAGATACAGACCCGTGTCGTAGCGGAAGCCCAGCGAACCGGGGGCCAGGTCGACCTGGCGCTGCAGCGTGCCCGCGGTCGCCACGGTCCGCGATACGGCCTCGAGCACTCGCAGCGATACGTCGCCGGCGGCGGCCAGGCCGGTCCACGCGTCGCACTGGTCGTGGGCGATGCGGGTCAGCGCGGTGAACCCGGAGCGGGCGGCCGCCAGATCGGCCGGCCGTTGGCGTTGGTAGACGACGATGCCCAGCGCGCGGCAGCACGTGGCGAACCGGCTGACGACGTCCTCGTCAACCCGCACGTCGACTCGCGAATTAACAGGCTGAGCTGTGAGCATGCCGGTGTCACCGAGTTCCACGGCCGCGTCTTCTCATGAATGTAGTCTCCCCTAACTTAACCCGCCTGAAGTTAGCATTGCATAAGCTAACTGTCGAGGCGTTTGGGCCTGTCCGGCTCACCACTGCTCTGCCCTTCTTCTACCGCTGTTGAGGACGTTTCCGGGAGCGTTTCGCCGCTTTTTCGGCATACTCACAGCCGCACGTCGGGCGGTCTCACAGCAAGGCCCTACCTTAATGAAAATCATTTTCATTATCAAGCAGGGCCGGCCGCTGCGGGTCCGCCGCCTCGGCCGAGCGGATCCGGGACGACTGCGTCCGCGCCGGCGCGGTCATAGCAGCGACTCCTTGACGATGGGACGAGTTCGGACGATGGGACGAGTTCGACGGTCGCCAGGACCTGATGGCCGGCGCGACGATCACGCAGCAGTGGTCGGCTGACGGGCCGGAAAAGTTCCCACCGATCGCTGTGTGAGCTGCCCGGCGGCCTCGGGCCGAGGACTCGTCGACCGGCCAGCTGATCAACCCCGTTGCCCCTGCGCGGTGTGCGCGGCCGGCACGATTCAGGGAGAACTCATGAAAAAACCGGCCGCGATCGCTGATCGCGGCCGGTCGTGGTTTCGCCGGGTCACGCCCGGATGGCGCTCACCAGGGTGTGCGGGCGATCATCGGGCCGGCCTCGGTGTCCGGGCCTGGCACCGGGCGCCCGACCTCGCGTAGGTAGTCGGCCAGCGGAGTGCCGACCGCGGTCCAGCCGTGCCGGCCGAACCATTCGGTGGCCGGCGCGTGCTGCTCGTTGTAGACCAGCTGGAAGAACACCCGCTGGTCGCCCTGCGCGGTGGCCGCGCGTTCTTGGGTTACGGCGGCCTCGAAGTCCTCGCCCTTCATCGGGGCGCCATCCTCGACGGCGACGTGGCTGCCGTGACCGGCCAGCCCGTCGATGCCGGTGAACAGCTGCTCCTGGGCGGTCGCGGGGAGGTAGATCAGCAGGCCCTCGGCGATCCATGCGGACGGCTTGGCGGGATCAAAACCGCTGTCGCGCAGGGCTTGCGGCCAGTCCTCACGCAGATCGATGGCGATCTCCCGACGCTCGGCACGCGGCTGGGCGCCGGCATTGGTGAGCACCTCGCGCTTGAAGTCGAGCACATGCGGCTGGTCGAGCTCGAAGATGGTCGTGGCGGCCGGCCAGTCCAAGCGGTAGGCGCGCGAGTCCAGGCCCGCGGCCAAGACGACCACCTGCCGCACGCCCGCGTCCGCGACTCGACGAAAGTATTCGTCGAAGTACTTGGTGCGGGCGCCCTGGAAGTTGACGAAGTTCTCGCCGAAGTCGGCGGTCTTCAGCTGGTGGTCGGGATCCTTGCCGTCGAGCACGCCCGCCCACGAACCGCCCACGGCGCGGCAGAAGACTTCCGCGTAGGGGTCGACGGCCAGCGGATCGGGCTTTTGCGCCTCCAACGCCCGCGCTGTTGCCACGAACAATGCGGTGGAGCCCACGCTCGTGGTGATGTCCCAGGTATCGCCTTCGCTTCGCACCCGACCCACACTACGCCGCGTCACCGACACCCCTTTTCCGGTGGCGCGCAACACGAATGGCCCGAGGCGGTCACCGGCTCTCACCGGCGTTTGCCGTTCGACGGTGCGCGAACTGATCGTCAGCCGGATTTCACGAGGGGTCGGGGCGTCGTAACCGCGCCGGGATGACGGGCGTCTGCATCGTCCTCCTTATTGAGAATGGTTTTCATCTAGGCCCCTCATACGGTACCGTTCGCGTCGGGCCTTGTCGAAAATGATTTTCAATAAGCTGCAACGGAGGTGCCCGTGTCCGCCCACTGCCAGGTGACCGGCCGTCGACCGAGTTTCGGTAGGACGGTGTCGCATTCCCATCGCCGGACCTCGCGGCGCTTCTCCCCCAACATCCAGCGCAAGACGTACTACCTGCCCTCCGAAGACCGCCGGATCCGGCTGCGCGTCAGCGCCAAGGGCATCAAGGTGATCGACCGCGACGGCATCGAGGCGGTAGTGGCCCGGTTACGCCGCGAAGGGCAGCGAATCTGATGGCACGCAACGAGATTCGCGCGTTGGTCAAGCTGCGATCCACGGCGGGCACCGGCTACACCTACATCACCCGCAAGAACCGACGCAACGACCCCGACCGGCTGGTGCTGCGCAAGTACGACCCGGTCGTCCGCCGCCACGTCGACTTCCGCGAGGAGCGCTGAGCATGGCCAAGAAATCCAAGATCGTCAAGAACGAGCGCCGCCGCGCGATCGTGGCGCGATACGCGGAACGCCGCGCCGAACTCAAGGAGATCATCCGCGCCCCGGGGAGCACCGACGAGCAGCGGGCCGCGGCGCGAGACGAGTTGGCCCGCCAGCCCCGCGACGCCAGCGCGGTGCGGGTCCGCAACCGCGACGCCGTCGACGGGCGACCACGCGGCCACCTGCGCAAGTTCGGCCTCTCGCGGGTGCGGGTCCGCGAACTGGCGCACGCCGGGCAGCTACCCGGAGTGCGGAAGGCGAGCTGGTGATGGCCGGGAAAACCGCGCGGGCCCGCCGGACCGCGCTATCGCGGTGACGACTCCGCGCCGCGGCACCGACCGCCCCTTCACCGTGATCGTCTGCGCCGCTTGCGCGATGACCGACGACCTGTCGCTGATCGACGAACTGCGGCCGGCCATCCGGCGCTGCCCGCGCTCCCTGCTGGTCGCGGCCTCCTGCATGCTCGGGCCACTGACCTGTGCGTCCCGGCCGACCGGCGGCGGTGCCATGGCCGTGGTGCAGCCTTGCACGAACGACCGAGTGGCCTGCGGCCCGGCCCATTGGATCGGCCCCATCGCCGACAGTGACGCGGCCGCCGAACTACGCGAGTGGCTGGAGCTTGGACGGTGGGAAACCGCGCCCGTCCCAGGCCGACTCGGGGGCCATCAGCGCTGGGTGGGCAGTCAAAGCAACTGACGCGTCAGCGCGGATAGGCGTAGGGGTTCGGCGGGGCATCGATGCGCGTGACGGCGGTCGCCTGCAGCGTCGGGATGGCCGGCGAATTCGGTTGCCGCGGTGCGGGTATGACCTGCCCCTGCACTTTGAGCCAGGTGTTGTCCGGTAGGCCGGACGCGCCGCCGGCGGCCGGGCCCCGCAGATGGATGCGGGCCAGCTGGGCGTCGGCCGCGCAACAGATGATGACGATGCGACCAAGGTCCACACCCTGCGCCTCGTTGAGCACGAAGCCGGTGACGGTGATCGATCGGTTCGTCAAGGATCCGGTCGTGTCGTGCGCCTCGCGCATCAGCACCTCCGGCAGCGAGACCTCCGGCGCAGGCCCGGGCGGCAGCGGTGAAAACGCTTTGTTCAGAACGTCGTTGGATACCGACGTCACCGAAGGGGAGGCGGCCGAGGGCCGCAGCGCCGGCGGAGCCACGAACATCAGCACCAGGACCGCGGCCACCAGCAACCAGGCGACGCCACTCCGGTGGGAGTGCGCGCCGCCGTGCTCGCCTGGCGCATCGCTCCCCCGGGGCCCGCCCCGGCGAATGTCGCCGATGATCGCGACCAGCGCCAAACCGATGAGCACCGCCGCCGATAAGGCCAACCACGGCAACAGCCCCGGCTTGACATAACGGGTGAACACACCCGACGCGGTGATCATCGCGATGCTGATGCCCACCAACAGCAACACGGTGTTCTCGGCTTCGCGGCTCATCACCGGGCTCCCAGCACGAAAAACCCGATCGCACAGGCACTCACCGTCGCCACCACGAACGTGCACGGCGCAAAGCGCGCCGCGAACGCCCGGCCGAACATGCCCGCCTGCATGGCGAACAGCTTGACGTCGACGGCCGGACCGACGACGAGGAACACCAACCGGGGCAGCAGCGGCACCATGGTCATGCTGGCCGCCACGAACGCGTCCGCCTCCGAACACAGGGCGAGCACCACCGCCAGCGTGGCCATCAGCGCCACCCCGAGGACGAGGTCGGTCGCCAGATGGGCGAAGACCCACTGGGGCACCGCCACATGAAGCAACGCCGCCGCCGCCGCGCCGAGCACCAAATACGATGCGGCTTGCAGGAAGTCGTGGCGGGCCGCCTCGGAGAAGACCACCCACCGCGATTCGCTCTGCGTTGCCGCGGCGGGCAGCCCGCGGGTGATCCATTCCGGGCGCCCCCACCGCGACCACGCCCAGCCCATCACGATCGCGGTCAGCAGCGACGCCCCCATGCGGGCGACGACCATCCTGGGTGCACCCGGGAACGCGACCGCCGTGGCCACCAGGACGACCGGATTGATCGCCGGCGCGGCCAGCATGAACGTCAATGCCGCGGCCCCTGTTGCGCCGCCTTCGCCGAACAAACGGCGCGCCAACGGAACCGACCCACACTCACAGCCCGGCAACGCGACCCCGCCGGCACCGGCCGCCACCACGGCCAACGCCGGCCGGCGCGGCAACCACCGCGCCAACCGCTCCGGCGACACGAACACCGCGATCAATCCGCTGACCACGACCCCGAGGACCAGAAACGGAATCGCCTGCACGAAAACCCCGCAGAACACGGTGCCCACCGTCGAGAGCGCCGCGCTGTTGAAGACCGCGTTGCGCAGGGTCGTCGCGGCCACCGCGCAGCCCAACAGGAGGGCCACCAGCACTTCCATCGACCCCGGCCGCAGCCTGCGCCCGGACTTCAGCGTCTGCACCGGGTCATTATCTCAGCGCGCGGCGGCCGGCGGCGTCGGGACGCATCGCCGGGTCGCGACGGCAACTCGGTGGTTCCGGCGCTAGACGTCGCGGTCGTCGCTGCGCGGCGCCGCGCCGTCGGGTTCCCAGGTGCCGGGCGTCATCGGTACCGTTGGGCCACCGCCGAACTCGTCGACGGCCAGTGTTGTCAGCCCGGCCGCCGGGGCGACCGCCTCCCTGCGGGCGGTGCCGGCGAACCCGAGGTGGCCGGCGCCGTGATCCGATGCGGTCGAACCGCCCCAGTCGGGGTCGACGTCGACGTTCATGTCCATGTACTCGTCGCCGTGTCCGCGCTGTGCCGATCGGCCGCTGGGCGGCTACCT
>NZ_QMEV01000094.1 GCF_003284935.1 Mycobacterium colombiense
GAGGCGCTCAAGGCGGCCCTGCAGTACCCGGCGCTCGCCGGGCCGGTGTTCGACACGTTGACGGTCGAAAGCTTCACCCATCCCGGCTACGCGGCCATCCGCGCGGCCATCGAGACCGCGGGGGGTACCTCGAGCGGGGTCACCGGCGCGCAGTGGATCGAGGCGGTGCGTGAGCAGGCCTCGTCGCCCCTGACCGCCGGCCTGGCCAGCGAGCTGGGGGTGGAGGCCATCCAGGTCGACGAGGAGAAACTGCCCCGCTACATCGGCGGCGTGCTGGCCCGGCTGCAAGAGGTGTGGATGGGCCGGCAGATCGCCGAGGTGAAGTCGAAGCTGCAACGCATGTCACCGATCGAGCAGGGCGACGAGTATCACGCCCTGTTCGGCGACCTGGTGGCGATGGAGTCCTACCGGCGCAGCCTGTTGGAGCAGGCTAGCGGCGACGATTAGACGGCGTCAGCACGTCGTCGGCCGAGCCCTCGACGTCGCGTTCCATGATGGCCGTTTGGTCGTCGATCTCGGTCAGGGTGACAAAGCCGGCGTCGGGCGAGATCCTGTTCGCGATCTTGCGCCGGCCCCCTTCGATCATCGACTTGGCCACCGGGCTGCTGGTCAGCGCGCGATAGGTGCCGACGAGCTGCTCGTATCGGCGACGCCCGGCCTTCGAACCCAGCACGTAACCCAGCCCAAGCACCACGACATACCGGATCAAAGCTTTCCTCCCGACTATCGATGGCTCCCATCCTGCCTCACCGGCCGAGGCGCCCGCGCGGTCGATCCCCTTCCGCGGGGTGTCCCGAGGGTGGTCCACGCCAGTTGGGTGCGGTCGGGCCAGTACGCTAGAGTCGTCCCGCGATCGGGTTAGTCCCCTGTAGCTCAATTGGCAGAGCATTCGGCTGTTAACCGAAGGGTTCCTGGTTCGAGTCCAGGCGGGGGAGCACATCTCTGAAGTCTTCTGGCCGGCGCTCCGGCCGCCGTCGATGTGCGGTGTCTCGCCGATGACGAACGACGCGGCCGGCTGCGCGTGTGCGCCGCGACGGATAGCGGTTGTCAGATCGAGAAGTCCTCGCCGTGCCAGACTCCGGCTTCGGGAGGTCGGATAACCGGGTCAGCCGTCTGCCCGTCGTTCAACGCCTCCAACTTGTCGACCCTCGTCAACAGCGACTGCAGACTGACCCCCACGAGGTCGGGCATCATCGAATCATCCGGACTGCTGCGCCCGTGGCGGCTGATGACCTGTCCGGGAACCCCGATGACCACCGCGCTGGAGGGGACCGGCTTGACCACGACGGCGTTGGCGCCAATGCGGCTGTCGTCGCCAATCTTGATCGCGCCCAAGACTTTTGCGCCCGCACCGATGATTACCCGATCCCCGACAGTGGGGTGTCGTTTTCCGGTGTCCGAGCCGCTACCGCCGAGGGTGACGCCGTGATACAGCGTGACGTCGTCGCCGACCTCCGCCGTCTCGCCGATAACGACCCCGGTCGCGTGGTCGATGAACAGGCCGTCGCCCAAGATGGCGCCGGGGTGGATGTCCACTCCCGTCACGATGCGGGTGAACTCGGCGAGGACCCGCGCCAGCACGCGTGCCCCGCGGTTCCACAGCCAGTGGCTGATTCGGTGACCCCAGATGGCGTGCACGCCGGGATAGGCCAGTATCACCTCCACGGTGGTGGGGGCCGCCGGATCGCGCTGCTTAGCAGCCTGGATGTCACGCCGGATGGCCGCAAGCATGGTCAGTCCGCCAGGTCGGCGTACAGCGCTGTGCTCAGATACCGCTCGCCAAAGTCGGGGAGCACCACAACGATGAGCTTGCCTGCGTTCTCGGGCCGCCGGGCCACCTGGAGGGCGGCTGCCAGGGCTGCGCCGGAGGAGATCCCGGCCAGCAGCCCTTCCTCCGTGGCGAGCCGCCGGGCCAGGGTGAGCGATTCCTCGTTGCTGACGGTGATGATTTCGTCGACCAGATCCTCGTCGAGCACGGGCGGGACGAACCCGGCGCCAAGCCCCTGGATCGGATGCGGCCCCTTCTTGCCGCCGGACAGGACCGGTGACGCGGCGGGCTCGACCGCGACGATCTGTACCGAGGGCTTGCGCTGCTTGATGACCTGAGCGACGCCGGTGATGGTCCCGCCTGTTCCGACGCCGGCCACGAAGATGTCGACCCGGCCATCGGTGTCGCGCCACACTTCCTCAGCGGTGGTTGCGCGGTGGATCGCCGGGTTTGCCGGGTTTTCGAATTGCTGGGGGACGAAATACCGCTGGTCGGATTTCGCCAGTTCCTCGGCCTTCGCGATCGCGCCCGGCATGCCGTCAGCGCCCGGCGTCAAGATGATTTCGGCGCCGTAGGCGCGCAGCAGCATCCGCCGCTCGACGCTCATCGTCTCGGGCATGGTCAGCACGCATCGGTAGCCGCGCGCCGCGCACACCATGGCCAGGGCGATCCCCGTGTTCCCGCTCGTCGGCTCGAGGATGATCGTGTCAGGCTTGATCAATCCCGCCTTTTCGGCCGCGTCGATCATCGCGACCCCGATGCGGTCCTTCACGCTGTTGCCGGGGTTGAAAAATTCCAGCTTGGCAACGACATCGGCGACAGCGCCTTCGGTCACCCGCCGCAGCCGCACCAGCGGCGTATTTCCGACTACCTGCGTGACGTCTTCGGCAATGCTCATCTGATTTCCTCAACGATGTCGGAACATGGCGTCGCGGCCTGCCGGCGGATGCCGATGTTGGTTGCGGACTCGGATGCGGCCCGGCTCGGTGTAGACAAATCGATCATTGCTGGTTGATCTTCCTGAATGGCTTGGGGGTAGCGCCCGATGTGGTCCCCCCGGCGAACCGGTGATGCTGCCGCGTCTGGCGCTACACGTTCTTGAGCGTTGGAAGGCGTCAGGAAATCAACAACAACAACAGCCCATGGTGGGGCGGCGCGTAAGGACGAAGCGCGGCTGTGTGGCCTGTTGCATAGCCCCACTATAAGACATTCGCCCTGCATGGCCATCTGGCTCATCTGCGCCGTGCCTCGTTCCGGAGCGATACCCGTTTAACGCGTCAACCGGCCGACGCGCTTGGATAATCCCTGGACCCGGGTGGGTCGTGCGAAGGGTCATCGCCGGTGGATGCGCGGCATCGGGCCGGACTCAAACACCACGTCGGCGCATATGCTGGCGCGCGGTGGCCGGCGCTCGCATCGATCAGGTTGGCAGGCCGTACTTTTCGGCATCGGAGCGGTAGCGGTCCACCCACTCATCGGAGCGCTGGTCGGCCTGGCGCTCCAGCACGGGCTGGGGAGCCAGTTGCGGGTCTAACCCGAGTGCTTCGAGGATGGATCCCACCACCTGGGTCAGGTTGCGCCACAACACCGGATACGAGATGTCCATGGGGGTGATGTCTTCTTCGGCGAACCAGTTTCGCCATCCCTCTTCCTGAGCGCGCAGCATGGTGACGACGTGGGCGATCGCGCCGGCGTGGTAGGTCGCGCGAGCGTCTCGTACCGGGTCGGGTCTACCCCGCCAGACCCGCGTCTGCACCGCGCGCCAAAACGACACCGCTTGGGAAATCACGTCGGGCCGGTAGACGTGAATCAGCAGTGGCCGCTCGCCCACCACGTCGGTGATCGCGGCCAGCAGGCCATCGCCGCTGCGGTCCGGCAGGTTCTTCGCGCGGTCCAGGAGCAACGGTGTCTGGTTCCACATGAGTTTGCCGCCCCACACCCCGTTCGGCGTCCTTCCGACGGTGCGGATGTAGCTGCGCCAGATCTCGGGCGGCGCGAGGTCAGGCGTCCCGGCGTCTATCGGATCGAGCAGGTTCAGGATCGACTCGTCGTCGATCCCGGCGAACCACTCGCGCGGCTGCGGGGACTGACTGGTGGACGGTAGGTACTGGAAGAACTCCTGGGGCTCGCCGGCCACTCCGGTTGCGCGCAACGATTCGACCAGGAGCGTGCTGCCGCTCCGCTGCGACGCCAACACCAGATATGACGACGGCCTCTTTGTCACCTGCAGAGTCTAACCAGATTTTCAAATCTCAATCGGGGAAACACGATTAGGGTCAGCATGAACGAAAGTCTTGCGTTGGACCGGTTTTACCCGCGGTCAGGACGGCGCGGCGCTGCACGGGAATGTAAAGATTCAAGTGTTTCAGGGACATTCGCCTCGTGACCGGGGTGTCCCCGCCGACCGAGGCCAGCGGCCGACGTCAGTGTGAGTCCGAGGTGATGCGCGCTGTTGGCGCGTCCTGGTGTTCGTCTGCGGCCTCGCAGACGCACACGTGGGCGCCGTGGCGCCACGGCCCGAACTGGGTACCGCGCCTGCGCAGCAGATGCTGGGCGTAGACCTTGTCGCGTTGGTCCCGCGAGAACGCGAAGTCGAGGTTGACGGGCAGCCCCGCCCAGTCGACCCGGTCAGTGACCGGTTCGTCGGCGGTTGCGCCGTACCTCAACCGGCACTGCAGTGGGCAGCCGTTCTTGTTGACCCGATCGGGTCCATCACACTCCCGAGCCACGATGACGTCACTCCTTCAGGTGCGCGACCTTATGGGTGCATCGTGGGACGGAGAAGTTTCAGCGGTAAGTGTGCGATGTTTCCGCTGTGTTACGAGTGCGGCGGCGGGTCGGCGTCAGTAGACGTCGCGGTGGTAGCGCTTGTCGGCGCTCAACGATTGGACGTAGTCCTTCGCCGCTTCCGGGTCGAGCTTGCCGAATTCGGCCGCGATCTCGCAGAGAGCCCGATCGACGTCCTTGGCCATTGGATCGGCGGTGCCACAGACGTACAGCTGGGCGCCGTCCTGCAACCAGCTCCACAGCTGCGCCCCGCGCTTGCGCATCAGGTGCTGCACGTAGACCTTCTGCTGCTGGTCGCGGGAGAACGCCAGGTCCAACTCGGTGAGAAACCCGTCGTCACGCATCTGCTCGAGTTCGTCGCGGTAGTAGAAATCGGTGGCGGCGTGCTGCTCGCCGAAGAACAGCCAGTTGGGTCCGGTGTGGCCGAGGGCGCGCCGTTCCTGCAGGAAGCCGCGGAACGGCGCGATCCCCGTCCCGGGTCCGATCATGATCATCGGGGTGTCCGACTCACTCGGCGGCCGGAAATTGCTGGATTGCTGCAGATACACGGCGACTCGATCGCCGGGGGAGCGGTCGGCGAGGTAGGTCGAACACACCCCGCGGCGCGCGACGCCCTGAAAGTTGTAGCGCACCGGGGAGACGGTCAGGTGGACTTCGCCCGGGCACTCCTTGGGGCTCGACGAGATCGAATAGAGCCGGGGCTGAAGGCGTTTGAGCACCCGCAGCCACTCGTGGGCCGATGCGGAGACGGGCAGCTTCGCCAGCAGGTCGATGGACTGGCGCCCCCACGTCCAATCCGCCAGTGCGCGTTTGTTTTCCGGCTTCAGCAGTTCGGCGAGTGTCGAGTCGCCGGTGCGCTCCTGCACGAAGCGCACCAGATCCCGGCTGATGTGGGCGATTTCGATGCGCTCGGTGAGCGCGGAGCGCAGCGACATCAGACCGTGCTCGCCGACCTCGACCGGGGTCTGCCCGTTGAGTCCGGTGACCGACAGCCATTCGTCGACCAGCTCGTCGCTGTTGCGCGGCCACACGCCGAGCGCGTCACCCGCCTCATACGTCACGGATTCTTCCGGCATGTCGAAAACCAGGTGCCGCACGTCTTTTGTCGATTGCGGCTGGCTCAACACGGTGTTGCGGACCATGCCGGTGATCAGCGGGTGCTTCTTGCTGTACGTGGAGGTTGCGGGCGCGCCGGGGCGAGAAGGCGCCGCAACCGTGGAGGTGCGGGCCGGCGCCGTCGCGCTTCCGTCCCCGCCGACCGAGGTGGGCGTGCGGGTCAGGGCTTCGATGACGTCGCCCACCCACTTCGCCGCCGTGTCGTCGTAATCGGGTTCGCAGTCCACCCGGTCGGTGATGCGGGTGGCTCCGAGCTCGGCGAGGCGGGCGTCGAGCTTGCGGCCGTGGCCGCAGAAATCGTCATAGTTGGAATCGCCCAGGGCCAGGACGGCGTAGCGGGTGTTGGTGAATCGTGGTGCGCCCTCGGACGTCAGCGCCCGCCAGAGGCCGGCGCCGTTGTCGGGCGCGTCGCCGTCGCCGGTGGTGCTGGTGATCAGCAGTACTTCCCGCGTCGTCGTCAACTGCGCGGGCGGGAAGTCATCCATGCTGTACAGCGCGACCGGGAGCTCGGCGGCGCCCAACCGGGCGGCGATTTCGCCGGCGAGCTCCTCGGCGTTGCCGGTCTGCGACGCCCACAGCACCACGACGGGAGCGCGCTCGGCGACCGGGGTGGCGTCGGCGGGCGGGGCGGGCGGTTGTTGGACGGCGGGCATCGGGGTGTGTTGCGGCGCGTCGGGCAGCGCGACCGGTTGGGGTCCGTCGATGCGCGAGAACAACCCGGCCAGCAGGCCGTCCACCCACAGCCGGGTGCCGGTGTCGAACGGCGCGCTCGGCGGCAGGGTGGGCACCCCGCCGGCGCGGCGACCGGCCTCGGAGCGAAGCCCGGAGAGCATGCCGGACAGATATGAGCGGCCAACCTCGGTGAATTCGGGCTTGGGTTGCGTTGTCACACCCAGCAATTCGCCGAGAGCGTCGACTTGTGACACGCTGATTTCTCGTACCTCCGTGGGTGCGGATTCTGGTGTGCCGGTGGCCGCCGGCATCTCGGTGTCCGGATCGGGTTGCGCGACGGCGACTTTCGTCAGCGTCACCGCGCACGCCTTGAATTCCGGTTGGCTCGAGATGGGATCGACGGCGTCGTTGGTCACGGCGTTGATGGACAGGTATTCGCCGAAGGAGTCGTTCCAGTGGAACGGCGCGAAGCAGTTCCCGGGCCGCACCCGGTCACTGATGACGGCGGGCAGCACGGCGCGGCCGCGGCGGGACGCGATCTCGATCTGGTCGTCGTCGGCGACGTGCAGTCGGGCGGCGTCGTCGGGGTGGATCTCGACGAACGGCTTCGGATTGAGTTTGTTGAGTTTGGCGACCTTGCCGGTCTTGGTCATGGTGTGCCATTGATGCGGCAGCCGGCCGGTGTTCAGCAGGAACGGGTAGTCGTCGTCGGGCATTTCGTCGGGCAGCAGGTGCGGGCGGGCGAAGAACGACGCTCGGCCGGTCGGCGTCGGGAAGGCCAAGCGGGGCACGCTGCCGTCCTCGCGGACCAGCTGCGTCTGGCTGACACCGTCGTTGAGGTAGCGGATCGGGTTGCGGTCGCCCTCGCCGTCCGGCGCGCACGGCCACTGCAGCGGGCTGCGGCGCAGCCGCTCGTAGCTGACGCCGCGCAGGTCATAGCCGGTCTTCGGGTTCGAGAACCGCTTGATCTCTTCGAAGACTTCCTCGGCGCAGGTGTAACTGAACGCCTCCGAAAAGCCCATCTCGCAGGCGATCCGGGCGATGATCTGCCAGTCGGGCAACGCGTGGCCCGGCGCCGCAACCGCCGGCTGAAACAGCGTCATGTTGCGCTCGGAATTGACCATGACCCCTTCGGACTCCGTCCACAGGGTCGCCGGCAACAACACATCGGCGTATTCGTTGGTCTCGGTCTCCAGGAACGCGTCCTGGGCCACCACCAATTCGGCGCGCTCCAGGCCGGCGAGCACCGTCTTCCGATTGGCAACGGAGGCAACGGGGTTGGTGCAGATTATCCAGCACGCCTTGATCTGCCCGTCGGCCATCCGGGAGAACATGTCGATGGTGCCGCTGCCGACGTCGGTGCGCAGCGTCCCGCGGGGAATGCCCCACAGGTTTTCGACGAACTCTCGGTCGTCGTCCGATAGCACCGAACGCTGACCGGGCAATCCCGGCCCCATGTAACCCATCTCGCGACCGCCCATGGCGTTGGGTTGGCCGGTGAGCGAGAAGGGGCCGCTGCCCGGCTTGCAGATCGCGCCGGTCGCGAGGTGCAGGTTGCAGATCGCGTTGGTGTTCCAGGTGCCGTGGGTGCTCTGGTTGAGGCCCATGGTCCAGCAGCTCATGAAATTGCCGGCCTCGCCGATCATTTGAGCCGCTGCGCGGATGTCTGCTTCCGGGATTCCGGTCACCACGCTGACCATGTCGGGGGTGTACTGCTCCAGGAAGCTGGGCATCACCTCCCAGCCCTCGGTGAATTCGGCGATGAAATCGGGGTCGGTGTGGCCGTTCTCGACGATCAGGTGCAACAACCCGTTGAGCAGCGCCAGATCCGATCCCGGCGCGATCTGGAGGAAGAGGTCGGCCTTCTCGGCGGTTGCGGTGCGGCGCGGGTCGACGACGATCAGCTTCGCGCCCGCCTTGACGCGGTCCATCATCCGCAAGAACAGGATGGGATGGCAGTCGGCCATGTTGGCGCCGATGACGAAGAACACGTCGGCACGATCGAAGTCCTGGTATGACCCGGGTGGGCCGTCCGCGCCCAGCGAGAGCTTGTAACCAGAACCCGCGCTGGCCATGCACAGCCGCGAGTTCGACTCGATCTGGTTGGTGCCGATGAAGCCCTTGGTCAGCTTGTTGGCCAGGTACTGCGCCTCGATGGACATCTGGCCGGACACGTACATCGCGAAGGCGTCCGGGCCGTGTTCGTCGATGATCGCGCGTAACCGGTTCGCGCACTGGGCGATCGCCTGATCCACGTCGATGGGCTCGAGCGGCTCACCGCGATCGGCCCGCACCTGCGCCAACTCCATCCGGCCCGGCGCGCCGAGCATGTCGGCGGTGGTGGCGCCCTTGGTGCACAACCGGCCGAAGTTGGCCGGATGTTCTTTCCTCCCAATCGACTTGGCAACGTGATCGCGGCCCGTTTTCGGGTCCGTTGTGATCTGCAACACCATGCCGCAACCGACGCCGCAATAAGCGCACATGGTGTTCACGGCGTTCTCCGGCGCCATGGACTCCCTGGTCACGCTTACGTCCCTTCGGTCGAGTGCGTACGAGTTAGCTCCGCATCGGGTGAGTTCATTGTGGAGCAGGCATGTTTCGGCATCGCTGCTCGAAATTTCCCCCGGTTTACTTCTTCCTCTCAACGGCGGGTGCACCGATGTGAAATTGCCGGGGAATTCGCGGCCTCAGAAGGCGTTACCGCAGGTCACCGTTGACCGGCCGTCCCGCTTGAGGTTACGCAGGACTGCCCGCGAAACGCTTCTCAGAAGGGGGTTTTTGACCAAACCGATGGGACATTCACAGTCTTCGCTAAGCTCACCGCGTGCGTCAGCTCATTGTGATCTGTCTGGTTTTGCTGGCCTCCGGCTGCGGCTGGAAGCAGGCCGCGCCCCCGCAGGCCCGGCCGGACACCTGCAAGGACTCCGACGGGCCGACGGCCGACACCGTGCGCCGGGCGATCACCGCCGTACCCATCGCGATCCCCGGCACCATCTGGGTCGAGATGGGCCGCGGGCACACCCGAAACTGCCGGTTGCACTGGGTGCAGATCATTCCGACGATCGCAAGCGAAGCCAGTCCACAGCAACTGCTCTTCTTCGATCACAACAGGCCGCTGGGGAGCCCCACGCCCAACCCGAAGCCGTACACGACGGTGCTACCGCCCTCGGATGACACCGTCACCGTTCAATACCAGTGGCAGAAGGCAAATGACCAGCTGTGCTGTCCCACTGGGATCGGAACCGTCAAGTTCCGGATCGGCTCGGACGGCAAGCTGCAAACCCTGGGCAAGGTTCCGAACCAATAACGTGTCACGCCAACGGCTTTCCCCGCCGGTACGCCGGCTGTGTCGGGGCCGCCCGTGGATCCGTGAACGGTCGCGTCAGCTCGTGAGGGCCTCTTCCAGGTTCTCCGGGTGCAGCATCTCGACGTAACGGAGCCGCTCCGGGACCCCGAAACCGTCGACGAGGGTCTCGGCGTGCGGGCGCAGCGCGCGGCAACGGTCGTTGATTCCCCGCGTGACCGCCTTCGCGCGCTCGGTGGACAGGTACCGGTGCTCGATGTACCACGCCTTGTCATCCTCGATGACCGACAGCGCGTACAGGTCGCAGAGGATGCCGAGTAGTTCGCGGGCCTTCTCGTCGGGGCACGCGTCGATCCCGGCGACGAACGCCTCCAAGATGACCCGGTCGATGTGCGCGCTGGCCGCATGCAACACGTGATCCTGCACGGAGTTGAATGCGTCGAATGCCGACATCTCTTTGGATTTGGCCTGCAGCCTGCGGGCCACCGAGGCCAGCAGATACTCCTCGCGGTCCTCGAACATCGTGATCTGCGTGCCGCGGTTGAACAGGCTGCCCTCTTCCTCGCTGTCTTGCCGGGCATCCACTATCGTCTGGATAATCGCCTCTGCCGCAGTGCGTTTGACGACGCGTTCGCCCACGGTGCTGGCCGCGAAGCGCACCCATTCGACCGGACTCATGCTCTTGATGTCGTCGGCGTAGGCCGTGAGCAGTTCCTTGGCCACCAATTGGGTGAGCACGTGGTTGTCACCCTCGAAGGTGGTGAAAACGTCTGTGTCGCCCCGCAGCCCGATCAGCCTGTTCTCGGCCATGTAGCCCGCGCCACCGCACGCTTCGCGCGACTCCTGGATAGCCCGGCTCGCATGCCAGGTGTTGGCCGCCTTCAACCCGGCGGCGCGCGCTTCGAGTTCGCGTTGCTCGTCGGCGTCGGGTGCGTCCGCGCTTTGGACGTCGTGACATTTGCCGACCAGTTCGTTCTGCGCGAACTGCAGCGCATAGGACTTCGCGATCAACGGAAACAGTCGCCGCTGGTGCACCAGGTAGTCCATGATCAGCACTTCGGACCCGTCATCGGGCGCGGTGAACTGCCTGCGCTGCAAGGCATATCGGGTGGCGATATCCAGGGCCACCCGGCCGGCGGCACCGGCGCTGCCGCCGACGGTGATCCGGCCGCGGACCAGGGTGCCCAGCATGGTGAAGAACCGGCGGTTCGGGTTGTCGATCGGCGAACTGTAGGTGCCGTCGGCCGCGACGTCGCCGTACTTGTTCAGCAGGTTGACCCGGGGGACCCGGACATGGTCAAAGATGATGCGGCCGTTGTCGACACCGGGCAGTCCGCCCTTGTATTCGCAGTCCGACGTGGTGACGCCCGGCAGGTCGTTGCCGTCCTCGTCGCGGATCGGGACCAGCACGCAGTGCACGCCGTGATTGACCGGCTTGCCGTCCTCGTGGGTGATCAGTTGCGCGAAAACCGCTGCCATGGTTGCGGTTTCGGCGGCCCCGCCGATGTAGTCCTTGCGGGCCGACGGGGTGGGGGAGTCGATGATGAACTCTTCGGTCTCGGGGTCGTACGTCGCGGTGGTCTCCAGCGACTGCACGTCGCTGCCGTGCCCGGTCTCGGTCATGGCGAAACAGCCGCGCAACTCGAGGCTGATGATCTTGGGCACGTAGAGCTCGTGGTGGCGCTCGGTGCCCAGGTTCTCCACGGCGCCCCCGAACAGCCCCCACTGCACCCCGGCCTTCACCATCAGCGACAGGTCCGACATCGCCAGCATCTCGATCATGGTGATCGCCGCGCCCACGTCACCGGTGCCGCCGTGTTCTTTGCGGAAACTGTCGGCGGCCGCGCCGAACGCCGCCATGATCCTCATCTGCTCCGCCACCTTGGTGCGGGCGATCACGGTGTTGGGGGTGTAGTGCGGGCGGAACAGATCCTCGGTGAGCGTGGCTCGCATCCGGTTTCTCACATCGCGCCAACGCCCGTCCAGTGCGTTGCGCAGATATTCGGCAGTGCTAGTCGTTTCAGGCGCCATAAGCCGACAGTAATGGGCGGTTCCCGTCGCGGCGAACAACGACGAAGGTTCATGTCGCCGGACGAAATCCCGCGTCGGCCGCCCACCCGCGGCGCCCGGCCGCGCAGGCGGCTCAGCCTTGGCGGCGAGGGCCTTCCTGCGGCCCGCGATCGGGGGAGGGGGCGCGGCTTTCGCCGCGCGGTGACCGCAGCCGATACAGCGTGGACCCGGCGGTGATCACGCCGAACAGCACGAGCATCCCCATGTCGAACACCCACCAGCCGCTGTAGTGCGTCCAGGTCAGGGCGTCGGCCGCCAATGGATCGACCCTGCGCAGGTTCGCGGTGGACGCCGTTGCCGCGAAACCCCACTGGGCCGGGACGAACCAGCTGATCTGCTGCAGGCCCCACATGCTCACCAGCTGCGCCAGGCTCCCGTTGAACAACGCAGCTGCCAGGATCACCGGAACCACGAGCGGCAGGACCTCGCGCGGGGACTTCCCCAGCGACGACAGCGCCAGTCCGAGGACCGCCGACACGATCGCGGTGACGGCCACGCCCACGTAGAGCTCGACCGTGGCGTCGTGCAGGAAGACCGCGCTGGGTCCCGGCCCGCCCTTGACCGCGATCACGATCGCGACCACGACGGCCGTCCAGACGGCCGCGGCCAGGCCGTACACCGTGATCTTGGCGGTGAGGTACGCCGGCGCCGTGAGGCCGACCTCCTGCTCGCGCCGGAAGACGCGGTGTTCGCACACCAGCGCGCGGATGGTCAGCGCCGTGCCGATGATCACCGCGGCGACGTTGAAGGCGGCCAGCAGCTCGATGGCCTCGTGCGGGTTGGTGCCGGTGGGGCCGGGCCTGGTCAGGCCCGAATCACCCGGAATCAGCAGCGCCAGCCCGGCCAGGACGAACGGCAGGACCGCCAGGAAGGCGAAGTAGAGGCGGTCACCGAGCAGCAGGCGAACCTCGCGCCGGGCCAGCAACCGGATCTGCCGAGCCCTGGGCAGGGCGGGCGGCGGCGGCCATGGTGCCGCGACTTCCGGCGAAGCGGTCGGTGCCGACGTCGGCGGGCGGCCGCGGAACGCGCGGTGGGCTCCGTCGGGGTCGGCGCCGACCTGCGCGAGGATCCTGTTCCAGTCGGTGGTGCCCAGCGCGGATTCGACCTGCAGGGGCGTCCCCAGGTACGCCATTTGGCCGGTGCCGGTGAGCACCAACACCTGGTCGCAGACGTTGACGTCGGTGAGCGACGTGGGCGACGAGATCGCGACCACCACGGCGCAGCCGACGTCTGCCTGGCGCCGCAGGACCGCCATGACGTGGCGTTGTTGCGCCGCATCGAGTCCGGCGGTGGGCTCGTCGACCACGAGCAGGCTGGGCCGGGTGACGAGCTCGACCGCCAGGGCGGCGCACCGGCGCACCTCGGGGGGGAGCTTGCGGATTCGGGTGTCCCGGTGGGGCGCCAGCGCGAGCTCGTCGAGGACTTGGCCGACGACGCGGTCGCGCTGCTCGGGCAGGCTGTCCGGCGGCAGGCGCAGCTCGGCGGCGTAGTCGAGGACCTGCGCGACGGTGAGCTGACGGTGCAGGCGGTCGTCGCGCGGGACCACCCCGATGCGGGTCCGCATGACCTCCGGCTCGGCGTGGACGTCGTGTCCGTCCACCGTGACGCGCCCGGCGCTGGGTGCTCGCGCGCCGGCCAGCAGCGCCAGCAGCGCGGAATTACGCACGGCCGACGGCCCGACGACCGCGGTCATGGTGCCGGGACGGGCGGTGAACGAGATGCCCGACAGCGTCTGGTGCCCGTCGACGGTCAACCCCAGCCGGTAGGCCGTCGCCCCGGTGGTGCGCGACGCCGTCTGCAGCGGCAGGCGATAGGTGGAGTCGGCTTCCTCGGTGCGGAACGAGGGGCGCTGGGCGCGCAGCTTGCTGGTCACCATGCGCTCGATCAGGCTCGGGCCCTTTCGTTGCTCCTGTTCCGCGGGCGGCGGAAGCGGTGGCCG
>NZ_QMEV01000095.1 GCF_003284935.1 Mycobacterium colombiense
ACCACCCGGTCCACCCGAACCAGGCGTCGGCACATGCCCGCCCGGGCCACCCGAGCCCGGAGTGGGAACGTGGCCGCCGCCCGAACCCCCCGTGCCACCCGGGCCGCTCTCGCCGGGCGTGGGAGAGTGGCCGCCGCCGTAGTTACCCGGACCGCTCGGCTTGGGCGGGGTGCCTTCGCCGGGCGGCGTCTGGTGCGGCGGTGACTGCGGGACGGTGACCTGCGGCGGTTGGGGCAGGTGCACCGGCGGTTGGGGCTGCACCGGCTGCGGGATCGTCAGCCGCGGCGGGGCCGCAAACAGCGGGGGGCTCTCGATCGGGTCGGGAACCGGAATGCGCACCGGAACCGGGACCGGGACCGGCGGGACCACGACGGGAACCGGAACGATCGGGGCCGCCGGAATCGGAGGGGCGGCGGGCAGCGGGGGCGCCGCCGGCGGTGGAACCGCGGGCAACGGCGCGGCGGCCGGCGGGCTCAGCGGCTTGGGTGCCGCCGCCGGAGCGGGCAGGCTGATCTTCGCCAGCGGTTCGGACGCCTGCACCGGCGCCGGTGCCGGCGCCTGCTCGGGGACGATGAGGTGCTGCCCGGGCGTGGGCTGCAGGGCAACGGTTCCCGTCGTGCGGATGCCGATCGCCAGTGCGATCTCGAGCGCCAGCACCGCGCTGATGCCGACCACCGCCAGCCCGCTGCCGACCAGCAAGGCCGGCCGCCGCTTCGGCTGGCTTTCCTCGGGAAGGAAGAGCTTTTCGATGACCACGGTCGGCGAATCGGCGTCCTCGTCCCCGACCGCGCTGTAGGCGAGCTCGTCGCCGCCGGCTTCCGAGCCGATCGGAACGTAGAGGTATTCGGGAAGGGAGTACTGGTCGACCGAACCGGTGCCGGGATCCTGCGCGTAGGCAAACGCAGCGGTCGACGAGGCAAACAGCGGCGCGTTGGCCGACGCCAGCGCCGCCCCGCGGGCCAGCGCGGTCTCGGGTTCCTCGGGCACGCTCACGTCGAGGAAGGTCGTCGACTGCAGCACCGACTTCAGCGGCGCGACGTCGATGCCCGAACCGACCAGCAGCAGGCCGCCGGGCACGAGTTCCAGCTTTTCCATGCCGGCGACCATCGCGCCGAGTTGCTCGGCGGCATCACCGTAGGACTGGGCGTGGATCGGCTGCTTGTAGATGTCGGGGATGGACCCGTCGGAGGTCTCGACGACCGCCAGCGTCGCGGTGTCGGGCTCGACCAGCAGCACTGCGGTACGCTCGTAACCCATTGCCCCGCCGACGTTTTGCGCCAGCGCCGCCGCGGCCAAAAACGCCGAGACCAGCATGACGTGGTCGATCCGGTGGGCGGTCAGCGCGTCGCGCAACGCCGCGGCTTCGAGTTGATCCGTCCACGTCACGCCGATCGACGACAGCTCGAGGCCGGCGTCGGCCGCGCCCTCACGGGTGCCCAGAATGGCCGAGATCACCTGGTCGGGCCCGGTGGCGGTGGCCGCGTCGTCGACGTCGGCGACGTCGAACACGTCCTCTTCGACGGTTGCGCCGTCGGCGTATTCGCCTTCCAGGACGACCATTTGGATCGATGACGGTGCCATCGACACCCCGAGCACGATATCCAATACAAACCCCTCCAAAGGTATTGCACGATGAGCCACGGCCAGGCGGAGGAAAAAACCACGGCTAACTAAGTATCGCGCAGAAGGGGTGCGGGAGCGCCCCGCAGAACCTATGTAGTCCTTATGAAGTTCTGATAGGAGCGCGACGGGGTGGGTCCTCGCTGGCCCTGGTACTTCGAACCAACTTGCGTACTGCCGTAAGGATGTTCGGCGGGACTGGTCAATCGCAGAATGCACAGTTGACCGATCTTCATGCCCGGCCACAGCGTGATCGGCAGGTTGGCGACGTTGGACAGCTCCAGCGTGATGTGGCCGCTGAAGCCGGGATCGATGAACCCGGCCGTCGAATGGGTCAGCAGGCCGAGGCGGCCCAGCGACGACTTGCCTTCCAGGCGGCCGGCGAGGTCGTCGGGCAGGGTGATGAGCTCCAGCGTCGAGCCGAGCACGAACTCGCCGGGGTGCAGGACGAAGGGCTCGCCGGCGACGGGTTCGACCAGGGTGGTCAGCTCGTCCTGCTGCTTGGCCGGGTCGATGTGGGTGTAGCGGGTGTTGTTGAAGACCCGGAACATGCAGTCCAGCCGCACATCGATGCTCGACGGCTGCACCAGGGCGTCGTCGAGGGGGTCGATGCCCAACCGCCCGGCGCTGATTTCGGCCCTGAGGTCGCGATCGGAGAGCAGCACGCGACGAGCCTAGCTCGCTGCCCCGCGTGCTCAGCGGAGGTAGACCTCGCTGCCGTCGGGATATCCGCCCCCGGTGGTCGTGACGTGCACGTGGTCGTAGTGGCCGAGCCGGCTCGGCTGCGCTCCACCGGGCGTGTAGTAGACGCCGCGCCAGATGGCGTCCTGGATGCCGAAGCGCTTGGCGTTCTGCAGCACGTAGGCGACGACCGCGTTGCCCAGCGCGATGCCCTCCGCCGACTCCGGGTTGGGAATCATCACGTCGATCGCCAGGCCCAGCGGGTGCCACGGCAACGGATCCGGTCGCACTCCGCCCATCTCGTGGATCTGGGGAAACTCGGCGGTGATGCTGCGCGCGGTCAGAATCGTGCGGACCTGCAGGCCCCGTTCCGGGGCGACGTCGGCGGTCAGCAGCGGGGCTCGGGTGTGATACCGCGAGGCCGCGGCGGGCTCGGCGTCACCGGTGCCGGTGAGGAGGCGATGCGACGCCACGGTCACGATTTCCGCGCAGCAGGGTGCGGGTTCGCTGATAACGGGTTTGGCCTCGATGCGGGGCGCTCCGGGGTGCACGTCCGCCCCTGCCGCGAAGAAGACCGCCGCGGGAGCGAGTACCGCTGCCAGGGCGACCGACGGTTTGCGTCGCTTCCTGGCTAACCTGTGCCGACCCACGCCGAGCACATTACGGCGCAATAACGAAATAATAAATATGGGAATGGGAATTTGTGAACGGAATAACTCCGTATCGGCACGACGGCGCGGGCCGGGGGCTGCGCGGGGGTCGGCGCGCCGTCCTGACCTCGACGGCCGCCGGCGGGTGCTAGCCTTCCTTGGCGAGAAGTGCCGATGTAGTTCAATGGCAGAACATCAGCTTCCCAAGCTGAATACGCGGGTTCGATTCCCGTCATCGGCTCCACGTAGACCGGCGGCGTCACTGTCCGAATAGTCCGACTACGCCGTGCCGGTGTCACGGGATGTCACACCCCGATTCAACTGTCACCAGCCGCCTTCAGCGCGCCATCTTGGGACTGCGCGTTCATCCCCCTGCAGCACAGCGGGTCTGGGATGAGCAGCCGGTCGGGCGGACCATCCAGATCGGCCGAACAGGTACCCCGATACGAACGCGAGCAATTGTCAGAGTCGGTTTCAGCCGTCGAGGGTGCGCCGTTGGGGATAGATCGTCTCCCCGCGGGCGAGCATCTCAACGAACTGGGCGATCCGGCGAGTCCGGGTGTCGGTGCGTTTGGCATTTGAAACTCGGTAGATGACGGCATAGCGGTTCCGCGAGGTCAGGATGTCGAACATTTCCTGGGCCCGGGGCTCGGCGGCCAACGCGGCGGCCAGGTCGTTCGGTACCTCGATGCTGGCCTGGCCGGCGTAGGCCGCGTCCCAGCGGCCGTCGGCCTTGGCACGCTCGATCTCGCTCAGGCCAGCCGGATGCATCCGGCCAGCGCTGATCAGGCCGTTGACGAGAGCAACATTGCGTGCTGACCATGCGCTGCGCGGACGACGCGGGGTGAAGCTTCGGCGAAAGGTGGTCTCATCGCGTCCCCGCAGCTGTCCGTCGATCCAGCCGTAACAGAGCGCGTCTTCGAGCGCTTCGTCATAGGTGAGGCTGGTGGGTTGAGTCGTGCCCTTCTTGGCAAGCACCAACCACACCCCGGGTGAGCTGTCGTGGTACGTCCCCAGCCATTCCCGCCACGCGCTGGCGTCGGCGACGATCAGCTCCGGCAGTTGATCCCACGCGGTCATCGCGCCTTCCCAACATTCGACGCCGATCCCCGCTCTTGGTCGGCTTCGAGCGCTGCGGCGGCGGCCCCTTCGTCGGCCCAGATCTCCACGACGTAGACGGTATCCGGGTCGGCGCGATCGTGACCGATCAGATACGCCTGGCAGCCGGGGAAGTCGCTTGTGGAAGACGGCGCCGGCACGAACGGGGGCCACCAATCCGGGGGCATTGACTGTGCGGCGCGCCTGGGCGCCCTCAATCAGCGCGTAGGCATCGCGATCCCGGACGCGCGAACCCGGCCCTTTCGTGACTTTGGTCCTCAAACCTACTGCGGCAAGGCACTTTCGACGGGGTTACGCCGGTCCTTGATCAGACAAACGGACTGAAGATCATCCTCGGGAAGGCGCGCCCTGCTCACGCCGCATCGCCAAGACTCATCCACAACTTTGACCATTGCGCGCGAGCGCCGGCTCTACCGCCCGGCCAACTGGTCGTTGATGTTGCTCCATTGACCTTCGCCCTTGTGGTTGCCCATGTTTCGGCATTGGCCGTCGAGGATGATCTGCCCGTAACTGTGGTCGGACGGCATGTAGTTGATGCTGGCGGCTACGCCATCTTTATTCAGCGAAGCGCCGTGGTAGTGCTGGCCGGCGGGCGCGCCGTCGTTCCAGCCGTGCGCGACCATCGCCGCGCGTACTTGCTGGAAATACGCGTCGGGGTCGCCGTGGATCAGGAAGCTGAGGGTGACGGTGCCCTGAAACGGCGGGTCTCCCTGGTCGTTACAGGAGGCGAAGGAGAACGCCCCGCTGACGCCGTCCAGGTTGGCGACGGCGACGATTTGTTTTGCGGGCTCGATGACCTGGGCCTTGGTCTGATCGTCGCTCATCGGGTGGGCTGTGTCTTCATACGGATTAGTCGATCCGGCGGCGTGTGGTTTGTGTTGCACTGGCGCGCATCCTCCTAACAACAGGGCGACGACCACGACCGACGTAAGCAGTGCTTGGCGCAACGGCACGCGTTCTTCCTTAATGGTGGTGTTGGGCATCGAAGACATGGTTGTCGGTGATAGATCCTGGCGACCGGTCCCACTCCGGGTCAACGACGGCCGGCGTGTGTGGGCCGATGGTGACGGGCGGTAGCCCCGGAATCCTGACTTGCACGCCGCCCAGCGAATGGCGATGTTCGGCGGTCATGCCGTCGGCTTGGAGCTGGTCACCGTGGCCGGAGACGATGTCGGCCATGGCGTACAGGGCCTCGCTGCCACGGTGGTAGTAGTACGAGTGGTCGTGGGGGTTGATGCCGTCCGACCCGGGTACCTCGGCGCGGAAGCGGACCGATCCGAACCCGTCGACGGCGGGGTCGCCGCCCAGGCTGGGATTGTTGCCGAAGAAATTCTCGCCGAATATTTGCTTGCTCGCGCCATCGAGATGACCGAGCATGCCGACAGGATCGGTTGAGGCGTCTCCCACGAACACGTGCCCGCCATCCAGGTGAAAGCTTGCGGCGGTGGTGGCACGGTCGGTACCCGGACAGCCCAGCAGCACAGCGTCATTGGCGTGCATGTTGTGCATGGCAAACGCATCCGCGACGGTGGTCGAACCATACGAGTGGCCCAGCACCGTGACATGCTGACCTGCCCCGAGGTGTGTCGCCCACAGACCATTGACGTCCTGCGCCAGCGCCGCACTGCCTGTGCGGGCCAGTTCTGGGGTGGAGATGCGCACAACGTCGTCGAATCCGTTGGGGGCGTCGTAGCCCATCCACGCGATTACCGCCGTCGGGTTATGGGGATCGGCGGCATTGGCTTGTTCGAACAGGTTGATGGCGTCGTTGTGGCCGTCGTGCAGCCAGCCGCCTTTCACGCTGCTGCTGGTGCCAGGCACGATCACCGCGGTGTTCTTCGCAATGTCTGGGTTTCCGATCGCGATGGCGGCGCGACCTTTGCCGCCGAATGCTATTGGGTCGTAAGCGAATAGGTAGACCGGATTCGGGTGAAGCGGATCTCCCGCGTCGTGGTCGAGGCCTAGCTTGGTCTCGTTGGCGTTGTGGTAGCGGGTGACGTCCGTGGCCGACAGACCGAATTTCGCGGGGTCTCGAAGTACGTCGTCCACCGAGACGCCGTTGCGGCTGGCGATCCCGCGCACCCGGTCAAGGTCTTGGTTCATCACGGTGAGGTTGGCGTCATTGCGCGCAAGGATGGGGACGCCGTTGAGGTTGCCGACTTGGTCGGGGTGCTCGGCCATGAATCGCTGGCGCTGCTGCGGGGTCAGTGATGTCCACCAGCGATGGACGTCCTCGGGATTGGTGCTCGGTGGCGGGATCTGGTCGTCCGCGTCGACGGGCGCGAGGATATTCGGGTCGTAGCCGTCGGTGCGCAGATTGCCCAGACAGTTCTGCAGCGTGGCCCCGTAGCCGTCGCGGATCGACTGCAGATCGTGCAACGCATCCCGGACATCGTCAGCGGCGTCGGCTTTCGCGTCGTCGATCAACTTCTTCAGGAAAGCCTCGGTCTTCGCGTCGGGGTGGCCGTGCTGCAGATCCTCCTCCGCCGCGTCGATGATGTTGTCGAGCCCCTGCAACTCGTGTTCCAACGTGGAGATTCGTTGCGTTCCGGCCTTCTGCGCCTCGGCCAACGCGGCGGCGATGTTCTCCAAGTCAGCGCCGATTTTGGGCAACTGCTCGGACTGCCCACCGAGCGTTTTGACGAGCCGCTGCACTTCAGCGGCGTCGTTGATCGGGTGGTCACCATTCTGGTGGTTCCAGGCCGCGCCGAAACGCTGCCGGGCTTGCTGGAACGCGTGGTCCGCCTCTGCGGTGTGTCGGCCCGCGCCATGGAAGGCCTCGGCCAAGCTCGAAATCTGAGCCGGGCTGCCGGCCTGCAAGCTCTGATTGATCGCCCACGGATCACCGCCGGCCTGGGCGATCAGATCGGCAATGCTAAGCCATTTCAGCTGCACTGTTCCACCCTGAACACTCGCCCGTCGTTCTACAAATCAGCTACGACGGTACCTCCGCCGACGCCCGGTCCCCGCCAGTTCCACCCGACAATGCACCGCCGGTCCGCTCAAGCTGATCTGGCGCCGAAACCGCGCCCACAGCAACCGCTTTCATAACCCCACCCGGCGCGCCGGCAAGCGCCTTATCCGCTGGTAGCTTTACCGCCATGGGTGCCTTGGATGGTCGCGTTGCTTTTATCACCGGCGGAGCTCGCGGGCAAGGCCGCTCTCATGCGCTGGCCCTGGCCGCCGAGGGGGCCGACGTCGTCATCGCCGATGCTCCGCAGGCGATGACCGACCTGACCTATCCCCTGGGCACCGAGGACGACCTACGGGAAACCACCAAGCTCGTCGAAGAGCTGGGCCGGCGTTGCGTGCCGATCACCCTGGACGTGCGCGACGCGGCCGCGGTCGACGCCGCGATCACGCAGACCGTCACCGACCTGGGCAGCCTCGACGTCGTGGTGGCCAACGCCGGAATCGTCAGCACCGGGCTGCTGGAAGACGTCAGCGACGTGGTGTGGCAACAGCTGATCGACACCAACCTGACCGGCGCCTTCCACACCCTGCGGGCCGCCATACCGGTGATGCGGCAGCAGCGGTTCGGCAGGATCGTCGTGACCTCCTCGATGGGCGGCCGCATGGGCATCCCCGAGCTCGCCGCCTACAACGCGACCAAGTGGGGTGTCATCGGCCTCGCGAAGTCCGCCGCGCTCGAGGTCGCCAAAGAGGGCATCACGATCAATGTCGTCTGCCCCACCACCACCCAGACGCCGATGGTGCAACCCACCGGAAGCGACGGCGTCCCCGACGACCTGGTGCGCCGGATGACCAAAGCCAACCCGATACCGCAGCCCTGGCTGCAGCCCGAGGACGTCAGCCGCGGCGTGGTGTATCTGGTCACCGACCCCGGGGTGATCACCGGAAGCGTGCTCGAGATCGGCCTCGGCGGCAGCGCACGCATCCACTGACGAACGTCTGAGGAACGGGCGCCGGCCGACGGCGCATCGCCGTCAAATGAGGTGTCGGAACCATACTGACGGCGAACTGATGTTCGCTACGCTTGACCCCGATTGTTCAATCGCCTGGGAAGCTGGGGCCAGGTAATGGCTGAAAAACCCAAGGCTCGCGCCCGCGCGTCGGGGCCGAGCGAGGTCGTGGCGGAGTTAGCCGCCGCCGGGTTCGACAGTGCCCGCCATATCGCTCGGGGCGCCGCCGGAGTGGTCTATTGCTGCCACGAGACCGCGCTCGGGCGCAACGTGGCGATCAAGGTGCTACCGACATTCATCGACGACGCCGGCCGCGAACGGTTTCTCCGCGAGGGCTACGCCATGGGCGGGCTGTCGGGGCACCCCAACATCGTCAACATTTTGCGGGTCGGCCTGACCGCGAGCGGGCGCCCCTACATCGTCATGTCCTACTGCCCCGCGGGCTCGCTGGGCCTGCGGGTGCAGCGCGAGGGTCCCATCGCTTGGCCCGAGGCCGTGCGGATCGGCGTAAAGCTTTGCGGTGCATTGGAAACCGCACACCTGAGCGGCACGTTGCACCGCGATATCAAGCCCGCCAACGTCCTGGTCAACGACTACGGCGAACCGCAGCTGACCGACTTCGGGACCGCCCACATCGCCGGCGGATACGAGACGGCGGCCGGATTGTTCTCCGGCACGATCGATTACCTCGCGCCCGAAATCATGGCGGGCGAGCCCGCGACCGTCAGCAGCGACGTGTATTCGCTTGGGGCCACGTTGTATTCGCTCATTGCGGGCAGCCCCGCATACGAGCGCCGCAGCAGCGAAGACCTGCTCGCGCACTACACGCGAATCAACAACACGCGCGTCCCGGACCTGCGTCCCGGCGGAATCCCCGACGCGGTGTGTTCGGCGATCGAGACGGCGATGGCGGTCGACCCGGCCGAGCGGCCGGCGTCGGCGGCGGAGTTCGGTCGCGGATTGCAGGAAAGCCTGCGCCGCAACGGCTTGAAACCCGACGCCATGGCCATCACCGCCGTCGGCGCGGGCGCGGCGCGCGCGGTGGGCGGCTCGACGGGTCCGGCCAAGGCGCGGACCCTGCCGCCGTCCGGGCCTGGCGGGAAGACGGGGACAGCGGCCCCGCGACCGCCGCGCATCGCCACACCGGCCCCACGAAACGCCGACCCGGACGGTGCCACCTCGCTGATCCATCCGCTCAACGACCGCCGGACGACGCCCGCACCGTCGCGCCCTGCCGGCCCGCAGCAGACCGGTCCACGCGGCCCATCGGTGGACAGGCGAGGCCCAATTCCGGCCAGGCCCAACACGTCTCAGCCCACCGAGGCGATCGCGGCGCCGACTAGCATCACCGACGCGATCACGCCGTCGGGTGACGCGGAGCCACCCGCGGTCGAGCGCCGCGGGCCGGCCGCCGGGGCGGTGAAGTGGCTGAGCTCGTCGGGCAAGAAGCGCAACCGCCTCACGGCCCCTCTGATCGTTGTGGGGATCGTGGTGGCCGTGCTGGTGCTCGGCAGCGGGGTCTACGTGCTGCTCAGCCAGGGCAACAAACACCACCAAGCCGCGAATCAACCGAGCGCCCCGGCGGTCAAGTGGCAGCCGATCACCAACGCGCGCATCGCGCGCCAGGCGGCGGCGACCACGCAGGCCGATGGCACGATCTGGATCTTCGGCGGGCTGGGAAGCAACCACGCGCTCGTCGCAAACCACGAGGGCTACGACCCGGTGATCGACAGCTGGAAGAGCGGCGACGACCTTCCCGTTCCGGTCCAGCACGCCATGGCGGTGACGTGGCGGGGCAACCCGATCGTGCTCGGCGGCTGGCGCGCCGCGGGTCCGCAAAAGGTTGCCAGCGACCAGGTTTGGCGGGTGGTCAACAGCCACTGGGTCGAACTGCCCCACCTGTTGCAGCCCCGGGCGGCGGCCGCGGCCTCGGTGGTGGGAGACCGCATTGTCGTCACCGGCGGCGTCGACGCGAACGGCGCGCTGCTGAACACCACCGAGATCTTCGACGGCAACTCCTGGACCCTGGGCACGCCGATACCGACCCCCCGGCAGATGCTCGCCGCGGCGTCGGACGGCAAGCTGGTGTACGCCGTCGGCGGCAGCACCGGGACCGCCGACCTGGCGGCGGTCGAGGCGTATGACCCGGCCGCGAAAAGCTGGACGCGGTTGCCCGACCTGCCCAAGCCGCGCGGTGACCTCGGCGTGGCGATCGCCGATCGCCGCCTGGTGGCCGTCGGGGGGCAGTCGGCCGGGCAGGTCCTCAAGAGCGTGTCGGTGTTCGACCTGACGACGAATGCGTGGGCCGGCCTGCCCGACATGGGGGCGGCGCGCCACGGCATGGCGGTCGACGCGGTGGGGCAGGCCGTGTTCGCGATCGGCGGGTCGAGTGAGGCCGGCGACGGCCAGGCGACCTCGTCGGCCGAGGCGCTACAGCTGCCGGCCCGCCGAATCCAGCCGGCCGCGCAGTGGCGTTCCCTGCCGGACGCACCCACGCCCCGGCTGATGACGGCGTGGACCGTGCTCGACGACAAGATCTGGATCGTCGGCGGGCTGCGTGACGGGGTCGCGCTGTCGACGGTCGAAAGCTACGACCCGCGCGCCGGCACCTGGCAGACCCAACCGCCCCTGCCCGTCCCGCTGCACCACGCCGCGGCGGCGACCTATCACGGCGAGGTGGTGGTGCTCGGCGGCGCCAGCAGCGACCTCACGCAGGCGTCCACCAAGGTGTTCGCGTTGCGCGGCGGCAAGTGGATCGAGTTGCCGAGCCTCACCCACGCCCGCGCGGCGCTGGCCGCCGCGGTGGTCGGTGACAAACTCGTCGCCGTCGGCGGCCAGAACGCCAAGCAGCTCGTCGCCCAGACCGAGGTCTTCGACGGCAGCTCGTGGCGCGACGCGGCCGACATGCCAACTCCGCGTGAGCATCTCGCCGCGGTGTCGGACGGCACCTACGTGTACGCGGTCGGCGGCAGATTCCTGTCGGCCGACAAGAACTCCGCGGCGTTCGAACGGTTCGACCCGCAATCCGGGGCGTGGACCAAGCTGGTCGACATGCCGACGCCGCGCGGAAGCTACGGCGCCGCGTTCATCGACGGCCGGATCCTGGCGGTCGGCGGCGAGGAGCCGACGCGGGTGTTGGGGGTGGCCGAGATGTACGACATCGCCAACGGAACGTGGAGCGTCCTGCCTCCCATGCCCACCCCGCGCCACGCCGAGGCCGTCGCGACGGTGGGCAACACCGTCTACTGCATCGGTGGCGCGAACCGGCCGACCCACGAAGGCCCGGTGGCCACCGTCGAGGCCCTGGACTTCATCTAGCCGATCAGTGGCGCCTGAGCCGGCTGCGCCACCCCACGAATCCCGCGTACACGATGGTCAGCAACGCCAGCATGCCCACGTCGAACAGCCAGGTTGCGGCCGTGTGCTTGAAGTGGCGGTCTTTCGGGGCGAGCGGGCCGGGCTCGATCGTCCACAGGTCGACCGTCGAGGCCTGCGCCGCGTACCCCCAGCGCGAGGGCACCGCCCACGACATCTGGTCCAGGCCGATCCGGTTGGTGACCGGGACCATTCCCCCGCAGAGCACCAACTGCAGCATCAGGGACACCACCAGCAGCGGCATGATCTGCTCATTGGAGCGGGCGAGGGAGGACAGGACCAGGCCGACCATCGCCGCGGCGACGCACATCGCGGCGGTCGCGACGTACAGCTCGAGGGTGGCGCTGCCGAGCAGCAGGGCCGGGCGGGTCGGTGCGCCCTTCCCCAGGATCGTGATGGTGGTGGCGATCGCCGACTGGATGACGGCGAACACGAAGAACACGGCCATCTTCGCCAGCAGGTACGCCTTGGTGGACAGGCCAACCGCCTGTTCCCGGCGGAAGATGGGCCGCTCGCCGATGAGGTCGCGGATCGTCAGCGCGGTGCCCATGAACACGGCGGCCATGGTCAGCAACATCAACACCGAGCCCGGCTCGTCCGAGCCGTCCCCGCTGGGATCGGCGACACGGAATCCCGTCGAACCCGGCACGGTCAGCGACAGCGCGCCCATCACGAACGGCAACAGCGCCAGGAAGATGAAGTAGGCGCGGTCGGCGACGATCAGCCGAATCTGGCGGCGCGCGATCGTGGCGAACTGGCGGCGGGTGCTCGAGCGGGCCGGGGCACCCAGATCGGCCGGCTTCTCCGCCTCGGGCCCGGCCGGCGGCGGTTTTTGCTGGGCCAGGAAGCGGCGGTTGGCCTCGTCGGGGTCCGCACCCACCATGCCGAAGATCTTGGCCCAGTTGGTGGTTCCCATGGTCGCTTCGATTTCGTCGGGCGGCCCGCAATACGCCGTCTTGCCGCCGGGCGCCATCAGCAGCACCTGGTCGCACAGGTCGAGGTAGCTCAGCGAGTGCGTCACCACCAGCACCACGCGACCGGCGTCGGCCAGCTGCCGCAGCATGGTCATGACCTGCAGGTCCAGCGCGGGATCCAGGCCGGAGGTCGGCTCGTCGAGGATCAGCAGCGACGGCCCGGTGAGCAGTTCGAGCGCCACCGAGGCACGCTTGCGCTGCCCGCCGGACAGCTTGTCCACCCGGGTGTCGGCGTGCTTGGTCAGCCCGAGTTCCTCGATCACCTGCGCGACGACCTGGGCGCGGTCTTGTTTGCTGGTGTCGGGTGGCAGCCGCAGCTCGGCGGCATAGTTGAGCGCCTGGGTCACCGTCAGCTGGCGGTGCACGACGTCGTCCTGGGGCACCATCCCGATGCGGCTGCGCAACGACGCGAAGCTCGCGTGAATGTCGTGTCCCTCGAAGGTGATTGAGCCCGAACTGGGACAGGTGGCCCCGGCGATCAGCCGCGACAGCGTGCTTTTGCCGGCCCCGGACCCACCGATGAGCGCGGTCAGCGTGCCGGGCCTGGCGGTCAGCGAGACTTTGTGAATCAGCCGTTTGCTGTCGATTTCGAAGTCGACCTCGCGCACCTCCAGCCCGCCGGTGCGGGTGGCCGCCTGGGCGCGGCGGAGCAGGATCTCGCCATTGAACACCAGGTCGACGTTGCCGATGGTGACGACGTCGCCCTCGGTCAGCGGGGCCGACAGGATTCGGGTGCCGTTGACGAACGTCCCGTTGATGCTGTGCGCGTCGTGGATCTCCATGCCGCTCGGACCCGGAACCAGGTAGGCGTGCTGGCGCGACGCCAGGACGTCCGAGATGACGATGTCGCTGTCCTCGGCCCGGCCGATGACGGCGGCACCCGCGGGGGGCGCGGCGAGCCTCGACCGGGACCGCTGCACCGCACGGCGCAGGTTGGTGCTGTCGAACTCCGCGGCTTCGAGGGCTTGCGCGCCGATCTCGGTCAGCGGTTGGCCCTTCGCCGGCACGCCAGCCGGCCTGTCGGGCGGCGGCCC
>NZ_QMEV01000096.1 GCF_003284935.1 Mycobacterium colombiense
GCGAGCATGGCCGGGCGCGCGATGGCCGGCACGAGCGCGTTGGGTCGGGAGCGAAGCCGGGCCGAGACGGCGAAGGCCCCCCGCGACCCGAACAAGAAGGACAAGACAAACGCCCCAGCAATCGCCCCGCAGGTTTCGCCGGTCGGAGCGATCAACATCGCTGCCGAGCTGCGCGAGCTGGCGTCGCTGCGTGCCGCCGGAATCCTGACGCAGCAAGAATTCGACGAACAGAGAATGCGCCTGCTGCCAAGATGATTTAGGCCCATGCCGTGTGTTCGTTACCCGGCGCTTAATCCCTCGCGAAGGGTGAGCGACGTGTGCTTGCGTCATGCGGTGCGACCGCGCTCGCGGATTGTCGCGGCCCGTTCGCCTCACTGCGTCGTGTGAGCCCCACCGGCAGCGGATGGATGCACGCGTGCAGCGATCAAGAGCGAACAAGTCGTGCGATTGCGGCGGAGGCTTCGGCCAATTTCGCGTGGGCCTGGTCGCCGCCCTCCGCGGCGGCGCGGGTCAGACAGTGGTCAAGGTGCTCGTCGAGCAGATTCAGCGCGACTGACCTCAAGGCGCTGCTGGCGGCGCTGATCTGGGTGAGGACGTCGATGCAATACTTGTCGTCTTCGATCATCTTCGCGATGCCGCGGACTTGGCCCTCGATGCGGCGCAGTCGCTTGGCGTAATTGTCCTTTTGCGCCGAATATCCGAGTGGGGTTGTCATCTATCCTCCCAGCGTCTTGGTCATCGGGGAGACCTGCGCCTACTGCGTAGTGACGAGGGTCAGCCATCGCAATGGCGTCGGTGTCGTGGAAGCGGTGCCAGGATCGCGGAAATGCGAGTGCTAATGGGCCTCATTATGGCACGTACCGTGCCGTATCGCGCCCAACGGGTGATCGCCCGCTAGAGGGCGCACCTGGGCCCGTGCCCGATTCCGGGCTCGCGTAGCCTCGCACGTCAGGGCAACGTGCCGTCACCCGTATGGCTATGACGGCGCAAGGCAGACCCTCTCGACGCCGCGTGTATCGGCACGCGAAGTTGGAGCCGCACTACCCTTTGCGGGTATGGGGTACAGACCGTATCGTCGTTGGTGTGGACTTTCCCCTGCCTTCGTTCGGGCCTTCGGCCGACCCCCACGGGCGGCTGATGGGGTATCGATCACGGACAGGTCTCGGCCGGGCATCGACTCGATTTGGAGCGCGAATGGCCACGACCGGCGGTGCTACGGTCGGGGTGTTATGAGATTGGCCAGCGCTAGCGGAACGCCACGGCTGCGGTACGCGGTGGCGGTTGGGGCTGCGGCGTGGTTGGCGATGTGGGGGGTGCTGATCGGCGCCCACAGCATCCTGGGGCATCCCCAGTCTTCGCTAGGCCATCCAGCCCACGCGTTGGTGGCTTCGCTGGGTGGCGAGTTCACCGTTAACGTCGATCATCCGCATGCGACTAAGGGGTCCTCGGGCGGCCATCATGAGCAGTTCACCACAGCGGTGCTGCCCCGCTCGGGTGCCGCGTTGGCGACGCTGGCGGTGTTGGGTGCGGTGCTGGCCGTGGCCCTGACCGCTGGGCCGGCCCGGTTTGCGGTGCGCGCCGGGCGGGGCCCGCCCCGTACCCCGGCTTTTGCGCTTACCGGTCAAGACGTCTTGACGCGGTTCTGCCTGTCTCGTCGCTGACTGGTCAGCGCCAGGTCGTTTCTGCCCTTTGTGGCGGCGGCCGGCGATCGCTGACCCCCTGTCACCATGTGCCGCGCACCGATATTCGCGGCTCCCGCGTGAAAGCGACGAATCCCATGGCTGAAATTCTTCCTCTCGACAACACATGCGTTCACCCCGTTCCGGCACTGAAGGTCATCAAGCCGCGGGACTGCGCACCACCCGCCCCCGCCACCTCCCGGCGACCCGCCGCCCTGGTGGGCAACACGCCGGTGCTGCGGATCTCGGCCCCGCTGAGCCCACCCGATCGCGGGTTTTGGGCCAAGCTAGAAGGGTTCAACCCCGGCGGCAGCATGAAAGACCGCCCCGCCCTGCACATGGTCGAAGCAGCCCGCGCCCGCGGCGAGCTCGCGCCCGGGGCCCGCATCGTGGATTCCACCAGCGGCAGCCTCGGATTGGGCCTAGCGCTGGCCGGCCAAGCCTACGGGCACCCGGTCACCGTGGTCACCGACACCGGCATGGAACCCATCGTGCGCCACATGCTGGCCGCCTACGGCGCCCAAGTCGACCTGGTCACCGAACCCCACCCGATCGGGGGCTGGCAACAGGCCCGCAAAGACCGCGTCGCCCAAGTCCTGGCCGCCGAGCCGGGAGCCTGGTGCCCCGACCAATACAGCAACCCCGACAACATCACCGGCTACCAATCACTGGGCTTAGAGCTCATGGACCAGCTCGGCAACGTCGACGTCCTGGTCTGCTCGGTAGGCACCGGCGGACACTCCGCCGGCGTGGCCCGGGTGCTGCGCCGATTCAACCCCGACATGAAACTGATCGGGGTCGACACCATCGGCTCGACCATTTTCGGCCAACCGGCCACCACCCGGTTGATGCGCGGGCTGGGCTCCAGCATCCACCCGGCCAACATCGACTACCCCGCCTTCAACGAGGTGCACTGGGTGGCCCCACACGAAGCCGTCTGGGCGGCACGCACCTTGGCGGCCAGCCAGTTCGCCAGCGGCGGCTGGAGCGTCGGCGCCGTCGCGCTGGTCGCCGGCTGGGCCGCACGCACCTACCCCAAAAACACCCGGATCGCCGCCGTCTTCCCCGACGGACCCCAACGCTACTTCGACACCATCTACAACGACGACTACTGCCGCCAACACGAGCTCCTGGGCTGGCAACCCACTCCCCAACCCACCACCCTCATCGACCCCAACCAACACGTCATCACCTCCTGGACACGCACCACCACCATCACCAACCCCACACTGCTGCGCGGGGCGGTACCGATCCGCAAAGCAGCTGCTGGGATTCAGGCGGGGAATGGCTCGGTCGAGGTGAAGATTCCTGCATAGCCCCGCTGCACGAATTGCACGAGCAGGATCCCCATTGGGTCACTGCACTGAATCAAAAACACGAGAGGACGTAATACAGTAATGGTTTCTGCAGCAACAGGCAGCCAACCGGTACAGCAGATTCTGGACCGCGAGGACGTTGCGCTGCGCGTGCTGACACGCAGCGATATCGCCGACATTGCGATCAGTCCCAGTGAGGTAATGGAGCTGGTCAGGGGCGCTTATCTGCGAGTGGCCGATGGTTCATCTCGGGCGCCGGCGAAAATCATGATGCGCTCGCCGTACCGGGATTCGGCTGCCTATGCGATGCCCGGCTATGACGGCGGTTCACAAATCACGGCGTTTAAAGATTATTACATGCAAAACGACGACGGGAAAAAAGAATACATCACCATTACGCTCTACGACGATAAGGCGGGTTTGCCGATAGCGTTTATGGACTGCTTCCGAGTGACCGCGCTACGAACGGCCGCCAACACCGCGCTGATCGCGAGCGCATGCGCAATGCCGGGGGCCCGCACCGCGCTGGTGACCGGTTCGGGCGCTCAAGGCCGATACACCTTTCCGTTCCTGTTGACTGCTCTGCCGGACTTGGATCGGCTGCTGTTGTTCGGCACCCATCCGGATGGCATCGCCGCCGTGCGCGCGTATGTCCGCGAGCAGCACCCCGACCGAGACATCGAAGTCGTCACCGACCCCGAGAAAGCCGCCAACGAAGCCGATGTTCTAGTCGCGACGTCGGCTGGCCCGGCCACCGAGGTCAAGTTCCGCACCAGCTGGCTCAAGCCAGGGGCGCTGTTCGTCTCGGTCAACGGGACCGGCGTGCACTCGTCCTCGCTGCGCGACGCCGACTACGCCGCCGCGACGAGCGCGGGCCAACTGGCGGTGACAGGCACCCGCTTCGCCGACGAGAACGGCTCGTTACGCTTGGACGCCGAGCTTCCCGACATCCTCGCCGGACAAGCACCGGGCAGGCGAGACAAGGATGACCGGGTCTTCGTTTTCAATAGCGGCATGGCCATCACCGACATCCCGGTGGCGCACGAACTGGCCGCCCAAGCGATCGCTCGTGGACGCGGACAGGAAATCAAACTGTGGAGCTAGCACAGACGCCGTTGTCGCTGCCGGCGGTAGAGCCGGAATGGTTCCGGGAAGTCATATCTGATCGTTCGTTAGTAGCCGATATGGCTCATGCGGTCGGAGGCCCGTTTCACGTGCTGTTCGCGCCGCAGTTCGCCCGAAACCTGAAGGCGTTTACCGATGTGCTCGACTCGGCGGGCGTGGAAGGGCAAGTATTCTTCGCCAAGAAAGCCAACAAGGCGGGGTGCTGTTGCGCGTCTGCGCGCAGCTCGGCGCAGGTGTCGATGCAGCCAGCGCCCCGGAATTGGTTCATGCGCTTAGTTGCGGTGTGCGCGGTTCAGACATCGTGGTCACCGGGCCCGCCAAAAGCGAACATCTGCTCTGGCTAGCCGCCCGCCACGGTTGCTTGATCGCAGTGGACGCCCTCGACGAGCTCGACAGGGTTATCGCGCTGGCCCATCGCGGCGAGAGCGTCCGGATCATGTTGCGGGTGCTTCCAGAAGTGAACCCGCACAGCAGATTTGGTCTGGACCCCACTGAATTGGACGCCGCGCTACAACAATGCGCCCAGCAGCGGTCGCGTGTGTCCATGGAAGGATTCTCGTTTCACCTCAACGGGTACGAGGTCGCGCCACGTGCGCAGCTGGCGGCCCAGCTGGTTGACCGTGTTGTTGAGGCACGAGCGCAGGGCCTGGCGGCAACGTCCATTTCTATCGGCGGCGGATTCGCAGTGAGCTACCTCGACGGCGAGACGTGGGACCGGTTCTTGCGCGACAGCACCGAAAGCGACTTTCACGCCGGCAAGACGTTCACCCACTTCTACCCCTATCATCAGAAGCCGACCGGGGCCGACATGTTGGCCGCAATCCTCTCCAGCGAGGACGCCGGCGGCCAAGGCACCGTCGGCGACCGATTCGCCACGACGGGAACCAAGCTCCTGCTCGAGCCCGGCCGCGCGTTGCTCAACGGGGCAGGGTTCACCGTTTTTCCCGTGCAGGGATTCAAGCGGCGCGGCGACTACGGGATCATCACCGTTCTCGGGCTGAGCATGAGCTTGTCGGAGCAGTGGAAATCCAGCGAGTTCCTCCCGGATCCGACGCTGTGGCCGCAAGAAAGCTCGGACGAGCTGCAGTCGACAGGCCCGGTCCGATGCTGCGTCGGCGGGGCTAGCTGCCTGGACTATGACATGCTGACCTGGCGAAAAGTGGAGCTACCGCGGCAGCCGCGTTATGGTGACCTGCTGATCTACCCCAATACCGCTGGCTACCAGATGGACAAGAACGAATCCGAGTTCCATGGGCTCCCCTTGCCGCCGAAACTCGAGGTGACTTGTGACGACGAGGGCCGGTTTCGCTGGCGCCCCGACCAGAATGGCGATCGCTTGTGAGCCGGGCGCCCGTGGGTGAAAACCGCTGGGTGCGGCTTGCTCCCCTGATGCGCACCGGCCGGCAGCTCACCGCTTTGGCCGCGCCCATCGCGGGTGTGCAATTCGCCCAAGTTGCGTTGACCACCACCGATTTGGCCATGATGGGCCTCATCGGGGTGCAAGCCATCGCCGCTGGTGGGCTTGCCGCGATCCTATACAACCTGATGCGCACCATGTGCGTCGGTGTAGTCACGGCGGTGGGAAACCTGGTCGCCACTGCGGCCGCTCAAGGGGAGGCACGTTCCGGAAGCGACCGCCCAGACACCAAGGCGCACACGGAGATCCGCCAGATCAACCGATCCGCCTTCTTGGTGGCCACCTTGACGGCTGTCCTTCTCGGCGCCGCGCTGATCGCTTTGGGCTATGTATTGCCCGTCTTCGGGGTGGACAAAGACGTGCTGGCCCTCGCGCGACCCATGATGATTGCCTTAGCTCCAGGGCTGGTTCCGATGGTGTGGCTGAATGTGTTGCGGCAGTTCTCCGTTGGTATGCGCCGCCCCGGTCCCCTGTTGGCGGTCAGCATCGCCTCCATCGCACTGAACGCGGCGCTGGATTTGGTGTTCATCTACGGACTGCTGGGCCTCCCCCGGCTGGGCTTGGCGGGCATCGGACTGGCAACGACGCTGGTGCAGGTACTCACTGTTGCGGCGTTCTATTTCATCCTGCGCCGTGACAATCACCTCGCCCCGCTGCTGTCGATCGACGGCTGGAATGCCGACGCTGAAATGGCCCGCCACATCCTGCGGTTGGGAGTCCCTATTTCATTGACGTACGGCTCGGAAGCCGGGATCACCTCGCTGGCCGCCGTGGTGATGGGAACCTTCGGCCCCATCGTGCTGGCCGCGCACAATGTGGTGACTCAGCTGACCCGCATCGCCTTCCAAATCAGCATCGGCTTATCCCACGGATCATCCATCCTCATCAGCCGTGCGACCGGCAAAGGTGATAAAGGGCAGGCCGAGCAGATAGCGGTCGTCGCGCTTCTCCTAGGGGTAATCAGCACGGTGACACTCGGACTGCTCTACGTGGTAGCCCCCTACTGGGTTTTACGGCCATTTTTAGACCCCGCCGATTCGGCCACTATTGTGATCGCCAAATTCTTCCTCTTCTTCGCGATAATTCAGCAAATCGTGGACTTCACCCAAAACATCGCCGTGGGACTGCTGCGGGGCATCGGCAACACCAAAGCCGGCTTGCGAGCAACCACGATCGGGTATTGGTTGGTTGGCCTGCCCGCCATGTTGCTCCTAGCGTTCCCGGCGCAATTGCATGGGGCCGGAGTGTGGACCGGGCTCAGCACCGGCTTCGCCGCGACGGCGGCGCTGCTGCTGCGACGGTTCCGCAAGGATCTGCCTCAAGCAGTCTGACCGGCGCCTGCGTTTTGATAGCGGGAATTGACGTATAGGGTGCGGTCAGTGGGTTTTGTGGCGCGGTTTCGCGGGTTCGACACGCCCAGCCGGATTCTGCTGATCAATCAGTTCGGCATCAACGTCGGTTTCTACATGCTGATGCCCTATCTGGCCGGCTACCTGGCCGGCCCGCTCGCGCTGGCGGCGTGGGCTGTCGGGCTGGTCCTGGGTACCAGGGATTTCTCTGAGCTGGGCATGTTCATCGTGGGGGGCACGTTGGCCGATCGGCTGGGCTACAAGTGGCTGATCGTGGCCGGATGTCTACTGCGCATCGGTGGGTTCGCGTTACTGGTGGCGGGCCAGTCCTTGCCCGCCGTGTTGATCGCCGCCGCGGCTACCGGTTTCGCCGGTGCATTGTTCAACCCAGCGATTCGCGCGTATCTGGCCGCCGACGTCGGCGTCCGCCGTGTCGAGGCGTTCGCGATGTTCAATATTTTCAATCACGCCGGCATCTTGCTTGGCCCAATTGTTGGACTTGTCCTGATGGCCATAAACTTTCGGGTCGCCGCGGCCGGCGCGGCGGTCGTCTTCGCCGTGCTCACAGTCGTGCAACTACTGGCGTTGCCTCGCCGCCGCGCCGACCCAGCGCCGGAGAAGACCTCGATATTGCAAGATTGGCGGGTCGTCGTCGCTAACCGCTCTTTCCTGTTGTTCGCCGCGGCGATGATCGGTTCCTATGTGCTCTCGTTTCAGATCAATCTCGCACTGCCGTTGCAGGCGTCGGTGCTGGCGCCAGGATCTCATTCATTACTAGTCGCGGCGCTTTTCGCCGTTTCAGGGCTCACCGCGGTTGGTGGACAATTGCGCATCACCCGTTGGTTCGCCGAGAGGTGGGGAACCAGACGCAGTTTGGCCGTGGGCCTGACCATAATGGCAGCGTCGTTCCTGCCGTTGATCGTCGTCCCAGACCGCGAACGCTTCGGCGCTCTGCCGGCGATCGCGGCGCTTCTGATGTCTGCGGGCCTGCTGGCCATCGGCTCGGCCGCAGTCTTCCCATTCGAGATGGACATTGTGGTCTCGCTGGGCGGCCGACTGGTCGCCACCCATTACGGCTTGTACAACACCATCATCGGGGCCGGAATCCTCGTCGGTAATTTGGCCACGGGCGCGGTTATGGGCGCCGCACGACAAATGGGCCTGGGCGAACTGGCATGGGCAGGACTGGTTCTCGTCGGAATCGTCGCCGCTGTGGCCTTACACCGCCTAGACCGGACCCACCGCCTGCAGCCCGCCCACTCTGACATTTTGCCCACCTGAGCGGCCGGCTGTTGGTGGGCCGCAGCACGGTTCGGCGCCTACATACAGTCAGGGCGATGCGTAAGCGATCAAATCCCCACGCGATCCTTACCTCCAGCGAGGCCACGCCAGCTCAAGTCGGTGCGTTGGCACCCCGACGAAAGCGGCGGTGATGGCTACGCGACCTCCCGGGGGCGCCCATAGCGGAAGCTTTCCGGCTTAGACGATGTGCATTGGCGGGGCGGCGAAGGCGAACGACTGATCATGGCTCACCACCTCACAGTGCCAATCCGGCACGAGATCGGAACTGACTGGGGCCTATCGGGAACAACAGGGGCGGCCGGTGGCGGGTCACACGGCCTCGCGCGCAGACCTGATGACGGCGTGCCTTTACACCTGGCGCGTGAAACCGAGCATTGACCGGAGGTACCGTACGGGGGTAGTGTAGATCACACCGAGAGACGTTTACCCGATGCCACTGTATCCGCTGGCTACAGATGATGGCCTGCGTATAGCTCTGCGGCCTGCGGGCGCATCAAGTCGCAGATGCGATGACAAATCACCGGTAGATGAGGGGTAACCCAGGTGATCATCAGGATACTGGTTAGCACTGCAATCGCTGTCGGCTCCCTCGGACAAGCCCCAGCGACAAGTGCTGACCCGAATCCGTTCGGCACACTCAGCTGTAGCTGTCGAGACACAGCTACTCCGGGCAGCCCCACCCTAGGGGAAGAGACAGACCGCGGAGTGCAAGACGGTATGTCTGCCTGGTTGCCAGGACATCGCACCGAGCCAGTGAAATAAGCTCAGGACATCGCGTCAAGCCAATGAAATAAGCGCCTGGTGTCCCCTGCTACCAGTCCAACCTGGAGCAGATCTGGGACTACACCCGTAACCGGTGGAGTGCCAACCAAGCCGAAACGTACGTGCGCGAGATTCAGCGAGTTATTGAGCTTGTGGCGGACAACCCCACTCATCGGGAGGCCTTGCGACGAGGTTCGTGTCGGCTACCGCCGACATGCTGCGGGTTCACACACGCTCTATTACCGCGTTGCCGCCAGCGGAGTTCTGATCGACGTAGTGCGCATCCTGCACAGGCACACGGACGTCGAGCGGCACCTAGACTGACATGCGACTGCCAAGACCTGGCAGTCGGATTTTCATTGGGAACCGCCAACTTCATAGATACGCAACAGCTTTCCGAGTCGAATCCTTGCTGGCGCTCCCTGTAAGTGACCGCCAACTAGATCGAGACCGGACATTTGGGACTCCGGACTGCAAGTCACTTTTCGCCCACATGGAGCGGTTCGACGAACTGTGACGCATGAAGTCACAAACCAGAAATGGTTCGTGACCTCTGTGTCTGGGTTAGTTCCATGTCCACGCTGACTACCTCGCTGCGCAGCCGCCGTGCTTCTTAGCGAGATCGATTGTCGATAGCAGCTGCTTAGGCTTGCCCTCGACGTAGATCTTGTCGATATCGGCGGCATACAGGTCAAAGTCGCCAACCCCTGCTCCGCGTCAGGCTAGGCCACTACCCTGATGGCGTGAGTGGTAAGGCTGACGGCGCTCATCGAAAGTCCCCAGGTGTGCTCGCCGAAATTCCTCACCTGTGAGCAGCGGTCAGTGTAGTGGTTGGCGGGTGCCGGTGGTGGTCCGGCGCAGGGTTTCCGCGGCGTCGTGGTGGTCGCGTAGCCGGTAGGACTCGCCGTCGAGGTTGATGACCACGGAGCGGTGCAGCAGGCGGTCGAGCATGGCGGCGGCCACGGTGGTGTCGCCGAGGATTTCTCCCCAAGCACCCACCCCGCGGTTGGTGGTGATGACGATGCTGGTCTTCAAATAGCGTTGGGAGACAACCTGAAACAGCGCCGAAGCGGCTTCGGCGGGCAGCGGCAGGTATCCGAGTTCATCGATTACGAGCAGGGTCGGTCCGGCGTAGAACCGCATGGTGGTGGCCCAGCGTCCCTCGATCGCGGCACGGTGACACCGTGCGGCCAGATCGGCGGCGGTGGTGAAGTAGGTCCGGTAGCCGGTATGGGCGGCAGCGCGGGCCAACCCGACGGACAGGTGCGTTTTTCCGGTCCCGGGTGGGCCGATGAGCAGAATGTTGGTCGCGGTTTCCAGGTAACGGCAGGTGCCCAGTTCGTCGATCAGCTTGCGGTCGATCCCGGCGGCAGCATCGACATCGAAATCGGCCAGGGTGGCCGGGGTGGGCAGGCAGGCGAACCGCAACCGGCCGGCCAACCGTCGGGCAGTGCTGGCCTCGACCTCCACGGCCAGCAGTCGCTCCAACGCCACGGTCAGTGACAGCCCCTCGGCGGTGGCCTGATCCAGCACCGCCGGTAGGGCTTCAGCGGCCGCGGCCAGTTTGAGCTCGGCCAGGTGCGAGCGCAGCTGCTGATAGCGGCTCGCCGCAGCCGATGGCGATTCCTCGGTCCTGGTGGGGGCCTTGTTGGTGCGTGGAGTAGGGGTCATTGGATGGTCCTGTTCTGCGCGGCCCGCTCGTAGGCGGACAGATCGATGACGGTGGAATCGGTTGACGGAGTGGACGTTTCACTTGAGGTGTTGGATGGCTGCTTGAGTGCAAGCAGTTGTGCGGCAGCGGCTTTGGCTGCCGGACCGGGTGGGATGCGTTCCTTGCGGCGGTGCGGGCGTCCGGTCGCCGCGGTGGCCATTGCCACGGCGTCCAGGGCGATGACATGGCCGCTGTCACGCACCATGACGCCGAGCCCGTCGGCGGCCAGTCGGTGTCGGGCGATCACGATCCCGCTCATGGTGGCGATGTCGCAGAACTGCCCGCCGACCGGATGTGACACCACCACATTGGCGGCGGCCAGTTCCGGCGGCACCGAGTAGCGGTTACCGCGGTAGGACACCATCGCTTGGCGCGAGGCGGTGCGGATCTCGGCCACGATCACCGGATACGCCTGCGCCGGTACCGGTTGCAGTGGTTCGGTTTTGGCCACCACGGCGACCGAGGAGCGGCCGTCGGCGGTGGAGCGCAGGCGTGTGTCGCCTCGCACCCGGGCGAAGCGATCCAGGCTCGCTTGCGCCTGCTCGACGGTGAGGTCGTCGGCCAGGGTGCGCCACCAGCGTTGCGCGGCGGTGTGGTTGACCTTCTCCACCACCCCCTTGCGGTTACCGCGCCGGGCCGGGCAGATCGCCACCGAGACGCCGTAGTGCTTGGCCACCCCGGCGAACGAGGCGGTCACCCGCCCGCTGCCCGGATCGCAGACCGTGGCCATCCGGTCAAAGCGCCACACCCGCGTGCACCCTCCCAGGCCACGGGTCACGCGGTCCAGACCGGCGACCAGGTGCGGCTGGTCCTCGCTCGGGGCCAGATAGCCGCGCCACTTGCCCGAGTGCGACAGCGAGCCGACCAGCAGGTGCGCGGCCTTGCCCCAACCCCACGATGCCGGTGGATCGGGCAAGTCCAGCCAGTCCCATTGGGTTTCATCACCCGGCGCATGTGGGATTACCGCGTTGGGGCGTTGCGTGGCGGTCCGGCACGCCTCACAGACAGGTCGCAGACCCCGGATGCGGATGTTGCGCGTCAGGCTCTGATACGACAGGACGAACCCGAGATCCTCGAGTTCGTCGTAGAGGGTGCGGGCCCACAGGTGCGGGTCCTCGGTCAGCCTCGCGGTGACGTAGTCGACGTAAGGATCGAACGGATCAGGGTCAGGCCGGGCACGCACCCCCGGCTTGCCGTCGCCGGCCAGGTACTTGCGGACCGTCTTGCGGTCGAAGCCGGTGTGTCGGGCGATCGCCGAGATCGTCCAACCACGTTTGCGTAGGGCATGTACTTCCACATCGTCCTCCCATGTGAGCATGAGAAAGCGGGCCTCCTTCGATGGAGCAACTGGCGTCAGACACCAGAAGCTTCGAAGGGGGCCCGCCCTTCTCGGCGGAGCCACACGAGTGGGGATTTTCGATGAGCGTCAGTGGGGAATTTCAGTGAGCGCGGTCAAGGCTGATCGGTCGGCCGACGACGATGGCGACGACACCGACTTCTGGTTGGCACTACCAGGCTTTCGTGATTCGCTGATCGCAGCAGAAGCCGATCACGGCGCAGGCCGCACATTCAGCGAGGAAGAGATTTATGCTTACGTCGGGTTGCCTCAGCGAGACACAGACCAGGAGGAGTTGCGCCGGCGATGCATGGCACACGGCAAATGGATGTCCGATCATCCGGAAGCCATGGCGTCCGCCGAAGAGTGGGCTGACGGGAACCTCGACGAACTGGATCACACCTGAAAGCAGCCATGCCAGCGAGGTCTCCCCCCGACTTTAGCGTCAAGGCGACCGAGCCTCAGACATCAATGCCACTACTGTCGACATAACCCGCGCTCTGATTACCCCGCCCATCCACTATCCGCCGACAGCCGTCCGGGCCCGCTGACTCTTAATCAGCGGGCCCGTCCAGCGAAAGACTGACGGGCTCCCCTTCGCGGGTTTGACCTCGCCAGCAATTTCGGAATGGCTTCTACGTAGCCTTCATCGGTCCTGACGGTGGTGCAAACCAGTTACGTTGGTGTTGGGGTGAAGCCCAAGCTGTTCTGCCGACTCCGGTTTCGTATTTGTGGCTCGGACAGTGGGAACCTCGCGCTCGATAACACAGGGCACATCATCGCCGGACGCACCGATGCGACACCACCGAAGTGACACGAGAATGAAAGTAAAGACAAAACCTGGCGAATTGCTCGAGGTATTCGCTGTTCTGTTGACCGCCGGTGTTCTTGCAACATGCTCATCGACCAATCCAACCAAGCACACCGGGTCGGGGCCATCAGCCCCATCCGGCGCGACAATGATTCCAGGAGGGCCCATGGAACCCACACCCATTGCGCCGTCACCGAAGATCCCGAAAAGCTAACAAGAGGCCGAGGACTCAGTGCTTCGGTACCTGCAGGAAAACAGTCGACGGGTTGCCACCGGGCGCCGTCCTAGACACGAGCGACACCTGAACCGCCCCGAGTTCGATGCACACCTTCTTTCGAGGGAAGGTTGTTCGCATCATGCCGAAGAAGTACGACG
>NZ_QMEV01000097.1 GCF_003284935.1 Mycobacterium colombiense
GGCCGCGATCACGGCGGCCAAGCTGCGCTGGCTCGCCGACCACGAGCCGGCCCACGCCGACCGCACCGCGGCGGTCTGCCTGCCGCACGACTGGTTGACGTGGCGCCTGCGCGGCCAGGCAGACCTTGCGGCGCTGACCACCGATCGCAGCGACGCCAGCGGCACCGGCTACTACGACGCCGCCACCGGCGCTTACCGATTCGATCTGCTGGAACTGGCCCTGCGCGGCCGGTGCCCCGGGCTGCCGACCGTGCTGGGACCGTCGGACCACACCGGCGGCGGCACAACGGTGTTCGGCGCGGGTTTGGGCGACAACGCCGCCGCCGCGCTGGGCCTTGGCGCCGAAGAGGGCGACGTGATGGTGTCGATCGGGACTTCGGGGGTGGTGGCCGCCGTCACCGCGGACCCGATCCGCGACGACGCGGGATTCGTCGCCGGGTTCGCCGACGGCACCGGACGCTACCTCCCGCTGGTGTGCACCCTCAACGGCGCGCGGGTGCTGGAGGCGGCCGCCGCGATGCTGCGGGTCGACCACGACGAGCTGTCCCGGCTCGCGCTGTCGGCGCCCCCGGGCGCCGCGGGGCTGGTACTGGTCCCGTACCTGGAGGGCGAACGAACACCCAACCGGCCCAACGCCTCCGGTGCGTTGCACGGGCTGCGGGTGTCCAATGCGACGCCGGCCAACCTGGCCCGGGCCGCGGTGGAAGGACTGCTGTGCTCGCTGGCCGACGGCGTCGCGCAGCTCACCGCGCACGGCGTCGCCGTGCGCCGCATCCTGCTGATCGGCGGCGGCGCGCAATCGCAAGCGCTGCGCGAGATCGCGCCCACGGTGTTCGGCAGCCCGGTGCTGGTACCCGCCCCGGCCCAATATGTCGCGCTGGGCGCGGCGCGGCAGGCCGCCTGGGCGCTGAGCGGATCACCCCGCCCGCCCGCGTGGGATCCGCCGCCCACCACCGAATACACCGCCGCCCCCGCACCCGAGGTGACGGCGCGCTACGCGCGGGTGCGCGACCTCACCGAGGGAACCGCCTAGTCGCCGGGAAGCGGCCGGAACACCGGCAGTATCCGGTACTTCGCGCTGAAGCTGGCCTTGTCGTATTTCGCGCCCACCTCGCCGTCGCACGCGATGACCGTGGGACCGTCGACGGCGCTGAAGCTGAATTCCGGCACCTGCAGCTCGTGATAGAGCGGGCTGCGCTCCAGGCGGCCCAGGGCGAGCGCGGTCAGGATCCTGGTCCTCGCCCAGTGCCGCCCGGTCTCGAGGATGCGCACGTCGATCAGACCGTCGTCCATCCTCGTCCGCCGCGCCGGCGCGAACCCGCTCGGCAGGTACAGCGAATTGCCCAGGAAGAACAGGGACGTCAGCAGGGTCTTGTTGTCGTAACGGATGCGCACGGGCTGCTCCTTGCGCAGCGTGCGCAGCATCGCGTACAGGCCGGCCAGCGGCTTGCCGATGCGTTTCTCGAGCTTTTCGCGCCGCCGCACGAAGGCCGGGTAGGCGCCGATGCTGGCGGTGTTGAGGACCATCTGAGAGTCGTTGAGGCACACCAGGTCCACGCAGACCACGTGGCCGCGCCGGATCGCGTCGACCGTCTTGGCGACGGTGTCGCAGCCGATGTCCTTGGCGAAGTGGTTGAACGTCCCGGCGGGAAAGACGGCCAGGGGCAGCCCCGCGTCGATGGCCACCCCCGCGGCGGCCGCGACGGTGCCGTCACCGCCGCCCACCGCCAACACCTCGGCACCTTCGGCCGCGCCGCGCAGCACCTGGACCGGGTCGTCGTCGGGACCCAGCTCGCGGATGTCCACCTTCGGCAGCTCCGCACGCACCTCGTCGACCACTCGGGCCCCGGTGCCGCTGCCCGACTCCGGGTTGATCACCAGCACCACGCCGGAGCCATCGGGCCGCTGCGGCGCCGCGACACGAAGCGGTTCCGTTCGCGGAAGGGCGGTTTCGACGATCGGGGGGACGAGCCGGCCGCCCAGCACGGCCAGGCCCGAGCCGATGCCGAATCCGGCGATGACGTCGCCGGGGTAGTGCGCGCCGGTGACGACCCGGGACAGACCCACCAGCCCGGCCAGCAACGCCAGCCCGAAACCCAGCGGCGGGTTCTCCAGCCCCACCCCGATGGCGAACGCCGCGGCGCTGGCCGAGTGTCCCGACGGCAGCGAGTTCGACGTGGGGCGGCGGCGGACCTGCCGGACCAAGGGCACCAGGTCGTAACCGGGCCGGGGCCGTCGGCGGATCCGCTTGGCGACCTGATTGGTGACCAGGCTGGTGGCGGCGAGCGTCACCAGCCCGCGCGTCGCGCCGCGCTGCGCGCTTTGCTTGCCGGTGGCCAGCAGCGCCGCGCCGATGCCCACCCACAGCTTGGAGTGGTCGGCCGCCCGGGTCAGCGGCGGCATCACCGCGTCCAGCAGCGGGGTGTCCGTCTCGGCGATGGCATCGAACAGTTCTCGATCCAGCGTGCCCAGTCCCCGGGTGATCTGTTTGATGCCGCGTGCGCGTTGCCAGGGCCCCCTGCTCATTCGCTACACCCTAAATTGGTCCGAAGACATGGACGCACACGGCTATTGCAGCAGATGGCGCGACAACGCCGATCGCCGCGGCGTGACCGCGCCCGTCGTCGCCGAGATCGCCCGCCGCTACGGCGTCACCGCCGCGCGCTTCGGGGTCCTCGAGGGCATGGCCGAATTCACCGATCCGCACGGCAAATCGTTCTTCCTGATCCCGGCCTACGCCGACGGTGCGCGGGCCCGCGACGCCGCGCTGATGACCTACGTCCTCAACGCGGACACCGGCTACGGCAAGCCGGACACGCGGCCCACCGACTTTCCCGCCACCCCCTACGGCGCCGCCGAGGTGGCCCGAATCATGGCCCGGCAGAACGCGAATCGCTGGAGCTACACCCGCGATGTCGGATTCGTGCACCGCAACGGGGGACGCCTGGTCACCACCCCCAACGGCATGCTCATGGGCCTGGGCGGCAACTGGATCCAGCGGCTGTTCAGCCAGCGCGGCGGCACCACCTGGGGCGACATCTTCCTGGTCAATGCGGGCCGGGTCGCCGACCCGGGCGGGCAGCTGCACCGGATCGTCTCGTCGGGGTGCGCGTGGTTTCTCGACCGGGCCGGCGCCCCGCGCCCCAGCCGCCTCGACCTGGACCGGGTGTTGCACCACGAGGAGCGGCACGCCGCGCAATGGGCCGACCGGGGTTATTTGGGGATGCTCACCGGCTACGGTCGGGAGTTGTTCCGCGAGTTGGCTTTTGGCGCGGTGAACGGGTTCGAAGAGGACGCGGGCCTGGCCGACGGCGGTTATAGGGCGTGAATCCCGTGGTAGAGCACCATCGCGCCGATCACCACGAACACCGCCGCGAGTAGGGCACCGTTGTTGCGGTCCATCCAGTCCTTGAGCCGCGCCAGCGTGTCGTCGAGCCGGCTGCCTGCCGCGAGGTAGGCCAGGATCGGGATCGCGACGCTGGACGCGGCGATGGCCACGAAGAACGCGGCGGCCACCCAGTCACCGGTCAGACCGAGGCCGCTGGTGCCGATGCCCAACCCGGCGGGAACGCAGATGAGCGCCACATCCGGTCGCACCACGGCCAGCACCGCCCCGATGACCCCGGCGCGGGCCGGGGTGATGCTGGCGAACGAACGCATCCAGGCCGGCGACTCGGACTGACCGTGCCGGTTGAGCCATCGGTAGATGCCGTACACGATCAGCGCCGAACCGAGCACCACGCGCAGCCACGACGACCACCGCGGCGGCGCCTTGTCCAAACCGCCCAGCAGGCCGGAGGCCGCGACCGCGATCGCGGTCAGCGCGGACAGGCTCAGCAACCAACCGCCCAGAAACGCGAGGCTGCTCGGCCGCGGCCGCGGCGCCTGGAGCACCAGCACCGCCGGAATGACCGTGAGCGGAGAGAGCGAGATGACCAGTCCAAGCGGAACGAGCCCGGTCAGCACCGTCCCCCAGCTTCCTGCCATGGGCGGCATCCTGCCATTGCCGCGGGCGATGCGACGCCGAAACGCGCCGTATCCGCCCCGATCCGGATCAGGCCAGCGTGCGAATCCCGTTGTAGAGCACGATCAATCCGATCAGAAGCAGGATGATCGCCATCATCGCGTCGTGGTTCGCCTCCATCCACGCCTTGAGGCGTTCCAGCGCATCGTCGAGGCGATCACCGGCACCGACGTAGGCCAATATCGGGGCGGCGACCGTCGACGCGGCGAGGACGACGAAGACCGCGGCCGCGACCACTTGCGCGCCGGCGCCCAGGCCGCTGTTGCCGACGGCCAGGCCGGCGGCCGCGCACAGGATCAGCACCTCGGGCCGCAGGGGCACCAGCACCGTCCCCATCACCCCCGCGCGCACCGGCGAGAGGGTGGAGAACGACCGCATCCAGCGCGGCATGCTGCGCTGCCGATGCCGGGTGAACCAGTGATAGGCCGCCAGCGCGAGGAGCGCCACACCGAAGCCCACCCGCACCCACGACGCCCATTTCGGCGGCGTGGCGTGGAAACCGCTGAGCAACTCCGAGCCGCTGACGAACGCGGCGGTCAGCGCGATCAGGCCCAGGAGCCAGCCGCCCAGAAAAGCGAGGCTGGTCGGCCTGGGCCGGGGCGCGTGCAGCACCAGCACGGCGGGAATGACCGTGATCGGCGACAGGGCGATGACCGCCGCCAACGCGATGAGCTTGCTCAGCACCGAGGCCCAACTTGCGTCCACGGGCAGCAATCATCGCATTGGCGTGGCGCTCACGCAGAGCGCGACCGCGGCCCTCAGCCTTTGCGGCGCAGCGTCCAGGCCGGCACCCAGTGCGTCACCGTTCGGCGCTTGGCTCCGTAGGCGACGGGGTAGGTCACCAGCCCCCACCAGTCGCCCTGCTCGCACAGGGCCCAGCAGCTCAGCCACCCCTCGACGACCTTGTGGAGCTGCAGACCGTTGGGCTGATACCGCCCCGAGCGGTGCGGCTCGCGCGGGAACAGCACCGTGAGGTCGACCAGGACGGCGACGGCCGGACGGACCACCCGGAATGGGCTCCGGACCGGTTGGCCGTTGTACCCGATCGACACGAGCGGACCCATTGATCGATCATACGTTCGAATGCATGGCGCGTTGAGCCCGCCGAGCGGGCCGGTTCGCTTCTGGCAACATAGCGGTGTGTTCAGCCAAACCGCGACGTCCCGGGCGGTTCGGTGAGCATCGGACCGACCGAGGAATCACCGAGTCGCCGCGGTGCGCTGCGGGGTCGCCGCCCGGCGGTGCTGGACCCGGTGCTCGTCGCCCTGCTGGCCGCCGCGGTCGGAATGGCCGGCGCGGCCCGGCCGTCCTTCTGGTACGACGAGGCCGCGACCATCTCGGCCGCCTACAGCCGGTCACTGACCCAGATGTGGCACATGCTGGGCAACGTCGACGCCGTCCACGGCTTGTACTACCTGCTCATGCACGGGTGGTTCCAGGTTTTTCCGCCCACCGAGTTCTGGTCGCGCGCCCCCAGCGCGCTGGCGGTGGGGGCGGCCGCGGCGGGCGTCGTCGTGCTGGGCAAGCAGTTCTCCTCCCGGACCGTCGCGGTGGCCTCCGGCGTGTTCTGCGCGATCCTGCCCCGGACCACGTGGGCGGCCATCGAGGCGCGCCCGTACGCCATGTCGATGATGGCCGCCGTCTGGCTCACCGTCCTGCTGGTCTACGCCGCGCGCCGCGACACCGGTTGGCTGTGGCTGTCGTATGCCATCGCGCTGGCCTGCTCGATCGTGCTCGACGCGTACGTCGCCCTGCTGCTCGCGGCGTATGCCGTGTTCGTCGGCGTCTTCCACCGAAGCCGAACGGCGTTGGCGGGCTTCGCCATTGCGTCGGGCCTCGCGGTGGCCGCGTTGCTGCCGTTCCTGATGACGGTCGCCGGGCAGGCACACCAGATCAGTTGGGTCGCACCCATCGGTCACCGCACCATCGAAGACGTGGTGATGCAACAGTATTTCGAACGATGCCCGCCGTTCGCCGTGCTGTCGGCGTTGCTGATCGGTGCGGCAATCGTGTTGTGGCTCAGTGGTTCCGCGCGCCCGACGGGGTCGCAGCGCCAGCTGCTGGTGCTGGCGGCGGGGTGGCTTGCCGCACCGACGGCCGCGATCGTGGTGTATTCGGCACTGGTTCATCCGATCTACACACCGCGATACCTGTGCTTCACCGCGCCGGCGCTGGCGCTGATCCTGGGCGTCTGCGCCGGCGCGGTGGCCGCCAAACCGTGGGCCACGACGGCGATCGTCGGTCTTTTCGCCGTGGCCGCCGCGCCCAATTACGTTCGGGTGCAACGTAACCCGTATGCCAAATACGGCATGGACTACAGCCAGGTCGCCGACCTGATCACCGCGAAGGCGGCGCCGGGCGATTGCCTACTGGTCAACGACACGGTGACCTTCATGCCGGCCCCCATGCGACCGCTGATGGCGGCGCGACCGGATGCCTATCGCAAGCTGATCGACCTGACGCTGTGGCAGAAGGCGACCGACCGCAACGACGTGTTCGACACCAACCTCATCCCCGAGGTGGTGGCCAGGCCGTTGAGCCAGTGCAGCGTCGTCTGGATCATCACCCAGGCCGACCCGTCGCAGCCGTCGCACGAGCAGGGCCCGGCGCTACCGCCGGGGCCGGTCTATTGGGCGAGCACCGCCTTCGCGGTGCCGCACGACCTCGGCTTTCGGCTGGTGGAGCGCTGGCAGTTCAACCTGGTCCAGGTGATCAAAGCCCAGCGCTAGTCACCAGATGTGGATCCAGTCGACGAGCATGTCCGCCGGGTACGTCGCCGCCGCGGGGTCACCGGCGCCGACGCCACCGACGGCCAGGGTGAACATGGGCGTCATCCAGTAGCCGGGATTGTTGAACGGCCAGCGGAAGTCGTCGGGGGCGCCGCCGTGGACGTGGATGGGTTTGTTCGGCACGCTGAAGTACTGCGCCCCGTCGCGGGCGAACTGGAATCCGTCCTCGCCCCAATGCATTCGCCAGGTGTGCCAGTTGCCGTCGACCATGCCGGGGATGGACTTGCCTTCCCACGTCTTGCCGTTCGAGGCGGCGTGCACCGTGGTTCCCGGCGGCCACGAGCCGTTGCCGTACCACTCGAAAAGGTCAACCTCGCCGTCCGGCAGCGGATCCTCGTTGACGCCCCAGAACGCCGACCAGAGGCCCGGGTCCAGACAATTCAGCTTGATCCGCGCTTCCCAGGTCTGGTTGATCATGCTGCGGAAGTTGCCCCGCAGTTTGGCGCCGTAGTAGGTGTCGCCTTCCTGGGTGGCGCGCAGGACGAGGTTGGAGTTGCCATCTTGGAACACGTTTCGGCGGTCGTCGCGGTAGATGCCCGCGACCGGCGGGAACACGTCGTCCTGCCAGGTCTGGATGGTCCACTTGCCCGGATCGGGAGCCGAACCCGCCGGACCGTCGAACTCGTCGGCGAAGATGTAGCCGCCGCCGCCCGCCGCCGGCGCGGCCGGCACCGGCGGGCCCGAGGGGGTGGCCCAGGCACCCGGCAAGCGCATCGCCGCCCCGATCATGCCGAGGCCCGACATCAGCATCATGCTGCGACGATCCATCTAAACCACCCATCGTTGAAAGCCGGCTCGTCAAGCTCGGCGCGATCTCCCCACGCAACTCTCGCAAACGGTGTTATGAAACCACGCGGTGGGGTGGCGCGCATCCCTCGATAGGGACGCGCGCGCGCCGTAGCCGGTCACCACCCGCGCGCCGGTCCGTCGCCGCCATTCCGCTGGCATAAGCAAGCGACGATAGCAGCAGCGGCCCCGATTTCCTGGGATTTCCCCCGTCGACCATCAATCTGGTTGACATACCCCTTTCCGCTGATATCAAGGAGGTTGATGGTTCGAGAAAGGACAACAGCCATGTCTCATGGATTCTTCGGTGGTTTCGGTGGGCCCGGTTTCGGCGGCCCGGGCTTTGGTGGGCCCGGTTTCGGCGGTCCGGGCTTTGGCGGTCCCGGGTTCGGTGGCCCCGGCTTCGGCGGCCCGGGCTTCGGCGGCCCGGGCGCGGGCGGTCCCGGGTTGGCGCCGTTCGGCAAGAAGGGCCGTCACGGCCTCAGGCGCGCGGCATTCGTCACCGCGGCGTTGCTGTTGGACGGGCCGGCCGACGCCGCTCAGGTGGTGCAGCGGGTGTCCGACGCGACCGGCGGCGCGTTCACCCCTCCGCAGGACGTGGCCGAGCTGGCGATCGGCGTTCTCGCGGGCCGCGGCGTGGTCACCGTCGACGGCGGCGTGGCGACGCTGACCGAGCTCGGCCGAAACCTGTTGGCCTGGCGCGGAATCAGCAGCGAGACCGCGCACGCCTTCCTGGGCCGGGCGGCCAAGTTCGGTGACGTTCTGAAGATCCGCAAGGAGTTCTTCGAGATCGCGGGGCTGGCCCGCACGATCGCCTGGACGGGCACGGACGAGCAAAAGCAGCAGCTCGCCGAGACCCGGACCAAGGTGCTCGAGGCGCTGACCGACGCGCGCAAGGCGCTGCACCGGGTTCTCGGCGCGGCCTAGGGCGCCGGCGACGCTGGCACGGGAACCTTCTCGGTTGCCCGTGTCGCTGATCGCAGTGCAAGGCCGGCCGCCATCGAAAGAGCAACCGGCACAACGGGTATGTGTGAGCCGGTCAGCAGGGCCGCGCGCTTTGGATCACTTCGTACCAGTGCGACGCTTGCGCGGTGCGGCCGAGCGGGGTGGCCGGTCACGCATGTGGTCGCGGATACGACCCATGAGGTCGCCCAGGGTGTTCACGTCCTGGTCGGAAAGCGTGCCGTACAGCAGGTCGCGCACGATCCGGATGTGACCGGGGAGGACTTTGTCGACACGGGCTCGGCCCGCCCTGGTGATGCCGACTGCAGTGGCGCGCTTGTCATGGGTGCTGACCTTGCGGGTGATAAGCCCCGCACTTTCCAGAAGTCCGGCCTGATGGGTAAGGCCGCTGCGGCTGTAGACCACACCGTCGGCCAGTTCCGTCATCGTCAGCGGCCGATCGGCGTCGACTAGTTTGGCCAAGACCTCGAACTGGACGTAGCTGAGGCCACCCTCGGCCTGCAACTGCTCTCGCACGGCGTACTGCAGCAGGCTGGCTGCTTCCGTCAGGGCGAAGTACGTGCGCATTTGCGCCGGCTTGAGGCCTTTGGCCATGCGGCCATGTTAATGCTTCGACGTCGCAGCGATTTCGAGGCGTGCGCGGCCGGCGCCAAGAATGGCCAACCCGTGAAGCGCAGCCCAGAAATCAGGCGTAATCCTGGCGCGGATATGACGGTGTCCGCGTGGGTGAGTGCCCCTACAAGTGGGACTCCGCGGGCCTGGTCGTCAATTCGGTGGATTACGCGCCACGACTCCTCGCGTTGGTCGGCTACTACCGGCTGCCGCCCCCGACCAACTGACTGACACGGGCGATCGTGCGCCAGTCACCGGTATGACGACCATCACTGGACCCTTGGGATTGCTTCGACATTGAAGCGAGTTGTAGACGGTGTAACTGCTTTGAAGTTGAAGCAATGACTCAAGGAGGGACACCATGAAGGCCGTGCGATACCACGAATACGGCGGTAGCGACGTTCTGCGGTACGAGGAGGCACCGCGACCTGTGCCAGGCCCGCACCAGGTGCTGGTGCAGGTAGCCGCCACCTCGTTCAACCCGGTGGATGCAGGCATCCGCGGCGGTTATTTGGCGGAGGTGTACGAGATCGGCTTCCCGCACATCCCCGGTGTCGACGTCGCCGGGACCGTCGCTGAAATCGGGGAGGGCGTGCAAGGGTGGGACGTCGGCGACACTGTGGTGGCGTTTTTGCCGTTGGATGCCGACGGCGCTGCCGCCCAGTACGCGATAGCGCCGGCCGAGTCGCTGGCCACCGCGCCGCAGTCGGTGGACCTGGCCGACGCGGCGGCGCTGCCGGAGGCCGCGCTGACGGCGTGGCAGGCGCTGTTCGAGATCGCCGGTTTAACCGCCGGGCAGACGATCCTGATCAACGGCGCCTCGGGTGCGGTCGGTGGCTATGCGGTTCAATTGGCCAAGCGGGCCGGAGCGGTCGTCACCGCGACGGCCAGGGAACGCGATGCCGAGCGGCTGCGCGGTTTGGGTGCGGATCGAATCGTGGGCTACATCGACTACACGCATTCGCCGATCGACGTTGCGGGTGCACCGTTCGATGTGGTGCTCAACCTCGTCAGCACCACCGATGAAGAAACCGAAGCCCTGATCGGTGTCGTCGCCGACGGCGGCTTCCACGTCGGCACCATGGTTTTCGGGCCGCAGAACCCGGGCCGGGGGGTCCGCAGCCAGCGGGTCTTCGTCCGGAGTGACGCCACCCAGCTCGCCGAGCTGGTCAGTCGCGTCGATGACGGGCAGCTGCGCATCGAGGTCGCCGACCGCCGCCCGCTGGAGCAGGCCGCGGCCGTGCACGCCGACTCCGACAGCGGCAGCCTGCACGGCAAGACCATCCTCATCCCCACCCACCAGTAGCCACCAGGGTGTGGCCGGCCGTCAGGCCGTCCGAGGAGATGCCACCTAGCGGGGACTGGGTTCGCTGAGCCTGACCAGGGTCTTGCCGACGTTGACGCCGGTGAACAGGCCGTTGAGGGCATCGACACACGACTCGATGCCCTCAAAGATGGTCTGCCGGTGGTGAAGTCGGCCTTCGGCCTCCCACTGGCGTAGCGCGGCGAACGCCTCGTCGAAGCGTCCCCACTGATCGAGCGCGTTGAACCCCTGCATCAACGCGGTCTTGGACAACAGGTTGACGTAGTTGGCCGGCCCGGGGTGCTCTCCGGTCAGGTAGCTGGAGATGACGCCGCACAGGACGACGCGCGCGCGGGCGGCCAGGCGGCCCAGCACGGAGTTGAGGATGGGGCCGCCCACGTTGTCGAAGTAGACGTCGACCCGTTGCGGGCAATGCTTTTTCAGGGCCGCAGCGACGTCGTCGTTCTTGTAGTCGATGCACGCGTCGAAGCCGAAGTCCTCCACCACCGCCCGGCATTTCTCGGGGCCGCCCGCGATGCCCACCACCCGCGCGCCGGCGATCTTGGCGATCTGCCCGGCGATCGATCCGGTGGCGCCCGCGGCCGCCGACACCACCACCGTCTCCCCCGGCTGCGGGCGGCCGATGTCGGTCATCCCGAAGTAGGCGGTGGCACCGGTCGGCCCGTAGACCGACATGATGGCCAGCTGGTCGTCCTCGCCGGGGATCGGCGTGCTGAACAGGTCGTCGCGGATGAGCGCGTATTCCTGAAAGCCGGTCAGCGTGGTGACGACGTCGCCGACGGCGTAGGCGTCGCACCGCGATGCCACCACCTCGCCGATCCCGGCCGCCCGGATGACCTCACCCAGCTGCACCGGCGGGAGGTAGCTGGGCTGGTCATCGAGCCAGGTGCGCGCGGCGGCGTCGATGCCGACGTAGGTGGTGCGCAACAGCGCCTCGCCGTCGGCGGGTTCGGGCGCCGGTGTGGTGACCATTTCCGTGTCGTCCGGCCGGACCAGCCCGGAAGGGCGGCGACGGAGGAGGACCTGGCGATTCGGCAGATCGGGCACGATCGTAAAAACTACCGAACCGGCCGTAAACGCAGAAGCGAATGGCATATTCATTCCCATGGCAGCAAACGAAGACCCGGAAGACCGGATCCGGGAACTCGAACGCCCGCTCGCCGAGGCGGCGCGGGCGTCAGAGCAGGGCAGCGCGCAGCCCGCCGGCCAGAACTATGCCCCCGGACCGGCGGGTGCCCCGCCACCGCCGCCCGCCCCGTGGACGTACGGTGGCCCCCCGTTCGTACCGCCCCAGCAACGCCCGTCCGCCAACCGCGCGTGGTGGATCCTCGGCACGATCGTCGCCATCGGTGTGCTGGCCCTCGCCGGCGGCATCGCGGCGTTCGCCGCGCACCGGCTTTCGGGGGTCAAGTCGATCATCGCGACGCCGCCGACCATCTCCACAACGGTTGGCCCACCGAGCGTTTCGATGAGCCCCGGCCCGTCGACCTCCCGCCGCAAGTCGGCCTCGCCCTCGACCTCACCGGCCGCTCCGCCCGGCACCGAGCTCAGCGTTTCCGGTATCAACGAGAACCGGACCATCGCCTGCAACGACAACATCGTCAGCGTCAGTGGGGTTTCCAACACGGTATCGATCACCGGGCATTGCGCCAGCCTGTCGGTGTCCGGCGTGCAGAATTCGATCACCGTGGAGGCCGTCGACAGCATCGAGGCCTCCGGCTTCAACAACAAGGTCACCTACCACTCGGGCGCACCGAAGATCAGCAACTCCGGCGGCTCGAACGTGGTGGGCCAGGGCTGAGCCGAAAGCGCTTGCTACGCAGGCTCTTCGGTGTCGTCGTCGAGGACGCTGACCGCGATGCCGTAGGGCAGGAACCGCACCTTGCGTTTGGGATCGACGTTGGTCTTGTTCGCCCGCAGCGCGTCGAGTTCGGTCGCATAGACCTGTTCGACGCGCGCCCCGCCGGCGGCGTCGACCGTGTAGATAGCCCACACGCCCTCACCCGCTTCGCCGGCCGTTTCCGGGGCGCCGCGCGGGCGACGCGTCAGGTCGTCGAAGACGGCGGACCAGCCCGTCCGGCCGCCGGGGCCGGCCACGAACTTGCCGACTCGCTCGAACACGTCGCGCAGGCCTTCGCTGCCTTCCCGAATCATTCGATCGAATTCGTCGGGGTCGAATCCGAATCCACTGTGCTCGCCCACGCGACCTCCTTGGCGCTCGTGCCGTAACTGCCAGTGTGCGCTCAGTCGAGACCGTTTGCCACGCGCTACGGAGCCGGTGGCGCAGGCGGGGGCGGCGGGGTGATCGGAATCGGCACCGTGACGAACGGGAAGTGCAGATACATCGTCACCGGCGGCTGCTGGGGCAGCTGCGGCGCGGCGGGCGGGGGCGCCGGGGGCGGTGCCGCCGGCGGGGGTGCGACCGGTGCCGCGGCCGGCGGGGGCGCCGGGCGCTCGACGGGGGGCGGCACATACTGCGGCGCGG
>NZ_QMEV01000098.1 GCF_003284935.1 Mycobacterium colombiense
CCGGTCGACGTGCTGCGGGTCGACGGGCGGCACACCGATCTGGAGCCGACCTTCGACCGGGTGCTCGTCGACGCCCCCTGCACCGGGCTGGGGGCGCTGCGCCGCCGCCCGGAGGCGCGGTGGCGGCGTCAGCCCGCCGACGTGCCGACGCTGACCAAGCTGCAGCGCGAGCTGCTGGGCGCCGCGATCGCGCTGACCCGCCCCGGCGGCGTGGTGCTCTACGCCACCTGCTCGCCGCACCTGGCCGAGACCGTCGGCGTGGTCGCCGACGCGCTGCGCCGCCACCCGGTGAGCGCGCTGGACACCCGGCCGTTGTTCGAGCCCTTGGACAGGGGAGCCGACCTGGGGGACGGGCCGCACGTCCAGCTCTGGCCCCACCGCCACGGCACGGATGCGATGTTCGCGGCCGCGCTGCGCCGCGAGGCGGGGTAGCGGGGCGCGACACAGAGACCCCGCCGCGGCCGCGCTGCGCCGCGAGGCGGGGTAGCGGGGCCCGCCGGATGTGAAGGGGGGCGCGCGGCTCAGTAGTCTGGCGCTCATGCCTCGCAACATCGCGGGACCTCTGATCGCGCCATCGATCCTGTCCGCTGACTTCTCCCGGCTCGCCGACGAAGCCGCCGCCGTGACCGGCGCCGACTGGTTGCACGTGGACGTGATGGACAACCACTTCGTGCCGAACCTGACCCTCGGGCTGCCGGTGGTCGAGAGCCTGCTGGCCGCCACCACCATCCCGATGGACTGCCACCTGATGATCGAGGATCCGGATCGCTGGGCGCCTCCGTATGCCGAGGCGGGCGCGTACAACGTCACGTTCCACGCCGAGGCCACCCACAATCCGGTCGGCGTGGCCCGCGACATCCGCGCCGCCGGCGCCAAGGCGGGGATCAGCGTGAAGCCGGGGACCCCGCTGGAGCCCTACCTCGAGATCCTGCCGCAGTTCGACACCCTGCTGATCATGTCGGTGGAGCCCGGATTCGGTGGCCAGAGCTTCATCCCCGAGGTGCTGAGCAAGGTGCGCACCGCCCGCAAGCTCATCGAGGCGGGGGAGCTGACGATCCTCGTCGAAATCGACGGCGGCATCAACGCGGACACCATCGAGCAGGCCGCCGAAGCCGGCGTCGATTGCTTCGTCGCCGGGTCGGCGGTGTATGGCGCCGAGGATCCGGAGGCCGCGATAGACGCGTTGCGGCGACAGGCCGCCGGCGCGTCCCCGCATCTGCGTCGATGACCGTGCCGACGGGCGACGGCCTTGACGCCGCAATGCGTTTGGCGATCGACCAGTCCAATCACGTCAAGGGGACCACGTATCCGAACCCGCCCGTGGGGGCGGTCATCTTGGACGCCGGCGGTGAGGTCGTCGGCGTCGGGGCCACCGAGCCCGCCGGTGGCGATCACGCCGAGATCCTGGCGCTGCGCCGGGCCGGCGACCTGGCGGCCGGTGGCACCGCCGTCGTCACCCTCGAGCCGTGCAACCACTACGGCAGAACCCCGCCCTGCGTGAACGCCCTGCTGGACGCGAAGGTCGCCACCGTGGTGTATGCCGTCGCCGACCCGAACCCGGAGGCCGCCGGCGGGGCGGCCCGGCTCGAGGAGGCGGGCGTGACGGTGCGCTGCGGGGTGCTGGCCGACGAGGTGGCCGGCGGCCCGCTGCGCGAGTGGCTGCACAAGCAACGCACCGGGCTGCCGCACCTGACCTGGAAGTACGCCAGCAGCGTCGACGGCCGCAGCGCCGCTGCCGACGGCTCCAGTCAGTGGATTTCCAGCGAGGCCTCGCGGCTGGATCTGCATCGTCGCCGCGCGGCCGCCGACGCGATCGTGGTGGGCACCGGCACCGTGCTGGCCGACGACCCGGCCTTGACCGCCCGGCTGCCCGACGGCTCACTGGCCGACCGCCAACCGCTGCGGGTGGTCGTGGGCATGCGTGAAATACCGTCGGAGGCAAAGGTTCTCAACGACGATTCACGGACCATGCTGATCCGCACGCACGACCCCATGGAGGTGCTCAAGGCGGTGGCGGACCGCACCGACGTCCTCTTGGAAGGCGGCCCCACCCTGGCGGGTGCGTTCCTGCGGGCCGGGGTGGTCAACCGGATCCTGGCCTACGTCGCGCCGACCCTGCTGGGTGGTCCCGTCACCGCGGTCGACGACGTGGGCGTGACCACGATCGCGCGGGCGCTGCGCTGGCATTTCGATGGCATCGACCGGGTGGGGCCGGACGTGGTGCTCAGCCTGGTGCCACGCAGCGGCTAGCGCTCACCCAACGAGACCGCTTGCGGCTCAACGATTTCCGGCTCATCGGCGTGCTCCTTGCGGCCGCCGATCAGCAGACCCAGCAGCGCTCCGGCGATGCAGATCGCGACGGTGGCCAAGAAGATGTCGCCGTACATCTGGGCGAAGGCCTTGAGGTACATGGTCCCCTGGGCGGCGATGCGCTCCAGCAACGTGGCGTTGGGCGGGATCGCGGCCGTCAGGCCCGCCACGATCTGGTTGAACCGGTACAGGCCCCACGCGCTGAGCGCGGCGACACCGATCAGCATGCCCGTCATGCGGGCCACCACCACGGCCGCCGAGGCGATGCCATGCTGGGCGGACGGCACAACGCGGAGCGCGGCGGAGGTCAGCGGCCCGATCACCAGGCCGAGGCCCACCCCGGCGACCAGCAGGTCGGCGTGCAGCACGGGCACGCTGAACACCCCGAAGACGTTGTGCTTCTGGCTCATGACGTCCTGGCGCCAGAAGTGAATCAGCCAGTAGCCGTACGCGGCGATGAGCAGCCCGACGAAGGTCATGATCCGGTCACCGACCCGGGTGGCGATCCATCCGCCGAGCACCGCACCGATCGGCAGCGCGATCAGGAACCACAGCAGCAAGCCGGCGGCCTGGGTCTGGGTTTGGCCCAGTACGCCCTGACCGAACAGCTCCACGTCCACCAGCGTCACCATCAGCGCGGCGCCGGCGAACAGCGAGGCGCCCAGCGCGGCCAGGAACGGGCGAAAGTGCACGCCCGCCGGCTCGATCAGCCGGGTGCGCGCGAAGCGCTCCCACAGCAGGAACAGCACCGCGACCACGGCCGCGCCGATGACCAGGGGTAACCCGTAGCTGGGCAGGATCTGCTTGCCGTCGGGTTGCGGGTTGTACAGGCCGATCACGGCGAGGCCCAGGGCGACGGCCAGCAGCACGCCGCCGACCAGGTCGACCTTTTCGGGCTCCTCCACCCGCTCGTGCGACGGCAGGCTGAACTGGATCATCACCATCGCGATCAGCGTCAGGGGGACGTTGATCCAGAACACGTAGCGCCAGTCGTGAAACAGGAAGACGATGAAGATCCCGTACAGCGGGCCCAGCACGCTGCCGAGTTCCTGCGCGGCGCCGATGCCGCCCAGCACGCCGGCGCGGTTGCGCTGCGCCCACAGGTCGGCGCCCAGGGCCAGGGTGACCGGCAGCAGCGCGCCGCTGGCCACGCCCTGGATGGTGCGGCCGCCGATCAGCAGGTGGAAGTCTCCCCAGTGACCGGCCAGCGCGGTGACCACCGAGCCCACGATGAACAGCGCCAGGCTGACCTGCAGCACCAGCTTGCGCCCGAACCGGTCGGAGGCCCGGCCCAGCAGCGGCATGGCGGCGATGTAGCCCAGCAGGTACATCGTGATGATCCAGGTGATGCGCTGCAGCTGGTTAATCGGGATGTGAACGTCGGTCATGATGTCGCGCATGATCGTCACGACGACATAGGCGTCCAGGGCGCCCAGCAGGACTGCCAGGCTGCCCGCGCTGATCGCTACGCGGCGTCCGGTCTGGTGCCCGGTCGGGGCTTCGGTCTCAGCGGTCACGAGCTCACCGGGGGCTTGGAGACCTGAACCTGCTCACCCCAGTTCGACAGGGTGATCTGGGCGGAGTTGCCCGAGCTCTTTTGCAGGTTGGCCTGGACCAGCTGGTGGTCACCGGACTCCTGGATCCACACCGTGCTCGGCACCGGCTGTGTCGCGTTGAACTGCGGCACGATCTTGTTCACCGCGTCCGCCGAGACGTTTCCGCTGATGCGGATCGTGTTCTGCCCGTTGACGTTGTCGCGGCCCTCGGCCTTGGCGTTGCTGAAGTTGGCCAGCGCGTTGCCCAGCCCGCTGTCGGGGTTGAGCAGCACCGAGACGTCATAGACGTCGGCGGCCTTGCCGAAGTCGCTCCACTTGTTCGGGGTCAGGGTGGCGTACAGGGTTCCGTCGAGCACCACGAAGTTGGCGTCGATGTCGGACCCACCCAGGGTGATCGTGGCGTTACCCTGCGCGGCGGTGGCCGGGGCCGTGGTGAGGTCACCGGTCAGCGTCTTGATGGGTAGCCCCTGGATCTTGCCCTGGATGCTCAGCGCGATGTGCGCGCTCTTCACATTCTTGGTGGCGTCGGCCGACTGCTTGACCAGGCTCGTGGCGTCGGGAAGCGGTGCGCCGCTCTGCTTTGAGCCCGACGAGCAGCCGGCGATCAAGGCGGTGGCGAGGGTCAGGGATGCGATGACGGCCGATAGACGGCGGCGGGTCTGCATACTGTGCATCGTAGAGGGTGCCGGTGACTGCCCTGATGAACGCGGGGTCCCGGTGTCGCCCAGCCGCCGGTGTTTGCCCTGCTCATCCGCCTGAGAGACGGCCAATTAGCCTAGGAGGATGTTTACCGGGATTGTCGAGGAACTCGGCGAGGTGACGGCTCGTGACGTCCTGTCCGACGCGGCGCGGCTGACCATCCGCGGCGCCGTCGTGACCGCCGACGCGGGCCACGGCGATTCGATCGCGGTCAACGGCGTGTGCCTGACCGTCGCCGAGCTGTTGCCCGGCGGTCAGTTCACCGCCGACGTGATGGCCGAATCGCTCAACCGATCCAACTTGGGTGAGCTGCAGGTCGGCAGCCGGGTGAACCTGGAGCGCGCCGCGGCCGTCAACAGCCGGCTGGGCGGGCACATCGTGCAGGGCCACGTCGACGGGACCGGGCGCATCGTCGCCCGCACCCCGTCCGAGCACTGGGAAGTGGTGCGGATCGAGATGCCCGCCGAGGTGGCCCGCTACGTCGTGGAGAAGGGCTCGATCACCGTCGACGGGATTTCGTTGACGGTGTCCGGGCTGGGCGGCGAGCCCCGGGACTGGTTTGAGGTCTCGCTGATTCCCACCACCCGGGAGCTGACCACGCTGGGCCGTGCGCCGGTCGGGACGCCGGTGAACCTGGAAGTCGACGTCATCGCCAAATACGTCGAACGGTTGATGACCCGCTAGGCGATTGCAGTTCCGAAAAGAACTGGACTCATCCCGGCCGCTGCGCTTTCCCACGATCATTCCATCGGGCGATGACCTGGCCGGCGAAGTCCAGCATCTGGTCCAGGGTGGGGACCATCGCGAAGGCGTCCACGATCGCCTCATCAGCGCCCGACCCGGCGAGGCGCTCGAGCCTGTCGGCAACAGAGTCGATGGACGTGCCCGGTTCGAGGTTGATCCGCATGGCCGTCTTCAGCGCGTCCGGATCGCGGCCGGCGTCCTTCGCCGCGCGACGCGCAATCGACCACAAATGGTCGGTGACCTCGTCCTGCAGCCCCTCGACCCCGAGCCAGCCGGTGCCGCTGCGTCCGACCCGGCGCATCGCGGCCTCGCTCACGCCGCCGATCCAGATGGGCGGACCGCCGGGCTGGACGGGGCGCAGGTCGGCATGGACCGGCGGCAGCGAGAAGAACTCGCTCTCCCAGGACACCGGGGTGGTCGTCCACCACTCGTGCAGGAACGCCAGCAGGTCATCGAGCATCCGCCCGCGCCGGCTCCAGTCCGCGCCGCGGGCGATGTCGTGTTCGTCCTTCATCCACCCGATTCCGACGCCTACGTCGAGGCGACCGTCACTGAGCACGTCGAGCGTGGTCAGCAGCCGCGCGAGGTGCACCGGCTCGTAGTAGAACGTGCTGAGCGTGCTGGCGTTCAGCCGCACCCGGCTGGTCGCCGTCGCGGCGACCGTCCACAGCAGGACCGGATCGAGGTATCGGGTCATCTGCGGCGGGTAGGGCTGCTCTTTGCCCGGATAGGTGCTGTGCATATCGACCGGCGTGACCAGTCGATCGCCGACCCACAGCGTGTCGTAGCCGAGGCCCTCGAGCCCGCGGCAGAACGCGCTCAGTCCGGCGGCGCTGCTGATCGCGGGCCCGACGATGGGCAGTGCGAAACCCAACTTCATCGCTCAATCCTTTCGGTGATCCATCAACCATTGTGTGGGCGCAGGACGCCGCCGTTCGTTCACGGCCCGGGACCGGCGGCGGCGCCGCTCAGGCGGCAGGGTTCACGCCGAGGGCGAAGTCGAAGTTGCCCACCCCGTGGCGGGCCAGACCCATCATGACCAGCCCCGTTGCTTCGAGCCAGTGCGCCATGTTCAGGCCGCCGACGTCCAGCGGACGCAGCTTGAGGCTCTCGATGAACTCCGCCAGGCGCGCCTTGGCGCGCGCGTCGTCGCCGGCAATGAAGACGTCGAGCGGCCGGCCCTGATCCAGGACGACACCGAAGATGGTGTTGAACGCCTTCAGCACGCTGGCGCTCGCCGGGGCCGCCTTGGCAACTTCCTGCGCGATCGACGTGTCCTCGGGGATGGCCAGTCCGTCGGCGGCGGCATTGAAGGGGTTGCTGATGTCGACGATGACCTTGCCCGCGAGGGCGTCTCCGTACTGCGCGACGACCGGAACGACGTTGGCGTACAACACGGAAACGATGACGATGTCCCCGTCGGGGACGGCGCCGAACTCTCCCGTCGTGGCGCTGCCGCCGAGAGCCTTGGCCAGCTCGGCGGCCTTGGACTGATTGCGCCCGATGACCTCGACGGTGTTGCCGCCCGCTACCGCCAGCGCGCCGATGGCACGTGCCATGTTCCCGGTGCCGATGATGCTGATGCTGCTCATGAGGTGTCCGTCCTGCCTGATAATGGAAAAGGTTGACGCGTCCACCTTAGGCCGAGAATGGTGACGCGTCAACCAAATGGGGTAGCATGGTTGCCTGATGGCACCGAACTGGTTGAACCCCCGCGAAGACCGCGCCTGGCGGGCCTTCCAGCACGCGAATCATCAGCTCAGCGTGCACCTGAACCGAGGCCTGCAGGAATCGGGTCTGTCCGGCGCCGACTATCAAATCCTGGCGGTGCTCTCGGAACACGATGGGGACCGCCTCCCCGCCCACGAGCTGTGCAACGCGCTGGGCTGGGAGAAGAGCCGCGTCTCCCACCAAGTGCGGCGCATGCAACAGGACGGGCTGATCTGTCGCCAGCCCAACCCCGACGATGCCCGCAGCACCATGGTCTGTCTGCTGCCGGCCGGCCGCGCGGCCATCGAGCGGGCGGCGCCGAGGCACGTGGAGGACGTCCGCCGGAACTTCATCGACCTGCTCACCCCGGCTGAGCTCGACATGCTCGCCGCCCTCAACGAACGGGTCTTACGCCACCTGGCCGAAGAACGCGACTCTCCCGCCGAAGGCGAGACCTGATGGCCGCATCAGCAGCGGCCTGTTTCGGGATCAGCTGATTACACGGGGTGCCAGATGGGGCCTTCCCAGTAACCCCAATGGTTCATGCCGGGATCCCACATGATCTGGGCCCACGGTGCCCAGGGCGGTGGCGGTGGCGGCGGCCCCGCCCAGGGCGGACCCCGTAGCCGGCCGGACCGCCCGGGCCGCCATAGTTGTCGTCCCAGTCGCGGCAGTTGTTCCAGTTCTGATACGGGCCCCAGCCCGGGTCCCACTGATCGCCCGGGCACCAGTGGTGGTGATACGTGGGCGGAGGAGGAGGCGCCGCCGCGGCGGTGCCCGTTGACAGCCCCAGCGCGGACATGGCCAGGCCGCCGGCCGCGAGCGCGCCGGTACACAGGCGGACCCACGGTCGTGTTGATGTGTTGGTGTTCATCCGGTGGTATTTCCCCGCGTTAATGGGTGCGAAACTCGATATTGAGTTTGCTCGTGTCAAATATCCCGCACAGCCGACGCTAATCTGGTGCAAAGTATTCTCGGGTAAATAGCCTTTTCATAGGGATCTTTATGACACCTGGTGACGATATTGCCGTGTGGCCACGCCATTCTTTGGCGCAAATATTCTGTTTGCCAGGCGGCCTCGCGCCGCTGTCGCGCGATTGCGTCTTCCGCGGCGACACGTTCGTCAGCCGCGGGACCGGTGCCGGATTCCTCTCGACAGCGAAACTGTGATCCCGGCGACGATTGCGCGCCCTGCGGCGGGGCGGCCTCGTGCGGTCGTGCGCCGGGGTGTCGTCGCACGGCCAGTCACGAGGGGACGGGTGCGCGTCATCGGAACTGGTCAGACCGTCGGTGCCGTCCGGCGGGCGCGGCGGCGCAACGCGATCCGGGGCCGTCCCGCTGACCAAACCGCGGCAATAACCGCCCGGCCGCCGTGGTTCATACTGAATGCAACACGTGGGCTTCTCGTGTGAGCCGTTTCGACAGTGTTCCCGCCGGACAGCGGGAACGGCAAGGTAGCGACGATGACGAGGTTGGACTCCGTCGAAAGGGCGGTTGCCGACATTGCGGCCGGCAAGGCCGTCATCGTCATCGACGACGAGGACCGCGAGAACGAGGGCGATCTGATCTTCGCCGCCGAGAAGGCGACGCCGGAGATGGTGGCCTTCATGGTGCGCTACACCTCGGGATATCTGTGTGTGCCGCTGGACGGCGAGATCTGCGACCGGCTGGGACTGCTGCCGATGTACGCGGTGAACCAGGACAAGCACGGCACCGCCTACACCGTCACCGTCGACGCCAGACGGGGTGTGGGCACCGGGATTTCGGCGTCGGACCGCGCCACCACGATGCGCCTGCTCGCCGATCCCGCCAGCGTCGCCGACGATTTCACGCGGCCAGGCCACGTGGTTCCGTTGCGCGCCAAGGACGGTGGCGTATTGCGCCGTCCGGGCCATACCGAGGCGGCCGTCGACCTGGCCCGGCTGGCCGGTCTCCAGCCGGCCGGCGCCATCTGCGAGATCGTCAGCCAGAAGGACGAAGGCTCGATGGCGCAGACCGACGAACTGCGGGTCTTCGCCGACGAACACGACCTCGCCATGATCACCATCGCGGACCTGATCGAGTGGCGACGCAAACACGAAAAGCACATCGCCCGGATCGCCGAGGCGCGGATACCGACCCGGCACGGCGAGTTTCGTGCCATCGGGTACGCCAGCATCTACGAAGAGGTCGAACATGTCGCGCTGGTGCGCGGGGACATCTCCGGGCCGGACTTCGACGGCGACGACGTGCTGGTGCGGGTGCACTCCGAATGCCTGACCGGTGACGTGTTCGGTTCGCGCCGCTGCGATTGTGGGCCGCAGCTGGACGCCGCGATGGCGATGGTCGCCCGCGAGGGCCGCGGGATCGTGCTCTACATGCGTGGCCACGAGGGCCGCGGCATCGGGCTGATGCACAAGCTGCAGGCCTATCAGCTGCAGGACGCCGGTGAGGACACGGTGGACGCCAACCTCAAGCTGGGATTGCCCGCCGACGCAAGGGATTACGGGATCGGCGCGCAGATCCTGGTCGACCTCGGGGTGCGCTCGATGCGGCTGCTGACCAATAACCCGGCCAAGCGGGTCGGGCTGGACGGCTACGGCCTGCACATCATCGAGCGGGTGCCGCTGCCGGTGCGCGCCAACGCGGAGAACATCCGATACCTGATGACCAAGCGGGACAAGATGGGCCACGACCTGGCCGGGCTGGACGACTTTCACGAATCCGTCCATCTGCCAGGCGAATTCGGCGGTGCTTTGTGAGTCCTGCCGAGGGGGTTCCGGAGGTTCCGCCGCTCGATGCGTCCGGCCTGCGACTGGCCCTGGTCGCGAGCACCTGGCACGGCGAGATCTGCGACGCACTGCTGGCGGGTGCCCGCAAGGTGGCCTCGGAATCCGGCGTCGACGACCCGACCGTGGTGCGGGTGATCGGCGCGATCGAGATCCCGGTGGTGGCGCAGGAACTCGCCCGCAACCACGATGCCGTCGTCGCCCTGGGTGTCGTGATCCGCGGGCAGACACCGCATTTCGAATACGTCTGCGATGCGGTGACCCAGGGTCTGACCCGGGTGTCGTTGGACACTTCCACACCGGTGGCCAACGGCGTGCTGACCACGGACACCGAGCAGCAGGCCCTGGACCGGGCCGGCCTTCCGGAATCGGCCGAAGACAAGGGGGCCCAAGCCACTCTGGCGGCCCTCACCACCGCGCTGACCCTGCGTGAGTTGCGCGCTCGGTCGTGACGTCGCCTCCGGACCGCGAGACCTGGGATGCCGTATTGCGTCCCCACCGCACACCGTTATTCGCCTATGGGGCGGCGTTCGTGATCGCGGCGGCGCACATCGCGGTGGGCCTGCTCCTCAAGGCGGGGTCCACCGGCGTGGTCTTTCAGACCTCGGATCAGGTGGCGATCGCGGTGCTCGGGCTGGTCATCGCCGGTGTCGTGCTGTTGTTCGCCCGCCCGCGGCTGCGGATCGGGCCGGCCGGCGTCTCGGTGCGAAACCTGTTGGGCGACAAGCTGATCGAATGGCCCGACGTCGTCGGGGTGTCGTTTCCGGTGGGTCACCGCTGGGCGCGGATCGACCTGCCCGACGACGAATACATCCCGATTATGGCGATCCAGGCCGTCGACAGGGGGCGCGCGGTGGCCGCCATGGACACCGCGCGGTCGCTGCTGGCGCGCTATCGACCGGACCTGCAGACGCTCTGAGCGCTGTAGCATCAGCCGATGGCACTTCAGGCGCGGGTGGCCGCGGCCGCCGTCGTCGCCGTTCTGGCACTGGGTGGGTGCGACGCCGTGGTGGGGGGACACGCGCTCCGGGCGTCCGGCCCGTCCGCGGCAACGCCGACGACGACGGTGAAACGCCCGCCGTCGCAGGCGCAGGACCTCCTGTTGCGGAGCGGCGATGACACACCGTTCGGCGCGGCCGGCGCAATCCCGGTGGGCGACACCTACTTCACCAGCGCCCGCCCGCCGGAATGCGCGGCGGCACTGCTGTTCAAGGGTTCGCCGCTGCGACCCGCCGGCGCATCGGACCACGCCGAATCGGCGTACCAGTTCAGCGGTCCGGCGCTCTACGCGGAGTCGGTCGACATCTACGACAACGCGCTGGATCCGCACCACGAGGTGGTGAGCGGCTTCCTCGCCGTCGCGCAGTGCCGGCACGACGCCGTGGGCGTCGCCCCGGCGGGGGAGGCCGCGCCGATGCGGCTGAGCGGGTTCGCCACCCCGTCCGATGGCGTCCTGGTATGGACGATGACCCAGTCGGCCTGGACTTGCGATTACGGATTGGCCGTGCTGACGCACGTGGCCCTGCTGCTGTCGGCCTGCAACAACGCGCCCGGATTCCCCATGGCGGATTGGGCGGCGAAACGCCGAGCACAGGTCGACGGGCGCACCGCTTAGCCGCGGCGGCCCGCCGCCTGGTCGATCAACGCTGTGGTCGGGAAGCCCGAGCCGGAGGCACGTTTAGTACCGGGTGCAGTCCGTCATCATTTGCTGGAAAATCGGCAGGGCCTGCTGGGCCCCCTGGTTGTGCTCGATCGCGTGCAGCAGGTTCACCCGCTGATCCGGCGACGACGCCAGGTACTGCTGCAAGAACTGCTGGTTGGGCGGCGACTGGTCGAGGTACTGCGCGGCCATCGGGTTCTCCGCGTGCACCGCCCGCATCGCCTGGTCATAGCTACAGGTGGTGTTGATCATCGGACCGTAATCGGGGCTGGCCGATGCGACCCCCGCCCCAGCGGTCGACGCCAATGCCAGACCGCCGACGGTCACGGCCAGTTTGGCCCACGAGCGCTTCATCATTTACGGACTCCCTCCATTGCTCTGCCCCCACTCTAACGTTGAGCTAGAAGCTTGGTAGCCAGAACGGAGGCCGTCCAAACCGCCGTGAGCGTCGGCGGCGCCCGTTACGTGCCCTCTACCTGCCCCGTTGGTCCTTCTTCGGTCGGTTGGCTCCAGCTGCTCGGCAGCAGGGGCAGGCCCGGGTCCGCGTCCGCCGCGGCGCCGGCGAGTGTGGTCAGGCCGGCCGGCGCGGTGCCGGCCTGGCGGGCGGTGCCGGCGAACCCGATGCGTCCCGCGCCCCGCCCCGAGGCCGTCGCCGCGGTGAAGTCCGCGTCGTCCGCGACCGGATCGTGGTCCAGGTATTCGTAGCGGTATCCGGGGTCGATCAGGCCCGGCTGGGGGCGCCTGCGGCGCCGGGCCTGCTCCCGTCGGGCAGAGGCGGCCGGCGCCGCGGCGGTGTCGCGGGCGGAGGCCTGCTGTTCGGCACGGAAGGCGGCGCTCATGTCGGTGCCGGCCCCGAGGCCGGGAGGGCCCACCACATAGGGGTAGCTGAACCCCGGGACGCCGCGGCAAACACGCCGAGCCGGCCGCCCCCGGGCCGACAGCCACCGGG
>NZ_QMEV01000099.1 GCF_003284935.1 Mycobacterium colombiense
CTCGGGCACCGCCTCGGCCAGCATCGTGGCGCTCCATCGCCACGGGCCCACCACGCCCCGGTGATCGCCCGCCCACAACACCACCGCGGCGGCGGCCACCAGCCCGACGGCCAGCGACATGGATCGCCCCGGCCGGGCGATGCGCGGGACGCGGACGGTGAGGAGTTCGACGCCCACCATCCCCAGGCCGAAGCCGACGAGCTGGCCGGACAGCGGGCGCGGTGTCGCGGCCGTCCCGATGACGACGGGGTCGGTGCTCAGCGCGACGAGGGCCGTCACCGCCACCGCGAGGCAGACGTAGAGGAGCAGGCCCGCGAGGACGAGTGGCAGCGCCAGTGACGCCACGGCGCGCGTTGACGCCCAACACGCGGCGGCCCCCACGACAACGGCGACGATCGCGGCGCCGGCCGGCAACCACGACACGGTCTTGACGGGGTCTTGATCGGGCCAAAGCGACTGCAGCAGTTGCAATCCGAGCGTGGCGGCGAATTGCGCGGCCAGCACCAGGTAGGCGATCAACTGAACGATGCCCGCCGCCGTCCCCGCCGTGCGGCCCAGGGTGGCGCCGATCAGCTCGGCGGTGCTGCGCGCGTCCGGCGCATGGCCGCGCAGCCGTGCCAGCGCGTAGATCACCGGCATCATGACCACGGCGCCGAGCAGCGCGCCCAACCCGTACCACGCCGCGGACGCGATCAGGGCCATGCTCAGCGCGGCGGCCCGCCAGCTCCCCAGCACCGGCTCCCCCGATCCCGTTTCCGGCCGCGCCGGCGCGGGTAGCGATTTCTTCGGCATCGCCTAAGCATGACGCAGCCGGGGTGAATTGATCGCTGAACGTGACCCGGTTTCGTTAGTTTTGTAGGCCCAACGGCAGTGAGGGCTCGAAATATGTCTGACACGGTGACGGTGACTATCGATCGCAGCTCGGTCGCCATGGGCGACGATACCGAGTCCCACCGCGAGTTCTGGGTTTTCCCTGCCTCGGCCACGATCGATGACCTGCTGGTCGAAATCTCTTCGCGCTTTGTGCCCGGAGTTGCCGGCCCGGCCGGGTGGCGCATCTGTCTCGGGACGCGCCGCGACGAGCAACAGGAAATCGGCCTCATCTACACCCGCGATGACCTCAACCAGCAGGATCAGATCTGCAGGTTGTACCCGGGCGAGAGAACTCTGGGCGAGCTGGCCCGTTGGACGGGATTGCCGGAGTTGGAGGTCTACGCGTCGTACCTGACCTATGACCAGGCCCGGCCCATGGCACTGGACGAGGTGACGGGCGGCCCCACTTGCACGGGCAGCCGACCGGTCAAGCTGGAATCCGAGGCGGCGGCCGACGCCAAGCGTGACTGGGTGATGATGCGCGAACTCGACCGACTGGCTAAGGCGGTGGCGAGCGCGCGGCGCGACTGGGTTCGGGCCAACCTGCTATCGGCCCCGCCGCCGTGGATCGACGTCTTCATCGCCCGCAACTTCCACTACCTGGCCGACCTGCACTGCCCGGCCAGCATGACGCTCGCGGCAAACCTGCTGGGGCTCGAGGAGACCCGTGAAGAACAGTTGACGGCGCGGGCCAACGTCGACGTGCGCGCCGATGTCATGATCCTGGCGATGGTGCTGGCGGCGTTCGAGTGGGGAGCAGAACGCGAAACCTGGCGAGTCGGTGAACGGCCCTACCTCAAGGCCTATCTGGAGCTACTCGCCCACTGCGGTTATCCGCTCTCACCGATCGAACACGTCATGGCCGGCCACATCAGCATCGAGCAGCTCAAATTTTCTGCGGCCGATACCACCAGACTCGAGCGCATCCGCCAACTGCGCGATCAGCAATATCAGCTCCGCATGAACCGCTACTACACAAAAACCCTCAGCGACGAGCAATACCAGGCCGCCATCCAATCCGTGCACGCAGAGCTGTCGAGCTTGGGGGAAGTCCCCGGGCCCCTATAGAAGCGCTCAGGCGTCGATGACCACGCGCCCGGATTTCGCGCGGGAGACGCAGACCAGCATCTCGTCGTCGCCTTCGGCGGTGCGCCCGCGGCGATCGACCTGCCCGCCAAGCACTTTCACCTTGCACGTGCCGCAAAACCCCTGCTGACAGGAGTACGCGGTGGTCGCATCGCGATCGAGCATGACGTCGAGCGCCGACCGGTTCGCCGGCACCTCGAGGACCCGCCGCGAGCGGGCGAGTTCCAGCTCGAAGGCCACCCCGTCGACAACCGGTGGAGGGCCGAAGCGTTCGTAGTGCAGCGGCGCGTTCGCGTGTTCGTTGCGGGCGGTGCGCACCGACTCCAGCATGGCGGTGGGGCCACACACGTAGACGGCCGTCGCCGGCCCGGCGCCGGCAAGCAAGTCCGACGCGGTGGGGATCCGGCCCCGCTCGTCGTCGGCCCACACCGTCACCCGGTCCGGGGCGACCGCCAGCACCTCGTCCAACAGCGGCATGTAATCGCGGGTGCGGCCGGCATACACGGCGCGCCAATCGATTCCGCGCTGCTGAGCCCTCTGGATCATCGGCAGAATGGGTGTCACGCCGATGCCGCCGATCACGAACAACACTTCGCGCTCGTCGGTGACGAGATAGAACGCGTTGCGGGGCCCCTCGAACTCGAACCTGTCCCCCACCGTGAACGCGTCGTGCATTTCGATCGACCCGCCGCCGCCCTCGGCGATGCGGCGCACGGCGATGCGATAGTCGGTGCGCCGGCCGGGCGGACCACACAGCGAGTACTGCCGGCGACGCCCCGACGGCAGTCGAACGTCGATGTGCGCGCCGGGTGTCCAGGACGGCATCAATCCACCGGCCGGGTCGGCCACCGTCAGCGCGACCACGTCGGGGGCGAGCAGCTCGCGGTTGACCACCACCGCGGTGGTGGTGCGCCGCACCGGCTGCACGCGCGAGGACGTCCACCGCGACGCCGACGCCAGGCCGCCGAACAGCGAGCCCACCCCGTACAACGCCGTGTACATGCGGTCGCGTTTGCGGCGGCCGTAGAGATCAGCCGGAATGCTATCCCAAATGGTCTGTCCCACAACGAACCTCACATCTGGCCGGTGCCGCGGCGGTCTGCGGACTGGGCGATCAGGTCGACCCACTCGCCGGTGAGCCGGGCGATGACCTCGGGGTACGCGCTGACCACCCAATGGCCGCCCTCGATCGGGACGACCCTGCCACCCTCCGGGATGGAGCCGGTAAACCATTGCAGCGCGGGCGATACGAAATAGTCCTGGCGTGCGACGAGCACCTGCACCGGCACGGCGGTCTGCGGCAGCCGCTTGCCGGGCGCGAGCATCGGTTTGGGCATGTTGGCCCGGTACAGGTTGAGCCCGTTGAGGTAGTCACGGATCGAGCGGCTCGTCGCCGCGCGCCGCTGCGCGCCCCGCGGCCGGCCGATGAGTTCCACCCCAGCGAAGACCGCCACTGTCGCCCGCGACCAGATCGCCAGCTCGGGCACGCCGGGGCACAGAAAGAACCAGATGTAGGTGGAGGCGAGCGCCTGCTTGAGGACGTCGAGGACGCCACGCGGTGAGCGCGCGGACCGCAGGAATCGGCCCGCGTAGTTCAGGTGCGGGCCCGAGATGGACGTGAACGAGGCAACCTTGTCCATCACCGCGTCGTCGGTGACCGCCGCCCAGGCCTGGATCGAGCCCCAGTCGTGGGCCAACAAATGAACCTGGTTCACCCCGAGGCTCTCGATCACCGCGTCGATGTCCGAAACGAGCTGCGGGAAGCGGTATCCCGCCCGTCTGGCCGGCTTCGACGAGTCGCCGGCGCCGCGCACGTCGTAGGCCACGACGTTGAAGCGGCGGCCCAGTATCTCGGCCACCCCGTCCCACACGTGGTGGTTGTCCGGGTAGCCGTGGATGGCCAGGACGGTCGGGCGTCCCGGTTCGATGTCGGTGTAGGCGTGCACCGCCAGTCGCACGCCGTCGGAGGCGGCGACCGTGGTTGACGCCACTTCGGTCGTCATCGTCAGTGCCGTTTCAGTGCGAGGCCCGGGCGGCGGGTGAGCGGGCCAGGTAATCGACGGCGCGCCCCACCCCGCCCAGCTGGGATGGATGGAAACTCGGCGTGTAGTAGGCCCCGATGACCCGGAGGAACTGGAACGGCCCGGGCACCAAACCGCGCCGCGCCGCGCGGAAGTAGTCCCGCCAGCGCGGCTTGGTGCCGGGCGGCAGGTAGGGGTCGACCGAATACATGAACCGCACACCGCGGATGAACAACCACAGCAGCGCGGGCGTGATCAGTAGCTGGGTGCGCACCTGCCGCCAGTACCCGCCGCGCAGGTGCTTCATGGTGTCGAACGCGACGGCCTTGTGCTCGACCTCCTCGGCGCCGTGCCAGCGCAGCAGGTCGAGCATCACGGGGTCGGTGCCGATGGCGTCGTGTTGCGGGGTGTCGAGAATCCATTCGCCGAGGATGGCGGTGTAGTGCTCGAGGGCGGCGACCATCGACACCCGCTCGAGCAGCCAGCTCTGCCGCCGGCGGCTGCTCCACCGCGGCCGGTCACCGATGAGTTGGGTGAATAGCCAACGCATTTGGTCGGTGAACGGCGTCACGTCGATGCCTTTGGCCGCGAAGTGCCCGAGCACCCCCGCGTGCGCCTGGGAGTGCATCGCCTCCTGGCTGATGAATCCCTGCACATCGCGGCGCAGTTGATCGTCTTTGATCAGCGGCAAGGTGTCCTTGAAGGCGTCGACGATGAATTCCTCACCGGCGGGCAGCAACAAGTGCAGCACATTGCAGAAGTGGGTGGTGAAGGGTTCGTTGGGCACGTAGTAGAACGGCAGCGTCGACCAGTCGAAGTCGACGTCACGCGCCTGCAGGACGATCCGCTCGTGGTCGAGCGAGGCATCGTGCGGGCCCGTTGCCTTGTCATCGACGGTGAACATCGTCGCCACCCCTTTCCGCCGTGCAACGTCTTTAGCCTAGGCGCTGCGTTGTGCTTCGTCCTCGACCTCAGTGATCAGACGCTCGCTGCGCAAGAACCGGACCAGATGATCGACCGTCTCGGTCAGGGCCGGCTCACGCAGGCGGACCTTGGCCAGGCCCCGCCGGTGACGGTACTGGGTGTTGTCGTAGCGCTTGTCGCGCATCGCGGCGATCTTGTCCGCCGACCGGGTGAGGAAATCGACCAACGGGTACATCTGGTCGTTCGGCGTGCAGCGGCGGTTGAGCTGCTCGGTGAAGGACGGGATGTCGTGGTACTCAAAGCGATACCCGTAGCGCTCGGACAGGATGCGGGTGACGTCGGTGAGGTTGTAGTAGTCGTCCGCGGTCATGTTGAAGACGCTGCCCACGCTGTCATCTTTGGGCAGGCCCATCAGCGTGACGATGTGATCCGCGATCAAGTCCGCCGGCAGCAGGCTGATCTGGTTGAGCGCGTTGACGGCGACGCCGTGCTCGATCATGAACGCCGTCAGGCGCACCAGGATGTCGTCCTGGCTGCCGAATCCCGCCCGGGTCGGCGAGATGAGCGAGGGCCGGTAGATGCGGACGTCGAGTCCCTTGCGCTGCGCGGCCAGCGCCAGCTGCTCGCCGACCCACTTGGTCTGCGAGTAACCGAAGTCCAGGCCGGCCATCTTCTCGTTGGCGTCCCACTCCCCGACCACCGGCTCGGTGCTCCAGCCGTAGATGAACGTGCTGGAGACGAGGTGGAAAGCCTTGCGGTGGCTGATCATCGCCAGCCGTAACAGCTCGCGCGTACCCTCCACGTTGGCGGGCCGCAGCGCGTCGTAGGTGCGCACGTAGTTGACCAGGGCGCCGTTGTGCACGACGACGTCGACGTCCTGCGCCAATTGCTGGAAGGCCGCCTCGCCGATGCCCAGCGCGGGCTGGGCGAGATCGCCGCAGACGACGCGAACCCGGGCGCGGACGTCGGCTTCCAGCGCCGGCGTCCAGAGCTGGGCGCGGCGCAACGACGCGACGATGCGGTCAAGGCCGTGCGCGGGATCGGTGGCGCGTACCAGTGCGTGCACCGTGTAGGTGGTCCGCGCCAGCAGGCTGCTCACCAGGAACGGCCCGAGGAACCCGGTCGCGCCCGTCAGCAGCAGGTCGGTGGGCTCGCCCGGCCGCGCGGGCGCGAGCTCCGGCAGCGGCAGAGCCGCGTCGGCCCGCATCTGGGCGGCCTCGTGGGCCTCGTATTCGGCGGAGATCTTATCCAGCGCCCCGCGCAGCGCGTCGAGCGGCCGGCCGGAATCGTCGCCGAATTGCCTTATCAGTCCGAAGAATTCGGACACCGTTAGTCGCTGGAGGAGCCGCGTGTTGACCTCGTCGGCCAGCTCGCCGGCGCCGTTGTCCTCCAGCAGGGCCTGCAGGTCCGTGCGCAGTTCGGCCAGCGCCAGCGAGTCGATGCCGAGGTCGGCGAACGAGCAGTCCTCGTCACCGGTGAGGTCGTAGCTCTCGATGAGGTTGCGGAAGCGCTCCAGCGGACCGGCGCCCGCACCCAGTTCGCCGTGAGTCCGGTTGGCCGACTGGTTGATCCAGGTGGCGAAGGCGGGCAGCTTGTCGTCCAGCCACAGCTGGCGTGTCGAAGCGCGCCGGATCTTGCCCGACGTGGTCTTGGGGATGCTGCGCGGCGGCGCGAAAACGATCGCGTGTGGATCGATGTGGCAGTGCCGGCGGATCGCGCGGGCCACCGACTTGGCGTCGGGAAGGTTGTGCTCGTCGCGCACCTCGGCGACGACGATCAGCGCTTCGGTCTCATCGTGTTCGACGGAGAAGGCGGCGACACAGCCGCTCCGGACGTGCGCGGCCGTGCGCTCGACGACGGCCTCGATGTCGGAGGGGTAGCAGTTGACGCCGCGGACGATGATCAGGTCCTTGCTGCGGCCGCAGACGAAAAGCTCACCCTCGTAGAGGAAGCCGAGATCGCCGGTGCGCAGGAAGGAGTGCTCGTCATCGCCGGCGATGTGGGCACCGAACATTTCCGCGGTGAGCTCCGGGCGGTTCCAGTAGCCGGCACCCTTGGAGGGCCCGGCCAGCCAGACCTCGCCGACCCGCCCGTCGGGCAGCGCCTGGCGCGATTCGGGATCGACGATGCGAACCAGCGTCTCCTCGATGGGCTTGCCGCAGCTGACCAACGCGACCTGGTTGCTGTTCTCCGGCAGCGCCTTTTCCACGCGCGCCACGTTGCGCTCCAGCCCGCGCTTGTTGACCGCGATGGTCTGGCGGCCGCGGATCGACACGATCAGGGTGGATTCGGCCATGCCGTAGGCGCCGGTCAGCGCCTCGGGCCGCAGCCCGTACTCGGCGAACCGCTGCCGGAAGCGAGCGAAGGTGTTGGCGCGCAGCGGTTCCGCGCCCACGACGATGCATTCCAGGCTGCTCAGGTCGACGCCGGCCAATTCCGCGGCGGGCAGCTTGTCCTCGCGCAGGCAGTATTCGAGCGCGAAGTTCGGCCCCGGGGTGTGAGTGGCGCGCACGTCGCTGATGAGCCGAAGCCAGGACGACGGCCGGGCGAGGAAGTCCAGCGGCGACATCGCGTGGGTGGACCCGCCCAGCAGCACGATGAACATGTAGGCCGAGATCAGGCCCATGTCGTGGTGTTGCGGCAGCCACGAGGCCAACACCACGTCGCCCGTGAAGGCCGAGCCGTTGGCGATGACGTTGGCGTGGGTGACGATGACACCCTTGGGGTTGCTGGTCGAGCCGGAGGTGTACTGCAGGAACAACACGTCGCCGGGGGTGTCGGCGACCGGGGCGCCGCCGAATTCCTGCGCGCCGTCGGTCGCGAACCAGGGCAGCTCCGGCAGGCCGGCGTCGGCCTCGTCTGTCCAGACCCGCTCGCCGCGGCGTTGACCGAGCAGCAGGCGGAAGTCGTACTCGAACTGTTTGGTCGACAGCACCGCCGCCGCCTGGCAATCGCGGGCGATGAAGCTCAGCTTGGCCAACCCGGAATCGAAGGACATCGGCAGGGGCGGGCTGACCGGAACGGCGATCACCCCGATGCGCGCGCACGCATACAGCGCCGCGATCATCTCCAGACCGGGCGGGTAGACCAGCAGCGCACGATCGCCCGACTTCAGACCGGCCTCTTTGGACAGGTATGCGGCCAGCTCGCGGGTGCGTTCGGCGAAGGCCTGGTAGGTGTAGTGCTCGAGTTCGCGGCCGTCCCCATCGACGAACCGGAAGAGGGTCTGATCCGGCTTCTGCGTTTCCCACATCTGCAGGTAATCGATCAGCGTCTCCATCGTAGGAGTGATCCCCCTTCCAGGTTGGCTTAGCCCGAGAACGACTTCCGTCGTGAATATAAAGACCAATGTAGCGCCGCGAGCCCGTCCTGAGCAAAGCGTGAAGCCGCGTTAATGGCCGTCGCACACCACATTCACAGGTGAAACTTAAACGATGGAATCTAATGCGCGAATGCTGATCTGCGCACATACGGACTTCAGTATGTCAGGCGGGGGCGACCAGGAATTATCCCAGCTGAGCCGCCTGAGATACTGAAGTGCGTATCTACGAATTCGCGCATTTTCTATTTCGCCGCCCAACGCACAATCGGACGCGAAATGCTATTACCTTCGTCACGCCAAATGGCGAAATTGCAAATCGAAAACCGCAATTCGATTCGCCCCCCAACGGCAATGATCGCGGCCGCGCCGCCGAACTGCCTGCGTGGCCGGCTAGGAGGGCACTGCGATGCGGATCCGCGGGCCCGAGCGGGCCACCAGTCTCACGATGCCCGGGAATCGCTCGCCGTCGATGATGGGCGACAGTGGTTCGCCCTCGGCCTCGATGACCATTTCGCGGCCGTTGACATCGCGGAGCCCGTCGCCGCGGAGCATGCCGTTGGTCAGGGCCGTCGGAAGCTGGGCGACGATCCTCGACGGCCGCAGGTATCCGGCCTGAAAATGCAGCGCGCCGGGCTCGGACGCCTTGGGGAACAACCGAAGTGGGCCACCGATGCGCAGGTCGATCGCGCCGGCGTGCAGCAGGCTGTGCGTGCGCGACGGGACCTCGTCGCCGTCGATCACCACGCGCGCCTGCGTCGGGGTGAACAGGATGGACGCATAGTTCGGCGTCTTCACACGGCCGGGGGCGACCTTGGAGGTGATGTAGTCGCCGAAGCTGCGGGCGATCACTCGCGCGACGGCCAGCCGGCCGTGGTCGGGTGAGTCGTAATACCGGTCGTAGAAACGGTTTCCGACGCCGCCGGCGGCCAGCCCGAAGCAGAGCCGATGAAACGGCGCGCCCTCGGCCGTGGCGCCGTCGAGCACCAACGTGTCCAGGTTCACCTCGGGCGGAGGTCGATTCGCTTCGGCGGCCGCCGTCAGCGCGCGGATGATCGCCTCGGGGCGCCCGCGCACCCGGGCCTTGCGGGCGACGGCGTTGACGCTGCCGCCATTGGACGGGACGAATGCGGGCCAGCGTTGTGGGTCACCGATGCAGTGCTCGATCTCGTTGATCAACCAGTGCAGTGCGCCGTCGCCGCCGTCGCCCACCAGATGGGTGACCCGCGGCGCGAGCTGCGCGATGGTGTCGCGCAGTTGGTCGATCGAGTTGGTCTCGTGCACCTCGCCCCACGGGCCGACGATGCGACGCAGTTCGGCGATGCGATCGCGGGAAGCGGACCGATTTTTCCGCGCTTTCGGATTGACGATGACGCCTAGATGCATCCGGCGATCCCCGCGTCAAGTGGGATGTCGCTGGCCATCCCAGGCACGATACCGGGCGGACCGGGTGACCGACATCGCTGCGCCGGCCGCCGCGGGCCCCTCGGGCCACCGGCCGGGACCGCACGTGCGAAGTTAGGGTGGCTGCCATGGCCGATTGGACCGCAGCACAGCTGCCCTCGTTCGCCGGACGGACCGTCGTCATCACCGGGGCCAACGCCGGGCTGGGCGAGGTCACCGCCCGCGAGTTGCTCCGGGTGGGCGGCCACGTCATCCTGGCCGTCCGCAACACCGACAAGGGCGACGCGGCCGCCGCGCGCATGACCGGCTCGGCAACCGGCCCCGCGACCGGGAAAGTCGAGGTGCGCCGGCTCGACCTGCAAGACCTGTCCTCGGTGCGGCGCTTTGCCGAGGGCATCGACAGGGTCGACGTGCTGATCAACAACGCCGGCATCATGGCCACCAAGCACGCGGTGACCGTCGACGGTTTCGAGGGTCAGATCGGCACCAACCACCTCGGCCATTTCGCGTTGACCAACCTGCTGTTGCCCAAGCTGACCGACCGCGTGGTGACGGTGTCCTCGCTGATGCACCACTTCGGCTACATCAGCCTCAAGGACGTGAACTTTCAGTCCCGGCCGTATTCGGCCTGGCTGGCGTACAGCCAATCGAAGCTGGCCAACCTGTTGTTCACCAAGGAGCTGCAGCGGCGGCTGAACGACGTCCCCACGTCGCTGCGGGCCCTGGCCGCCCACCCCGGCTGGTCGCACACGAACCTGCAAGGGAACTCCGGCCGCAAATGGGGCGACGCGGCGGTGCTGGCGGTCGACCGGATCGTGTCCACCGATGCCGACTTCGGCGCCCGCCAGACGCTGTACGCAGCCTCGCAGGATTTGCCGGGCGACACCTTCGTCGGCCCGCGCTTCGGGTTGTACGGCCGCACGCAGCCCACGTGGCGGAACTGGCCGGCAAAGCGCGCGGGCACCGCCGCCGCCCTGTGGGAGCTGTCCGAGCGGCTCACCGACACGAAGTTCCCGCTCTGATGCCGTCTTCGCTGGCCGGGCGACCTTCGACGCGCCGGTCGCCCGGGCCGTGACTAGATTGGATGGGTAGCGCCACCGCACCCAGCGAGGAGGTAATGCCATGTCGGACGCGCATCTGGCGGCCATTATCGCCCTGTGCGCCGCGTTGGCGTCCGCGATCGGCAACGTCGTGCGGCAGCGCTCCGCGCAGGAGGTCACCGACAAACGGGTGGGCCACCTCACGTTGTTCGGCATGTTGTTGCGCGACAAGCGTTGGTGGATGGGCGGTTTGGGGGACATCGGCAGTTACGTGCTGCTGGCCGCCGCGCTCGACAAGGGCTCGGTGTTGTTGGTGATGTCGTTGCAGGTGACCGCGCTGCTGTTCGCCCTGCCGATCTACTCGCGGATGACCGGTAACCGGATCACCCGCCGAGAGTGGACCTGGGCGCTGGTGCTGGCGGTGGCGCTGGCGGTGCTGATCGCGATCGGGGACCCGACCGGCGGCCAGCAACGGGCGCCGCTGCACATCTGGGTCGTGGTCGCCGTGGTGATCGGCCCGCTGTTGTTGCTCGGGCTGCTGGGAGCGCGGATCTGGGCGGATCGCCCGGTCGCGGCGCTGCTGCTGGCGGCCGTCGCCGGAACGCTGCTCGCGGTGTTCGCGGTCCTGATGAAGGGCGTGGTCGACGTCCTGGAACACCACCCCGGCCAGGTATGGATGTCATTCGAGCTGTACGCGCTGGTGTTCTGCGGCGCGGCCGGGATGATCTATCACCAGTCGGCGTATCGAGCCGGCGCGCTCACCGCCTCGCTGCCGACGATCATCGTGGCGAAGCCGGTGGTGGGCGGGATCCTGGGCATCATCGTCCTTCAAGAAACGTTGGCAGCCGGCGGCTGGGAATGGTTTGTCCTGGCGGGGACGCTCGTCGTGGTGATCGTCGCGACGATCGGGTTGGCTCGCGGTGAGGCCGCCTCCATGTCGGCCGGCGCGGGTCGCGACGTGAAATCCAGCTCTCGACCCGCCGCGGCCACCCAGGCCTGAAGCGGCCGAAGGGATTGCCGGCTAAGCATTCTCGATCCCGGCGTGGGCCGGCGTGCACCACTTAGGGGTTGATGGTGTTGTCGCCGACCTGGCGGCCCCAGACGTATTCGATGGCGTACGGCGACCCGGTGTCCAGGTGGTTGTAGGGCGCGAGGCTGTTGCCGGTGTCCATGATCAGCTCCGGCGCGGGCCACAGATCGCGGGTGACCTTCTGCCAGCACCCCGGCGCGCCACCGGGCCCGCCGCGGGCGTTCACGCGCGGCAGGTTCTCGGGCCAGATGTAGGGGTTGGGCGCACCGCCCACGACTCCGGCGACACCGCCGACCAGCGACGCGATGACGGGCACCGCGGACACCGGGTTGGCGATCAACCCCAGCCCGGAGAGCACCTCGGTGTCCATGTTCAGCGAGTAGCCGTTGAAACCGCCCTCGGCCGCTCCGGTGGCCGGCAGCGCATCGTGTTCGCTGCGCATCAGGCAATAGATTTCGGGGCTGTAGGTGTCCAGCAGCTGGGCGGTGGGCACCAGGTCAGCGGCGCCGCGCGCCAGATACGGCCCGCCCTTGGTGAACAGCTCCGCACCGGTGTTGCCGAACCCGGCCGCCGACAACAACGCCCGATCCAGATCCTTCTGCTGGGCGTTGATGGTGCGCGAGGTGATCACCGCATTGTTCAAGAAATCCAACAGATCCGGC
>NZ_QMEV01000009.1 GCF_003284935.1 Mycobacterium colombiense
TTCTGCCACGCCCTGCCCGCCCGGCCGCCGCGCGGACGCGAGCACCGCCAGAGCCGGCAGCCCCATCAGCATCAGGCCGTAGTTGCAGAACACGCCCCAGCCCAGGAGCAGGCCCGCGCCCGCGGCCGTCAGCGCGGGGAAGCGGACCGGGCGGTGCACCGCCACGGCCAGCAGCGCGATGCCCCACGCCGCCACCCCGGCGAAATATCCGTCGGCCGAGACCGCCACCCAAATGGCCGTCGGCGCCAGGGCGACGAACGGGGCGACGCGCCGCGCGGTGGGCTCGTCGGCCAGCGCGCGCACGGCGATCACCACCGCGGCCGCCGCGCTCGAGCCGGCCAGCAGGCACAGCAGCCCGGCCCAGGCGCCGCCGTGCAGGCCGAGGCGGTCCAGCCAGACGAATGTCAGCAGCGCCCCGGGCGGATGCCCCGACACGTGGGTGGTCCACGAGTTCGGCTGGTAGTCCACGATCCGGCTGGAAAACGTGCGCAGCGCGGCGGGAATGTCGGTGATGCCCGGCACCTGCGACAGGTATTCGTCCCGGGTGGTCAGCCGGCCGGCGAAGCCGCGCTGCCAGCCGTCGATCATCGCCAGCGCGAACGCCCAGCCGCATGCGGTGGCCCAGCTGCCCAGCGTCAGCGCCCGCCACGAAAGGCGTTGCGCCAGAACGGGTCCCCACGCGACGACGGCGATCGCGATGGCGATGGCCGGCGCGGTTCCCCAGCCGGCGTGGATCAGCCATTCGCCGAAGATCGGCGCGGAGCCGGCATGGGTGGCGAATTTCTCCCGGCCGACGTCCAGGCGTGGCCGCACCCCGAGGTTCAGCCGCGGCAGCACGAACGCCGCCGCCACCAACGCCACCCCGACCGTGACCGCTACCGCCTCGCGCGCTGCCTCCCGTCGAGCGATCCTCACGGACGAACAGCCTATTGATCGCTCGGGGCGGCGAACCGGCGCACCAACGCCGCGCGGTCGACCTTGCCGATGCCCCGAAGCGGCAGCGCGGCAAGGACATGCAGCTCGCGCGGGGCCGCGGTGGCGTCCAGGGTGCGGGTCACCTGCGCGCGCAGGTCGTCCAGGCCCGGCGCGGCGGATCCGTCGCGGACCACGATCGCGGCGACCACCCGCTGCCCCAGCCGGTCGTCGGGCACCCCGAACACCGCGCAGTCGCGCACGGCCGGATGGGCGCACAGGGCCGCCTCGACCGGCTGCGGCAGCACGGTCAACCCGCCCGTGCTGATCGCGTCGTCCGCGCGGCCCAGCACGGTCAGCACGCCGGCATCGCTGACGGCGCCGAGGTCCTCGGTGCGAAACCAGCCCGGCTCGGCGAAGGGGTCCGGGTCCACCGGGTTGCGGTAGCCCTTGGCCAGCGTCGCACCCCCGATGACGATGCGGCCGTCGACCGTACGCAGCCGCACCCCGTCCAGCGGGACACCGTCGTACACGCACCCGCCGGCGGTTTCGCTCATCCCGTAGGTGCGGACCACGGTGATGCCCGCCGCGGCCGCGTCGTCGAGGACGGGTCGCGGCGCGGGGCCGCCGCCGAGCAGCACCGCGTCCAGCTCGGCGAGCGCGGCCGCGGCCGCTCGGTCACCCAGCGCCTTGGCCAATTGCGCGGCGACCAGCGACGTGTACCGCCGCCCCGGGCCCAATCTCCTTATCACACCGGGCAATTGGGCGACGTCGAAACCCGAGGTGACGTCCATCTCGACCGGCGCGGTTCCGGCGAGCACGCCGCGCACCAAGACCTGCATCCCGGCGATGTGGTGCGGCGGCAGGGCGAGCAGCCAGCCGCCCGGCCCGCCGAGGCGGTCGTGGGTGGCCGCCGCGCTGGCCGTCAGGGCGGCGGCGGTCAGCAAGGCGCCCTTGGGAATTCCCGTGGTGCCCGACGTCGCCACGACCACGGCCACGTCGTCGTCGATGGATTGCCCGACGCGCAGGCCGGCCCGCAGCGCGGCCGACTCGCGATCGTCGCCCGCGGGCAGGGCGACCAGTGCGGGATCGCGCCCGTCGAGCACCCGTTCCAGGGCGGGCAACAGCGTCGAAACCGCCGCGCCCGGCGGGACGTGCAGCGCGCGCAGTCCGGCTATGCCGGGTCCCCGGCCTCGTCGGCTTCGTCGAACGGCCAGCCCTGGGCCGCCAGCCGGACCCGCACGCGCTCAACGTCCTCCGGCGACGGCAGCTCATCGGTGACCTGGGTGATCAACACGCCGATGTCGACATCGTCGAACTCACCGCGCCGAACCAGCTCGCAGGCCACGGCCTTGGCTTCGTCGTTGGACAACCGGCGGGCCAGCAGCGCGAGCACCGGGAAGGTGTCGGTCGCCGGGACGCCTTCGGGGTATCCCGCGCGCAGCCAGGAGACGATGGAATTGAGAAATCCGTTCACGCTGACACAGCTCCCCCCGGTGTCCGGTTCGGTAACTCGGTGGGCATTAACCGATGCTACTTGGGTTTCGCCCCGAGGAACGCGGTGCCGGTTTGGTGGGCGATGAAGTCGCGGGAGATGTAGGCCAGCGCGAAGGCGATCACCACGAATACCATGGCGAAGATCGCCCACGCGACCGCCAGCAGCATCGGGTTCTTCTGCGGCGAGCCGCCGTCGGTCCCGACCTCTCCGGCGCCGATCGCCTGGAACCGTAGCCCCAGGGCGAACAACCCCGGCAACGCGGCGCCGGCCAACATGGCGAAGAGCAGGATCTTGAGGGAGGCCTGGTAGTTGAACCAGTCGCTGAAGTGACTCATCACGCATTCGCCTTAATGGTGGGATCGTCGGAGCCGAATCGGGGGGTGGTGCCGCCGCCGGACGCGGTTCCGGCGCCCGAGTGCGGGTGCTGATCGTCGGACTCTTCGAGCCCGCTGGTCAGGTCGCCCTTCCATTCGGCGTTGACGTTGTGGTGGTCGACCTTGACCTTGCGCGACCGGATGTAGATGGTCGCCGAGACCGCGATCAGCAGCGAGAACCCGATGATCGCGCCGGGGTATCCGCCGATGATGTGGACGATCCAGTAGGTGACCGCGCCGACCAGCCCGGCCAACGGGAGGGTGACCAGCCAGGCAACGCCCATGCGGCCGGCCACTCCCCAGCGGACCTCGCCGCCGGGCTTGCCCAGCCCGCTGCCTAGGACGGAACCGGTGCAGACCTGCGTCGTCGACAGCGCGTAACCGAAGTGGGTGGACAGCAGAATGACCGCGGCCGAGGACGACTCGGCGGCCATGCCCTGCGGCGATTGGATTTCCACCAGCCCCTTGCCCAGGGTGCGGATGATCCGCCAGCCGCCCAGGTAGGTGCCCGCAGCCATCGCCAGGGCGCAACAGACGATCACCCACAGCGGCGGCGACGCGGCGGTCTTGCTGACCGCGCCGTAGGACATCAGCCCGAGGAAGATGATGCCCATCGTCTTCTGCGCGTCGCCGGTGCCGTGCGCCAGCGAGACCAGCGAGGCCGAGCCCCACTGGCCGTACCGGAATCCGGCCTCGGTGCGCTTCGTGTCGAGGCCGCGCGTGACGCGGTAGACCAACCAGGTCGCTATCGCTCCGACAGCGATGGCCAGGACGGCGGCAACGACGGCCGGGATGAGCACCTTGGATACGAGGCCCTTCCAGATCACGCCGTGTGCGCCGACGGCCGCGATGGTGGCGCCGACGATGCCGCCGATCAGGGCGTGTGAGGAGCTGGAGGGAATGCCGAGCAACCAGGTCAGCAGGTTCCAGACGATGCCGCCGACTAGGCCGGCGAAGACCAGTTCTAGCGTGACGATGTGCCCGTCGATGAGGCCCTTGGCGATGGTTGCGGCGACGGCGGTGGACATGAACGCGCCCACCAAGTTGAGGACCGCCGAGAGCGCGACCGCCACTTTGGGTTTGAGCGCACCAGAGGCGATGGAGGTCGCCATCGCGTTGCCCGTGTCGTGGAAGCCGTTGGTGAAATCGAAAGCGAGTGCCGTGATTACGACAATGATCAAGAGGAACAATTGGATGTTCACAGCGCCTGATTCTGGTGGTAGGAGGTTTCCATTGTCGAATGCTGGGGCACTCGAAACGCGGGTGTACCTTGACTCGTCGCCAGATGTTACCTCTCAGTTAACCGGAATTTCCCGGTCGTTCATTTCGGGTGTCGCGCCGTAGCGGGTGGTCGGAGGGTATTTCGAGGAATATCAGCGTGATCCCGTCCGGGTCGGTGACGTGCATCTCGTGCAGGCCCCACGGTTCCTGGCGCGCCTCGCGCGCGATCGTCACCCCTCGGCCGCGCAGCTCGGCCTGGGTGGCTTGGATGTCGCGGACCTGCAGCCACAGCGCGCCGGGGAAGGGGCCGCGCGAGTGGTCCGGGGAGCCGTAACCGGCCAGCTCGAGCAGCGACTGCCCGGCGAAAAAGACTGTGCCTCCGCCGTATTCACGAGCTATTGCCAGGCCGATCTGGTCACGATAGAAGGTCAGCGACTTCTGATAGTCCGCCGGCCGGAGCAGCATCCGACTGGCCAGGATCTCCATAGCGTCGTGTCTATCACAGTGCCGGGTTCGAACGGCCCGATGAGCGGCCGGATCAGCCGTCGCTGTTGCGGTTCGGCTGGATGCTCTGGCGCTGCATGACGGCGTTGACCCAGCGGGGGCCGAAGGTGTCCAGCGCCTTGGCGGCTATCGCCATCCGCGGGGCGATGCGCACCGGGCGGGTACGGGCGGCGGTGATCATCCACTCGCCGGCCTCCTCCGACGTCAGCGCCGGCATGCCCTCGTAGGCCTTCGTCGGCGCGATCATCGGGGTGGCCACCAGCGGGTAGTACAGCGTCGTCGAATGCACTCCCTTGTCGCCCCACTCGGTTTCCACCACGCGGCTCACCGTGGACAGCGCGGCCTTCGAGGCGTTGTAGACGGCGAACAGCGGTGAGGCCTCCGACAGCACGCCCCACGTCGAGACGTTGATGATGTGGCCGTCGCGGCGCTCGATCATTCCGGGAGCCAGCCCCCGGATCAGCCGCAGCGGCGCGTAGTAGTTGAGCACCATCGTCCGCTCGACGTCATGCCAGCGTTCCAGCGACTCGGCCAGCGGCCGGCGGATGGACCGGCCGGCGTTGTTGATGAGGATGTCGATTCCGCCGAGTCGCTGTTCGACGTCGGCGACAAGTGCGTCGACGGCGTCCATATCCGAGACGTCGCACGGGATCGAGATGGCGTCACCGCCCGCCGAGATGATGCGGTCCGCGAGCGCGTCGAGCAGTTCCTGGCGGCGGGCGACGACGACCACCGTGGCGCCCGCCCGGGCGAACTGTTCGGCCGCGGCCTCGCCGATGCCCGACGACGCCCCGGTCAGCAGGATCCGCTTGCCGCCCAGCTCGATCGGCTTGATCAGCGGACGGTTGACCAGCACTTGCGGCGCCATCGGAGGGCGCATGGTCGCCAGCACGAACTGGTCGGCGATCCGGCGAAGGGGACTCTTGCTCACGTGACGCGAGTCTAGGCGGTTGCCCGGCAGGCCCCGCGGCTCAGAAGTAGCGCGGGAACCGGCTCCAGTCCGGGTCGCGCTTTTCCAGGAAGGCGTCGCGGCCCTCGACGGCCTCGTCGGTCATGTAGGCCAGCCGGGTGGCCTCGCCCGCGAACAGCTGCTGGCCCACCAAGCCGTCGTCGAGCAGGTTGAACGCGAACTTCAGCATCCGTTGCGCCTGCGGGGATTTGGCGTTGATCTCGCGCGCCCACTGCACGCCGACGCGTTCGAGCTCGGCGTGGTCGACGACCTCGTTGACCGCACCCATCTGGTGCATCTGCTCGGCGGTGTAGGGGCGGCCGAGGAAGAAGATCTCGCGGGCGAACTTCTGGCCGACCTGACGGGCCAGATATGCGCTGCCGTAGCCGCCGTCGAAGCTGCCTACGTCGGCGTCGGTCTGCTTGAAGCGGGCGTGTTCGCGGCTGGCCAGGGTGAGGTCGCACACCACGTGCAGGCTGTGCCCGCCGCCGGCCGCCCACCCGTTGACCAGGCAGATGACCACCTTGGGCATGAACCGGATCAGCCGCTGGACCTCGAGGATGTGCAGCCGGCCGGCGCGGGCGGTGTCGACGGTGTCGGCGGTCTCGCCGCTGGCGTACTGATAGCCGCTGCGCCCGCGGATGCGCTGATCGCCACCGGAGCAGAACGCCCAGCCGCCGTCCTTGGGCGACGGGCCGTTGCCGGTCAGCAGCACCACGCCGACTCCCGCGGACATCCGGGCGTGGTCGAGCACTCGGTAGAGCTCGTCGACGGTGTGCGGCCGGAACGCGTTGCGCACCTCGGGCCGGTCGAACGCCACCCGCACCGTGGCGTCGTCGACGTGCCGGTGATAGGTGATGTCGGTCAGGTCGCCGAACCCGTCGACCGGTCGCCACTGGTGGGCGTCAAAGGGGTTGTCACTCAAGGTCTTCGAACTCCTATGCCGGGTCAAGCCGGAATACCGGACACACGCCGGCCAGCGCCTCGAACTCTTCGGGGCGGCCGTCGGTGACCAGCCCGGAGCGTTTCATGAAGCCGACGCCGGTGGGCACCTCGGTGGGAAACGCCCGCAGGAACGGGCGCGCCGCGTCCGCGGACAGCTCCACCATCCGCACCCGCTCGCGGTGCCGGCCGCGGGCCAGCGTCGCGTATTCGGCGGCGCGGACGTTGCGGATCCAATCCGCGCCCGGAAAGCCGCCCACCACATAGCGTTTGCCGTCCACGGTCATCGGTGTCACCGGCGTCGACCGGGGCGTCCCGGACTTGCGGCCGGGCACCGTCAACACGACCGGGCTTTCCCCGCCGAAGCTCAGCCCCAGCCGGGAGAGCTGAATGAACACCTTGTTCGCGGGTTTCAGCCACCAGGGCGGCTTGAGCCCGTCAGCGCTTGCCATGCCTGACACAGTAGTCAGGCGGGCGGCCGCTCCAGGAAGGGTTCGACGCCCTGCGCCCAGGGATCGGCGCCGGGGGTGGCGACGGCGTCGAGCCGGGCGATGGCCTCGGCGCTCAGTGTGACGCCGGCCGCGGCGATGTTCTCTTCGAGGTGCGCGACCGAGCGGGTCCCGGGAATCAGCAACGTGTTCGGGGCGTGCGCCAGGATCCAGGCCAACCCGACCTGGGCGCCGGTGACGCCCAACTCGCCGGCGATGTCGGCCACCACCGGGTTGTCGGCGACCTTCGGAAATCCGGGGAAGGCCGAGCCGAGCGGGAAGTAGGGCACCCACGCGATGCCCTCGTCCACGCACAACTCGAGCGCGGCTTCCTGGGAGCGGTCCAGCAGGCTGTAGGCGTTCTGCACGCAGACGATGCCGGCGGGCAGCGCTCGCCGCAGCACGTCCAGCGTCACACTGCTGATCCCGATCGCGCCGATCTTGCCCTCGTCGCGCAGGGCGATCATCTCGGCCAGCTGGTCGTCGAGGTCCACGATCTGGTCGCCCTCGGCGGTCATCCCGATCCCGGCGTCGAGCCGGCGCAGGTTGACCACCGGGACGCGGTCCAGGCCGAGCTGGCGCAGGTCGTCCTCGACGGCGGCGCGCAGCTCGGCGGGCCGTTGTGCCGGAGCCAGCGGGATCGGCTGTTCGCCGGTGTAGCGCGCGCCGACCTTGCTGACGATGACGAGGTCGTCGGGGTAGGGGGCCAGCGCCGCGCGGATCCGGCGGTCCACCTCGCCGGGGCCGTAGAACGACGCGGTGTCGATGTGGTTGACGCCCAGTTCGACCGCGCGACGCAGCACCGCGGCCGCGTCGTCGACCGTCGTCGCCTCGAACAGTTGCATGGCGCCGTAGCCCATGCGGGCGACGGGCGTGGTGCCCAGTGTGCCCATGCCGCCGGGCCGGTGTTGGTCTGTCATGGTGCTCCTGAACGATTTGGTGACACACTGGTGAAAGCGGAGGGGCCTCCGCCTTCACAGCCTAACAGAACCGGAGGAGCCTCCGCTTTGGTCGGACGGTCGGACGCGCGCCGCAATCGCGAACGGCTGCTGGCGGCCGCCACGGCGGCGTTCACCGCGCACGGGGCGTCGGTCCCGCTCGAGTCGATCGCCCGCGACGCGGGGGTGGGGATCGGCACGCTGTATCGCCATTTCCCGAACCGGGAGGCTCTCGTCGAGGCCGTGTACCGCGCCGAGCTCGCCGAGGTGGCCGCCGCCGCCGACCAGCTGCTCGGGCGCCATCCACCCGCGATCGCGCTGCGGCGCTGGATGGACCGCTACGCGAGCTTCGTGGCCGCCAAGCGCGGCATGGCCGAGTCTCTGCAGGCGATCTTCGACTCCGGCGCCCTTGCGCCCAGCCAGACCCGCGAGAGCATCGTGGGCGCCGTCGAGTCGCTGTTGCGGGCCGGCGCCGACGACGCGAGCCTGCGCGCCGACGTGCACGCCGACGACGTGGTGTCCAGCCTGATCGGCATCTTCTTGGTCAGCGGGTCACCTGAGCAGACCGGGCGCATGCTCGACCTGCTTGTCGCGGGCGTGACCCCGTAGCCGCCGAGTGTGAAGTTACTTTCACGCTCGGGCGCGAGCGTGAAGTTGGTTTCACGCTCGCGAACGAACTCAGCCCACAGAGCGGGCGGCGCCCTCCCAGAACTGCGCGCGCACGGCCTTCTTGTCCGGCTTGCCCAGCGCGGTCACCGGCACCGACTCGACGACGATCACCTGCTTGGGCGACTGCACCGAACCCTTGCGCTCCTTGACCGCGGCCTGGATCTCCGCGGTCACCCGCGCCACCGCCTCGTCGTCGGAGGGATGGTCGGGCCGCAGCACGATCACGGCGGTCACGGCTTCGCCCCACTTCTCGTCGGGCGTTCCGATCACGCACACCTGCGCCACGGCCGGGTGCTCGGCGACCACGTCCTCGACCTCGCGCGGAAACACGTTGAACCCACCGGTGACGATCATGTCCTTGACCCGGTCGACGATGAACCAGAAGCCGTCCTCGTCCTCGCGGGCCATGTCGCCGGTGTGCAGCCAGCCGTCCTTGAACGTCTTGGCCGTCTCCTCCGGCAGGTTCCAGTACCCGCCGGAAAGCAGCGGCCCGGACACGCAGATCTCGCCGACCTCGCCCTGCGGCACCCGGTTACCGTCGGCGTCCAACAGCGCCGTGCGGGCGAACAGGGTGGGCCGCCCACACGAGGTGAGCCGCTTCTCGTCGTGGTCCTTCTTGGCCAGGTACGAGATCACCATCGGGGCTTCGGACTGCCCGTAGTACTGGGCGAAGATCGGCCCGAAGCGACGGATGGCCTCGGCCAGCCGCACCGGGTTCATCGCGGAGGCGCCGTAGTAGACCGTCTCGAGCGAGGAGAGGTCACGGGTGTGCGAATCCGGATGGTCCATCAGCGCGTAGATCATCGACGGCACCAGCATGGTCGCGGTGATCTTCTGCTCCTCGATCACCCGCAGCACCTCGGCCGGGTCGAACTTGGTGAGCACCACCAGCTCGCCGCCCTTGATGATGGTCGGCACGAAGAACGCCGCCCCGGCGTGCGACAGCGGGGTGCACATCAGGAAGCGCGGGTTCTCCGGCCACTCCCATTCGGCGAGCTGGATCGTGGTCATCGTGGTGATCGACTGCGCGGTGCCCAGTACGCCCTTGGGCTTACCGGTGGTGCCGCCGGTGTAGGCCATCCCGCCGATGTGATCGGGCGGAAGGTCGGCCGCCACCAACGGCTTTGGCGAATACTTCGCGGCCTCGGCCACCAGGTCCACCGCGGAATCGCCCAGCTCTTCGGGGACCGGGCCGATGGTCAGGACCTGCTTGAGGCCGGGCACCTTCTCCAGCAAGCCCAGCGCGCGCTCGACGAACATCGGGTTGGGGTCGATGATCAGTGACGTCACGCCGGCGTCGCCCAGCACGTACGCGTGGTCGTCCAGAGAGCCGAGGGGGTGCAACGCCACGCGCCGGTATCCCTGGGTCTGTCCGGCGCCGATGATCATCAGGACCTCGGGCCGGTTCAACGACAGCAACCCCACGGTGGCGCCGGTGCCCGCACCGAGCGCCTCGAACGCCTGAATGTATTGGCTGATCCGCTCGGCGAGCTGACCACCGGTCAGCGTGGTGTCACCGAGATACAACACCGGCTTGTCCTTGTTGCGCTTGAGCGCACCGACGGTCAGGTGTCCGGAATGAATGGGATGGCGCAACAGATCGTCACTCATACGGCCAGACTAGAACGTGTTGCAATTTGGGTCAGCCGCACCCTCGATGACCCCGCGGATCACTACGATCCCTACCCATGGGGCAGGCAGATCTCGTCGTCACCGGAACCATCCTGACCGTCGACGAGGCGCGGCCCACCGCCGAGGGGCTCGCCGTCGCCGACGGCAGGATCGTCGCCGTCGGGACCCGCGCTGAGGTCGCCGAATTCGCCGGCCCCGACACCCAGACCGTCGACGCCGGTGACGGCTGCGTGATGCCGGGTTTCGTTGAGGCACACGGGCATCCGTTGATGGAGGCGGTCGCGCTGTCGGACCGCATCGTCGACATCCGCCCCGTCACCATGCGCGACGCCGACGCCGTCGTCGCGGCGATCCACGCCGAGGTCGCCCGCCGCGGCTCCGACGGCGCCTTCCTCAACGGCTGGGATCCGCTGCTGCAGAACGGCCTTCCCGAACCCACGCTGGGCTGGCTCGACGGCATCGCACCGGACACCCCGCTGGTCATCCTGCACAACTCCGGGCACAAGGCCTTTTTCAACTCCCGCGCCGCCAAGCTGCACGGGCTGAGCCGCGACACCCCCGACCCCAAGGGCGCGCGATACGGCCGCGACGCGAACGGCGAGCTCGACGGCACCGCCGAGGAGACCGGCGCGGTGTTCCCGCTGCTGGGCGGGGCCATCGACTTCGCCGACTATCCGCGGATGCTGCTCGCCGAGTGCGCCCGGCTCAACCGGGCCGGCCTGACCACCTGTTCGGAGATGGCGTTCGACCCGAACTTCCGGCCGGTGGTCGAGCAGCTGCGCGACCGGCTCACGGTGCGGCTGCGCACCTACGAGATCTCCAACCCGCAGATGTCGACGGCCGCCACGCCCGGGCAAGGCGACGACATGCTGCGCCAGGTCGGCATCAAGATCTGGGTCGACGGCTCGCCGTGGATCGGCAACATCGACCTGTCGTTTCCGTATCTGGACACCGAGGCCACCCGGATCATCGGCGTCGCGCCGGGTTCGTGCGGCTGCGCCAACTACACCGCCGACCAGCTGCGCGAAATCGTCGGCGCGTACTTCCCGCTGGGTTGGCCGATGGCCTGCCACGTGCAGGGCGACGCCGGTGTGGACACCATCCTCGACGTGTACGAGGAGGCGTTGCGCCGCCACCCGCGCGACGACCACCGGCTGCGCCTCGAGCACGTCGGCGCCATCCGCCCCGAGCAGCTGCGCCGCGCCCATGACCTCGGGGTGACCTGCAGCATCTTCGTCGACCAGATCCATTACTGGGGCGACGTCATCGTCGACGGCCTCTTCGGCGAGGAGCACGGAACCCGTTGGATGCCAGCGGGATCCGCGGTGGCCACCGGGATGCGCATCTCGCTGCACAACGACCCGCCCGTCACGCCCGAGGAGCCGCTGCGCAACATCAGCGTGGCCGTGACCCGCACGGCGCCGAGCGGCCGGGTGCTCGGACCCGAGGAACGCCTGACGGTCGACCAGGCGATCCGCGCCCAGACCATCGACGCGGCCTGGCAGCTGTTCTCCGACGACGTGATCGGCTCGCTGGAGGTCGGCAAGTACGCCGACCTGGTGGTCCTTTCGGCCGATCCGCGCGCGGTGCCGCCCGAGCAGATCGCCGACCTCGAGGTGCGGGCGACGTATCTGGCGGGCCGCAGGGTCTACAGCGCGTGACGCCGCGCCCGCCCCGGCTGGAAGACCTGCTGGACCGCCTGCATGTGGTGGCCCTTCCCATGCGGGTGCGGTTTCGCGGCATCACCACCCGCGAGGTCGCGCTGATCGACGGCCCGGCGGGCTGGGGCGAGTTCGGTGCGTTCCTCGAATACGAGCCGCGCGAGGCCGCGCACTGGCTGGCCTCCGGGATCGAGTCCGCGTATCGCGGCCCGCCGCCCACCCGCCGCGACCGCGTGCCGATCAACGCGACCGTGCCGGCCGTGCCCGCGGCCGCCGTTGTCGAGGTGCTGGCCCGCTTCCCCGGGGCCGGCACGGCCAAGGTCAAGGTCGCCGAGCCGGGACAGACGCTGGCCGACGACGTCGCCCGGGTCAACGCCGTGCGCGAACTGGTGCCGACCGTGCGGGTGGACGCCAACGGCGGCTGGAGCGTCGAGGAGGCGCAGGCCGCCGCGGCGGCGCTGAGCGCCGACGGCCCGCTGGAGTACCTCGAACAACCCTGCGCGACGGTCGCCGAACTCGCGGCGCTGCGCCGCCGCGTCGAGGTGCCGATCGCCGCCGACGAGAGCATCCGCAAGGCCGACGACCCGCTGGCCGTGGTCCGCGCCGGCGCCGCGGACATCGCGGTGCTCAAAGTCGCTCCGCTGGGCGGGATTTCGGCCATGCTGGCGATCGCCGCGCAGATCGACATCCCGGTGGTGGTCTCCAGCGCGCTGGATTCGGCGGTGGGCATCGCCGCGGGCCTGACCGCCGCGGCGGCCCTGCCGCGGCTTCGTCACGCCTGCGGGCTGGGCACCGGCGGGCTGTTCGTCGACGACGTCGCCGAGACCGCCGGGCCCGTCGACGGGGCCCTGCCGGTGGGGCCGGTCACGCCCGATCCGGCGCGCCTGCACGCGCTGCGGGCGGCGCCGGAGCGGCGGCAGTGGTGGATCGACCGGGTCAAGGCCTGCCATCAGTTGCTTGTACCGTCGTCCGGGTGATCAACCTGGCTTACGACGACCGCGGCTCCGGTGAGCCCGTGGTCTTTATCGCCGGCCACGGCGGCGCCGGACGAACCTGGCACCCCTATCAAGTCCCCGCGTTCCTGGCGGCCGGATACCGCGTCATCACCTTCGACAACCGCGGGATCGGCGCCACCGAGAACGCGGAGGGCTTCTCGACGAAGACGATGGTCGACGACACCGCGGCGTTGATCGAAGGCCTGAACGCGGCCCCGGCACGCATCGTCGGGATGTCGATGGGCGCGTTCATCACCCAGGAGCTCATGCTGGCCCGGCCCGAGCTGGTCAGCTCGGCGGTGCTGATGGGCACCCGCGGCCGGATGGACCGGGCCCGGCAGTTCTTCCGTGACGCCGAGGCCGAACTGGCCGACGCCGGCGTCGCGCTGCCGGCCGCCTACGAGGCGAAAATCCGCCTGCTGGAAAACTTTTCCCGCAAGACGCTCAACGACGACACGGCGGTCGCGGACTGGATCGCCATGTTCTCCACCTGGCCCGTCAAGTCCACCCCGGGCATGCGGGCCCAGCTCGATGTCGCGCCGTACACCAGCCGGCTGACCGCCTACCGCAGCATCGCGACGCCGGTGCTGGTGATCGGCTTCTCCGACGACGTGCTCACCCCGCCGTACCTGGGCCGCGAGGTCGCCGACGCGCTGCCCAACGGCCGCTACGTGCAGATCCCCGACACCGGCCATCTCGGCTTCTTCGAGCGGCCCGACGCCGTCAACGCCGCGATGCTCAAGTTCTTCGCCGAGCAGAGGTAGGCGCCCAGCAACTCCGCGTTGGGCGCGTGCTCCAGGTGCTATGACACCCTGTAGGAGTGAACCCCTCGACGACACAGGCTCGCGTCGTCGTTGACGAGCTGATTCGCGGCGGCGTCCGCGACGTCGTGCTCTGCCCCGGTTCGCGCAACGCCCCGCTGGCCTTCGCGTTGCAGGACGCCGACCGGGCCGGCCGGGTCCGCCTGCACGTCCGCATCGACGAGCGCACCGCCGGCTACCTGGCGATCGGACTGGCCATCGCCGCCGGCGCGCCGGTGTGCGTCGCCATGACGTCCGGCACCGCCGTCGCCAACCTCGGCCCGGCGGTGATCGAGGCCAACTACGCCCGGGTCCCGCTGATCGTGCTGTCGGCCAACCGGCCCTACGAGCTGCTGGGCACCGGGGCCAACCAGACCATGGAGCAGCTGGGCTACTTCGGCACCCAGGTGCGGGCCACCATCAGCCTGGGCCTGGCCGAAGACGCCCCCGAGCGGCTGGATTCGCTCAACGCCACCTGGCGATCGGCCACCTGCCGGGTGCTGACGGCCGCCACCGGGTCCCGCACCGCCAACGCCGGGCCCGTGCAGTTCGACATCCCGCTGCGCGAGCCCCTGGTGCCCGACCCCGAACCCCAAGGGACGACACCGCAGGGGCGCCCCGGCGGCCGGCCGTGGACCTACACCCCGCCGGTCACCTTCGACCAGCCGCTGGACATCGACCTGTCGCCCGACACGGTCGTCATCGCGGGGCACGGTGCGGGCGCGCAGCCCAACCTCGCGCAGCTGCCGACGGTCGCCGAGCCGACCGCGCCCGCCCCGGCTAACCCGCTGCACCCCCTGGCGCTGCCGTTGCTGCGGCCCAAGCAGGTGATCATGCTCGGCCGGCCCACCCTGCACCGGCCGGTGTCGGCGTTGCTGGCCGACCCGAAGGTGCCGGTGTTCGCGCTGACCACCGGGCCGCGCTGGCCGGACGTCTCGGGAAATTCGCAGGCCACCGGGACGCGGGCGGTCACCACCGGCGCGCCAAGCCCGGCCTGGCTGGACCGCTGCGCGCAGATCAACCGGCACGCCCTGGCCGCCGTCCGCGGCCAGCTCGCGGCGCACCCGCTGACCACCGGCCTGCACGTCGCCGCGGCCGTGGCCGACGCGTTGGCGCCGGGCGATCAGCTGGTCCTCGGGGCGTCCAACCCGGTCCGCGACGCCGCGCTGGTCGGCCTGGACACCCACGGCATCCGGGTGCGGTCCAACCGCGGCGTCGCCGGCATCGACGGCACGGTCTCCACGGCGATCGGCGCGGCTCTCGCCCACGAGCGGGAGGGTGGGCCGGACGGCCCGGCGCGCACGGTCGCGCTGATCGGCGACCTGACCTTCGTGCACGACAGCTCCGGCCTGCTGATCGGGCCCACCGAGCCCACGCCGCGCCACCTGACGATCGTGGTCTCCAACGACAACGGCGGGGGCATCTTCGAACTGCTCGAGCAGGGTGACCCGCGATTCTCCGACGTGTCCTCACGGGTTTTCGGAACCCCGCACGACGTCGACGTGGGCGCGCTGTGTCGCGCCTATCACGTCGAGAGCCGCCAGATCGAGGTCGGCGACCTGCCGGCGGCCCTCGACGAACCCGGACCGGGGATGCGGGTGCTGGAGGTCAAGGCCGACCGGTCGTCGCTGCGGCAACTGCACGCCGCCATCAAGGCCGCGCTGTAGATGGCGATACCTCCAAAGGTGCTGCTGCGCATACTGATTCATGGGCGCAGTGATGAGCCGCCGAAAACACGCGCCCGGATTGTGTTGCGGTGGGCCCGGATCGCGGTGCTGATCGTCATCGGCCTGGTCACCTTGCAGTCGCTGTTGCTGGTGGCCGGCGCCTGGCGCGACGACCTTGCGATCACCCACAACATGGGCGTCGCGCAGGCCGAGGTGCTCAGCGCCGGGCCGCGGCGCTCCACCATCGAATTCGTCACCCCCGAGCGGGTCACCTATCGACCCGAGCTCGGTGTGCTCTATCCGTCCCATCTGGCCACCGGGATGCGGATTTACGTCGAGTACAACAAGAACGATCCGAACCTGGTGCGCGTGCAACACCGCAATGCCGGACTGGCGATCATCCCGGCCGGCTCCATCGCGGTGGTGGGCTGGCTGGCCGCGGCCGCAATCCTGGTCGCGCTGGCGCTGCTGGACAAGCGGCTCGACCGGCGCGACGCGCCCCGTGATCAACCGCACAGCCCGGTCGCCGACGGTGCCGGACCTGCAAATTTCGCGTGACGTATGCCCCCAGGCAACCTTGTCGACAGTCGATGCTGACACGGTAGTGATGTGCGCGTTGCCATCGTCGCGGAATCCTTCCTCCCCGAGGTCAACGGTGTCAGCAACTCGGTGATCCGGGTGCTCGAGCATCTGCGCCGGACGGGTCACGAAGCCCTCGTCATCGCCCCCGACACGCCCCCGGGCCGGCCCCCGGCCGACCGCATCTACGACGGCATCCGCGTCCACCGCGTGCCGTCGCGGATGTTCCCGAAGGTGACCAGCCTGCCGCTCGGGGTGCCCACCCCACGGCTGGTGAAGGTGTTGCGTGGATTCGATCCGCACGTGGTGCACCTGGCGTCCCCGGCGCTGCTGGGTTACGGCGGGCTGCGCGCGGCGCGGTGGCTCGGGGTGCCGACGGTGGCGGTGTATCAGACCGACGTGCCGGGCTTCGCGGCGAGCTACGGCATCCCGATGACCGCGCGGGCCGCGCGGGCCTGGTTCCGGCACCTGCACGGCCTTGCCGACCGCACCCTGGCGCCGTCCAGTGTGACGATGGAAGCGCTTGTCGCGCATCGCTTTCCACGTGTGCACCGGTGGGCGCGCGGTGTCGACGTGCTGCGGTTCGCGCCGTCCGCGCGCAGCGAGGCGCTCCGCCAGCACTGGTCGCCGCGGGGCAAGCCCATCGTCGGATTCGTGGGCCGGCTCGCGCCGGAGAAACACGTCGAGCGCCTGGCCGGGCTGGCCGCCAACGACGCGGTTCAGCTGGTCATCGTCGGCGATGGTGTCGACCGCGCGAAGCTGCAATCGGCAATGCCGACAGCGGTTTTCACGGGTGCGCTCTACGGCGACGAACTCGCCGCGGCGTACGCCAGCATGGACGTGTTCGTGCATCCCGGTGAGCACGAGACGTTTTGTCAGGTCGTGCAAGAAGCGCTGGCGTCGGGGTTGCCGGTGATCGCCCCCGACGCCGGCGGCCCACGTGACCTCGTCACCCCGTGGCGTACCGGTCTGTTGTTGGCCGTCAACGAGTTCGAGCCCCGGTTGCCCGACGCGGTCGCACACCTGATCGCCGAGCGGCCGCGCTACGCCCTGGCCGCCCGGCGCACCGTGGTCGGCCGGAGCTGGCCGGTCATCTGCGACGAGCTCCTCGGCCACTACGAGGCGGTGCTGTCACCGTTTGCCCGGCGCCAGTTGCTGTCCACCCGTCACGCGCAGGGGGAGTAGCGCGCGGCTAGCCCTGCGCCAGCTCCGCGACGGGCTGCCATTCCTCCCAGTTGCGCAGCCGGCTCTCGTAGTCGGCCTTGGCGGTTTCCAACGGGGAAGCGCCGAAAAAGACTCGCAGCGGCGGCTTTTCGGCGTCGACCACCTTGAGCAGGGCGGCCGCGGACGCCGACGGGTCACCCGGGCTGGCCCACCGGCGGCTGCGCTCGGCCTGCACGGCGGCGCGGACGTCGTCGTAGGCCGCAATCGGATCGGCGTGCTTGGCTGAGTCCCCGGCCCAGTCGGTGTCGAAACCGCCCGGCTCGATCAGCGTGACGTGTACACCGAACGGCGCAACCTCCTGGGCCAGCGCCTGCGAGAAGCCCTCCAGCGCCCACTTCGACGCGTGGTACATGCCGACCAACGGGAAGGCGGTGATGCCCCCGATCGAGGACACCTGGATGATGTGGCCGCTGCGCTGCTCGCGCAGATACGGCAATGCCGCCTGCGTGATCCACAGCGCCCCAAACACATTGGTTTCGATCTGATCGCGGGCGTCCTGCTCGGAAAGCTCCTCGACGAACCCGAATTGGCCGTAGCCGGCATTGTTCACCACGATGTCGAGGCGGCCGAAGTGGTCGTGCGCTCCCTTGACCGCCGCGAAGTCCGCCGCCCGGTCGGTCACGTCCAGCCGGATCGGCAGCAGCGCGTCGCCGTACTTGCGCGCCAGGTCGTCCAGCGCGGCGGTGTTGCGCGCGGTGGCGGCGACCTTGTCGCCGCGCTCGAGCGCCGCGATCGTCCACGCCCGTCCAAAACCCCGCGATGTCCCGGTGATAAACCACACTTTTTCCGTCACGCCCCCCATACAACGCCGACGGCGCCACCCCATTCCCCGAGCAGGTAGCGTCTCTTTGGTGAATCGCGCGGAACTGGACAAGGACCCCCGGGACGTCGCATCGATGTTCGACGGCGTCGCGCGCCGGTACGACCTGACCAACACCGTGCTGTCGATGGGCCAGGACCGGTACTGGCGCAAGGCCACCCGGACGGCGCTGGCCATCGGCGCCGGCCAGAAGGTGCTGGACCTCGCCGCGGGCACCGCGGTCTCCACCGTGGAGCTTCAGAAGTCCGGGGCGTGGTGTGTGGCCGCCGATTTCTCGGTCGGCATGCTGGCGGCCGGGGCCGCGCGCCACGTGCCGAAGGTCGCCGGCGACGCCACCAGGCTGCCGTTCGGCGACGACGTATTCGACGCCGTGACAATCAGTTTCGGGCTGCGCAACGTCGTCGACACCCAGGCCGCGCTGCGCGAGATGGCCCGCGTCACGCGTCCGGGCGGGCGGTTGGTGGTGTGCGAGTTCTCCACGCCCACCAATGGGCTGTTCGCGACCGTGTACAAGGAGTACCTGATGCGCGCGCTGCCGCGGGTGGCCCGGGCGGTGTCGAGCAATCCCGACGCGTACGTGTACCTCGCGGAGTCGATTCGGGCGTGGCCGGATCAGGCGGGGTTGGCGCAGCAGATCGCCCGGGCCGGCTGGTCGGGGGTGCGCTGGCGCAATCTGACCGGCGGCATCGTCGCGCTACACGCCGGCTACAAGCCGGTGGGCTGAAAAGTCCTAGTGATTGCCGGCGGCCTGCACGAAGCCGACCTGGTCGGGGCAGTAGTGATCGACCGCGGCACCGAGGAACTGGAACGCCTGGCCCTGAGTGGTGCCGCGGGGCAGGTTGCGCTGGATGAACGTGGCCGACTTGTACGCGTCGCCGTCCACGCCCCTGCCGATGCGCTCGCAGGTGATCTTGCCCAGCCACGCCAACTGGTCCTGCGGCTGGTAGATGCCGAAGCCGTTGACGGTGTTCTTGAACGGCGCGTCGTAGTCGCTCGGGGGCGACGGTGTGCGCGGTGTCGGGTATGGCGCCGTCGGCGGCGGGTCGGCCTGCGCGGGCGCGGAAAGCTGCGCCGGCCCGGCCAGCGCGATAGCAGCAGCAGCGGCGGCGGCAGCGGCTCCGATAGTAGCCAGCCTCGTTCCCTTCATTAGCTGGACTATACACGCCTCGCTGCGGGTGCGCGGACGAAAGTCAATCGCCGATCGCCGCCCCGGCGCACCGCGGCCAGGCCGCCGACCAGCGGCGATACGCACACTCGGTCAGCTGAACGGGGTGCGGCGGTCGAGCAGCCGCGACAGCCGCCCGCCGCCGCGCCAGGCACGGGCCACCCAGTCCGCGTCGTCGTCGGTGACCAGGTTGGCCATCACCCGCACGGCGATGGTCATCAGCGTTGTCGAGCGCATGGCGATCGGCCCGGTCGACGGCATAAACCGCCGAAACGTCAGCAGCAGCGCCAGCCGGCGCGCGACGGAGAAGCCGCGACCGTAGTGCTGCTGCAGCAGCGACGGCCACACCTGCGACAGGTCGGCGCACTCCAGCAGCGCCGCCGCCAACCGCCCGGTCTCGAGCCCGTAGTCGATGCCTTCGCCGTTGAGCGGGTTGACGCAGGCCGCGGCGTCACCGATGAGCATCCAGTTGGCACCGGCGACCCCCGACACCGCGCCGCCCATCGGCAGCAGCGCCGAGGCCACCGCGCGGGGCCGGCCGGTGAATCCCCACTCGTCGCGGCGCAGGTCGGTGTAGTAGTCGATCAGCGGACGCAGCGCCAGGTCGGCGGGCCGTCTCGACGTCGACAACGCGCCGACGCCGATGTTCACCTCTCCGTTGCCCAGCGGGAAGATCCAGCCATAACCCGGCAGCACGGTGTCCTTGGCGCCGTCGGGTCCACGCAGTTCCAGATGCGACGTCAGCCAGGGGTCGTCGGCGCGCGCGGTGGTCAGATACCCCCGGGCGGCGACGCCGTACACCGTGTCCTGGTGCCAGCGTCGGCCGAGCTTGCGGCCCAGTGGCGACCGGGCCCCGTCGGCCACGATCAGCTGCCCGCAGCCCACCTCGGTGCCGTCGGCCAGCGTCACCGACGTCGCGCGGCCTGACGAATCATGTTGTGCGGCAACAACCTTGGTCCCAAGCAGCATCCGCGCCCCGGAGTCTTCGGCGACTTTGCGGATGCGGTCGTCCAGCTCGAAGCGGGCCACCGCGCTGCCGGTCGACGGGAACGACGGACCCGGCCAGTCGACTTCCACCTCGCCGCCGAACCCGCTCATCCGCAGCCCCCGATGCCGGATCCGGGTGTCCAGCCAGTCCCGCAGCCCCAGGCGTTCCAGCTCGGCGACCGCGCGCGGGGTCAGCCCGTCGCCGCAGGCCTTGTCGCGGGGAAAGCTCGCCGCATCGACGACCAGCACCTCATAGCCCGCGCGGGCGGCCCACGCCGCCGCCGCCGACCCGGCGGGCCCTGCGCCCACGACCACCACTTGGGCCTTGAGGCCTCGGGTCGCTCCCGTCTTCATGCACACCAGTATGTTTGGTCCCGTGAGTACTCCGGCGACGGTGGTGGCGGGCGTTGACTTCGGCGACCCGGCTTTCGCGGCGACCGTACGCGACGGCGTGGGGCGGATCGAGCAGCTCATGGAGGCGGAATTTCGCAGCGCCGACGACATCATGACCGAGTCGCTGACCCATCTGTTCAAGGCCGGCGGCAAGCGGTTCCGGCCCCTGTTCACCGTGCTGTCGGCGCAGATCGGGCCCAACCCGGACAGCGCGGACGTGACCATCGCCGGCGCCGTCATCGAACTGGTGCACCTGGCCACGCTGTACCACGACGACGTGATGGACGAGGCGGAGGTGCGCCGCGGCACACCCACCGCGAACGTGCGCTGGGGCAACAACGTCGCCATCCTGGCCGGGGACTATCTGTTCGCCACGGCATCCCGGTTGGTGTCGCGGCTGGGTCCCGAGGCGGTGCGGCTGATCGCCGAGACCTTCGCCCAGCTGGTGACCGGTCAGATGCGCGAGACCCGCGGGTTCGTGGCGGGATCCGACCCGATCGAGCACTACCTGAAGGTGGTGTACGAGAAGACCGCATGCCTGATCGCCGCGGCGGGCCGGTTCGGCGCGATGTTCTCGGGTGCCGACGCCGATCACGTGGAGCGGCTGAGCCGCCTCGGCGGCATCGTGGGCACCGCGTTCCAGATCTCCGACGACATCATCGACATCGACAGCGATTCCCACGAGTCCGGCAAGCTGCCCGGCACCGACGTGCGCGAAGGCGTGCACACCTTGCCGATGGTCTACGCGCTGCGCGAACCCGGGCCCGAGGCGGCGCGGCTGCGCGAACTGCTGGTCGGGCCGATCGACGACGACGACGCGGTGGCCGAGGCGCTGGGTCTCTTGCGGGCGTCGCCCGGCATGACCAAGGCCAAGCAGTCGCTCCAGGAATACGCGGACCAGGCGCGCCGGGAGCTGGCCCTGCTGCCCGACGTCCCGGGCCGGCACGCGTTGCAGACCCTGGTCGACTACACCATCAGCCGGCACGGTTAGAAGCGGGTTGCCACCCTTCGGCTGGCGGCGCCCGCAACCGCGCCGTGGAACCAACGGGGCCGCCTCGGGCGTTCAATGAGCTGTAATCGGCAATAACGCGCACCCGAGTGTTCGCAAGGAGACACCGATGACCTGGCATCCGCATCACAACACGTTCAAGACGTTCGCGTTGTTGGTTGGCATGTCCGCGTTGATCGTGTTCGTCGGCTCGCTGTTCGGCAGGACCGCGATGTTCCTCGCGGTGTTGTTCGCCATCGGGATGAACGTCTACACCTACTACAACAGCGACAAGCTGGCGTTGCGGGCGATGCACGCGCAGCCGGTGTCGGAGGTGCAGGCGCCGGCGATGTACCGGATCGTGCGCGAGCTGGCGACCGCCGCGCACCAGCCGATGCCCCGGTTGTACATCAGCGACACCAACGCGCCCAACGCATTCGCGACCGGACGCAACCCCCGCAACGCGGCGGTCTGCTGCACCACCGGCATTCTGGGCATCCTCACCGAGCGCGAGCTGCGCGCCGTACTGGGACACGAACTTTCGCACGTCTACAACCGCGACATCCTGATCTCGTGCATCGCCGGCGCGCTGGCCTCGGTGATCACCGCGCTGGCCAACATAGCCATGATCGCCGGCATGTTCGGCGGTAACGATCGCGACGGCGAGAATCCCTTTGCGCTGCTGCTGGTTTCGTTGCTCGGACCGATCGCCGCGACGGTGGTGCGGTTGGCGGTGTCGCGATCACGCGAATACCAGGCGGACGAATCGGGCGCGGTGCTGACCGGTGACCCGCTGGCCCTGGCGTCGGCCCTGCGCAAGATTTCCGGCGGGGTGCAGGCGGCCCCGCTGCCGCCGGAGCCCCAGCTGGCCAGCCAGGCCCACCTGATGATCGCCAACCCGTTTCGCGCGGGCGAGCGGATCGGGTCGCTGTTTTCGACGCACCCGCCGATCGAGGACCGCATCCGCCGGCTGGAGCAAATGGCCGGGCGGTAGGCCCAGACCCACGTACCATCGGAATTGGATGGTGATTGGCGATGACTGAACCCAACTCGATAGACATTCACGAAGCCGGCCTGGCGTTAGACCTGCCCGACTTGATCTTCGAAACACGCGCCGGTGCGGGGATGAACCAGGCCCAGCTGGCCGAGGCGCTTGGCATCTCCCACGAGGCTGTCGCCGCGTGGGAGGACGGCACCGAGGTGCCCCGTGTCGACGAGCTGCAACGGTTGGCGCAGGTGTGCGGCAAGCGGCTGCACATCCGCATCGACGTCGACTGACCGGGCCGCGCGGAGGCCAATTACGCTGCGGCGCCGGGCCTTTCGGCTTCGATCAGGGGTTGGTGCGCGTCGCGCCGGCCCGTGTCGGTAACGCCCTCGATGTGCACCGTCCCGCCCGTCGCCTCGTGCTGTTGCTGCCAATCGGTGATCGTTTGGTGGGCGGCGTGATCGAGGTAGTGGACCGCAATGCTCACCGTCGCCGTCGTGCCCTGCGGAATCGACGCCAGCAACCGCGTCAGCCGCGGCAGCGCCAGGAAGGTGCACGCCGCGCCCTCGATGCTCACCCGCCACCCGTCGTCGGACGGCGCGGCTTCGATCTTGGCCCGGATCACCCGCCATCCGGTCAGCGCGATGGCCAGCGCGAGCCCGATCATGACGCCGTGCAGCAGGTTGAGGAAGATGACGCTGACGGCCGTCACGACGTAGACCGCCAGATCGCCGTGCTTCATGGCGGTCTCGATGTGCGCCGGCTTGAGCAATTGGATACCGATGACGATGAGCAGACCGGCCAGCGCGGCGGTGGGGATCTCCTCGACCAGCCCGGCGAACGGGATGGTGAACAGCAGGATCCAGACACCGTGCATGATCGCCGAGGCGCGAGACTTGGCGCCCGCGTTGACATTTGTCGAGCTACGGACGATGACGCCGGTCACCGGGAGCCCACCGATGGTGCCCGACACGATGTTGGCGGCTCCTTGCCCCACCAACTCGCGGTTGAAGTCGGTGCGCGGCCCGTTGTGCATCCGGTCGACCGACACCGCCGACAGCAGGCTCTCGACGCTGGCGATGAGCGCCACCGTGATCACCCCGATCGCGACCGCGCCCCAGTTGCCGTGGGGAAGCTCCGGCAACCGCAGCGCGTCCAGCGGTGACCCCTCGAGGTCGATCCGGCGCACGTGGAATTTGAAGACCACCGAAATCACCGTCACCCCCACGATGGCGACCAGGGGACCCGGAATGCGGCGCAATGTGGCGGGAACCCATCGCCACCCCACCAGGATGGCGATCACCAGCACGCCCAGGATCACCCCCGGACGGTGCGCACCGATGATCTGACCCGGCAGCCCGATGAGGTTGTGCCAGGCGCTGCTCTTGGATTTCCCGCCGAGCAGCACGTGCGCCTGCTGCAGGGCGATCGTGATCCCGATGCCGGCCAGCATGGCGTGCACGACCACCGGTGAGATCGCCAGGGCCGCGCGCGCCACCCGGCTCAGCCCCAGCAGCACCTGCACGACTCCGGCGGCAACGGTGATCAAACACGTTATGCCCCAACCGAAGTCGGACACCAGGTCCGCGACGACGACGGTCAGCCCGGCGGCGGGGCCACTGACCTGCAGCGGGGATCCGCCCAGCGAGCCGACGATGATGCCGCCGACGATCGCGGCGATCAGGCCGGCGAGCACCGGGGCGCCCGAAGCGATCGCGATCCCCAGCGACAGCGGCAGCGCGACCAGGAAAACGACGAGCGATGACGGTAGGTCGTGGCGGATGATGCCGCGCAGCCGATCGACGCGCGATTCTGTCAGCCGACGTTCACGGGTCTTTTCACCCGACTGTTCAACGTTGTGCACCGGTCGCGTCCCTCGGTAGGAGTTAGCGGGGGGTGTTCGGATATCCGCCCCACCTTGCGCTCATTACCTCTTCGTAACGCGCTGGCGTACAAACGATTACGCCGGGCCGACCCGCAGGATCGCGCCCGGATACCGCTGGCCGCCTGGATCGACGGTATTTTGCTGGCAAAGACCGGTCAAGCCGAAGGGCCGCGCCCATAGAGAATGCAAAGATTTGAATTCGGCCAGCCCTGAACGACCAGTTCAGAAGCCGGAACCGTGCACCTCGTGGCCGGGAACCTCGGCGATCAGGCCCCGGTAGGCCTGCTCGACGGACGAGCCGTGGTTGATCACGGCGTCGACCTCGCGGGCGATCGGCATGGTGAGGCCGAATTCGTTGGCAAACTCCATGATCACGCTGGCGGCCTTGACGCCCTCGGCGACCTGGTTCATCGAGGCGATGATCTCGTCGATGGGCTTGCCCGCCCCCAGTTGCTCACCGACGTGCCGGTTACGGCTGCGCTGGCTGGTGCAGGTGACGATGAGGTCGCCGAGGCCGGCCAGGCCCGGGAACGTCTCGGGATTGCCGCCCAGGGCCACCCCCAGCTTGGTCATCTCGCGCAGCGCGCGGGCGATCACCAGCGCGCGGGTGTTCTCCCCGATGCCCAGGGAATAGCCCATCCCGACCGAGATGGCGTAGACGTTCTTCAGCGCCCCGGCCATCTCCACCCCGATGACGTCGTCGGTGGTGTACACGCGGAAGCGGCGGGTGCGGAACAGGCCCGAGAGCCGGGTCGCCAGGTGCTGGTCCGGCATCGCCAGCACCGCCGCGGCGGCGTAGCCCTCGCCCACCTCGCGCGCGATGTTCGGACCGGCCAGGATGCCCGCGGGGTGGCCGGGCAGCGTCTCCTCGATGATCTGCGACATCCGCATGTTGGTGCCCTGCTCGAGCCCCTTGACCAGCGACACCACCGGCACCCACGGCCGCAGTTCTTTGGCCAGCTCGCTCAGCACCCCCCGAAAGCCGTGCGAGGGAACGCCCATGACGACGACGTCGGCGGAGTTCGCCGCCTCGGCGAAGTCGGTGGTGGCGCGCAGGGTGTCACTGAGCACGACGTCGTTGCCGAGGTAGCGGCTGTTGCGGTGGTTGTCGTTGATGTCGGTGGCCGTCTCCTCGGAGCGCACCCACTGCAGCGTCGGCCCGCGACGCGCGCAGATTGATGCCACGGTGGTGCCCCAGGAACCGCCACCGAGGACAACGACTTTGGGTTCGCGCTTCTCAGATGCCATGGCGATCAGCGTATTGCGGACATCTGCGATTTAGTAGCAGTTCACGAACACCCGTCCACGCGCGGCGCCGCTAGCCCGCCAGCGGCGCGCGGTCGTCGACCCGGCCGAACACCATCGCCTCCTCGATGCGGTCGAAGCGGTAGTCGAGGGCGTCGGCCAGGTAGTTCTGCCGCACGTTCCATGGCCGCTTGGTGCCCGACTTCGGCAGCATGTGCACCGAGCGCAGCACGTAGCCGGCGTTGATGTCCCACGAGGGCTTCTCGGTCATCGGCTCGTTACCGCGATGCGGGGCGGCGTGGGTGTAGCCGTGAGAGGCCATGTGCTCCATGAGTTTTGCGGTCGCTCGTGCGGTGATGTCGGCGCGCAGCGTCCACGACGCATTGGTGTAGCCGACACACCAGAACAGGTTGGGCACGTCTTCGAGCATGTGCGCCTTGTAGACGAAGCGGTCGCTGGTCTTGATTTCGTTGCCGTCCAGGCTGATCGCGGTCCCGCCCAGCGCCTGCAGCTGCAGCCCGGTGGCGGTGACGATGATGTCGGCGTCGAGGTGTCCGCCGGACTTGAGCGCGATCCCGGTCGCGTCGAAGTGGTCGATGTGGTCGGTGACCACCTCGGCGGATCCCGCGGCGATGGCGTTGTACAGGTCGGCGTCGGGGATCAGGCACATCCGCTGATCCCACGGGTTGTAGCGCGGCTTGAAGTGGGTGTCGACGTCGTAGCCGGGGGGCAGGCTGCTGATCGCCTTGCGCCGCAGCAGCCAGCGCACGAACCCCGGCGCCTTGCGCGACAACGCGAAGAACACCGCCTCGGTCAGGGCGCTGTACATGCGCACGACGAGATGGGCGGGCTTGCGGGGCAACAGCTTTCGGGAAACGGCGGCGACGGTGCCGTACTTGGACGCCGAAATGAGGTAGGTCGGCGAGCGCTGCAGCATGGTGACTTTGGCGGCGCGGTCCGACAACGAGGGCAGCAGCGTGACGGCGGTCGCCCCGCTGCCGATCACCACCACCTTCTTGCCCGTGTAGTCCAGGTCTTCGGGCCAGTGCTGGGGGTGCACCACGGTGCCCTTGAACTCTTCGATGCCCGGGAAGTCGGGCGTGTAGCCCTCGTCGTAGTTGTAGTAGCCGCTGCCGAAGAACACGAAGCGCCCGCGGTAGAGCTTGCGCGCCCCGTCCTGCTCGACGGTGACGGTCCAAGTGTCGGTGGCGGAGTCCCAGTCGGCCGAGCGGACATAGCTGTTGAACCGGATGTGCCGATCGATGCCGTACTTGCGCGCGGTGGCTTCCAGGTACTGGCGGATGTGCACGCCGTCGGCCACGCCCTCTTTCCGGGTCCACGGTTCGAACGGGAACGACAGGGTGAAGATGCTGCTGTCCGAGCGCACCCCGGGGTAGCGGAACAGGTCCCACGTCCCGCCGATCTGCGCGCGCCGCTCCAGCACGGTGTACGTCAGCTGCGGATTGCGCTCGGTGATCCGGTAGGCCGCGTCGATGCCGGAGATGCCGGCACCGACGATGATCACGTCGGTGTACCCGGCCTCGGTCGCATCACCGTCTGCGGCTTGCTGGGGACTCACGGTCATCGCGAACCTCGCTCACATCGTGGGACTCGTCACTAGCCTAGAGACCCACCGGTTGGTCGGGCTAGGAACCCGCGAAACCGCCTCACACCGGCGCGCGCCCGCCCCGTCAGCGGTAGTTGACGAACTGCAGCGCCACGTCCAGGTCGGCCTGCTTGAGCAGCGCTTGGACGGCCTGCAGGTCGTCACGCTTTTTGCTGGTGACCCGGATTTCCTCACCCTGGATCTGCGTCTTGACGGATTTGGGGCCGTCATCGCGGATCAGCTTGGTGATCTTCTTGGCGTTCTCGCTGCTGATGCCCTGCTTGAGGGAGCCGTTGATCTTGTAGGTCTTGCCCGAGGCCTGCGGTTCGCCGGCGTCAAAGGCCTTCATCGAGATGTCGCGGCGGATCAGCTTCTCTTTGAAGACGTCGACGGCCGCCTTGACGCGTTCCTCGGTGGACGACGTCAGCTCGATAGCCTCGTCGCCCTTCCAGGCGATCGTGGTGTCGGTACCGCGGAAGTCGAAGCGGGTGGCCAGCTCCTTGGCGGCCTGGTTGAGCGCGTTGTCGACCTCCTGGCGATCCACTTTGCTGACGATGTCGAACGATGAGTCCGCCATGCATTCCGTCCCTTCATCCGGTGATAGGCGTTTGTGCTTTGTCTACTCGCTCGTTGTAACCTGTCTGGCGGCAGGTTGCCCGAGCGGCCAATGGGAGCGGACTGTAAATCCGTCGCGAAAGCTTCACAGGTTCGAATCCTGTACCTGCCACCAAAGGTCAGGGGCTACATGTCCCGACCGTAGGGCGTCCGTAGGGCGCGGCTGTCCGCAGTGCGTCCGCAGCGGTGTCAAAGGCGTTCGCCACGGCGTCCAGGTCATCGGGGAACAAATGGCCGTATTTGTCCAGCGTGAGCACCGCTGATTTGTGCCCGAGTAGTTTCTGCACCACCTTGACATTGGCCCCTTCGCGGATAGCCAGAGAGGCACACGTGTGCCTCAGGTCATGCAGCCGAAGTTGGTTTACACCACCCACCGCGGACACCGCCTTCGCGAAGGCATAGCGGGCTTGCCCGATTGTGAGGTGACCGCCGCGGGCGGATTGGAATACCAGCGCGGCCTCGCCGCGGTCCTTGATTTCGGTTTCCAGCAACCGAGCCACAAACGCCGGTACCGGTACGGTGCGGGCGGTGTGGTTTTTCGTCGGCCCCTCCACGAGCCCCGTCTTCCGCACATGGGTAACCGATAGGCGTATCCGTATTCGACGGGCGGTTACGTCGACATCGGCGACTCGTAGTGCAGTAGCCTCGCCGAACCGCAGGCCGCAATAGCCCAGTACAAGGATTAGGGTCCGCAACCGCCCTGCAGCCACCGCGACTCGGTGCAGCTGCTCGTGGGTGAGATAGCGTTGCTCGGTTTCTGGTAGCCGGGGAAGTTCAATACCTTCGGCGGGGTTGGTGGTCAGATGCTTGGCCCGCACTGCAAACTTCAACACTGCACCGACCAGCTGATGGGCCTGCCGGACCCGAGATGCACTCAGCCCCTTACCCTCAAAGCGCGATGACCCGTCCACCGAGAGGCCGCTGATCCACACCTGAAGGTCGTCGAATTCGATCTCGCGCAGCGAGACAGCTTCCCACCGGGGCAGCACCACCGTGTCCAACAGTGAGCGATACCCGGCCACTGTCTTGGGTGCCCTGGCGGCCTTAGTGGAGATCCACCGCTGGGCCATCACCCCGAAGGTGACACCAGAGAGTGCGGGGTCAGTCCAGGTGCCCGTTACCAGATTGCTTACTTGCTTGTTAAGCCATTGTTGGGCGTCCGCCTTGCGGGAGAACCCCTTGGCATGTTCTTTCCCGCGGTCATCCACGTACCTTGCGCGCCAGCGGCTTCCCTTGCCGTAACCTGCACTCTGCTCGGTGCGGATAGTGCCATCTACATCGCGGATGGTCTTCGTCCAGCGATCCTCGACTCCGGCCCTTGGGTTGCGCTTCACCGGACGTCACCTACTCACGCTGCAAGGAATCCCTCGACGCAGATACTAACTCCGCTAACGTCTTTCGCGCGGATTTCAGGTGGTTTAGAGCGTTGTAGCCGATCTCTCGGAGATTGTCGGCACCCTCAAAGCCGTCCGGGAGCTCGTCTAGCGGTTCCTGAACAGTTCGCATGACCGGCCCCACCATGAGGTACGACTCGTGAGCGCTGGACACCAGCATCCCTAACCGATATGCGAAGTCACTGCTCTCGCTGACGATTTCGCGACCAAGCAGGGAGTCGAGCGAGACCTCAAACAGGTCGGCGATACCCACCGCCTCGTTAATTCGCACCGACCGGTCGCCGGTCTCGATCTTCGCCACAGTTGTTGGATGCATCGGTTGGATGCCTTTGTCCACCAACATCTTCGCCATCTCCGCTTGGGACCAGCGCCGACTCTCTCGCAGCGTTCTGACCCTTTTCCCGAAACGTTCGTCCGCCCACTTCTGTGTTCCCATTTCCGCAACTTTTCTAATTCGGCTTGACCGTCATGGCAAGCGCAGTCACACTGACGGTATTCCCAAAAACAAGGATATGACAAATTGGGAAGGAAGGGAACCTGCTCGGTGCGTAAGGAAGGGACCGTCTGGTGGACAAGGAATTCATGGGTGCACTCGATTTGGAGAAGTGGACCGGGACCAAGGCCAGTACCTGGCGTTATTGGGCATGCATCGGCATCGGACCGACCAGCTTCAAAATTGGCAGGCGGCGCGTTTGGAGAAAGTCTTCGGTGCTGGCATGGCTGGCGGAACAGGAAGCAGGGCGGTGACGCCAACCGTCGGTATGCCGCGGTGACGGCGGCCTGCGCCAGCAGCAACAGGGCCAACGCCCGGCGGAGAATCCATGACTAACTGGTACAGAATCGCCCCAAACAATCGCGAGGTAGCCGTCATTTACCGGGAATATGGGTTCGCGACCATTCCGCTGTTCCCTCACAGCAAGGTCCCCGCAATACGCAACGCCCACCCCTTATTCAGCCCAGAGAGCCGAAAGTGCCGCGGGGAATGCGGATTGCAGGGCCATGGGTTCTACGACGCCAGCACCGACGTGCAGTGGGCTGAGCGGTACTGGACTGATCATCCCGACCACGGGATCGGTGCCCGGCCCCGCCCTGGCCAGATTGTCCTCGATATCGACCCGCGGCACGGTGGCGATGTCGCACTGGCCCAGCTGGAAGCCGAGTACGGTCGCCTGCCGGAGACGATGACCACATACAGTGGCCGTGGCGACGGCGGTCGCCACCTCTGGTTCGACGGCGTTCACGGACCCGTACGTAGCAAGCTGTGCCGTGGCGTTGACATCCTCTGCCACGAGCGAAATTTCGTCGTCATGCCACCGAGCCAGCATTTCCTCACTGAAAAGCCCTACACCTTCAGGATGCCGGTGGCCGACATCGCGGCCGCCTCGCAGTGGCTGACCGAGATGGCCGCGGAGCCCGGGCCATCGCCGCAGAATCGCCCGCGGCGTTACGCCAGACGTTTGTCTCCCGCGGCGGCCAGGTGGAACTGCCGCGGCCTCGTACGTGCAGTTGCGAACGCCGCCGAGGGCCAACGGCATTCGACCTTGTACTGGGCAGCATGCCGCGCTGCCGAGGACGGACTGCTCCAAGAGGACAATGCCGTCTATACGGCCCTGGCCGACGCCGCTTCTGGTGCCGGACTGCCGTCTTCGGAGATCGAGCGGACGATCAGCGATGCGATCGCAACGGCCCTCATGCAGGAGAGCCGATGGTGATAAGCGGACCCTGCCGCGAGATGCAGTTCGAGACGATGGGCAGCAGTAGCACGCGTCCGGGCCGCGACCTCGACCCGCAGGACGAGATCGAGTACCACCTCGGCCAACTGCGCGCCAGGCACGAGGCGAAGCTGCGTTTCGACGAAGAGATCCACCCTCCGTCTCCCATTCCGCCGATCCGGCGCTTGATCGACCTACTCGGTGAACCCGATACCGACTCTCAGTACCGCATTGACCGGCTAGCACCAGCCCAAGGACGTGTGCTGCTGTCGGCCCAATATAAGGCCGGGAAGAGCACCCTCGTTGGGAACCTACTGCGATCTCTTGCCGACGGCGACCCATTTTTAGGCCGGTTCCCGGTGACCACTCAATCGCACCGCGCCTTGCTCATCGACAACGAACTGTCGGAGAACATCATGCGTCGCTGGCTCCGAGACCAAGGCATCATCAATACCGACTGCGTAGACGTCGTCACCTTGCGAGGCCGTATCGGCGCGTTCAATATCCTCAACGAGGGCGTGCGGGCGGAGTGGGCCCAACGCCTCCGCGGGGCCGATTACCTGATCCTGGATTGCCTGCGCCCAGTGCTGGACGCCCTGGGCCTCGACGAGAACCACGATGCCGGGCGGTTTCTGGTCGCCTTCGACGCGCTGTTAGCGGACTCGGGAATCAACGAAGCCCTTGTGGTGCACCACATGGGTCACTCTGGGGAACGAGCCCGCGGTGATTCCCGGCTGCAGGACTGGCCCGACGCAACCTGGCGACTGGTCCGAGAGAAAGACGAACCCGACTCGCCGCGGTATTTCACCGCCTACGGGCGCGACGTCGACATCCCAGAGGGCTATCTGCAATTCGACGTTGACACCCGCCGGTTGACCTACACCGACGGCACCCGCCAATCCCGTGCGCGCAAAGCTGATGAGCAGGAGGTGCTCGACGAGATCGTCGAAATCCTCGTGGAGCAACGAATCCACGGCGACGTCACCGGGATGAGCCGGAATGGAATTCTCTCTGCCGCTAAAAAGTACGGCCGCTCCGCCCGCACAATCGACCCTGCCCTGGCGCTCGGTCTTCGGCAGGGCATTCTGAGCTGCGCCGCAGGCCGCCGAAATGCACATATGTATTCGTTGGCGAATCCCTGCTCGGTGTGCTCGCGACCAATTTCGGGCCTTGCCCGCGGTGTCCACCCCGAATGCGGGGCTGGTAAGTGAGTAAGCGCGCGGCCACCCTCGTTGCCGCACCCGGTTATACCCCATTTGACCAGGAAAAATGCGATAGATCGCAGCACCGAATGCGGCCACTAAGTGCGCGCGCTCGGGTTACTGCCCCTACTCGGCTAGCACTGAGTGCAACGATTGCGCCCCTTAGGGGCGCAGTCACTCAGTTAGCAGTGGTAGCGAACTCATACGGGAACCCTGCCGTGTTTCTTTAAGGTGCCCCGTCGGACGACATCACTGCCTTCGGCCACCCGCGCCGCGGCATCCCGGGCATCGCCAGCGCGTACCGAGCGGTTATGTCGCAGGCACCGACAAGCTACTGAGGCAACCGCGCCCGGACAGGCAATGGCGCTAGGCCTGAATTTCTGTTGCAGCACGGCGTTCCGCGGTATCGGTGAAGTGTGACCTCGACCGAACGGCCAAAATCCTCGCCCACCAGCAGGACACCCGGTATGGAATGCACCCCCTTCAGGCCAGTGCGGCTGTTATACCGACGGCGACATCGTGGCGAACTGCGGGGTCAACCGTCAGGTGCATACCCAGCTCGGTGATCCTGCCGTCCCGTGGATGCCAGGGGCGACTCTCTGAGGGATCGCGCCCGAGCAGCGGTTCCAATGCGTCGATCGTCGGCTTCCATAGGTTCAGCCAGTTCCTGCTAGGGCCAACGAGAAAAGCGAGTTCCAGCTTGACCGATCCATCTGGAAGTTGTCGTTCACCGGCGACCGCGGCGTGGATCTGCTCCTTGTATGCGGTAGCCGATGTCGACGCAGTCGTTCTCGCGACAACCACGTCCACCGATGGCGGAGGAACCGCACGCGCGGCGTCGATTCGCACGAAGGACTTCTCGCTGTGTTGCTTGGTGCACCACACCGACACCAGGCCGGGATCCTTCAACCGATTGGCGAGCGGATGGGCGTAATTGTCGAGGTCCGCCGCGGAGAGAAGATCCCTTCCACCTGGAATCCCGACGTCAAGTCGCAGCGTCCACGGACTGTCGATCCGCGAGTTGGCGATAAGCGCTTCGGTGTCATCGAGAAAAGCTCGCAGGCGAATCTGATCTGGATCATCCGCCTTGTTCCATGATGCCAACCGAGGTGTGTGTCTCAGCCGGTAGGGGTCGGTGTCGGGGCGGGCGTACCAGCGCATCCTGGCAACATAAGGTCGGCCACCGACAGCTGGTCACGAGGGGGTGGCTGAAAATCCTTTGCAGCACCCTCGCGGGAGTGGTGCTCTTAACGTCTCAACGCCGCGGCATCCCGGGCATCGCCAGCGCGTACAGGGCGGCGATGCTGCAGGGCCGGGGAAGATCCTGAAGCAACCGCGCCCGGACCGGCAATGGCGCTGATTCTTTAGGTCGGAATTTCTGGTGCAGCACGGCGTCTCGCTGGCGTTCGGGAAATTTTGGCCGCTCTTTGGACGCCGGAATTGCACCGTGTCTGGGGGTAATGAGAGTCGCTCGGACACTTATGTCAGTCCGAGCTGGACAATGGAGCAAGTAGTTAACCCGAGTAGGAGAGCGACATGGCCAAGGGCGACATCAGCACGTACTACGAAGATGGGACGTGGAAATCGAAGGTCGAAGGCAGTAGCCGGGCGGCGCACACAGGAGGAACCAAGGCCGAGCAGCAAGCCGTCGGTCGTCAGATGGCGAGGGATCGAGGCGTGGAGCACACCATCCATAACAAGGATGGGCAGATAGCCGAGAAAAACTCGTACGGCAACGATCCTTACCCGCCCAAAGGATGATCCGAGCACGGTTTGTTATCGCCCCAGCTCGGACACCAGCAACGGCTCGGTTACTGCACTTCGCCCAACCTGTCCGCTGTCGCGGGACGGGAAGCTGCGGCTATCGCCGGAGCCTCGCCTAGCGCCCGCTCGAAGGCGTCGATTGTTAGCACGACGTGGTCGTGTATCGCGGCTGCCCTCTTCAGCTCGTATTCGGTAAACGTTCCCCCCGACTGTTCGAGCCGGGCTCGTATCCGGTTGATGTGTTGGATGCCCAATAGAGCACCCTCGAACAGCTTCCAATCATGAGTCGAAAGTCCTGCCGCCAGTACGCCAGCCTGCTCGGCCAAGTTAGTCGTGGGCAAAACATCCTGCTCTGGGCCCCAGCTGCCGGTCTCCGATATCGGCGCGACGATCGCTTTAGCAACGTATAACTCGCTGGTCACCAGTCGAACAGCTGTGCGCAGCTTGGCTTTTTGCTCTCGCCGCTGTTGCCATTGATCGCGCGCGACTTGAAGCATCGCACCGACTATTACGCCGAGGATTCCAACGAAGACTGTCAAAGCAGAGATCCTTTCGCGCGAGGTTTCGCAGCTCTGTCTATCGCACGGGAACGGAAGCCTGTCGGTTTTGGTGAAGGTGCTCGGGGGCCCCAATAGGGGCTTGGTCTCAATGGTCCGGCCGTGGTGATGGGCCCGACCCGGGTAAACAGCTGGACCTTGTCCTGCTGGTTAGTCAACACCCAATCGTCACACGTCCGACCGATGCCAGGAGCTGAGAGCCGACATCGACGTGGCACTCGATGACGGTATTCGCTGCAGCGTTCGCATCGACGACAGCAAGGATCTGCATTACGCCCGCACCCCGGCATCCCGACTGACACAAGCTGGGCAGCGGTGAGGCTGGCGGCCGCGGACCCGCGGGCGCTCCCAGGTCTCCAGACAGTCTGCGCAGACTAGTGTTTGCATGGCTGGCGGAGGCGCCGCAGCGACGTTGTCCTTGAGCAGTTGCCGCTTCGCCGTCGGGTCCGGCTTTCGTGCCGCTCCGCGGCATCCGGGACATACGGGATTGCTGGAGCGGCGGGCCGCCATCCACGAAGTGCCGCACTCTCTGCACACCTGGGCGACACCGGCAGTCGAAAGTCGGGTCACGGCCAGCGGAGACCCAGTGGTTAGTGAGTGACGGAAGTCGGCGAGAGTGGCGACCGGAGTTCCGTGACGGCGAGCGTTACTAATCTTGGACGATTGGGAGGCGACGTCAGCAGTAATGACTAGGTCGCATGATTTGGTGAACGAGTCTTTGGCAATGATGCCGTGCTCGCGGGCTTGGGGGTATAAAACGGTCTCACGGTCGATCAAGTTGCCTGCGCCGTCGACCGCGGCACCCGTGAAACATACCTGCATACCGGGTTGGAGCGTGATTTCGTCTTTGACCAGCCGGTAGGGGGTGGTGCGGCGGGTTACCAGCTGATCGTCGAGGTCGAGCAGCGCCGCTAGCCTGCAAAGCTGATCGAGTTCAACGTCCGTGACGATGGAGTCTTCCAGTGCGGCGTCGATCAGTCCGTTGAGGAATTCACGATGCGCCCGCTCGCGGCGACGGGTATCGAGGCCGAGTTCGTCGGCGAGATGGGCCAGTTCACGTCGTTCGGCCGCGGTGAGTTGCAAATCTGCTACGGCCCGGTCGAGCAAGGTCACATACGTTGCCACGTCGGAGTGGCTGCAAACGCCGCGGGCCAAGTCGGCGAGGTAGGGGGCCTCGGCTCTGACCTCGGTAAATCCATCGCGGGTCAGTATGCGCCGGGGTAGCTCGTCCTGCACAGGTCGGGCAACAGCCGGATGACAAGTTGTCGTAAACGCCTCAGCCACGGCCAGCAGAAGCTGGCCGGTAGACCGGGCGTCGTACAGAGCACGGTGTGCACCCTGCTGGGCGATGCCGTATTCAGCGCACGCAACTCCAAGTTTGCAACCGGTGGCGTCCAGGGTGTCTAATCCCTGTCCCCAATCAACATCGATTCCCGCACGGACCAACTCATGGCCGAGCATTCGAGTGTCAAAGCGCAAATTGTGGGCAACAACAACCGCCCCTGTCAGGCGCGCGGCGACATGTCCAGCGATGTCGTCAAACGCCGGAGCATCGACCAGCATTGAGGCGGTGATGCCATGGATCCAGGTCGGTCCCGGATCGCGGTAGGGGTTCACCAGCGTGTCGAACTCGTCGATCACCCGCCCCGAGGCGTCCATGACCATGATGGCTATCTCGACGACCCGGTCGGTCCGGTAAAGGCCTGTGGTCTCGACATCGATGACCGCTAAACGATCGACACCGGCCAGCACGTCTTCGAGACCGCTACGGTTGAATTCAGTTCGGGCATCATCAACTACGGCCGTGACACGTTTCGTCGACCCGACCGTTTCGCGACTCGGAGGGAAGGTTCCGGCGACGGGCTCGGGTCTCGCCTGCGGCGCAGGAGGGTGCGTCCACCCGGTCCACCGTGCTCCATCCCACCACCGCAGCTCGGCCTCGCGCCAAGGATCGGGATACCAATTAGCCGGTGCAGACACGCCGCAACCCCAGTCCGGTGCTCAACGTCGATATTCGGTGGTGTGACCGTACAGAGGACGGTTCAGAGTGTGCGGCAATTCGGCCAAATTGGACCGATGATCTGGTCTGTCGCCCCGTCCACAGTGTCCGAGGCTTTTCGCGCACCAGGCGATGACGGCACATCGCCTGACAATCGGCCGCGGTGACGGCGTCGACTTGGCCCAAGGGGAGCTGTACCTTCACCTCGCTGATCAGGACACCGGCAGCCGACCCGACTCATCGATCGTGGATGGCAGCCGCTGCTGGCGTAGGCCAACATTTACTTCACCGACCACGTGATAGAGATGATCGTCGGTGTGGACACGCCGACGAGAATCGGCCCGCCGTGCTTGGTCACGAGAACTTCGGGCGACTACCGCTGCCCGCTTTTGCCCGCCATCAACCACGACGATTCCGGGCAATATGGCGGGGTTCGGTGGATTGGCGGCGCTGAAGCCGAAACCCAGGAGAATTTTGCGCGGCGGGGTTATGCGTTTGGTGGTGGATTGACGTGGTATTGGAAGACACAGCCGTCATCCCACTTCCGTTGGCGATGATACTTTCCGGTATTGGCTACGGTGATAGCAATTATGCGACCCTCGCCCACCTCGTTTTCGCTGACAGTCCAGGTGAAGCTGACTCGTTCGCCTCTCGTCTCAGCGATCACGGGGTAGTAATCTCCGTGGCCTGCCATGGAGGGTGTCTGATCGCCAGGTACCGAGTAAGCCGTCCAGATGAGTTCGCGCCCGCGCGGGTCGGTAGCTTCCAATTCGAACGTCACCGTATTGCCGACTTCGAGCCGCGGCGGTGGGCTGAACGGATCCACCTGAGAAACAGACAATGACGGGTTCGACGGAGCGACCGTCCCCATTCCGTCGCGTGCGGAGTTCAAAGATGGGTAGTGACGATGCGGTCCATCGTTCATGGCCTTGTAGCGGGCAAGCTGGTTTCGAATCTGCCCTGCAGCCCCGGCCAACAACAGCCGCTCCGCAGCAAACACGGGGCGCGAATGACCTATCGAGTTTCGGATGTCCAAGATGATGCTGAGGTAGACGTCGGTCCGCTTCTTGTCTTGAAGGACGGGCTTCACTGCGTCCCAGTTCTTGTTGATGGTTTTTTCGAGCTGGTAGATCTCGGTGTAATCAAGCATGTCCTCGGCCACAGTGATGCCGTCGCGGCGCTTGTCTTCTTCGGTCTGCTTTTCCTTTAATTTTGCGACTTCATCCTGGGTCAAGTCCTTGATCCACTCCGGTACCGCGAGTCTGATCACCTCCCTCAGTGCGGTCTCTGCGGAGACGAGCTCTGCGTAGGCGTTGATGTCTGGTGAAGGGCTTTCGGCTGGCTCGTTGTGCGTCTTCTCGGGTACGTCAAGGGTGAAATGCCTCCCTAACGCAGCGAGGCTGTCGTCGTCGGCGTCCTCCAAGAGGGTGTGAAACAGGTGGTCGGGTGACCGCTTCGTCTGAATGCCGAACTGCTTGATCACCGCTGCGTGCACAGCCGTCGAGAATTGGTTCTCAAGCTCGGAAACCAGCTGAGACGCGAGCCGTACGCGATCACTGGCGGAGAGCCACTTTGACATCGCCGAAGTATCGCATTCGATGCTGACGGAGCTTGGCCGCGACTCGGCACCCTAGGGCTTTCTAGGCTTCACTGATCGTGGGGCTCACTCCGACATGGCTGTTGACGATTCGCAGGGAGGGCATACGAGTCGGAGACGGTACCTTCGCGACCAAGTGATCAGGATTGGTCGAGTGCGTCAAGCACTTTCGGTACGCATAGCGGCCGCACCGCTGCCAGGTCCACGTCCATCCTCCGGCAATGACAGGCCGCGGCCCCAGCTGCTTGGTCAGTGCTGCGTGAGGTTGGTCAGTCATGCCGGTGGCCCCTTCCCGGACTGAGCTCGGTGTCCACCACCGGTGCAACACAATTTTATGGCCTACGAGTGGCTCCGGTATGGGCAGAACCCCATGTCCTTCCCCGCGCCCGGTGCAGTGTGCTCGGCGTGGTGTTGACCGTCGACCTTTGTAGCAGCGCCATAATCGGGCGTGACAGTTGGGGATTGCGCTGGGATTCCGCTTCAAGATGAAGCTGATACGTTCCGTCACGGGGCGGTTTTCTTGCTTCGGAGCGAGCCGAATACAAGCGCCTCGGTATCGCTTGGCGGATGGACAACAGCCGTTGCAGCTCAATCCAAGATTGTCGTCACATATGGCCCTTCCTCGTCGACTGGTTTCGACGGAACGCACACGCAAGCACTGCGAGCAGCCAACAGCGGCCTCGATTACATGTGCATGCGCGGTTGGTGCAACGCGGCTCGTATTGATTCTGACGATTGCCTGGTGTGGTGGGACGACCGAAGTGTAGGAGTCATTCTTCGCGCAAGGATCATCTACACGACAAGGGTACAGTTCAACGCCACCGCGACGGTCACCGACCAATGCGGGATCCGGTGCCTCCCGCGCCGCTACCAACCCCGGCCCAGCACGACGCGCTGCGCTTCATTCGGATGGCACGCACCTCGGAATACCTCTTCGATGCCTACCGGAACATGTTTCTCGCCTTGGAGCGCTTGCTGAGTGACGTCCGACCCCGACGGATGCGCCCAAATGGACGGCCCGCCGAGTCGGAAAAGGATTGGTTCACAGCGGCACTTCAGATGGCCGACTCGCTCGTCGCTGTCACGAAGCTTGCGCCTGCGGGTGAGGCAGCGCCGATCGACTGGATCTACACCAACATGTACGCCGACGAACGCTCTGCACTGATGCACGCTAAGCCAGGGCTATATCTCCTGCCGCAAGACGATACGGGCCGCACAGAACTGCGGGCCTCGCTACAGGTGCTTTGGGATTACGTTCGCGAGTTGGCTAACGCGCTTCTTGGCGTTGGGCACACCAAAAGCGGCTTTTACCACTCGGGTTGGGAATACCTCTTCAAGCCGACGTTCGACAACATGGCGATCTTCGTGACGGATAAAGACCTTTCGGCCGCCTACTCAGATAAGAAGACCGCGGAGATATTGCGCAACAACATCATTCAGCTGCCCGCCAGCGAAGCAGTCCAGGAGGGGCCCATGTTCATGGCGCGGTTGGGGACTATCGATGCCTCCGACCTGCAATCCCTGGACGGGATACATGGCATGGGTGCAGCGGCCCCGATGCCAGTCGGCGGAGATCCGTTTTCCTTTAGCTCGGAGCTGCCTGGGCCGATTGTGCTAGGAACATCAATAGCGCGATTCGAGATCGCCGCGGGCATCCGCAACCTCAATCCGGAAGATCTGCAGAGCTTTTCGGCTTGATAAGACCAGCGACCACCGTTGATCAGCGTGTCCGCCCGAGGGCCAAACCCGCCACAGTCTCGCAGTGCCGTGCTCCTCGCTTGTCGAGGATCAGCCCGCGGAGCCCGGAGACCCCGAGGTCTTGGTAGCCGGTAAGAACAGGAACTTGGTTAAGTGAGCCGGACCCATGCACCTCATCGGAGCAGAGCACCCGTCAGCACGGACTCGTAGGCCGCGGCCACACTGCCCTTGATGAGGATCGCGCCACCATCGCAAATTGTCTTCCACCGGTGTCGGCGTTAGTCACGAAGCCGCCGACCCCCCCACACGTAGGCGGCGACGGCTGTGTGTGTAGCTCGCACGCGCAGACTCGGCTGCAGCGATCTCGAACACGCCGTCCATTCGTCATAAGGCCCGATCTTCGCCGGTGTCCGTCATAGGCACCAGTATGCAGACGGCGGTGACGTCGTATCCGAGTGAATCACCCAGAGCGGCGCCCTCCGGCCGTCGGTACCGGGTGACATCATCGGGTTCATGACGATCACGATCCCCAGCGGCCAGCCGAACAATCGGTTCATGCGGTATGTTCGCCCGCCGCTCAAGGAGTCCGAAAACATTCGGCCGCTGTTTCCGCTCCGGCCCGCGACCAGGCCGCTGCGGCTGGGGATCGACGTCACGACCGTGCCAAGTCCGCCCAATGGATACTTGGCCAGGTTCCTGCGGCGCGACGAAATCGAGGTGCAACTCCTGGTCCCCGACGGAGCAGAGGTCCCCAGCGCTTGGGCCGATGTGCTGCATGAGCCCGTGGTCCGTCAGATCGGGTTCGCATCGGTGGAGAGCGCGGCGCGGGAGCTCGACACCGTGGTGTTCGGCGTCAAAACGGAAAGCGCACAACAAAGGTCGGCGACTCGGGTGCACTTCTTCGACGTCTACCAGCAACTCGATGCTCAGACCGCACCAGCGAACGCGGACCCGCTTAGCCTCGACCAACGACACCACGCGGCCGCATATGCCGCCGCGGCGGGTGCGGTAGGAATCGATGCCGTCGTGACCAACGCACCCACTGCGGGACGGTCTGATGTCGCCGACAATGATTTGGTCGCCAGTGTGACCCCGGACGACGCCGTAGCCCTCATCGGCCACTACCTGCGAACGACCGCGAACCCGATCGTGAACCTGCAACGCGGATCGCTGGTCGGCGGCGGCTCCTGGGAAACGACCGAATCTACCGCGACCATCGCGAACTTCTACGACTGGGGCGTGGTATCTGCAATGCCTTACTTCGACGTTTTCCCTACCATCGCCAGCCGCCAGGGTGACGTGGAGACGGTCACCGCGCTCAAATCGATACGGGTCCGGCTTGCCCGCGCTGCCCGCGCCCTCGACCACATGCTCGCGGCGCTGTCCAACCCGGCAACTGCCAAGCAGGGACCGGACGTTGTCGAGACCGCAGCCGAAGCATTCGACCGGGAACTGCTCTACCTCGCGGCCGCCTTTGATATCTACGGGAGGCGCTACCCGCTGCTTATCGACTCCACCCGCGACCCGTCGAAGTTCCGTCAATCCCTTGATGGGCGAGGGTATCTCACCGATCACCTGAACAAGGAGTACGACGCTGCTGTGTTGGCGGATGTAGCCCGGCTTCATGTCTACGCGGGTGTGTGCAAGGTCCTGCGCAACCACATCCACGACGGCATCCTGCCGGTCGATCAGCACCCTGGACGCCACTACGGCAGCTTGGTGAACATCGCCCTCAACCTCGACGTCATGCCCGAACTCGCGCCCGGCGCGAACAACGGCATGGATCAAGAACACTTCGATGCGCTCGGGACATGGACTACCGAACCCATCAAACCCTGGGACACCCCGGTGACGGTGGCCGACCTCGCCACGGCGGGATTCACTCTGATGGGGGCCGGGCTGGCGCTCGTCGAGGCGTTCACCAAGCTCATCTTGCGGAACAAGCCCAAGTCGGCGTCGGCGCCGAGCCCATTGCTTGGGTGTGTTCAAGCTCGACCCGGCGAGACCGAACCTCCACCGCCAGAGCGTGCAGTATTCCACCAAGCCCTTTTCGGATGGCACCCCGCATGAGCAAGTGAGCTCAGCTTAACCCTGGTCGCATAAGGTCACGTGGCTACGCGGACGCTGGTCGCCTGCGGACGACGGTGTGGTGGAGGACGATTAGACGACCTCCTCGGCGAAATACCGGTACAGGGTGGCGCGGCTAACCCCGAGGAACTTCGCAATCGTCTTCCCCGTGTGGCCATCGGATTTCATCCGCTTGGCGGTCATGATGTGCTCGGCATCAACCACCTTTCGTGGTCGCCCGAAGCTGGTGCCGTTAGCGCGAGATGCTGCCCGCTTCAACGCTGTTCGTTCCTTAATGAGCTCCCGCTCATACTCGGCTAACGACCCGAGGACTCCGATCATCATGCGTCCCGCCGGAGTTGACGAGTCGATGCCATCGCTGGTGGAAATCAATTTGACGTCCCGGTTGGTCAAGGCCTTGACCGTCTCCAAGATGTGGAGCGTGTTGCGTCCGAGCCTATCGAGTTTCCAGACCACGACGGTATCGCCCTCACGGACGTAAGCCATCAGCGCGGCCAGACCGGGGCGGTCATCACGGGCACCGGACATGATGTCGGAGAACGTCTTCGACACCCCGGCCGCGGCGAGTGCGTCGTTCTGTTGATCGAGAGTTTGGGTGACGGTCGAAATGCGGGTGTAGCCGATCCGCTGGCCCGCGGTCACCGAAGCGCGAGACGACTGCTCCATAAATGTGGTGAACGGGATTTTCGCGGCATCTATTTCTGCGACCAACATTTGAGACACCGCCACCTGCAGTGTCGAACCGGCAGCGCTTACCGCTGGACGATGTCTCGAATGTGGTCATATTTGAGACAGCCCAACGCCCGCAATGCCGACCGAAGTATCCGGTGGGAAAGACTCCGGAAGGAGTGGAACGCGGCGCGGGATATTTTCTTCTTCAGCTACACGTTGATCCCGCCTAGGGAGGCTTGGAAGCCTCCTGGCATTGGCGCCGATTAGCACGAATCGCTGATAAGGGCGAATGATGGTGTACCCGGCGAACGTCTGACCATTGGTCAATGGCATGGACGAATACTAGGTGTTCGCCGCAGAACATCGGCTCCACTTGAGGGAGCCAGCGCCTATGCCCGAACGCTAAGTAGGCCCTAGGGCAGCAGGTAGGTAAATAAAGCCAGTGGCTTGTATTGCACCGTTGCCGATTGCCAGCGCCACAGTTATCACCAGCATCGGGAATACCGGAGCTGCAGCCGATGCAAGAGCAGTCGCTCTACCGGAGCGACGCGGTTTCAGATCCGCCTGTGTTTTGGTTGGTGATTACCGCGCTGGTGTAACGGAAGTCGGGAGGGGTTGCGCCGGTGAGCGTAATCGTAACCGGAGAATAGGTCGCCGAGCCTTGCGCACAGTTCGGAACGCAGGCTACCCGGAACTCGATGCCGGTGCCTCTTGCGCCAGCGCCGCCCCAGCTGGTCCAGACGAGGTTGTCGATGTTCCAGGTGTTGTCGCCGAGCAACATGATGTGTTGCGGCTTGACTTGCGGCCCCTGGCAGCAGTCAACCACCACCGGTGTCCCTTCATCGGCCGATGCGACAGGCAGATTCCAACCGGCGGTCATCAACAGGATCGATAGCAGACATCCGCCCGAAACCCATCCTCGAAAATGCGGCGCTGATCCATGGCTAGGGCGTGAGACATTCTCATGCCGCAAGTAAATCCTGTTCACGGGTGACAGGCTATTGCACAGTGTCATCGCACGCAGCAGATTGCAATACCGGGCACGTGGTCGGCCTGGGCTCCATCGGGAGCTCTATCTGGGCAAGGGTTCAGTCACTGTGAATCACAAATGATTCTCGGGTGAAGAGCGCTCCCGGAAGGCTACCGAACAGCAAATTTGCGAGCCTGATTTTGAATAACTAGCACGTCGCGCACGTTCCTCTGGGAAGTTAAACAACGAGGAGGGCCGATGAACCACCGCGAACACAATCCCGCCCGCCAGGCGGCCACCGTGTTTATGCTCCTGCTGTTCATCCTCGGCTATTGCGTGGCCAACAACCTCGCCAAAGCATCGATGGACGAGGCGGGCTTCATTGCCGCCATCAGGGCCGACGGGATGGCGGGTGCCGACCACGACCTCATCGCCAACGGAAGGTGGGTCTGCGACCAGTTCTTGGACAGCGACTGGAATTACGACCAGCTCGCCGCCAAATTTCGCGAGACCAATCAGGTCGACGTCCCCCAATCTCTGCGCTTCGTCGCCGACTCCGTGAAGTTTCTGTGCCCCCAGTACGCACCGAGGGAGCACGCCCCAGCCGGAGGAGAGATGCACCCGGGATCGGTGGTCTGATGATGACCGGACAAGGCCCTGCGGTCCGTTGCAAACGCAAAAGCCATTAGCTGCAGGGGAATCGCGCGTCCCGCTGCCGGTACCGATCCCAAGTTTCGAGTGCGGCTTCGCTCCTGTGAGTAGGTGGTTTACGACACTTTGGTCAGGGTGAACTTGTCGGGGCCGTACGTCCTCGGGGGGTCGCCGCAGACTCCGGATGTGCTGGAATTAGTACTCGTGCCCGTCAGTGTTGCAGCGTCGACCGAAATGTTGACCGTCGCCTCGGCCGAGGTGCCATTCCGGCAATGCACGGCGTCTGGCGGGTTGACCGTAGCGGTCCATCGGCCATCGCTCACGATGAGGTCGTAGTTTGCTGCGCTATGGCTGGTAAACACGTGGGCGCACCCGGAGCCGCACGGAGTGACCGTCCACGTCGACGTGAAGCCAGTCTCGTTCACGTAGGTGTAAGTGCCGCTTAAGATTTCGTCGGCCCAGGCTGGGGCGGCTAGCGCGATCGTGCAAGCGAAGGTAGGACAGGCAATTGCGTAGGTTCAGCTGGTACTGGGCATCGTGTGAAACTCCGTTTCCGGTACCGCGGGTTATTTCCCCAGGCTATCGATGTAGCCAGAGCTAAAATTTCCGCCAATGAAGATTTCTCTGCATTCGAAATTCGTGCGAATCATTGCGCCGTAACTGTTTTGGGAATCCACGGCTCCCGACACCACCCAGACTGCCGACACGCTGGATGGGTCGAACTTCGGGAATTCGGAACGCATGAAAGAAACATCCCCGTCCGTGAGCTGAACTTTGTTGCCCCACCCCACCTCCGGGAACTTCGCCGTTGACGGTGCCGTGAGGCGTTGGGCTACCGCAGTTCTGCAGCGGTCTTTTGCGGTGTTGTACTCGGCCTTATCCGGATTGTCGCTTGCGCAGGCGGCTCCCGCTACGGCCGAGATTGCCGCTACTAACAGGCCCAAGATCGGTTTTAGACGAAGCGTTCTTTGCCGCCGCGCAGAGCCGCAGGTGACCACGCCCCGCGTCATCTGCCCGCCCGTGTAGCGCCCGAATGTTTCTTTGCCACTGCCTCGATAGCCGCTTGACCAGAGCCGGGCCCCCAGGAGCCGCACGTCTTCAGATCGCGCCCCTTACGTTCCGTTGTGCTGGCCAATGTGATTGTCCGACTGAGTATTACCGTCGATCCCGAACTCACCCGAGCTTGCACGCCCTAGCGCCTGATGACCTGCGGGCAGTAGGCTGCGGCGGCGAGACCGGCGAATAACGCAGCCTTTTGGAAGGTCAAACCGGGATTGGCGCGCTGCATGACAGGGGCCTCGTCGATGACCGGATCCGGCCTCGTGTCCGCTGCCATATCGGCGCACGCAGCATGCGCTCCGGTGATCAAATCGGCTTGGCTATTCGCTTGAATATTGTCGCGCGCCATCATGTACAGAAAGTAGCAGTCTGCGTTCACGCTCGGCGGCACGAATCCGTTGGGGCAGCTTATATCGGCTTTGGCCGGAGCCTGGACGATCGTCCCACCCGCCACCATCGCTACCACCGCTAGCGCGGTGACCAGTGCTCGCGTCTTCTTGATCGGGATCATGATTTGTTCCTCACGGCGGGAAGGGGGGCCTCTTTGCGCCAAATGCCTGCAGTCCAATCGTTTTCATGACTCGGAACACATCCACCTCCAAACTCCGGTCCTCACCGCGGAATATCTGGTCCCCAGCTCCAAACGCCGTCTTCGCAAAGCATCGCGATGCCGTCCGGTGACTGCGCCGAAAGCTGCCCAGAACATCGGCTTCCAAGCGTCCGCACACCTACCAGCGGTGGTGCCGCCACCCAGGAACCGGCCGAGAGGCAAATAAAGGCGTTGCCAACGGGGTCCACACCGAAGTCGTACCGGCTCCGAGGAAGGCATGGTCCATTCGGAACAGCGTTCTGCGTGACGTTGGGGACGCATGCTGCGCCGTCGCACGGTGATCCGGATGCGATTCCGGCGGGTGTGATCGCCGCAGTAATCAACCCGCAAACCGCCACGGAAATAGCGATGTATCTACTCACGCTCACTCCTAGATCCTGGCGGCGACGGACAGCAGGTCTAATGGGGATTCTTGAATTGCAGGTTGCTGTACTTCGGGCAGTAATGGGCGGCTGAAAGCGACTCGAAGATCGCCGCGCGATCGGGTCGCAGCCCCAGCTGAGCAACAAGAGCATCTGCGATGGCGTCCGGAGTATTTCCGTTATCGAGACCGTCGCAGACCTGGTGTGCAACACGGATTAGGTCCGCAGGAGCTCCCGTGACACCGGCATTGTTCGATCGCCGAACAAAGTCGTCGTCGTTGCTGTCGGCGTAAGCGACGCCGGTGGGCAGCAACATGAGGTGCAGGACCATAGCCCCAGCGGTCAGTTGCCTCGCATGGATCATTTCTGCATTCCTGATCGGCCCAATCAGTGACGGTGATGCGACTTTGAAGACGATGGTTGAGGGAAACAGCGACTGGCTCGAATATCCTAAATTGGGATATTAGCAGGTTCACGGTGCGCTGACCGAGTGGAGAAATCCATCTGGTCGGAGCAGTACCAGGAGCTATGCACGCTGCTGCGGCAGCTGCGCCGGGAAGCTGGCTTCACCCAGGTGGATGTCGCGAAGCGGCTGGATGTGCCACAAAGTTTCGTATCAAAGTATGAGTCGGGTGAACGCCGATTAGATGTCATCGAACTCCGGCACGTTGCCGAGGCTATCGGCACGACGCTTGAGGAGATCGTCTCGCACCTGGACTGAGGCCGACGGAATTCAGTCTCCCGTCGCGGGCGGGAACACAACCGCATTCTGCGGAAGTTTTGATGCAGCAGAGGCCATCTTGGTTGACCGGTCAGGCTGTAGGAGCGAGACCATTACCCATAGCGACGACGAGGACTTCGGCTACGCCGACATCTGCGCCGAATTAGCCAAGCGTTTTGGCACCGGCTTTCGAGTAGAGGCCACTGGCAGCTGCATGACGATGATCGCGAACCTGGAAGGCGGCGTCCAGGTGGTCATTACCGACTGCGAGGCCACATTGTCACCGATCCAGCGGCACCGCGAGGGTCGCGCGGCGGGCTTCTACGTCGGTTTGCACCCGCAGCGGTCGAATACCGAAGACGGCGGTGAAGTCGACGTTGAATTGGCTTACGCCTATAGGGAGATCGCGCCGCCGACGGCCGAGGCGATCGGCGACCTCGTGCAGGAAGCGTTGGAAAGAGCGATACCGAGCGGATTCCGGCGTCGTGAGACACGGTGACTCAGACGGGGGTACGTCGACCGGCCTGGATCCGAGGTGCTAATTGTCCACGCGAAGTGCGTCGTCCTTCAGTTCCATCTGTTGCGATGGTTTTGTGCCGGTTTGAGGGCAAAAGTGCGGACCTCGTGGGTAAAGCCGCAGCTCATATCGCGCAAAGTCCTCTCCTAACGCTTCGCCAGGCACAGCTGAGAGGTAGTACCGGGGCTTTACGGAGATTTTCCTCGGACTGTATTCCGGCCTGGTTCCCCTCTGAATTTGTGAAGGTATTGCGCAGCTTTGGCTGCCAGCCCACCCAATGGAGGTCCAATGATGCCAGCCGACAGCACCGAAGTCACCGGTTTGGAGCCGACATACTCGGCCCGAGAAGCAGCTATCGTGCTCACGAGAAGCTACTCGTGGCTTGATCAGCGGGTGCGCAAGTGTGAATTTACGCAGCCAGACGGGACAGTCGTGCGGCCGTTGCGCTCTCCGGGCGGCTATCGGTATTTCACCGTCGAAATGCTTCGAGACATCGCGACGTGCTGTTACCGGCACCGCTGGTTCTCCTTCCGGGAGCTGAAGTCCGTCTTCCAAGCCCTCGCTTTGGCCGACGACCACGGTGCCGCTGCCGACGCGCCCTGAGCTAAGAGGTTTCTCGTCGAATTGGTGTCTGGCTGCCTAAATCGACGAAATATACGGCTTGAGCACCTACGCCGCCCCGCAGACCGAAAGTGAATTGATCGACAAGCTAGCGGCGGTAATCTTTTCTCGTGCACGGAAGGGTGGCGATGCTTGTCGGTAGCGGTTCGCAGCGCTGCGGGGCTTGTTGCCTTGGCCGACGTGTTTGGGATGCGGTTGAGCAATCGCGGCAGCGCGGTATGGAGATGCGGTGCAGCTAAAGCATCTCACCATCGGGGAGCTGGTCGCTGGGGCTGGCGGTGATCCGTGGGAGGTCAATCGGACTCTGCAAGCGGGCCAGCCCGGGCAGATCTCTAACCTTGCCAAGGCCTTCTTCGGCGCGGGCCGCCACACCGCCGAGGCTGACCACGCGTTCGCGCAGGCTCAGCAACGCTTCAATGGTGCCTGGAACCACCAGGATGGCGGCCCTAATCCGATCAACGCCTCCGCTGAAGTGCAGCGCACCGTCAAATCGCTTGGTGCGCAGTCTGAACAATTACCCAAGATCGGCGCTGACTTGGAAAACATCGCCGCCGCGTTGGCCGATGCGCAAAAGGCCGGGACCCAAGAGATCGTCCAATTGGAAGGCCAGTTGGAGCAGCTCGACCATCTGATCGACCTGGCGGAGCAGGATCTGCGGGATCACCCCGACGCGGAAAGCCAGAAAGAGCTGCATTCGATCATCAACGCCCTCAGAAGGGCCGCCGTCAACGACACCAAAGACGCCCTGGGCAAGTTGCATGACATCCGCGATTCGTACTCAAGCTCGTTGCGTCATGCACAGAAAAATCTGGCCGACGACGGCTACGATCCCACATCGACGTTCGGTGCTGATGCCCACGAGCCTGAGACGCCCGACCAAGCCAGACAAGACGTTACCGATGCCCTAGGGGGCGATAAGGGGGCCGCCGCCCGCGTCAACGGGGTGCTCCACTCCATCACTCCCGACCAGCTAGCTGGGAAGGTGCCGCTAACTGCCGAGCAGGCCTCGGTGTTGAGCCAATTGCAAGCCCAAGAGCACGGTATGTCGATCGATGCACTCAACACCGCCGAACAACGGCTCGGCGACGAGAAAGGCATGATCGGCAACTCCTGGCAGCTGATGAGCAACCCCAACCTCACCTTCCCCAAGACTCCACTCACCGTCGGGGCGAAGCAGGGCACCGACACCATCAAAGGCGGGGCGGCGCAGTTGCCAGAAAGTGTCCAAAAGGCACTGAACTCTTCGGGTCTGGAATACATGCGCCAAACCAACGACATCGCCAACATCGTCAAGGACGGTGACAAGTCGTTCCAGACGAACACGGACCTCGACCGGGCGATGATCCACAAAGCGGGGGCCATGATGGACACCCCGTACTGGCAACACGACCCCGCTAGCCAAGGCCAAAACATCGAGCGCGATCCCGCCATGGATCCGACAGTTTCCAACGTGCTATCCGCGATGTCGCCCGATCACCAAGTAGTTCACGACACCATGACCGGTGGCGACCACGACAAGTTCCTGCAGAACCTCACCCATCACGCCTGGAAGGACAATGGCCAAGCGGTTGGGTCGCTTTTCTCCTGGACCGGGGATTCAGCCCAAGGGCCCGAGGCCAAGATCGCCGGTGAGACCGCACGAGCATATTCGGATTACGTCGGTCACCATTCCCAAGACCTATTACATCTTCCGGGCAACCACACGCTGGGGCAAGTGAACCCCAACCTCGTCCAGGCGATGGGCCACGGCCTAGACCCCTACATCAACAACGTCGCCGGAACATCGGGCGGACTGCCAGATTTCGGCAAACCCCTGGACGAAAAGGGCGACATTCATTCCGGCTCGCTGCCTGTCGCCAAGGGCGTCTTCTCGGTGATCGACAGCGACCCCACCGCCGCCCGAGATTTCAACAAAAACGCGTATACACAAGCGCTGCTGCACGATTCATCCTTTGCGCTAAACCCCCATCACGACGGTTACAGCGACCAGCTGTACGACGCTGCCACCCTCCGGGGCTTGGTCGACGTCGGCACCCACAATGCCTTCCAAGCCAACGAACAAAATGGCTACCACCAACAGCTCTCGGAATATGACTCGAAAAAACTGGCCTACGAAGACGGCGTGCAAGCCGCCAGCACGGTCGGCGGATGGGTTCCAGGAGTCGGCAAAGTTACCGGGCCCGCGATCGGAATCATCGGGCACAACCTCGAAAATGACATACTGGGACCAGCACCCACGGCACCGGGTCAGACGCCGATCCAACCGATGGACATCGGCAGCGCCGACCAAGAGATGCTCGATGCCATGCTCGGGGCAAACCAACACATTTCAGGATTGCCGCCCGAATATGTCGTCTATGACGGTGATCATCCCTACGGGCGATTAGCGACCTTCGACGAGATGCAAGCCAAACATCCTGACCTCACCGCCGGTCAATACAACAACGTCATCGGACCCGCTTTGTCTCAGACACTTGACCTGCCGCCGAATGAGAAGATGTCACCGGATCAATACATGGTCGACCGCTACAACAACGTCATCGGTGTACCAGAACCCCCGGGCAAGAAGTGATAAGCCTCCGGCGCGTATTACGCACCTTCACGGCCATGTCGAGCATCGCTGTCTCGGTGGCCACCGGCTGCGGCTCCGGCGACCATTCCGGCGAGGTCGCGTCGCCCACATCTGCGGCGCCGCCCATCGGATGGCCGCCGATACTGAACGATTTCAGCGTGGTGTGGACCGCAGAACCAGGGATCGACGTAACCACTTGGCCCGCCGTGGTGGTGCGGGCTTACACCGAGTCCTACCTGCTGGTCTCCATCACGGGTGATGACAAGTATCTGTACCCCGGGTTCAAACAGGCGGTGGACCCCAACAAATCAATCGATGACCCAACCGGCACACGGTTCCTGTGGCCAAAGACTGATCGAAAAACGGAAGGACCATGGGTGGGGACCCAACAAGCCCATATCCTCTCCATCGCGACATCTGGCCGTGACGTCACGGTGGTTGCCTGTGAGTACCTGTTCGGCACCGCACAAGCACACGGCCACGGTTACACCCCGAATATCGCCGCGCCGCCCCCCGATTCGGGGATTGACCCGATGCGCATCACCATGACGGCTCCCACCAACCCCGGACCACAATTGCCCGCCCAGCAGGGTCCGGCGCGCGCACCGTCGATCGACGTGTTCGGCGGTTGGAGGATCACCAGCCATCAGGGTGGCTACTTTGCCGAATACGGGCTCTCATCGGAATGGCCTGATGTCGCAACGGACACTGAACAGTGCCGAGCCAAAGCACCCCAACACCCCGATCTCCTGCGCGGAGGCGAATATCCCCGCGCCGATTTCCCCACTCAACCGGCCTCTCCCGGCTGGCCAGCCCCGAACGCGGCGTCATAATGCTCTGTTGGCCGCGCAGTGCCGGTGGTTTGCGCTGGCCGGTCCAACTGTTTCGAATGCTGCCCAGGTGAGCGCACCGCGATCGCACCGGCACATCATGTGATCGGATTGGGCGGCGGGCACGACCATGGTCGGCTTAGCTTGCTAGCCGCTCAGTTCAACGAGATCTCTTTTGCGAATGGGCTGGCCATCGATGATCACCGGGAGGAGTGGGTCGAGCTGGAGAAATCACACGAGCCAGCCATGGGGACCATGCGCCTTCCGTGCGCGGTACCGGCAATCGTCCGCAGGCCGTCCGCAACAAGAGTTGTGACAGCTTTCGGTCGTCAACAGAACCAACCGACTGACCTCGCCCTTTGTTCGTCAGCCAACGCGGCTTGAACCAGCAAACAGCGAGAGCAGCGGACTGTAAATCCGTCGCGAAAGCTTCACAGGTTCGAATCCTGTACCTGCCACCACAGGTTTCCGGGGCGCCGTGGATGGCTCGCGCTCGCTGCCGACGCCCGTTGTGCGACACGTGCGCAATTTATACGAGACAAGTTGTAACAATTCGGTCAAGCCCGTGTCGGCGGGCGTACCGGGGGGAATCCATCCAGCACAGCATCACCCAGGGGGGCGATCATGGCTGGTTCTCCCGACGCTCTCGGCGCGCTGCGCGAATGCCGCACCGCACTCACCACTGCCCGCGAGTGGGCCGAGGCCGCGCGGGTTCGCCTGGCCGGTGTCCGACAGGCTCGCGCCGCCGAGTTGCTCGAAAAGCTCGCCGACGATCTCGCCTTCGTCGATCGGCTCTCATTCGTAGTGGAAGGCGACACCCGCGCCAGGTGAATCACCACCATCGCCAAAAGCAGGCACCCTCTCGGCGCTTCCTCCAACCCCAAGTCCGCCGGGAGGGTGTCCTATGTCGGATTGCGTTGTCGCGCTGACTATTACGAACGTTTCACGGTCGCGTCCCGCAAAGCCGTGGTGAGGTTGACCGTCCATAAAGCCTACCGGCTTCGGGGCGAAATCCCTTGGTACATAGGTCGTGCGGTTGCGGCCAAGACCGTCGATGCGACTCCGGTCGCAGGTGCCGGGCGGCAAAAGTGAATTGATCGACAATCTGGCGGCGGTAATCTTTTTCCCGTGCGCGGTATGGGGACGCGATGCAGCTGAAGCATCTGTCCATCGGGGAGCTGATCGCGGGGGCCGGTGGCGACCCGTGGGCGATCAACCGAACCCTGCAGGCCGGTAGCCCCGCCCAGATCGCGCGTCTGGCGGAGGCCTTCCATGGGGCGGGCCGCCACACGGCCGAGGCCGACCACGCATTCGCGCAGGCGCAGCAACGCTTCAACGCCGCGTGGAATCACCAGGGCGGCGGCAGCCCGATCAACGACTCCGCTGAGGTGCAGCGCACCGTCAAATCGCTTGGCGCGCAGTCTGAACAGCTGCCCAAGATCGGCGCCGACCTGGAAAATATCGCCGCCTCGTTGGCCGACGCGCAACAGGCCGGAGCCCACGAAATCGCCCAATTGGAAAGCCAATTGGAACAGCTCGACCACCTGATCGATCTGGCGGAGCAGGATCTGCGAGACTACCCCGACGCGCAGAGCCAGCGAGAACTCCATGCGCTCATCGATGCCATCAAGACGGGCGCGGTCAACGACACCAAAGAGGCGCTCAACCAGCTGACCGCGATACGCAACGGCTATTCGGCCACGCTGCAGAACTCGCTGGGAAATCTGCGCGCCGACGGATATGACCCCAAGCCTCTCGAGCCGGTGGACGCGCAGGACAAACCCGAACAGATTCAGATCCCGCCGCCGAACACCAAACCCGAAGACGTCAAGCGGTGGTGGGATTCCCTCAGCCAGCAACAGCGTGATCAATTGCTCGCGCAGCACCCGCCAGAGTTGGGAAACCTCAACGGCATTGAGACCGAAAACCGCGACACGGTCAACCGGGCGGTCATGAACGACGACATCGCGCGCGTGCAAAACGCCGCTGACCGCGCCCACGTCGGCGTCGACCAGGTGACCCAACACCCGGAGTTGTACGGCCTGACGCCGTCTGCCATTACCCGCTACAACAACGCACTCAAGACACAGGACGGCCTCAACACGAACGGTACGAACCCCGATGGCAGCAAGAACCCGGTGTTCCTGCAGACCTACGATCCCGAGGCGTTCGACGGTCGCGGCAGGGAAGCCATCGCCATCGGCAACCCCGACAAGGCCGACAACACCACCGTGCTCGTACCGGGCACGGGCAGCAGCGTGCGTGACGGCTATCTGAGTCACACGGATGGACGAAACATCTACAACGAGGCTCAACGAGCCGATCCCAACAAATCGAATTCGGTTCTGGTGTGGATGGGTTATCACGCCCCCGACAGCGCGCTCGACCCCCAGATCGGGCAGACGACCCTCGCCAGAAACGGGGGCGGCCTGCTGGCGGGGGACGTCAATGCGCTCGGCGTCACGCACCAACCGGGAAACTCACATGTCACCGTCGTGGGTCATTCCTATGGCTCCACGACGGTGGCCGACGCCGCGGCGGGATCCGGGATGCACGCCAATGACATTGTCCTCGTGGGCTGTCCGGGAACGGACCTGGCCCGCAACGCCGGTTTCTTCCACCTCCCCGAAGGCGGACACGTCTATGTGGGCGCCGCGTCCACGGACCCGATCACCCACTTCGGCGGCATCCAGGGGCACCTGCCCGGAACCGGAGTCACCGTGGGCCTCGGTAGCGACCCGGCCGTCGAAGGCTGGGGTTCGACGCGGTTCAAGGCCGAGGCACCGGGACTGACCTTCCCGCTGAAGGATCACAGCTCCTACTTCACCCCCGGCAACGAATCGTTGTTCAGCATCGCCGACATCGCCTCCGGTCACGGTGACGCACTCGAACACGACAACATGACCGCACAGCACCGCGGCAGCTACTGGCTCCCCGATGAATTCGACCCGGAGGCGCTTCGACGCCCGACAGGAGGCCACTACCATTGAGAACAGCCATGAACACCTCAAGGGGAATCAGCAGCGCCACCTGGCGGTCCCTGCTTGCCCTCGTCGCAGCGGGGATGCTTACCCTCGCGCTTCAATCCTGCAGCAGCGTAAGGAATCTGAGTGAAGGAGTGCCCAACCCGATGACTCCTGAACAATCCAGGGCCCAGGTGGTCAGTGCGGCACGCGAGATCGCCACCACGCTGGGACTCAAAGGCGTCTCGGCACATTTCAGCCGCGACTCCTGTAATGACCAGGCCGTCGCGCCGTTCCGGGGAGTCGTCGGCATCGCCTACGACCACGCGCCGACCCTGGAAGCGTCCCGAGCCGAGATCCAGCAGATGATCGCTACTTTGAAACAACACGGCTGGGGCGGGCCGGGAGACTTCCGCACGCATGCCTCCGCGGTGAGCAAGCAGGGCGTCACGGCGGTATTCGATCCTTACTCGCCGGTCCAGAACTCGGGGGGATCGATCACCATCTACGGCGAATGCCGGGACATGACCACGAAGGCGAACACGCTGCCCGAACCGGTACCACAGGATCAGTTGGCGTAACGCCCACCCCGCGGGCCGGCCCCGACCGCCACCAGGCCGGCCTCGTCGCGCTCCGGCGGTGCGGCGGGTTCCTCGCCCGCGGCGTCGCCGTTTTCGACCGCCTGGCTGCGGCCCAGCGCGACGGTGGCCGCCGCCATCGCCACCACCGCGAGGACGAGGACGAGCGACGTCGCGCCGCCCACCGCCAGGTGCTCGCCGAGCACCACCACCCCGAGCACGACGGCGACCACCGGTTCACCGACCAACATGATCGGCACCGACGCCTGCAGTGCGCCGGCATGAAACGCGGAGTTCTGCACCACCGTCACCGTCACCGCGAGCCCGACCAGCACATACGGGGCCGGGACGGTCAACAGCGCATGCCAACCGCCCATCGCGAACCGGTGGGTGCATACCTTGGTCACCACGGCGATCATGCCGAGCAGGATCGCCACGGCGACCCCCAGCAGCGACGCTCGCACCCGGCCCGCGGCGCGGTGCGCCGCGACGACGCAGGCGATCACCGCGGGGACCGTGACCGCCAGGGCCAGCGTCCACGCCGGTATCGGGGGACGGCTGTGCCCCTCTCGGGGCTCGCCCACCAGCAGAAAAACGGCCAGTGCCGCCGTCAGCAGCATCGCCCAGCCCCACTGCACGCCGCTGATGCGCTGGTGGCACAGGGCCGCGCTCAGCGGCAGTGCGAACAGCAGCGACGACACCAGGAGCGGCTGGACCAACAGCAGCGATCCGTGCGCCAGCGCCACGGCCTGGAACACGTAACCGGCCACCGCGGCAAAGGTCCCCGCCCACCACAGCGGCTGGCGGGCCAGCGTGGTCGCCATCGCCGCGGACATCGCCTCATCACCCGGAACGCGCTGGGTCGCGCGCTGCCGCACCACGATTCCCACCGCAGCCCAGAACGCCGAAAGCAAAGCCGAGAAGATCGCGACCGCGTGCCCGGTTACCCACCCCATGCCCCGTGGGATACCCCTGACCTCCGCGCAGTTAACTCGCCCTTTCCGTGTCGAGGCAGAGCGCCTACCCTGAGTGGCCGGCGCGAACTTCGTCCCGCCCGGCCGATCGAAAGGAAACATGCTGCGTACCAAGGTGATCACCGCGGTGGCCGTCGCGGCGGCCATCGCGTCAGCCGCATTGACACTGCTGCCCTGGGTCGACGTCAGCCGGCTGGGATTACCCATTCGGTGGAATGGGCTGGGCATCTACATCGGCGAGGACCGCGAAACGTATGGCCACCTGCTCGCCGGCATGGTGAACAGCGTGCCGGGATGGATCGTGTTGATCGCCTCGTTAGCGGCCGCCGTTGCGGTCATCGCGTCGGCGCGAGTGCGGGTGCTCGGGTTCGTCGGGTGCGGATGCGCGGTCGTCGCGTTCGTCACCGCCGCCGTGTGTCTGGTGTATCCGGCGGTATTGGGCGGCGACGCCAAGAACGAGATGGGCATTTCACTGGTGCCGGACCGCCAGGTGCTGAACTCCGGCGCGCTGATTGCCGAGGCCGCGGCCACCGCCGTGCTGGTGGCTTGCACCGCGCTCGCCGCCTTCAGGACGAAAAGCGTTGTCGGCGAAGATGGTTGAAGCCGTCACGTGTGGGGCGGCGGCAATGAACGCCGCGATGTCCGCAGGGATTTTCCTGGCGGCCGCGACGGCACTCGCCCCGGCGGCGACAGCAGATCCTCAGCAATTCCCGGATTTGAGTGGCTATCACGCCGTCAACGCCGAGGACTACGAAACGTACGCAACCTACGGGATCGACGGCGTGCAATTCGCCGCCCCTGGCGGCTACCGGTGCCGGATGGACACCAATTTCAAGGCGTCGAGGCAGACGATGAACTGCTGGGGCGCGCTACCCGGCACCGCGCACAATCACGTCGGGTTGATCACCCAGTCGAAGCAGACGACCGCGGCGACGTTCTCCGACGTGGATCTGTCTCACATGGAGCAATACGATTTCGGCCCCGCCGGGGGGCCATCAGGGGTAATCGACCCGAAGAAGTACACGCCGTTAGCGCCCCAGAACAAGGTGAGCTATGCCGGATTCACTTGCGGCGTGGATCCTTCCACGACGGCCTGCGAAGCCGACGATCCCCCCAGCCGACACGGATTCGTCCTGTCTCCGCAAGGCAGCTGGACTTTCTAAGCAGGCCCTCGCCGCACCCGCGCCTTAGCGCGCGGGGCCTGAGGGGCGCGGATTGATCAGCCTTCCTTGGGCCACAAGCGACCCGTGTTGCTTGAGGCGCTGAGTGCGGATGCTGACCTCGTAGCTCAGAATTTCCTCGATCTGTCCGAGTTGCTCACTGAGGTACCGGTATAGATCCTCGATGTCTCGGCAGATGGCAATTGCCACAAGGTTTTTGGTGCCACTGATGGCGCCGGCGAAGGCGATGTGGTGATGCGCCGCGATGCGCTCGCCGACGCGTTGGATGTCGCGGGGCGCCAACGTCAGCCACAGCATCGCGCTGAGCTGGTGGCCGAGTCGTTCCGGCAACACGTCGACGTCGTAGAGCAGGGCGCCGCTGGCTTCCAGTCCCGCGATTCGGCGCCCCACGCGGGCCACTGACCAGCCGGCGCGTGCGGCAAGTTTCGGTTGTGACGTCCGGCCGTCCTCGGCCAGCGCCTCGAAGATCGGACGGTCCTCGGCGCTGGGCAGGCACGGTTGAGCCCGGGACACCGGGCCGGTCCGCTCGGCCAGGATCTCCGCAGCTTGCCGGTCGCTGAGCGGGTGGCCGTAGCCGGTCCACGGCGCACTTGCAGGCTGCCCGAAGGAGTGCAGCAGGAGGTCGATGGTGATGTCGGTGACCGAGGTTGTTCGCGGTAGTAGCTTCAGCAGATCCGCACGGGCGTCACCCAGCGGCGCGCGGATGACGCAGACGAGATCCGTCCATCCCGCCAGCACGTTGGCATGCGACACGTCCGGCCGGCGCACCAGCGCGTCGGCCAGCGTCTGGATGCGCTCGGGCGCGGCGCGCATGCGGCACACCCAACTCCCTTCGCCATCGATCCATCGGTTCTCCAGCCCGACAACACGCAGCACGCCTTCGCGGCGCAGCCGGTGGTAGCGTCGCGCGACCGTTTGCTCGGTGGCCCCGAGGACGGTGGCGATCCGGCGAAACGACACCCGCGGGGCCAGCTGCAGGGCATGCAGAATCTGTGCGTCTAGATCGTCGAGCACGAAGAAAGTATGCATCGACCGCGGTCCGGGTGAGGCTTTCACGCCAATCTTGCGGCAACGATCGCAAGTTTGGAGGCGTCGCTGCGAGCCTGGGGTTCATGAGGCTGACCATGCGCATCGGAATCGGACTGCCCGGCCACATCGCCCACGCGCCTGGGCCGTTGACCGTCGATTGGGCGCGCCGAGCCGAGCAGCGGGGTTTCGCAGAACTGGCCGCGATAGACCGGCTGGTCTACGAAAGCCTCGACTCGGTCGTCGCTATGTCTGTGGCCGCGGGCGCGACCACCGACATCGGCTTGACGACCAACGTGCTGCTGGCTCCGCTACACCCCGCGACGCTGTTGGCCAAGCAAGTCACCACCCTGTCCGCCGCATCCGGTGGGCGGCTCACCCTCGGCCTCGGCATCGGCAGCCGACCCGACGACTACATCGCCGTCGGCGTCGACTATCGGCGGCGCGGGCGCATCCTCGACGAGAGCGTGGCCGTGCTGCGCGAGACGTGTGACGCCCAAATCGTCACGGGCGACAGGCCTTTGACGCCCGCGCCGGTGCGGATTCCGATCCTGTTCGGCGGACGAGCGGACGCGACAATCCGCCGCGCGGCCGCAATCGGTGACGGCTGGAGCGCCGGAGCGTTGCGTGATTACTCCAACCAGTCCGCGCTCGCCGACCGGATGCGCATGGCATGGGCAGAGGCTGGTCGCGTGGGGCGTCCCCGGCTTCGGGCCAGTGTCAACTTCACATTCGGTGATGCCGATACCATCGCTGCGGGTCGTGCCCACCTGCAGCGCTACTACGGTTTCAAGCCTGATTACGCCGCCCTCAACGTCGCCGACATGCTCAGCTCGCCCGACGAGGCGGCCGAGACCGTGCGCGCCTACCGCGACCTGGGTTTCAACGAACTCATCTTCCACCCCTGTGTCGCCGAGCTCGACCAGATCGACCGCCTGGCCGACGCGGTTCTCTGAGGAAGTTCCATGGGACAAAGCGCATTTCGTGGCGAGCATCGTCGAACGATCAAGTCCGCCGGCGTCGGCCCTGAACTCCATCAACAATGCCGCGGAGCACTATTTGACCGGGTCCACAACATTTGATTGCCGTTGCAGTTCGGGTGTTTTCGCAATCTTTGGCGTATGCCCCGGCTTCGGCGCCGCGCTAGTGGCTGAGGTTTCCCCAGGTAAAAGCCTTGGCCGTATTCGATGCCGAGGCGAATCAGCGTCTGGAGCTGGCCGGGTGTCTCCACGGCTTCGGCCACCAATTTCGCATGCAGCTCGGATGCCAGCGAGTTCAGTGCAGTTGCCAACGCGCGTTTGGCCGGATCGCCGTCGATGCCGGCGACCAGCTCCCCGTCGATCTTGATGATGTCTGGATGTATCCGCAGCAGTTGAGTGAAGCTGGCATATCCGGCGCCCGCATCGTCGATTGCCACCCGTATGCCGCTGTCACGCAGACGTCTCAGACCCGGGCCGAGGTCATCGGGAAACGGTTCGTGCTCGGTGATTTCCACCGCCAACTCCCGGTCCTGGGCTGCCAGCACGTCTTGTATCTCCGGCTCCAGCGCTGCGCTCGGGCTCAGGTTGGCGGTGACTGGATACTCATCGGGGATGCGGCGCGCAGCATTCAGGACGGTGCACAACGCGGCATGTTCTAAGTCCAGACCTCGTCCCATACGCCGGGCGGCGCTGAACCATTGCGTGGGGGTCAACCCCGATGATGCGGGAAAGCGTGTCAACCCTTCGTAGGCACACGTCATGCCGCTTGCCAGGTGGACGATGGGTTGAAAGGTCGCGCTCAGAGCGTCCGGTTGCGTGAGAAGTGCGTCCAATCGATGCTGCAGCCCCTCGGTCTCCACTACGTCGGGCAACATGACCGACGCGATGAATCGCTCCGTCAGAGCGCGCTGACCCCGGTCGTCGCTGTCGGTCATCACATGGCTTAGCAGCGTTTTGAGTTGTGACTCGGTGAAGATCAACGCGGAGATAAATTTACTGATGGCGAGCATCGCGTCGACATCTGCGTCAGTGAACGCACCGGGGGCGGTCGCAGCCAGCAGCAATGAACCGATGGCGTCGCCGTTGTACATCAGGGGAATCGCCGCCCACGACCGAGTGCCCCACTGCTTGTTCATCGCACGAACGCGTGGCGACAGTCGTCGGTCTGTACGGGCATCGTGTATCAGTTTCGGGCGTTTCTCCCGCGCCGCGAGCCCCTGAAAACTGCTCTGGTTGGGCACCACGAAACCCTCTGCAGTCGCGAGCACGCCGTGCCCAGAAATGGTCACGTATGCGTTATCGGAGGCGCGAAGCAGCGTGACGGCCGCCCCATTGGCCTTCGGCATAAACACGCAGGCCTGCTCGGCAACGCGCGCGATCAAAGCCGCCGGATCCATCGACGCCGCCAGTGCCCGAACCAGGTTCTCCACATCCACCCCGTTCCCAGCGACGTGAGAGAGTTGCGGGGCTTAGGATACCGATCCTGCACCCCCATAGGGGCGAAATTCCCACGTCGGACCAGATGCGTGAAAAGTGGCAGCGCCGCGCCCGTTTCATCGGGATGCCGACCGTGCGGAGCGTAATGACGGTCCCGGTACGACTCGCCGCCAAAGCATGGGGCCTGGCGATACCCGATTCCCCACCGAACGGCAAGCGCGGGTTGGCAATCGATCTGACGCTCTAGGCCGGGTGCAGGCTCACGGGAATGCCGGAGTAGCGCACCATGCCGGTCACCACGTCGATGTCGTCCTTGTTGGTCAGGCGGTTGACGTTGGCGACGTGGTGGCCGTGCGGGATCGACACCGCTCCGCGCCGGATCGAGTCGTCGACCTTCGCGATGCCGGTCAGTTCTCCGCTCGCGCTGCGCACCGTCACCTTCTGTCCACTGATGACCCCCGCCGCCGCGCCATCATCGGGGTGGATGAGGATTTCGGGCGCCTCGCCGAGAAAGTCCAGCTGTCCGTTGAGCTTTCGACGCTGCCGGCGCGGCACCATCACCAGCGGTGCGGGTGGTTCCAGCGCCGTGAGCTGGTCGACCAGCAGCGGCGGCGCCAGCCGCCAGCCCCCCATCCGCTCAACATGTTCGTCGACCCAGGCCGCCGGGAGCTCGCGCGGGGCCTCGGCCCAACCCACGGCCGCCACCTTGTCGAAACCCGTTCGGGCACCGGCCAACAGGACGGACAGCACGTCGTCGTCGGTGCTGGTGTCGGGGTCCCCGAGGGTGCCGAGGTCGTAGCCGAGCCGGCGGCCGAGTTCGGCGAACACCCACCACATCGAGCGCCGTTCGCCGACCGGGGCCACGACGGCCGGGCTGTATTGCACCGACACATGCGAACTGAGGATGTCGTGGATGGTGATGTCGGGCCGCTCCAGCGGGTCCTTGGTGGGCAGGACGTGGGTGGCCAGCTCGGTGGTCTCGTTGTTGATGATCTCGGTGGTGGCGAACACCTCGAGGTTTTGCAGCGCCGGAATCAGCTTGCCGGTCTCAGGGAACGAGGTGACGAGGCTGCCGCCGACGTTGATCAGGGCGCGGATGTTGCCGGCGGCGATCTCGTCGGGCAGCACGGCGCACGGCCACTCGTTGATGAAGGCCTGCGCCTCGGGGCGGCTGCGCGGGCCGGGACCGAAGGCGCCCTCGATCGGCGTGACGGGCAGGAATTCGCCGAAAGTTTCTAGCTGGTAAGCGAATCCGGGATGAAACCAGGTTCCGCCGGGCCGGTTCATCGCACCGGTGAGGATCATCAGCACCCACGCGAGCCACTGTGTGACGTTGGCGCGCTCGGCCGTCATCGTGACCCCGGTGCCGGTTTCCACCGCGACGCACTTGGCGGCGCGCACCGCCTCGCACAGCCGGGCCAGATCGGCCTCGGCGACGTCGGCGAGCCGTGCGGTGTGCTCGAGCGTGAACGGCTGCACCGCGGCGGACAGCGCGTCGATTCCCTGCACCGGCACATCGGACTTCACTCCGTCGCGCAGGATTTCGCGAACCAGGTAGGCGAGCACCGCGTGGTCGGTGCTGGGCCGCGCTGCCAGATGCGCGGTGGCCAGCCGCGCGGTCTCGGTGCGGCGTGGGTCGATCACCCACACCTGACCGCGCCGGGCGATGTCGCGCACCGTGCCGGTCGGATTGGGCATCGAGATCGCATGGCCATGCGACACAACGGGATTGACGCCGACGAGCAAGAGGAAGTCGACGTTGTCCAGGTCGGTTCGGCCGGACAGCCCCATGAATCCGCCGACCAGATCCGAGACCAGGGGTTTGGCGGTGCCGTCGATGGTCAGCGGGCTGAACTTGGCCGGTGTGCCGATAGCGGCATGCAGGGCCTCGGCCATCCGGAAGCCGGCGCTTTCCATGGTGGAGAAGTAGAACGCGACCGACGCCGGTCCGTGCCGGTCGATGATCTCCTTCAACCGGGTGCCCAGGTCGTCCAAACAGGCGTCCCAGGAGGCGTCCTGCAGGCGCCCGGCCACCCGCATCCGCGGACGCTCCAGCCGATCCGGGTGGTGATGCAGCTGTGGCAGGGCGCGACCCTTCGGGCAGGTATAGCCGTGCGAGAAGGGATGGTCCTGATCGCCGCGGACGCGGACCACCTCGTCGCCGTCGACGTCGACGAGGATGCCGCAGACCGAGGTGCAGACGCGGCAGAAGCTACGCACCGTTTGCATAGTTCGATAACGTACTCTCGCAATCCGAGAAGGCCTATCGCATTTTCGAGAATGGTTGTGCATTTTTGGCCAATGGCGCTCTCGGGGAAGCGCCCGCGGTTAGGTTTCGTGACCATCGGCTTCGGCCTGTACATGGTGCCGCAGGCCCTCGGCTTGTTCTAAGCGCGACCGAACGTCAGAACCAGGGCCCGGGGTAGTGGCCGTCCTGGTCTTGCACCATGACGATCTCCTTGCACTCGCCATTTGCGCCCGCCGCCGTCTCGCCGCGGCACACCAGCGTCCATCCCGAGATCCGCTCGAACGGCCGCAGCGTCCAGTTGGGTGCGACGGGATCGGTTGCGGGCAAGGCGATTACGGAGTGGGTCCCGTCGGCCCCGGTGAGGTAGAGGTGGTCTCCGAAGAACGCCAGTTTGGCGATCGACAGCTTCTTGGCGTCGTCTCGGCTCTTCTGGAAGTCCCACTGCTGGCTGCGTAGGTTCCAGACGCCGAAGCCGAATTGAGAGGTGTCCGAACCGTGGCCGTCGACGAACAGCTTCCCGTCGGACAGCGCGGCGGTCAGCCCACCGCCGGAAATCCGGTCGGAATCGCCGATCTTGATGATGGACTTGGAGTTGAGGTCATAGAACATCGTGGAGAGCCCCGGGGGGTTGGACCCATCCCAGTGCGTGAGCTTCACCAGTTTGTTTGGGCCGTCGGTCAATTCGGTGTCGACGGACTGGACGTCGTTGTCCTGAAAGATCGCTTCTCCGCTCGGCCGGCGCAGCTCGGCGCCAGACGGCTTGCCGGGTTCGGTGTTGCGCGCAAAGGCGAGCACGTCCTGCCAGACCCGGCCGGGCTGCGGATCGCTCCACAGCGTGGACAGGTCGCCGCCGGACAGCACGACGGTGCGGGGCGGCGACGCGGCGCCGTGACCGTCGGTGAAGGCGTTCAGCCAGGCCACGCCCGAGGAGGTCGAGGCCAGTCCCCAGTCCTTGGGCGCGGTGGGTTTCAGGTCGGGGCCGGGCGGCTGCAGTTCCTTGGTGGCGACCTGCCGGCCCGATGTGGAGTCGTAGACGTACGCGGTGATTTTGGTGGCTTCGGGCGCGGGCGGCTGCGCCGGCCCGGTGGTCGCGACGAGGTAGACGACGTTCATGGCGTCGGCGGCGCCGGTCAGCGCGCACATGGCCCCGGTGAGGTGTTCCCCGGCCGGGAGCGTGGGGATCGCGGGCGCGACGTATTGCCCGGTCTTCGGGTCGAAGATCTTCGGCCGGATGTCCTCGAGCGCCGATGTGGCGGCCGAGAATTTCTCCGGGCAGCCGAAATAGGCCGTTCCGCCGTAGCTTTTCCAATCCTTTTCCAGCGGCCCGGTGATCGGGGCGGGCGGGGCCGCCGCGCGGGTGCTGGTTTTCGAGACGGACGTCGAGGTGGTGGCGGTGAGCGGGGGCGGCGCCGCGGTTTCCGAACAGGAGGCCAAGGCCAGGCACGCGGCCGACGCGATCGCGGCGCCCCCGCGACGCGCCCGGCGACGCCGCGCCGCGCGCCCCCAGGCTGCACGCATCGAAAACCCCCATTACGTTCGTGTAACCAAGCAGCGTAAGGCCGCCCCGAGGCGACCGCGACTTGTGCGCGGGGCGGGCTTGGTCACAGCGGGCGCCCGGCGATAGGGCCCGGACGGCTATCGGTCGAACTCGATGGGCAGGCTCGTCGGCCCGCTCAGGCTCACCATCGGCTTCCATGGCGCCGGTCCCGCGGCACGCGGGTTGCGCAGCCGGTTCGTCAGGACGTTCAGCGCTTCGGCGATCTCCCGCCTGGCCAGGTTCGCGCCCAGGCAGTAGTGCACGCCGCCGCCGAAGGTCAGGATGGGCGGCGGGGCCTCGCGGGTGATGTCGACCCGGTCGGGATCGTCGTACACCACCGGATCACGGTTGGCCGCAAAGGTATTCACCAACACCGCCGTGCCGGCGGGGAACGAGTAGCCGTCGAGCTCGGCGTCCTCGACCACCAGGCGCAGGGTGCCGCAGGCGATCGGCGAGTGCCGCATGGTCTCCTCGACGGCACGCATCGCCAGCTCCGGGCGCTGCCGCAGCAGCTCCCACTGCTCGGGGTGTTCGCACAGCACCTGCACGGAGGCGGCCACCTGGTTGCGGGTGGTGTCCGTCCCCGCCAGCAGCAGGCCGCCCGCCAGCATGCGCAGCTCGGCGGCGTCCAGGCGCTCGCCCTCGTCCTCGGCGCGAATCAGGTCGGAAAGCAGGTCATCGGTCAAGCTGTGTCGCCGCCGGGCGACCATCTCGTCGACGTAGTCGTCGAGCTGGCGCCAGGCGCGCATCACGACCGGCTCGACCTCGCGCAGATCGACGGTGAAGCTGAAGGCCTTGAACACGTCGTCGGCCCACAACGAAAACTGTTGCCAATCCTCGCGGGGCGCGCCCAGCAGCGCGCAGATGATCGGAACGGGGTAGGGGCGTGCGATGTCGGTGACGACGTCACAGCGGCCCGCGTCCGCCACCCGATCGACCAGCTCGTCGAGCACCCCGACCATGGTGTCGTGCAGGCGCGCGACCGTTCGCGGGGTGAAGGCCTTGGAGCACAGGCTGCGCAGCCGACGGTGCGCGTCGCCCTCCAGGCACAGCAGGCTGTTGGCCACCTTGTCCCACAACGGGCCCGACGCGATGCCCTGGGCGAGCAGGTTGATGCCGGGCGGAATCTGGAACCGGGAATCCCGAAGGACGGAACGGACCAGGTGATAGGAGAGCACCTCGGGCCCGTGCGGTCCCAGCGCGACGGGGGCTTGCCGCTGCGCCTCCCGCAGCCGCGGGTAGACCTGCGCGGGCGTTTCTTCGGGGTCGTAGCAGAGCGTCGGCACGTCGGCGTCGAAAACGCTTGGGGGAGCGGCACCGACGGTCATGACGGTCTCCTTGGTTCCGCAGCACGTTGCGGACGAGTGTGACGCTAATGTATGGCCACCGCGCGGGGGTGTCAACGATATCGCGGGCTATCCGGCTCCAGCGCCATACATCAGAGGCAAAATGCATGGCGGCGGAGCGCTCAGTCGTGCGCGCGCAGCCGCACCATCCGCGTCGTCGAGGTCTCGTCCAGCTCGACGAGGTCGGACCGGGATCGCAGGAAGTCGCTGAACGAGCGGAATCCCAGGGACCTTTCGCTGAACGACGGGTCCATCCGCTTCATCTGAGCCTTCACCGCGGAATTGTGCAGCCAGTCGACGTCGTCCTTCTCCAAGCCGATCCGCAGGGCGCGCGTGAGCAGCGCGGTGGCGGCGGCCTGCGGATCGGGCTGCTCCTCGGGCTCGTCGGGCTCCTCGCGTCTGGCCGCCTTGCCGCGGCCGGCCGCTTTCTTCGGCTTGGCCGCCTCCGCGTCGGCGGGCGCGGGCACCGGCACGCCGGGCAGCGCGTCGTAGATGACGAACTCGTCGCAGGCCGCCGCCAGCGCCCGGCTCGACGCGCCGGCCACCCCGATGCCCACCACGTACCGGCCGAGCCTCTTGCAGCGCTGGGCCAACGGGATGTAGTCGGAGTCCCCGGCCACGATCACCACGTGGGTCAGGTCGGGCAGCCGGAACATGTCCTCGACGGCGTCGACCGCCAAGCGGATGTCCGCGCCGTTCTTGCCGTACGCCGCCGCCGGGAACAACTGCACCAGGTCGACGGCGCGGCCCACCAACTGTCCGCGATACCCGGCGTTGATATCGGCCGACCAGTCCGCGTAGGCCCGCGTGAGCACCAGGGTGCCGAAGGACGACGCGAAGTCGAGGATCGCGCCGACGTCGACCGTCGCCCGGTCCAGCCGCTCGGGCTGCTGCTCGAGGCCCTTGGCCTTGTCCCGTTGGAACGAATTCCGCCCGTGAATCTGGTCATATCGGGAGATCACGACGTTGTCGAAGTCGAGGTAGACGGCGACGCGGGTCGCAACCGGTTCGGTCATGCCCTCGATCATTGCCGAGCAGGGCCAAAGCGGGTACCCAGACCCACATGACTGAGGTGAAGGTTCTCGAACTACACGGCGATCGCATCGCGTACCGCGACGAGGGGGAGGGCGAGGCGCTGCTGCTCATCCATGGCATGGCGGGCAGCGCGGAAACCTGGCGGTCGGTGATACCGCCGCTGTCGAAGAAGTTCCGGGTCATCGCCCCGGACCTGCTCGGCCACGGCGAGTCGGCGAAGCCCCGCACGGACTATTCGCTGGGCGCATTCGCGGTCTGGCTGCGTGACTTCCTCGACGAGCTCGGCGTCAGCCAGGCGACCATCGTCGGTCACTCGCTCGGCGGTGGGGTGGCAATGCAGTTCGTGTATCAGCATCCCGACTACGCCAAACGGTTGATCCTGATCAGCAGCGGCGGGCTGGGCCCGGACGTCGGATGGGTGCTGCGGCTGCTCTCGGCACCCGGCGCGGAGCTGGTCTTGCCGATCATCGCGCCGCCACCCGTCCTGTCCGTCGGCAACACGCTGCGGTCCTGGCTCCGCAGCGCCGGCATCCAGTCGCCGCGCGGCGCCGAGCTGTGGAGCGCCTACTCGTCGCTGTCGGATGGCGAGACACGCCAGTCGTTCCTGAAGACGCTGCGATCGGTCGTCGATTACCGGGGACAGGCCGTCAGCGCGCTCAACCGGTTGCGGCTGCGCGAGGAGTTGCCGGTGATGGCGATCTGGGGCGAGCGCGACGGCATCATTCCCGTCGCCCACGCGTACGCCGCGCACGAGGCGCGCGCGGACGCCAGGCTCGAGGTGTTGCCCGATGTCGGCCACTTCGCGCAGGTGGAGGCGCCCAATCGGGTGGTTGAGCTGATCGAGGACTTCATCGCCACCGGGGAGCCCCGGGATAGCGAAACGGAGCAGCCTTTCCAGCCGAGCTAGCCGCCCGTCCCGGATCAGCGTGACGCGGGGCTGGCGGTCTTGACGCTTTCGCGCCCACCGAGATTGGTGGCTGCGGTGATAATGGCGCGCTCGATCTGGCGCAGGGCGTGCACGGCGGTGAGGAATCGCCGGGTGTCGGGGTCCATGGCGGTGCGGCCGTCGCCGTCCTGTTGCCGGGCCACCGTCTCGGCGGCGTCGAGTTCGTCGGCGGCCGAGACCAGCGTCGGGGCGTGGCCCCCGTCGATGGCTTCCTGCAACGCTTCGATGTTGCGCCGCGTCTGGTCGGCGGCCGCCGAAAAGACTTGCGCCAGTTCCGAGGCGAGCGCGGGTGACCCGAGCGGACCCTGATACTGCTCGGCGCTGCGCGCCAGGCTTCGGCCGTAGCGGTCGCAGGCGGTGAAGATCCGCAGCGCGCGGCGGATGCTGCGCCGGCCGGCCAGCCCGGCGACGCCGGCCAGCAACGGCTTGGCGGTCACCCGGAACTGCTGCAGGTCCCGGCCGACCTGACGCGCCTGCTCCGAAGGGCCGGCGCTTCCCGCCTCGCCGAACATCGTCGCGGCCGAGACCTCGATCAGGGCCGCTAGGCTCGTCAAGAAGGCCCGGGTGTCGACCCGTATCGCCGTTCTGGTGTTGGTCGGCAGCACCACGACGGCCACGGTCGCCCCGATGACGGCACCGATCGCGGTTTCTTCGATGCGCAGCATCAGCACGCCGAACGAGAATTGACCGAGCAGGCCGTACAGCAGCGCGAGCATCGTGGTGATCCAGAACGTCATCAAGCTGTACGTGACCGTCATGAAGTAGAAGGCGCAGAACAAGCACACGAAGATGCCGGCCAGCGCGGCGGTCTTGTGCCCGGTCAGCAACGTGGCCACCAGCACGCCGCAGGGCACGCCGAGCAGCGTCCCGATCAGGCGTTGCCAGCCCTTGGTCAAGGTTTCGCCCCAGGAGTTGGTGCCGGCGAAGATGACGAACGCGGCGATCACCGCCCAATACCAGCGCGCGGGCGACACCAGCTCGCCGACGACGATGGCCAGCGACGCGGCGATACAGACCTGGATGGCTTGCCGGGTGGTCGGCGGCAGCCCGGTGGGCTGTTCTTCCTCGCCGGCGTCATCGGCGGCGTCGCTCTCCGCCGCGGGGGAGGCGTCGGCGTCATCGAGGGGGCGCCCGGTGGTCGCGCGGTCGACGATCGCCCGCACGTCGGAAGTCGCTGTGGCGGCGTTGATTATCGCCAGGGCCAGGCGCCGCACGGCCGTGTTGCCCGCGTCGTCCGGGTCCGAGGCGGGGTCGCACTGCTCGTCCAGCAGCCGCTGCGCCTGGTCGGCGGCGCGGCGCAACCCGTCGGGTTCGGGAAGCCGGATCGCTCGCGCCAGTTGGGCCAGCGCGTCGTCCAGCGCGGCCCGGGTGGGGGCGGGGATCGAGTCCGGGGCCTCGCAGACAAGCACGGCGGCCCGCCGACCGGCGGTGGCGACCCACTCGATGGCCAGCTCGGCATCGAGCAGCCAGGGGGCCAGTTGCTCGGCGGTGACGCCGGGCCACAGCGTGGCGGGGTCGGCCTTGTCCTCGATCTGGCTCTGCACCAACAGGGCGGTCTCGTTGAGCCGGATGGTGCGGGCCCGCATGCGGCGGCGCCGCCGTTCGTCGAGGCGGCCGGTCCGCACCGCTTCGGCCGTGGTGTCGATGACGATCGCCATCCGGGCGCGCAGGGCCCGCACGGTGTCGCGCAGCACCCGCTCGGGTCGATCGGGCATCACATAGGCGCTCATCACGAACGTGCACACCGTGCCCACCGCGACCGCCCCGATCATCCAGGGCAGCTCAGCGAGGCGCGCCCGCAGATACAGCGTGAAGAAGTAGGACATGAACGCGACCATGCCCAGCGCCCTGCCCCGCGCCCCGAAGCGCCGGATGTATGCCGCGGTGAAGACCACGATCACGAAGACGACGTCGCTGGCCACCACGTGCGGTGCCAGCACCGCGGCGGCGGTGATGGACACCGCGGCCGGCAAGGGCAACAGCGCCATGGTGATTCGCTGCTGGCGCGGGTCGGGTTCGTTGACGGAGCGCGACGCGACCATGGTGATGACGACGCCCAGCAGGGCGACGGTCAGGGGTTGTCCCGTCGCCCTGGTCAGAATGAAGAGCGCCAGCAACGACAGGCCGAGCGCGGCCGTCGTCCGAGTCGCCATGCGCAACCGAAGCAGGCCAGGGTCGGAGCCGATCACCCAATTGCGGGCGCGTTCGTACAGAACAGTTATTCCGCTGACCCCTCTCGTGCGCTTACCCCCCATGGTTACCCGAACCGCGCCGCGGCGACCAAAGTAGTCTTCGACATCGTGACCGAGCCGACGCGCGCGAAGCTGGCCGACGGTCGTGAGCTGCTGTTCTTCGCGTTGCCGGGGCATCGGCCGGCGCCGGTCGAAGACCGCAGGCCGCTGCCGGCGCGCGCCCCCGAGCAGTCGCAGTTGCGGTTCGACCGGACCACCGGGCAGTGGGTGATCATCGCGGCGTTGCGCCAGGACCGCACCTACAAGCCGCCGCGACAGGCGTGCCCGTTGTGCCCGGGCCCGACCGGGCTGACCAGTGAGGTGCCCGCACCCGACTACGACGTCGTCGTCTTCGAGAACCGATTCCCCAGCCTGTCCGGAGCGCTGCCGTCGTCGCCGGCCTCACCGCCCGTGCCCGGCGATGACGGGTTTGCGGCCGCGCCCGGGCACGGCCGCTGCGAAGTGATCTGTTTTTCCGCCGATCACACCGGATCCGTCGCCCAGCTCGAGCCGGCGCACGCGCGGCTGGTCGTCGAGGCGTGGCGGCATCGCACCGCCGACCTGATGGCCAGGCCGGGCATCGAGCAGGTGTTCTGCTTCGAGAACCGCGGCGAGGAGATCGGGGTGACGTTGACCCACCCGCACGGTCAGATCTACGGCTACCCCTATCTGACGCCGCGCACCGCCGCCATGCTGGAGCAGGCGCGTGCGTATCGAAAGCGGCACGGCGGCAACCTGTTCGGTGACCTGCTGGCCCGTGAGGTCGCCGACGGCAGCCGCGTCGTCGCGGGCAACGAGCTGTTCACCGCGTTCGTGCCGTTCGCGGCGCGCTGGCCGGTGGAGGTGCACATCTACCCGAACCGGTTCGTGCGCAACCTGACCGAACTCGGCGAGGACGAATCCGACGCGTTCGTCGATGTGTACCTCGACGTGCTCAAGCGTTTCGACCGGCTGTATTCCGCGCCGCTGCCCTACATTTCGGCGCTGCACCAGTACGCCGACACCGCGGCCCAGGCCGAGGGTTATTTCCACGTCGAGCTGATGTCCATCCGGCGCAGCGCCACCAAGCTCAAGTACCTGGCGGCCTCCGAATCGGCGATGGACGCCTTCATCGGTGACGTCACGCCGGAAAGCGTGGCCGGGCTGTTGCGGGACCTCGCGCAATGACCGCGCCGATCCGCTACGCCGCCCCGGGGCGGATCAACCTGATCGGCGAACACACCGACTACAACCTGGGTTTCGCGTTGCCCATCGCGCTACCGCAGCGCACCGTGGCGACGTTCGCCCCCGCCGACGACGACGCCATCACCGTTGTCAGCGACCGCGCCGATGCTCCGGTGCGCGTTCGGATCGGCACCGTTCCCGGCGAGGTGGCCGGTTGGGCGGCCTACGTGGCCGGGGTGATCTGGGCGCTGCGCCAGGGCGGCCACCCGGTGCCCGGCGGCACCATGTCGATCACCAGCGACGTGCAGATGGGCTCCGGCCTGTCGTCGTCGGCGGCGCTGGAATGCGCGGCGCTGGGTGCGATCGCGTCGGCCGCGGATGTTCGCATCGACGCCAAGGACCAGGCGCGGCTGGCCCAGCGCGCCGAAAACGAATACGTCGGCGCGCCAACGGGTTTGCTCGACCAGCTTGCCGCCCTGTTCGGCCGCGAGGCCACCGCGGTGCTGATCGACTTCGCCGACCTCGCGATCACGCCCGTCGTTTTCGACCCGGCCGCCGCGGGTGTTGCGTTGTTGCTGATCGATTCCCGGGAACGTCACAGCCACGCCGGCGGCGACTACGCGGCGCGGCGCGCGTCGTGCGAGCGGGCTTCGGCCGACCTGTCGGCGTCGTCGCTGCGCGAGGTCGCCGATCGTGGGCCCGCCGACCTGACGGCGGTGCGCGACCCGGTCGACGCCCGCCGCGCCCGCCACGTGCTCACCGAAAACCAGAGGGTGATCGATTGCGTTGCGGCGCTGCGCAATTCGGACTACCCCGCGGCGGGGCGGATCTTCACCGCCTCGCACGCCTCCATGCGCGACGACTTCGGGATCACCACCGAGCGCATCGACCTGATCGCCGACACCGCGGTGCGCGCGGGCGCGCTGGGGGCGCGGATGACCGGCGGCGGCTTCGGCGGCTGTGTGATCGCGCTGGTGCCAGTGGACCGTGCGGATGCGGTCGGCGCGGCGGTGCAGCGGGCCGCGGTCGACGCCGGATTCGAGCGGCCCGTCGTCACCCGAACCCGCGCGGCCGCGGGCGCGGGACCTGCGTGAGCGAGCCGACCGGCTACGTCGAAGTTCGGGCATACGCCGAACTCAACGACTTTGTCGCGGCGCCGTTGCGCGGGCACACCGTGCGCCGCCCCTTCAAACCCCACCAGAGCGTCAAAGACGTGTTGGAGGCGATGGGGATTCCGCACACCGAGGTCGACCTCATCCTGGTGAACGATGTCGCGCGAGGGTTCGATTACCGCCCGGCCTTCGGTGACCGCATCGCCGCCTATCCGGTGTTCGAGGCGCTCGACATCGGCCCCACCGGCAGGCTTCGGCCCGTGCCGTTGCGCGACCCGCGCTTTGTCGTCGACGTGAACCTCGGCCGGCTCGCGTGGCTGCTGCGGCTGTTCGGGTTCGACGTGTGGTGGTCGAACGATGCCGATGACCAGACGCTGGCCGAGATCGGCGGCGCGCAGCGGCGCATCCTGCTGACCCGCGACCGCGGGCTGTTGAAGCGCCGCGCCGTCACCCACGGGCTGTTTGTTCGCCCCGACGACCCGGAGGAGCAGGCGGTCGCCGTCATCCGCCGGCTCGATTTGCAGCGACGGCTGGCGCCGCTGAGCCGGTGTGTGCGCTGCAACGGGCTGTTGACCCCGGTCGCCAAGGGGGACGTCATCGATCAGCTGCAGCCGCTGACCCGCGAGCACTACGACGACTTCAGTCGGTGCGCGCAATGCGGCTGGATCTACTGGCCCGGGTCGCACCACGCGAAGCTGGTCGACCTCGTCGAACGACTGCGGCGGCGGATCTGAACGCCAAACTTACTCGCCCGGCAATTTTTACATTCCGGGCATGACCACTGGTCAGAAAATGTAACCTAACCGCCATGTGGGTATCCCACTCCTGCATGTCCAGTACCGGTTTTCCCGCCCGGGCGGTAGCGATCCAGCAGCGATCGCTACCGAATTTTGGCGCCCACCACGCGAAACGCCAGCCATGGCTTGGAAACTAGACAGCCACGCCGCCGCGATCGAGCGCGGCCTGGCCGGTGCGACCCCGCAATGCGCGGGCTGGTTCCGCTTCTACTTCGAAGGCCACCGCTGGGAGTGGTCCGACCAGGTCCAGCGCATGCACGGGTACCAACCCGGCACCGTGACACCCACCACGGAACTGGTGCTGTCGCACAAGCATCCGGCCGACCGTCCCCAGGTGACCGACTGCATCAACGCGATGATCAGGCGCCGTCAGGCATTCAGCACGCGGCATCGCATCGTGGACACCGCCGGCATGATCCACCACGTCCTGGTGGCGGGCGACCCATTCTGCGATGACGACGGCACCGTCGTCGGAACGCACGGCTTCTATATCGAAATCACGCCGACACCCGCCCGCGGCCGCGAGGAATCCATCAGCGCGAAGGTCGCCGAAATCGTCGGGCGCCGCGGTGTGATCGAGCGGACCAAGGGCATGCTGATGCTGGTCTACGGCATCGACGAAGACGCCGCGTTCAACATGCTCAAAACGCTGTCCCAGTCGGGAAACACGAAGCTCGGACTGCTCGCCCAACGGATCGCCGAGGACTTCTCGGCGCTGGGCAAAGAGGTCATCACCGCGCGCTCGCGATTCGACCAGCGCCTGCGAGGCGCGCACCTGCATGAGCCCGAGGGCGGCGACACCATCTGAGCGGGTGCGGTGCTATGGCGCCGGACTCAGCCGAACCGCACCCAGATGCAGCCGGTCGACCGCCTCGGCGAACTCGTCCCGGCTCGGTATGCGCTGGTCGCGGAACTTCAATCCGATCATGCGTTGTGCGCGCTGGACGCCGTAGGACTCGGCGCAGCGCACCAACAGGTCGGACACGACGGCCCGGTCTCGGATGAGCTCGCCGCGCATCGCCGTCATCTTGCCGGCGTACACGACCTGGACGGGTCCACCGTCGCGGAAGTTCTGTTTCCACGGGTTGCCGGTCAGCGCGTAAAGCTCACCGTCAATCACATGGGCGCTCAACGGGATTGAATAGGCGCGTCCCGTCTTGCGTCCGGTGAAGCTCAGCACCATGAACTGGTTGCGGACCAGGCTGGCCAGCGGACTGCGCAGCAAGAACCCCATCATCGGATTGACCAGACGCATCAGCGCCGACGGCGGGTGCCCGGCATCCACCGCATATGACTGCTCTGTCATGCGTTCACCGTAGGGCCAACCCGGCCCCGCGGCGCCCGTTTCAGCCGGTGATGGTGGTCTGGTCGTCGATGATGCTGGTGGCGTCCATCAGCGGGCCCTGATCGCTTTCCAGCCCGTCGGCGTTGAGCTGCAGCACATAGACCGCGCCCTGACTGGGGATCACGACCGTTTTCTGCGCGATCACCCGGGTCTGGCCGCCCCGCTGGTAGGTGCCGCCCACCTGCCAGGCCTGGAAACCGCCGAGCGTGGACGCGGAGCCGTTGCCGCCGCCCTGGTATCCGGGCAGGTTCTGCACCTCGCCCGGGGCGTATTGGATGAGCTTCGCCGGATCGACATTGCCGCTCAGCTTGGAGAACAGCGCCGAAACCGTGGGCGGGTCGGCGGGATTGGCGGGCTGGCTCTGCACGATGCCGCCATAGGAGGTGCCGGAATTCTGGTTGAGTTGCCAGCCGGCGGGCACCGGGAGGTCGACGTTCGGGCCGGGATCGCCGTGGTGCACGGGCGTCTCGGCGATGTTGTTGTCCTTGACGTAGTCGGCGATGGTGTACTTGGCCTTCGCCGCCGACGCCGCGCCGCTTTGCGACGACGTGGAGGTGGCCGACGACGTCGTCGTCGACGTGGACGTCGACGTTTTATCGCCGGATTTGTGGTCCTGGCCGCAACCGACGAGCGCCAAAGTCAGCGCCACGGAAATGGTTGCTAGTGGCAAATGTTTCATCGATCCGATCTCCCAAGAATTGGGCCGGTACCAGCGCCAGCCGTGCTGGGCATGACACTAACGGAAAAACACAGTCGCTTTGCCGGTATCTTTTGGACTTTCTCGTGGCGCCGCCACGCGGCGCCAATAGTTATCCAATTCGCCGGCCGAAACGCCACACGAATACGGCATTTTCCGGTCCGGTTCGGAGTATTAGACAGGTATGCGGTCGCGGCGGGCCCTCATTGCGGTCATCGCGGCGTCGGCTGTGTTCATGGTCTTCATCGCCGCGGCCCCACCCAGGGGGTACGACGGCCCGCCGCTGTTCGTCGCGAATCCGGTCGACCACGTTGCGACGCTCATCGGCACCGGGACGGGCGGCGAGACCGTGGGGGAGATCAACAATTTCCCGGGCGCCACCGTCCCCTTCGGGATGGTGCAGTACTCGCCGGACACCGTCGGCAACTACGCCGGCTACAACTACGACAACCCGCGCGCGAGCGGGTTCAGCATGACCCACGCCTCGGTGGGATGCGCTGCGTTCGGCGACATCTCGATGCTGCCGGTCACCGGCGGTGTCAGCGCCCAACCCTGGAACACCGCCGAAAGCATCGCCCATGACGACAGCGAGCAGGGTGTGCCCGGCTATTACACGGTGCGGTTCCCCGGGACCGGGGTCAAAGCGGAACTCACCGCCACCGCGCACACGGGCGTCGGCCGGTTCAGCTATCCGCGCAACGGCCGGCCCGCGGTGCTCCAGGTGCGCTCCGGCTCGTCGCTGGCGGGCAACTCGCGCGCGACCATCCAGATCGGGGAGGACAACACCACGATCACCGGGTGGGCCACCAGCGGGGGATTCTGCGACAAACCGAACGCCTACACGGTGTATTTCGCGATGAAGTTCAACCGGCCCTTCACCGCATACGGATCCTGGGATGGCGCTGCCGTCTATCCCGGCGCCCGCAGCGCCAACGCGCCGTACAGCGGCGGCTACGTCGAATTCCCGGCCGGCTCGACGCTCGAGGTGCGCACCGCGATCTCCTACGTCGGCATCGAGGGGGCCCGGGCGAACCTGGCGGCCGAGGGTGCGGCGGGCTTCGACGACGTTCGCGGCGCCGCGTCCCGCGAATGGAACGCCGTGCTGTCCCGCGTGTCGGTGGCCGGCCGCAACGCCGACGATCTGACCACCTTCTACACCTCGCTGTATCGATCGCTGTTGCACCCCAACATGTTCAACGACGCCGACGGGCGCTACGTCGGGTTCGACGGCGCCATCCACACGGTCGCCGCGGGCCACACGCAGTACGCCAACTTCTCCGATTGGGACACCTACCGCTGCCTGGCGGCGCTGCAGGCGTTGCTGTTTCCGGAGCGGGCCAGCGACATGGCCCAATCGCTGGTGAACGACGCCGAGCAGAGCGGCGCCCTGCCGCGCTGGGCGTTCGCCAACGCCGCGACCGGCGAGATGAGCGGGGACAGCGTGACCCCGCTGATCGTGAACCTGAACGCGTTCGGGGCCAAAGACTTTGACGTCAAAACGGCGCTGCGCTACATGGTGGACGGGGCGACGAGAGGCGGCGTAGGCCTGGCCGGCTACATCGAGCGCCGTGGCATCGGCACCTACCTGCGGCTCGGCTATGCGCCGTTCACCTTGGAGTTCGGCCGCAACGGCTGGATCGCCGACGCGTCGATCACCCTCGAGTGGTCGGTCGACGACTTCACCATTTCCCGATTCGCCGACTCGCTGGGTGACGCCGCGACCGCCACCGAATTCGCGAACCGGGCGCAGTATTGGCAGAACCTGTTCAATCCCACCACGCGATACGTCTTGCCCCGCAGCTGGACCGGGTTCTTCCGTCCCGGTCCCGGGTTCGTGGTGGCCCCGGAGAACTTCGGCCAGGTCGGGTACGACGAGGGCAACGCCGAACAGTATGTCTGGTCGGTGCCACACAACGTGGCGGGACTGGTGACCGCGCTCGGGGGCCGCGCGGCCGTGGCCGACCGGCTCGACCGGTTCACCGAGAAGCTCAACGTCGGCCCCAACCAGCCCTACCTGTGGGCCGGCAACGAACCGAGTTTCGGTGTGCCGTGGCTGTATAACTACATCGGTCAACCGTGGAAGACTCAGCGCACCGTCGACCGGGTGCGCGGGCTCTTCGCCCCGACCGCCGACGGTGAACCGGGCAACGACGACCTGGGGGCCCTGGCCAGCTGGTACGTGTGGGCGGCGCTGGGGCTGTACCCGGCCACTCCGGGGGCGCCGATCCTCACCGTCGGCGCACCGCTGTTCGACCGTGTCGAAATCGCGCTGCCGGCAAACAAATCCCTGCGGATCGTCGCCCCGGGCGCGTCCGGACCGCACCACCTCAAATACATCAGCGGCCTGAAGGTCGACGGCCAGGCCACCGAGCACACGTCGCTGCCCGAGTCGATCATCCGCACCGGCGGCACGCTGGCATACTCGCTTGCCGCCTATCCCGATAAGCGCTGGGGCACAGCGCAATCCGACGCGCCGCCGTCGTATGGGGCGGGCAGCTCGGCAGTGGCGGTCAACGTCGCCCAACCCGTCGTGACGATCGCGCCGGGGCACACGGGCACCGTCACCCTCGATGCGCAACGCATGACCGACACCGCCGACGGTTACACCGTCGCGGGCACCTCCTCGGACGTCGGGATCAGCGTGCAGCCGACATCGGGCCGGTTCGGGGCCGACGGCTCGGCCAGCGTCACCGTTCCCATCACGGTCGCGCGGTCGGTGCCCGAGGACTATTACCTGGCGTCGGTGACCACCACCGTTGGCCACAGCGTGCGCACCGCAACGGTTCTCGTGGTCGCGCAGGCCGAGTCCGAAAGCTAGGCCCCCTCAGACCATCTCGTTGGCGGTCAGCCACCGCATCACGGGCCAGCCGACGAATACGGGCAGCCAGCAGGTCAGCATGCGGTACAGCAGGACCGATGGCACGCCGACGGCCGCCGGCACGCCGAAGGCGGCCAGCCCACCGATCAACGCCGCCTCGACCGCCCCGACACCGCCGGGCGTGGGGGCCGCGGAGGCCAGCGTGCCGCCGACCATGGTGACCACCGTGACGGCGACGAAAGTCGTTCCGCCGCCGAAGGCTTCGATGCTGGCCCACAGCGCCAGCGCCGCGCCGAGGGTGGTGCCCGCACAACCCAGCAGGATCAGCGCCAACCGCTTCGGTTCCCGGGCTAGCTTGACCAGATCGGTCACCACCTCGTTCAGCTTGGGGCGCACCTCGGTCGCCAGCCACTTGCGCAGCGTGGGCACGAACAGGAACGCACCGATTATGCCCAGCGCGATCCCGGCGATCAGGTACAGCAGCGTCGCGCTCGGCACGAAATGCCGCAGGTTCATCGACGCCCCGGCGGCGGCGCTGAACAACACCAGCAGCGCGAGGTGGGCGATCACCTGTACCGACTGCTGCAGGGCCACCGCCGCGGTGGCCCGCATCGCCGACAGGCCGCTCTTCTGCAAGAACCGCGTGCTCAGCGCCAGCCCGCCGACACCCGCCGGGGTGGTGGTTGCGGCAAAGGTGTTGGCCACCTGCGCGATTGACAGCGTCCAGAAGTTCACCATGCCGTCGGCGCAGGCCCACAGCGCGGCGGCCGCCCCGACGTACGTCAGCGCCGACACCAGCAGGCCAAGCAGCGCCCACCACCAATTCGCGGTCCGCAGCTGGGAGAAGAATGTCGGCGCCGTGCTGATGAAGGGGTACGCGACATAGACCAGCGCGCCGAAGAGCACCAGTTGCACGATCTGGCTGCGGGTGAACCTGGTGATGGTCTGGGGCTTGATCTGATCGGCGCCGGTTTGGCGCTTGACCTCGGCCCGCGCGCCGGAGATGACGGTTCCGGCGTCCGGTATGGATCTCCGAATAAACCGCGGCACAGCGACTTTCGTGAGCCGGCGGGACGCGGAAAGGATGGTGTCCTTGCCGAACACCTCGATCGCCGCGCGCACCGCGGACTTCGGCTCGTAAAGCGCGGACGTCGTCACCAGCAGCTGCGCGATGTCGGATTGCAATTGGGCGTCGGTGGCCCCGTATTCGGCGCTGCCGAAACCGCCGAACATCACGGTGTCGTCCTCCACGGTGATGTGGTGGCTGCGCAGATCGCCGTGGGCGATCTGGTGGTCGTTGAGGACGCGCAGCGATTCCCACAGCCGGGCAACGGGAGTCGCCGTCGCGCATTCGTCGATGGGGGTGCCGCGAGGGGGCCGGTGCGAATACAGCATCCAGCCCCGGTCCAGCGGCGCGACCGCGACCGTCGCCGTGTTGGCCAGGCCCGCGTCACCGATGGCGATCGCCATCAGCGCGCGGTGCTCCACGGCACGGCGCATGGAGGTCACCAGGGGCGCGGTTTCGGCGTCGCGCAGCTTGAGCTTTCCCCAGAGCTGGCGCAGCGCCCCGCCGCTGCGCTGATGCGGGCCGTACAACTCGATCAGCGCCGTGTCACCGAGATGTTCGCCGTCGGCCGTGAGGATCAGCGGGCCACGGCCGGCCGGCCGGACCACGGTGAGCCGCGAGACCGCGAAGCCGGCCTTGGCCAGGGCGCGCACCGCGGCGTCCAACGGCACCTCGAGCGCCGGCGTGCCGACGACGAGCACCACCAGCGCGCCCACCACCCACCCGACCGCCAGGCCCACCAACGAGCGCGCCGGGACGATGGCGCTGATCACCAAGTGGATGGGCACGAAGGCCAGCAGCAGGGCCCACCACCAGTGCCGCCAGCGCGCCGGCAGCCAGGGGCCCGAAACCGTCAGCACCGCCGCCAGCATCCCGATCCAGCGAGGGTCGTCGAGGAATTGCGCCGGAACCGTGCTGAGCCGATCGTGAACGTCGAAGTGCCACCGTGGTGAGGCGATGCCGCTGGCCCTGATCGACAACAACACGTTCGCGCTCAGCCCCGCGGTGGCGTAGGCGCCCAGCAGTTTCCACTGCCCGGCGACGATCAGCCCGATGAGGATCATGAACGGCAATGCCACGATCGCCAATCCGTAGATCAGGTACACCACGTCGGATTGGGTCGGCGACAAGACGCCGACGATCTGCGAGACGGATTTCTCCAGCGCGATCCACTGCGGTCGGGTGACCACCGAACCGGTGATCACCAGCGCCAGGAAAAGCACGGCCAGGATCAGGCGCAGGATGTCGTTGGTCCGCCGGGTCAACGGCTGCAGCAAGTCGCCGGAAACGATGATGTCGCGCCCGTCGACTCGCATGTATTGAGGATCCTTCGGCTTCGCTCGGCACCGCTGGCGCCGTGCTTTCGGCCTGCGCAGTGGCCCGCCGACAAGTTAACGCAATACCCGGTTCGTTGACAGCTCCCACTCATCCGGCGCGCGTAGGGTCGGGTAGGTAGGTGTGCTAGCGAATTGGGGGCAGCGGCGTGGCCAGGACGGACGACGACAGCTGGGAGATCACCGAGAGCGTGGGCGCGACGGCGCTCGGCGTGGCGGCAGCCCGGGCCGCGGAAACCGAGAGCGAGAACCCGCTGATCAGCGACCCGTTCGCGCGGGTGTTTCTGCAGGCCGCCGGGCCGGGCATGTGGGACTGGTTCGCGGCCCCCGATCTGCCCGCCCAGATCGCCGAGATCGACCCGGACCTGAAGCCGCGGATGCAGGGGATGGTCGACTACATGGCCGCGCGGACGGCGTTCTTCGACCGGTTCTTCCTCGATGCGACCGGCGCGGGCGTGCGGCAGGTGGTGATCCTGGCGGCGGGGCTGGACTCGCGGGCGTGGCGGCTGCCCTGGCCGGACGGCACCACGGTGTACGAGCTGGATCAGCCGCGGGTGCTCGATTTCAAGGCCTCGACGCTGCGAGACGAGGGGGCCGAGCCGACCTGCGAGCTGGTCAGCGTTCCCGTCGACCTGCGTCACGACTGGCCGTCGGCCTTGCAGCGGGCGGGATTTGACGCCGACGCGCCCAGCGTGTGGTCGGCCGAGGGACTGTTGCCGTTTCTGCCGGCGGCCGCCCAGGAGCTGTTGTTCGAGCGGGTACAGGCGCTCGGAGCACACGGCAGCCGGATCGCCGTGGAGGCGCCCGGTCCCGACTTCCTCGACGAGGACGCCCGCGACAGGCAACGCCAGACCATGGCGCGGGTGCGCGACCTGATGGCCGAACTGGATCCCGATCGCGACATTCCCGACGTGCAAGACCTGTGGTACTTCGAGGAACGCGAAGACGTGGCCGACTGGCTGGGCCGGCACGGCTGGGACGTGACCGTCACCGCGGCGCCGGAGTTGATGGCCGGCTACGACCGCAGACCACCACAAGACATCGACGACGCCACACCGCAGACGCTGTTCGTGTCTGCGCAGCGGACGGAAGGAAACTGACTGTGCCCAGAACCGACAACGACACCTGGGAGATCACCGAAAGCGTGGGGGCGACCGCGCTGGGGGTGGCCTCGGCCCGCGCGGCGGAGACCCGTAACGAAAACCCGTTGATCTCTGACCCATTCGCGCAGGTGTTCCTCGACGCCGCCGGGGATGGCGTGTGGAACTGGCATTCCGCGGCGCAGTTGCCGGCCGAGATCATCGAGGCCGAGCCCACGTTGCCGTTGCAGATGCAGTCGATGGTCGGCTACATGGCTTCGCGCACAGCGTTTTTCGACAAGTTTTTCCTCGACGCCACCGGCGCAGGCATTCGCCAGGCGGTGATCCTGGCGGCCGGCCTGGACGCGCGGTCCTGGCGGTTGCCGTGGCCGGCGGGCACGACGGTCTACGAACTCGACCAGACCAAGGTGCTGGGCTTCAAGGCGGCCACGCTGGCCGAGCACGGGGCGCGGCCCACCTGCGACCGCGTCGCGGTGCCGGTGGACCTGCGCCACGATTGGCCGGCGGCGTTGCGGGAGGCGGGGTTTGACGCCGACGCGCCCAGCGTCTGGTCGGCCGAGGGATTGATGCCGTATCTGCCGGCGGCCGCCCAAGACCTTTTGTTCGAGCGCATCCAGGGGCTGACCGCGCCCGGCAGCCGGGTCGCCGTGGAGGCGTTGGGCCCGAAGTTCCTCGACCCGCAGGCCCGCGCCAAGCGTCGCGAGCGGATGGACCGGATCCGCGCACTCATGGCAGGCGTGGACCCGGACCGGGAGATACCCCGCACCGACGAGCTCTGGTATTTCGAGGAACGCGAGGACGTGGGCGAATGGTTCGGCCGCCACGGCTGGCAGGTGACCGTCACACCGGCCGACGAGTTGATGGCCGGCTACGGGCGTGCGGCGCCCGAGGAAGTGCGGGACTACGTGCCCGGCAATCTGTTCGTGGCGGCGCAGCGCGCGGCGAACTAGCGCAGTTGATCCTTGCGTCGCCTGATCTTCGTCGTCACAGTTTGAATTGTTCGGTGCTACAAGGCGTTTGAGCGCGATCGGGCGCTGGCGTTGCGTGGCCGCCAACCCGGCTAGTTGGGTGTCGGTGGTGGTTGGGGTTGGAAGGGTGTGTACCACCACCATTGGGCGCGTTCTCCGGTCGGTCCCGGGCACGGCGCGACGGTGGGTGGGGGTGTGGTGGGTGGGCGGGCCAGCGATCCCGGGCTTAGCACGCGCCCGGCGTCGTCGGTGATCACAAGTGCGTGTGCGGGTCCGGTGATCTCGAGGCTCCCGCGATGGTGTAGCCGGTGATGATACGGGCAGAGCAGCACCAGGTTGGTCAGCTCGGTGGGGCCGCCGTCTTCCCAGTGCCGGATGTGGTGGGCGTGCAGGCCGCGGGTGGCGCCACAGCCGGGGACCGCGCAGGCGCGGTCGCGGTGCTCGAGTGCGCGGCGTAGCCGCCGGTTGATCAGCCGCGTGGTTCGCCCGGCGCCGATGACCTCGCCGTGGCGTTCGAACCAGATTTCGGCGGTGGCGTCACAGGTCAGGTATCGGCGTTCGGCGTCGGTGAGCAGCGGACCTAGATGCAGTGCTGCGGCGGGCTTGTCGACATCGACGTGCACCACCACGGTGGTCTGCTGTCCGTGCGGGCGGCGCGCCGCCTCGGCGTCCCAGCCGGCCTCGACCAGGCGCAGGAACGCCTCCACCGTGTTAGGCATCGGGGGCCGCTGATCCAAGGCGCCCGCGCCCGCGCCGCCGTCGCGTTGCCATTCGGCGATCAGCGCCTCGCGGTGGGCGGCCACCGCGGCGTCGAACTTCGCGGCATCTAGCTGGCTCAGGGTGATCCGATAACAGCTGCCCGCCTCGGTGGCGGTCGTGGTGAACGAGCCCTGGGGTTCGGGTCCGGGTGGGGGGTCGGGGCGGGGTTCGAGCTTGATCGCGGTGCGCAGCTGAGTCACCGTGGCCACGTTGGCCAGCTGCTCGTAATGGGCATCAGATCCCGCGCCGGCGCGTGCGGCGATGACCCCGACCTGATCGACCGACAGCCGGCCCTCCCGCAGGCCTTGAGCGCAGCGCGGGAACTCTTGGAGCCGGCGCGCGATGGTGGTGATCGTGTGCGCGTTGGCCGGCGAGCAGCCCGTCTTCCAGGCCACCAACGCCGACACCGACCGCGCCCCGGTCACCCCGCACAATTCATCGCGATCGATCTCGGCCACGATCTCCACGATGCGCCCATCGATCGCATTGCGCTGACCGCTCAACTCCGCCAGTTCGTCGAAGAGCACCTCGAGACGTTCCTTAGGGGACGCTTCGACGCTGGCTGCAGTCGCGGTCGGGGACATGACGCAATCATCGCAGCCACCACCGACAAGTTCCGGGCCGCCGCGGGAGGCGGAATCCGATTCAGCCGGACGTATTGTTGTCTTTCGCGTGCCCGCGCCATTTTCGGTAGCCGCGGTGCGCCGCGAACGCGCCGACGATCGCGCTCACGCACCACACCGCTATCGCCGCGTAGGCCAGCGGCGACGACCGATTCCCGATCGAGGCGCCCAGCGCGGTGTAGGCGAAAGCCCGCGGAGCCGAACCGATGAACGCGCCAACGGCCATCTGCCACACCGGAACTCCGAACGCCCCGAACGCGTACGAGGCGAGCGCGTCGGAGATGCCGGGGACGAAGCGCTGGCCGACGACCGCCCACAGTCCGCCACGCCCGATCAGTGCGTCGATGCGATCGGCCCGGGCGCCGCCCAGCAGTGCGCGTGCGCTGTCGCGACCGGCGCGGCGGCCGACGAAACTCGCGACGATCGCGGTGCCCACGGTCGCGCCCAGCGTCACGAAGACACCCAGTAGCGGACCGAACAGCAACCCACTGCCCGCGGCCAGTATCGAGCCCGGAACGAACAACGCGCCCACCACCGCCGAGACCACCACGTAGGTCAGCGGCGCCGCCGGGCCCGTGGCCGACACCACGCCCCGGATCTCGTCGATGTCGATCACCCGCGCCACGGCCACCAGATAGAAGACCACGGCCAGAAACCCGGCGAACACGGCCAGCCGCACGACGTGGGCCCGTCGCGAACCGGGCCGCGATGCCGATGGGGGAGCGTCGTGGTCGTCCATGTCGACCGCGATTCTTCCGCACCGCCGCGCGCGCACCCCACCCGGCTATTTCGAACACGCCGCGGGGCCGATCGCCGTAGAGTTCGGCATATCGCCGGAGTTGCACCCCGTGAGAGGCGTTCCCGATGACCGAGCGGCCCGAGCCACCGCAAGGCAAGCGGATCGTCGTCTGCCTGGACGGCACCGCCAACCAGATCGGGGCCGGCAATCTCACCAACGTCGCCAAGCTTTTCGAGCTGCTCGACAAGAACGACCCCAGCACGCAGCTGGTCTACTACGACCCCGGAGTGGGCACGCTGGCGCCGGCGGCCGCGCACTCGGCGGTGCGTCGTTCCGTGTCGCTGCTGATCGAGAAGGCGTTCGGCGCGGGCCTGAAAGACAATGTCGCACAGGCGTACCGGTACGTGATGGAGCATTGGCGCCCCGGCGATGCGGTGTACATCTTCGGTTTCAGCCGCGGCGCGTACACGGCGCGCGCCCTGGCGGGCATGCTGCTGCGGCCGGGGCTGATGCGGCCGGGTTCGGAGAACCTGCTGCCGTACGCGATCGAAAAGTACGCCATCAACCGGGATTTCACGCAAGACGAGTTCGACCGGTGGGCCGAGTTCGCCCGCGCGTTCTGCTGGCGCACCGACGGCGAGCCGCTGTTTTCGACCGTGCGCCAGAACAGTCCGAATCAGGTGTGGCGCTACGCGGTGCCGGTGGCCTACCTGGGCCTGTGGGACACCGTCAAGGCGGCCGGCTTCCTGCGGTTCGGCACCCTGAGATGGCCCTATACGCGGTCGCTGCCCAACGCGGCGCGCATCCGCCACGCCGTCTCGATCGACGAGCGGCGCCGGCCCTACCGTGAATATCTCGTCCAACGGCATCCGCAAGGGCTGGAAGAGCGCTGGTTCGCCGGCGTGCACGCCGACGTCGGCGGCACGTTCATGCCGGACCACCGGCTCGCCACGATCGCCCTGAAGTGGATCGTCGACGGGGTCGTCGGCGACCTGGCGATCGACGCGGACGCCTATCGGGCCCAGTGCGCGATGACCGAAGACTTCGCGGGCGCGCCGATCCACAGCAACGGGAAGCTGTGGTACCTGGTCGGTCGCCGGCGCCGGCCGATGGGTCCCGACGCGCTGGTGCATCCGAGCGTGCTGGTGCGCCGACGTGACGATCCGGGCTACCTGCCGGACCTGACCGCCGAGCAGCAACAGCTCAGCGCAGACCCGAAAGACTGGATGTCGCCCGCGTTGTAGAGGAGCAACCGCCATGGCACTGAGTTCGCTGACCGAGCTGGACCAATACAAAGCCGCGCCCTTCCCGCCGGGCTATCCCGACACCACGCGGACGTTCTACAGTCCGGTCGACCGGGTGCACGAAGCGCTCAAGTCCCTGTTGACGTCGGCCACCAAGACCATCGTCGTGGCGATGTACGGATATGACGACGTGGAACTCAACTCGGTGCTGCAGTCGGCGCTGAACGACGAAAAGATCTACGTGCAAATGAGTCTCGACTCCACCCAGGCCGCCGGCAAGTCCGAGCGCGCCCTGCTGGCCCCGTGGCTCAACGACAAGGTCGGCAACAGCATCGCGATCGGCCACAGCGAGAAGTCGGCGATCATGCATTTGAAGATGGTGATCATCGACGGCGTCGACGTCATCACCGGCTCCACGAACTGGTCCACCGGCGGGGAATCCAAGCAGGACAACCAGCTCACCGTGATCCGCGACCCGTATGTGTGCGCCGAGGCCCGCTCGCGGATCGACATCATTCACGACGGCATGCTCAAACAGATGGTCGCGCAGGCCCGATCCGCCGGCCCCGCGCCTAGCTGACCGACCGCAGTCGCTGCCGCAATCCGGTGGCCCGCAGCGCCCGGCGCTGGATCGCCGCGCGGACGGATGCCTCGGGGCCCACCACGCGCACCCGGGTTTTCGCGCGGGTCACCGCCGTGTAGAACAGTTCGCGCGTCAGCAGCCGCGAATCCTCCGGCGGTATCAGCACCGTCACCTCGTCGGCCTGGCTGCCCTGGCTCTTGTGGATGGTCATGGCGTGCATGGTCTCCACCTCGCCGAGCCTGCTGGTCGCGAAATCCAGCGGGCCGGTCGCGCCGGCGATGACGGCCCGCAGGCCGTCCGGACCGGCCACCGTCACGCCCGTGTCGCCGTTGTAGAGGCGCAGCCCGTAATCGTTCGCGGTCACCAGCAGGGGACGCCCGGCATACCACTGCGACCACGCGGGCTGGCCGGTCGCTTCGCCAATCCACTTCTGCACCTGGGCATTCCAGTGCGTCGCCCCGTAGGGTCCCTCGCGGTGCGCGCACAACAACCGGTGTTCGTCGAGCGTGGCCAGGGCCTGGGGCACCGCGCCCAGCAGCGCGGCCGAGCGCAGCCGCAACGCGTGCGCAACCAGCACCTCACGCAGCCGGTCGGCCGGGCGCTCGGAGTCCACCCACTCGACGTGCTCACCGCCGGCCGCCAACAACTCCAGGACGCGGTCCGCGTCACCGGCCCGGATCGCCTCGGCCAGGGCGCCGATCGACGTGCCGTATCGGTGCGGGGTGCGCAGGGCGGCCACCCGGACATCGTCGCGACCGGCCAGCCCGTCCACCAGGTCGGCCAGCACCGCGCCCGCTTCCACCGAGGCCAACTGGTCGGGGTCACCCACCAGGATCAGCCGGGTGTCCGGCCGGACCGCTTCGACCAGCCGGGCCATCATGGTCAACGACACCATCGAGGTTTCGTCGACGACGATGACGTCGTGTGGCAGCCGGTTGCCGCGATTGTGCTTGAACCGCACCGACGTATCCGGCCGGGGTCCCAGGAGCCGATGCAGCGTGGTTCCCGCAAGACCCGTCAGCCGCACCCTGTCCGCGGCGGGCAGCTCCTCGATTCCCGTGGCCACCGCCTCGGCGAGCCGGGCCGCCGCCTTGCCGGTCGGTGCGGCCAGCGCGATCCGGGGACGCGGCCGGCCGGCGCGCTCGGCCTGTTCGACCAGCAGGGCGAGCAGGCGGGCGATCGTGGTGGTCTTGCCGGTGCCGGGCCCGCCGGTCAACACGGTCAGCGCCTGCGACACCGCGATCGCGGCGGCGGCCCGCTGCTCGTCGTAGCCGGCCGGGAAAAGCCTGTCGTAGGTGGACGATTCGACGGCGGCGGGCGCCACCGAAAGCGCCAGCAGGTCGGTGCAGACCTGCTCCTCCTCGAGCCAGTACCTGTCGAAGTACAGCAGGTCCCCGAGCAGCCGCAGCACCGGCGGCGTCTGCAGCAGCGCGCTGCCCCGCACCGCCGCCATCCAGTCGTCGGCGTCCGGCCAGGGCAGGTCGGACACGCTCACCTGGGCGGGCACCGCGCGCAGATCGACGCACACCGAGCCGCCCCGCAGCGCGCGCACCACCAGGGCGACCGCGAGCGCCACCCGCTCGTCGGGCTCGCTGGTGAGTGCGGTAAGCCGTTGCGCCACATGGATATCGGCCGGCTCGAAAACACCGGCATCGCTGAACGTGCGCAGCAGCCCGGTCGCAAACATGGCTTCGATCGTCACGCGGCCGCCCCCCGCGCATCGAGCAGGTCCGACAGCGCCGCGATCAGCGGCCAGGGCGGCCGCCAATCGAAGACGCCCGCCGGATGGCCGTCGAGCACCGGCGTATCGGCACCACACATGCCCCGCAGGAACAGGTACAGGACGCCGCCCAGATGCCGGCCCGGGTCGTAGTCCGCCAGCCGCCATCGCAAAAATCGGTGCAGCACAGCGCAATACAACAGCGCCTGCAGCGGATAATCCGAGTGCAACATCGCCTCGGCCATCCGTGACCGGTCGTAGTCGGCGGCGGTCAGCGGCCGCTCCGGGTCCCCGAGCCGGTTGGTCTTGTAATCCACCACCACGAAGCGGTGCCCGGCGCCGTCGGGGACGCGCAGCACGGCGTCGATGGAACCGGTGAGGTATCCGCGCAGCGACTGATCGCCCAGGCCCGGTTCGGCCAGCCGGTCGGCATACGATGCCAGCACGTCACCGGCCGGCAGGTGCTCGCGCAACAGCGGCGCCAGATCCGCCAGCCGCACCTCCGCCGCCGTGGAACGACGATCACCGCCGGCCAGCGGCAACTCAAAGTCCAGCTCGCGCAACCGGTCTGACAATCCGATCTGGCGCAGCGTTATGCCGCCGGTCAGCGCGCCCAGCGGGGTGTCGTGCATCGGCACCATCGCCGCGGCCAGGTCCTCGGGGGCCACGGCGACCGGCCACCACGTCGAATGCGCCCGGATCTGTGACTCCAGCTCGGCGGCCAGATCCGCGGCGAACGGGTCGGCCGTCTCGAGCACGGCGTGCACCAGGGTGCCGAACGTGGCGCCCGCGGGAAGGTCGGCCATCGGCGAGGGTACGTCCGGCCCGGCCACCGCGGACACCAACGGGATCTCGCCGACCTCGTCGTCGAGTTCGCCGATTTCGGGTTCGCTGCTCACCCCGCCGGCTTGCGCCGCCCGGATCAGGCCGGAATAGGAGGTGCGCCGCCACCCGGTGTCGATGCCGCGGTGGAAGTGGCGATTCTCCAGGCGCCCGGGCACCGGCGCGGCGGGCAGCGGTGGGGCCGCCGCCACCACGGATTCCTCGATGACCGGCCCGCCGGCCGCCTCCCACTCGCGCAGCCGGGCCAGGGCGTCGTCGTCGGAGACCTTCGCGGGTTCGCACCGGTCCGGCACCACCGGTTCGCCGGGCCGCCGGCCGCGCAGCAGCCGCGACAGGCCGCCGTTGGGCTCGTAGTACGCCGGTGACCACCACGCCACCACCTGGGACTGCGCCCGGGTGAGTGCGACGTAGGTCAGGCGACTGTCGTCGCTGGCGTCCTCCTTGCGGCCCAGCCGCTCAACGGCTTTGAAGTCGGGGCTGTCCTTGCCCCCGACGTGCAGGCAGCGGGTGCCGTCCTCGTCGTGGAAGAGGACCACGTCGCTGTCCTGGGTGTTGCGGTTGAACGCGAACGGCAGGTACACGATCGGGTACTGCAGGCCCTTGCTGACGAAGACGGTCATGATCTGGACGGCCGCGGCGTCGCTGTCGAGGCGGCGGTTGCGCTCCGGGGCGCCGCTGCGCTCGTCACGCTGCCGGCGCAGCCAATCGCGCAGCGCGGGCAGGCTGTAGTGCTCGCGGTGCGCGACGTCCTGCAGCAGCTGGGTGACGTGCGCCAGGTCGGTCATGTGCCGCTCGCCGCCCCGCCAGGCGAGCACGCGGTTGCCCATGCCCAGCAATTGCGCGGCCTCGAAGATCGCCGCGACGCCGCGTTCACGGGCGTGACCGGCCCACTCCCGCAAGGTTTTCGCGATCCGATCCGTGACCGCGTCCCCGCCGGCGGCCAGCGACTCGGCCGTCTCGCCGAAGAACATCGTCGCCGCGGCCGCGCGCACCATGCCGGGCCGGTGTGGTTGATCGAAGGCCTCCAGCAGGCACAGCCAATCCTCGGCGGCCTCGGAGGTGAACACGTCGGAATTGCCGGTGTAGACCGCGGGAACGCCCGCATCGCAGAGCGCGGTGAAGCAGGCGTGCGCGTCCCGGTGCTTCTCCACGATCACGGCGATGTCGCGGGCCTGCAGCGGTCTCCCCTCGAAGGTGGCACCGCTGGCCAGCAGCGCGCGGATGTCCGATGCCAGGTCCGCGCCGATGTGGTCGCGCACCTGGTCGATCGGCAGGTTCTGCACACCGCGGCGCCCCAACGTCTTTCGCGCCACCACGCGCAGCCGGAACGGCTCGTTGCGCGGCGCACCGGCGAGCCGGTGACCGTGGTGATGCGCGTCCACGTCGTTCACCACGATCGCGGGGTCGCCGAGCTGGGCGCCGCGCAGCACCACCTGCAGGCGCTGCAGCAGCGCGGAATCGCTGCGCCAGTTGGTGTCCAGCGTCTTGCGTTCACCCGCCGTCTCGGCCGCCCGAAGATACGTCACGATGTCACCGCCGCGAAACGCGTAGATCGCCTGCTTCGGATCGCCGATGAGGATCACGGTGGAGCGCCCGCTGAACGCCCGGTCGATGACCTGCCATTGCACCGGGTCGGTGTCCTGGAACTCGTCGACCATCACGATCGGCCAGCGCTGGTGCATGCGCAGCCGGGCGGGGGAGCCGTCGGTGGCCAGCGCGTCCGCCAGCCGGATCAGTAGGTCGTCATAGCCCAGGACGCCCAGCCGGCGCTTGCGCGTATCCAGTTCGGCCAGAACGTCATTGGCGAACCTGAGGCTGACGGCGGCCCGCGAGTCCGGATCCGGGTCGAGCGGGCGCAGCTGGGTCGACGGGTTCTTCACCACCTCGCGTGCCAGCCGCAGCGCCTCGCGGTAGTGCAGCACCGGGTCGTCGCGCTCCTGGCCGAAGTGGGCCAGATACAGATCGTCGACGATCTCGGTCACCAGGTCATCGAGGCTGTCGAGCAGCGTCACGCTCGCCGCGGTGTCGCCGGCCACGCCGAGCGAGCGCAACACCAGCTGGCAGAACTGGTGGGTGGTGGCGATCGTCGCAGCGTCGAAACCGGCCAGTGCGTCGCGAAGACGCTGGTGGCGCGCCGCACGCTGCTCGTCGGTGCCGGTGAGCAGGTGCGCGACCACCTGATTGTCGCCGGCGACCGCGGGATCGGCGAAAGCCCTAACGGCGTCCACGATTTGACAGCGGACGCGTTCGCGCAGCTCCTGACTGGCGGCCCGCCCGAAGGTGATGAGCAGCATCTGGTCCAGCGTCGCCGCGCCGTCGGCGATGTACCGCGTGACGAGCCCGGCCAACGCGAAGGTCTTGCCGGTTCCCGCGCTGGCCTCCAGCACGGTGGTGGAGCGCTCGGCCGGCAGCGCACCCAGCAGGTCGAAGCGTTCCATCAGACCGGCCTCCGCTCGGCGCGCAGCATCGGCAGCCAGACCCGGGCCGCGTAGGCGCCGAGCCGGTTGGCCTCGCCGTCGCATTCCTCGCCCGGTCGCACGGGCTGCATCAGCTCGTCGAGCGGCACGCCCCTTCCCCACGCCCGCACGTGGGCCGGGGCCTGGTCCTCACCGGGGAAGCGGTCGCTGGACCTCCATCGGTATCGCGCCTCGGTCACCGGATCCTCGCCGCCGTGCCGGGCGGCCGCCCAGGCGTAAGACGTCTTGATGGGCAAGGGAATCGGTTCACGCCGCCCGGCGTCGTAGATCGCCACCAGCTCGCGCAGTATCTCGGTGGCATCCTCACCCTCGCGCGGCGGCCCCAGGCCCTCCACCCGCGTGGTAGTGCCCCTGCGCATCCGCCCGATGCACACCGCCGACCAATCGCGCCCGGGATCATGAGCGACCAACGCCAGCAAGGGAATCCACGATTCGAGCAGGTGCTTGCCGTCCAGCCGCGAATACGTCACCGACACCAACCGGTCACCGTACACGGGTGACACCGTGCCGGTGAGGCGCCGCCCGCCGCCGAGATCGACGTCGACGTCGTAGGCGGCGGCGGGGCCGTGGCTTTCCATGTGTCCCAGCGCCTCGAGCGCCAACAGGGCGGCCTGGTCGCGAATCTCCGTGACCTTGCGCCAGCCCAGCTGGCCCGGGGGCAGCGTGCCGCGGCGCCACTCGGCTTGCCGCGCATCGTCGGGCGTCATGCCGCGCAGGATGTCGCCCAGCATCCGGTCGCCGACCGTCCACTCCTCGAGGCCGTCGATGTCGACCGGCATCGTGTCCTGCACGCCGTCGACGTCGTAGGGCAGCGTGAATTCCAACGCGCGAAAGAAGCCCTTGACCGGATCCTTGAAGAAGCCGACCAGGTCGGCGAGGATGACGTCGCCGGCCGGCGGTGCGGGCAGCGGCCCCGAGATGAACTGCGGTCGTGCGCAGTGGTCGCCGGTGGTCGCGCGCGCCGCGCGCAACACCGTGGGGTCGAAACTGAACGGCACGTCCGGCACCAGCCGGCCGGGGATCACGTTGCGAATGTCGAAGGGCTGCAACGGATGTTCGACGACGATGCGGCCGCGCACCTTGGTCGAGGTGGTCACGTCGAGGGTGTCCAGCAGCTCGGCCAGCGGCACCGCCGGGGGGCGCGGCTGCCCCGAATACTCGTTGGCGCCGGTGTAGGTGATGACCAGTTTCTCGGTGGCCGCGCCGATCGCGTCGAGCAGCAATTGCCGGTCCTCGGAACGGATGTCGCGTTCGCCCGTCATCGGGCAGCGGGCCAGCGAGTCGTCACCGTCGGCGATGCCGAGCCGCGGGAACAGCCCGTCGTCCAGGCCCACCAGGCACACCACCCGGTGTGGCACCGAGCGCATCGGCACCATGGTGCACACCGTCAGGGTGCCGGTGCGGAAGTTGGCCCGCGTCGGGCGACCGGAGAGCCGGCGGGCCAGTAGCGCGCGAACGTCGGCCAGCCGCAGCGGCGTGTCCCCCCGGGATCCGGCGTGCGCGGTGGTCTGGGCGAACTCGCGTTGCAGCTGACCGGTCTGCCAGGCGTCGGCATCGCGGACCCGGGTCAGCATCGTGACACCGTCGGCGAGGGTGGCCAGCCATTCGGTCAGCGGCCGGGCGCCGGCGAGCGAGTCCAGAACGTGCTGCAGCCGCGCGACGAATTCGGCGAACTGGCCGGCCAATTGGACTCGATTGCTGCTGACGTCGTCGAGGGGCAGCGTCGCGTCGATCCACGCGTTCGAATCGTCGGACATCGCGACGCCGGCCAGTATCCGGTCGATGCCGAAACGCCATGTGTTGTGGACGAAATCGACGTGATAGGGCCGGCGATGCTCCTGATCCAACCCCCACCGGATGTTGGCCTGCCGCACCCAGCGGGTGATGGCCTCCAGATCGTCGTCGGTGAACCCGAACAGGGCGCGCACGGGCGGGGCCTGGGCCAGGTTGAGCACCTCACTGGCCGTCACGCGGCCGGCCGCCAGCGCGAGCAGCTGGGCGGCCACCCCGAGCAGCGGATTGGTCTGAATCGGCGAGCGGTCCGCCAGGCGCACGCGCAGCTGGTGGGCGGGATGCGCGCCGTGCACCACGTCGCCCAGGCCGAAGTCGGCCACGATCAGCGGCGCGTAGGTTTCGATGTCCGGGCACATCACCAGGATGTCGCGCGGCTCGAGCGTCGGGTCGTCCTGTAGCAGGCCCAGCAGCACTTCGCGCAGCACGTCGACCTGGCGGGCGGGGCCGTGGCAGTTGTGGATCTGCACCGATCGGTCGTCGGCCGCCAGCGTGCGGCCAACCGGCCGAACGGCGTTGGCGGCGATGTCGGATTGCAGCCAGCCCAGCAGCGTGTCCGGGCGGACGTGCCCAACCAGATAATCGTCGGTCGCGGCGTCGGCCGGCAGACTGCGTTGCAGCTCACGCAGGTCTCGTCCCAGCGTGGCGAGCAGCGGATGGGACACCGCGCGATGGCTGACGTCGTCGCGCCGCGGAATGGCGCCGTGTGCGCCGGCCAGCGCGCGCCACAGCGCGTCACTGGGGTGCGGTAGCCACAGATGCAGCTCGTGGTGGGCGGCCACCGCCTCCAGCAGCTCGACATCGGTGCGGGTCAATCGGGTGTGCCCGAACAGCGACAGCCGCGGCGGCAGCTCGCTGGGCCCTGCTCGCAGCCGCGCGATTGTCGTGGCGTGGCGGATGTGCGGTGGGTCGGCGGCGACCCGCGCGACCAGCGCCCGCCACAACTCGGGCTGCCAGCGCAGGTCCTCGTCGAGATCGCCGAGGTTCCCGTCGGCCCAGTCGACGAGGAGTTGCGGGCGTTGGCGGGCGTAGGAGTCGAACAGGCCGGCCAGCCGGCGCGCGACCTCGTATCGCCTGCCCCGGCGCAGCTCGGCCTCCGCGCCGGTGTGGAAGTGACCGACATGGGATGCCAGCGGGCGGCACCACGGTTCGTCCAGCGAGCAGTCGATGGCCTCCAGCAGCGGCCAGACCATGGCGTCCGGCGACCACGGATCGTTCTCGGCCGTGCCGGTGAGCTCGGCGATCAACGAGCCCGGGCTGCGGAACGCGACTCCGGCGCACACCCCGTCGCCGCCGCGCGCCCCGAGCACGTGGGACAGCCGCTGGCTCAGCCAGCGCTCCACGCCGCGCGCCGGCACCACGACGAGTTCGGTGGCGAACGGGTCGGGCAGCGGGTCGGCCAGCACGGCGCCGAGACCGTCGGCCAACAGATCGGTGCGCTCGGCGCGGTGCAGATGAAGCGGCATTGCGGTGTCACGATAAACCCCGACACCGACGCGGAGCTCTACTTCGCCAGCGTGAACTGGTTGACGTCGATGTATCCGGCCCGGAACGCGTCGGCGCAGCCCGTCAGGTACCGCATGTAGCGCTGGTAGACCTCTTCGGACTGGATCTCGACGGCCTCGCGATGGTGCGCCTGCAACGCCTCGGCCCAGCAGTCGAGCGTGCGGGCGTAGTGCAGCCGCAACGACTGCCTGCGTTTGAGGTTGAAGCCCATCTTCGAGGCGTGGAACTCCACGATCTCGATGGCCGGCAACTGGCCGCCCGGGAAGATCTCGGTGGCGATGAACTCGTTGAAGCTCGTCTGCTCCTCGGTCATCGGCAGGTCACGCTCGACGATCTGCTGCGGGGTCAGCATGGTGATGGTGTGCAACAGCATCACCCCGTCCTCGGGCAGGGTGCGGTGGGCCATTGCGAAGAAGTCGTCGTAGCGGTCGTACCCGAAATGCTCGAACGCGCCGATGGAGACGATCCGGTCGGCGGGCTCGTCGAACTCTTCCCAGCCGTGCAGCAGCACCCGCCTGGTGCGTTGGGTGTCCAGCGAATCGAAGAGCTTCTGCACGTGCGCGGCCTGGTGCTCGGACAGGGTCAGGCCGATGACGTTGACGTCGTAGTTTTCCAGCGCGCGGCGCATCGTGCCGCCCCAGCCGCACCCGATGTCCAGCAGCGTCATGCCCGGCCGCAGGCCCAACTTGCCCAGCGAGAGGTCCATCTTGCGCAGTTGCGCCTCTTCCAGCGATATGTCTCGGTTGCGATCCCAGTACGCGCAGCTGTAGGTCATGGTGGGGTCGAGGAACAACCGGAAGAAGTCGTCGGACAGGTCGTAATGGGCCTGTACCTCTTCGAAGTGCGGCGTCAGGTGCTCTGCCACGGCGGCTACCCGCCTTTCTGAATTGGGGCCATTCGGTTGTTCACGAGCGGGCCGCGCATTTGGTTCACCCCGGCTTCCCGCAAACGCGGTAGTCAAACTGGCCGGCCGGCCACCCCGGCGGTGACCGGCTCGCCGGAAGACCGTGTTGAGCTGTGGCCCAAGGTGTTTGGCTGCGTTGGCACCCGCGCACTCACATCTACGGGGCTAGACTGCGGGCGAACGCGCAATCGCGACCTGGGAATTCAGCAGATCCTACGCCGGTTGATGCGCGAAAACAGTTACTGGAGGGAACCAGATGCAAGCGTGGGAGGCGATCTGCGCACGGCGCAATGTCCGCGAGTATCAGCCGAAGCCGATACCGGCCGAGGACCTGGACCGCATCGCCGAAGCCGGCTGGCGCGCGCCCTCGGCGAAGAACCGCCAGCCGTGGGACTTCGTCATCGTCACCGACCGCAACCAGCTCGCCGAGCTGTCCACGGTCTGGCGGGGCGCCGGTCACATCGCCGGGGCGGCGGCCGCGATCGCCATCGTGGTCCCGGTGCCGCCCGACGAGCGCCGGGTGGTCACCGACAACTACGACGTCGGCCAGGCCACCATGGCGATGATGATCGCCGCGACCGACCTGGGGATCGGGACCGGTCATTCGTCGGTGGGCGACCAGGACAAGGCGCGCGCGATCCTGGGCGTGCCCGACGAGTACCTGGTGGCTTTCCTGCTCGGGGTGGGCTATCCCGCCGATCGCCCGCTGACGCCGATCCGTAGACCGAACCGGCGCCCGTTCGCCGAGGTGGTGCACCACGGCCGCTGGTGAAGGCGGTGCGAAAACCCTTCGGCGCCTTGTAAAGTCGTAAGATGATCGGCGTGCATGATCATCGGGGCGATTACGGAGTCGACGGTTCGTTTCACACCGTGTCGCCGCGCGCGCAGGCGGTAGGCATCGGTGCTGCGGCCGCCGGCCTGGCCGTGTTCGCGGGAATCAGCTGGGCGCGCGGCAAGCGGCTCAGGGCGGCGCTGGCCGCGGTGTCCTCCGCCGGTGTCGCGGGCGCCGTCGTCCTGTACATGTACGCCACCCGCGCCGGGAAATTCGTTGTCTGGGATCGGGTCCTGCGCGACCTGCGGCTCGCGGGCGATGAAACCGTGCTCGACCTCGGCTGTGGCCGCGGCGCGGTGTTGCTGGCGGCAGCCAAGCAGCTGCCGCGGGGCCGGGCGATCGGCGTCGACCTGTGGCAGGCCGACCAGACGGACAACTCCGAGCGGGCCACCCTGGCCAACGCGGTGGCCGAAGGCGTCGCCGATCGCGTCGAGTTGCACACCGCCGACATGACGGCGCTGCCCCTCGCCGACGAAAGCGTCGACGTGATCGTCAGCAACCTGGCCATCCACAACATCCCCGGCCGCGCCGGCCGGCGCCGGGCGCTCGATGAGGCCGCGCGCGTGCTGCGGCCGGGCGGGCGGCTCGCCATCGCCGACCTGTGGGAGACGCGCCAGCACGCCGCCCGGCTGCGCGAACTCGGCTGGCACAACGTGCGGCGCCGCAATCTCGGCTGGCGCATGTGGTACGGCGGCCCCTGGTTCTCCACCCGCTTGGTCACCGCCACCAAGCCGGAATGAGCCCGGGCGGGCATGCTTGAGGGCTATGAACAGAACCGAGATCACCGAACAGGTCGTTGCAGCCCGGCTCCGTCAGGGGTTGACGTGGCAGGAGCTGGCCGACGCGATCGACCGGCCGGTGCTGTGGACCACGGCCGCGCTGCTCGGCCAGCATCCGATTCCGGTGGAGCAGGCCAAGGTTCTGGTCGAGAAGTTGAAGCTCGACGCGTCCGCGGTGCCGGTGCTGGCGGCGCCGCCCATGCGCGGGGGACTGCCCGCCGCGGTCCCGACGGACCCGACCGTCTACCGCTTCTATGAGGCCCTACAGGTCTACGGCGGCGCGCTCAAAGAGGTGATCGCCGAACAGTTCGGCGACGGGATCATGAGCGCCATCAACTTCAGCGTGGACGTGCAGAAGAAGCCGCACCCGTCCGGCGATCGCGTGGTGGTGACGTTCGACGGGAAGTTCCTTCCCTATCAATGGGTTGCGGCCGACGACTGACACGGCGTCGCGGTGAAGTGACGGCGCGTCGCGCACGTGTCAGACTGGCCGTCGAGGAGGCGAAGGGAACGCGGTGGCGGCCATGGGCGGTCACCGCGTTCGCTGTCTCAGTTCATCAAGACTTGCGGGGACAGCTCTTTGAGCATCGCGTTCGCCCAGCGCATCTGGCGCAAGGTCTCGGGGTGGCACCGCGACGTCAGGTCCAGCAACTCGGAGTCCTTGGCGGCCTGTGCGCCCTGGGCCAGCAGCTCCCAATCGAGCGACACCCCGGCCGACAGCCGGTGAATCCGGCGCAGGTCGGCAAGCAGCGCCAGCGCGGGTTCGGGCCGGTGCCGCAGCAGGCCGCTCATCCGCGATTGCACAAGCCCGGTGATGGCCCCGGTGCGCGGGTCGGCCGACAGGCGCAGGCCGTAGTGGCGGCCGTGCCGCGCCAGTTCGCTGATGTGCTGCTGCGACCAGCCGGCCATGTCGCGCGCCAGGTGGCAGATGTCCTGATCGCTGTGGTGGCGGGCGGCCATCACGTTGAGCCGATGGGCCAGCTTGCGTTCGGAGCGGTGCAGCTCGCGGATCGCCAGTTTCAGTTTCATGATCAGCTCCGGCTCGACACGACTTCGGTGACGCCAGCCAGCGCGCCGCCCTCGGTCGCGGGGACCGAGCCGTTGACCGGAGCGGACGCGGCGGTGGTCGGTGCGTATCCGGCGCCGTTGCGTTCGGGCCGCCCCGCGCGAGCCTTGCGCAGCCGGGCGGCGGCCGTCTTGTAGATCGGCTGCTTGGACACCGGATCCCAGTCGGTGAGCGTCATCTCGTTGCCGGCCCGATGATGAGCCTGGCCGCCGGTGTCCCAGTAGCCGTAGTGGAAGGGCACGAACAGCACTCCGTCGCGGATGCCGCAGATACGCGCGGCGCCCACGACGCAGCCGCGTGGTGTGCTCACCTCGACGAGATCACCCTCCCGGATGTCCAGGCGGCGCGCGTCGCGGTCCGACACCTCGACCCACACGTCGGGCGCGGCCCGCTGAAGTTGTTGCGCGCGAGCGGTTTTGGTGCGGGTGTGGAAGTGGTAGACGGTGCGGCCGGTGATCAACGCGAACGGGAACTCCGCGCTGGTCCGCTCGTGCGGGGGCACGTATTGGGCCGCCTTGATGATCGCCTTGCCGAAGGGGTTCATCGAGCGGTATTCGTCGGGTTGCAACGGGGCGCCGGTGATCAGGTCTTTGCCGTAGGCCTCGCAGGAGTCCGGTGCCGCCCAGAATTTCGCGTCGGCGTACAGCCGTTCGGTGCCGTCGGGATGCTCTGCGTTGCACGGCCATTGAATGCCGCTGCCGCCGCGCAGCTTCTCATAGGTCAGGCCGGTGTAGTCGCACGGCCGGCCCTCGGAGCATTCCTTCCACGCCTCGAACGCCGACTCCGGGTCCGTCCAGGGCGGGAACGGCCGGCCGTCTTTGTCGCGGAAGTCCATCCGCCGCGCGTAGTCCAGGAAGATATCGAGGTCGCTGCGCGCGGAACCCGGTGGCTCCACGGCCTTTTCGGACAGGTGCACGGTCCGGTCGGCGTTGGTGAAGGTGCCCGTCTTCTCGGCCCACGCCGCGGCGGGCAACACCACGTCGGCCAGCGCGGCGGTCTCGGTCATGAAGATGTCCTGCACGATGAGGAACAGCCGTTCCTGCGAGAGTATGTCGCGGATCCGCGGCAGCTCCGGCAGCGACACCGCCGGATTGGTGGCGGTCACCCACAGCATCTGCATCGTGCCTTCCTCGGCGAAGCGGAACATCTGCATGGCGTGCGTGGGCGGACCGTAGTGCGGAATCTGCAGGGGCTCGAGGTTCCACAGCTTCGCCAGTTCGGCGACGTGGGAGTCGTTGGACCAGTTGCGGAAGCCGGCCAGGTCCCCGTCGGCGCCGCACTCGCGGGTGTTCTCCGCGGTCGGCTGCCCGTTCATCTGCAGCAGGCCGCAGCCCGGCTTGCCCAGCATGCCGCGCACCAGGTGAATGTTGTTGACCTGCACGGCCGCCGCGGTGGCCTGGTGGGATTGGTAGAAGCCTTGCAGCACGGTGGACATCAACCGCTCGGCCGTGCCGAGCAGGCGCGCCGCATGCCGGATGTCGTCGGTGGACACACCGCAGATCTTGGCCACCCGCTCGGGGGGAAACTCGTCGACCCGGCCGCGCAGTTCGTCGAAACCCACTGTGTGCGAGTCGATGTAGTCCTGATCGATCCAGCCGTGGCCGATGATCTCGTGCAGCAGGCCGTTCATCAACGCGACGTTGGTGCCCGGCAGCGGCGCCAGGTGGACCGTGGCGTGCCGGGCCACGGGCGTGAGCCGGGGGTCGACGCAGATGATCGCCGGCGGCGAGTCGCCGGCCAGCCGGTCCAGCATCCGGGCCCACAGCACCGTCTGCGTCTCGGCGACGTTGTGCCCGAACAGCGCGATGACGTCGGCGTGGTCGACATCGGTGTAGGACCCCGGCTGCCCGTCGCAGCCGAAGGACTCCTTGAGCGCCTCGGCCGCCGTCGCGGTGCACAGCCGGGTGTTGCCGTCGACGTGGTTGGTGCCGATCGCGCCGTGCGCGATGGCCCCTTGGGTGTAGTAGGCCTCGGCGAACAGCTGCCCGGACGTGTAGAAGCCGATCGAGCTGGGGCCGTAGCTGTCGAGTAGGTGCCTGGTGTGGTCGACGATCCGTTGCATGGCGGTATCCCAGTCGCACGGCGTCAGCTCGCCGCGGACCCTGACCATCGGTGTGGTGAGCCGGTCGGCGGAACCGTTGGCCTGCCAGCCGAACAGATCCTTGGGATCGAGCCGCCCGTGATTGACCCGGTCGACGGCGCGTCCGCGCACCCCCACGATCCGACCGTCCTTCACGGCGATGTCCAGTCCGTCGCCGTTGGAATGCAACACCGCGGCGGACTGCACCCAGCGGTCCACCGACTCGGCGGCCACCCCGTCAGCCAGGTAGGTATCGACGCGTTCCGGCCACCGCGTGCCGGGTCCGTACGGGGTCCGCGTCCCCCAGGGGTCGGCGATGCGATCTATGGCCATTCCGGTGACTTCCCCGGCAGGGGCCCGCGAAACCGATTCGGGCGGACGCCCCTTGGCGGATCACACGCCGAATTCGGCTTCGATCCCGTCGATGCCGGCGCGGATGGCCGCCAGGGCGTCGGCGCGGGTGCGCAGTTTGGTGGCGGCGTGCGCGCGCTGATGCAGGCCGGCGAACTCCCGTGCGGCCTCCTCGGCGCGGTCGACCACCACCTCGGGCAGCACGATCTCGTCGATAAAGCCTGCGGCGAGGGCGGTTTCACCGAAGAAGGTCTTGGCCAGCCCGCTGGCTTGCTGGTAGGCCGACGGAGTCAGCCGCAGCTTCATGATCTCTAGGGCGGCGTAGGGGATGACCATGCCGATCGCGACCTCGTTGGCCTGGATGTTGTAGGCGTGCGCGGCGATTCGGTGATCGCCCGCGGACAACAGGAACGCCCCCATCGCGATGGCGTGGCCGGTGCAGGCCATCACCACCGGCTTGGGATGGGACAGCAGGCGATGCGCCAGCTCGAATCCGCCGCGCAGCATGTCGATCGCGGGCTGCACCTCGCCGGAGGTGAGGATCTTCAGGTCGAAGCCCCCGCTGAACACCCGCTCGTTCCCGGTGATCACCAGCGCCCCGGCGTCGTCCGCCTCGGCCCGGTCGATCGCGTCGTTCAGGGCGTGCTGCATGGTCGGGCCCAGCGCATTGACCTTGCCGTCGTCCATCTTGATGACGGCGATGGAGTCTTTGGTGCTGTAGTGGACCGGGGCGGTCATCGGTGGCTCCTTGCCGTCAGGCGGGCTGGCTGTGGTGTTTGCCCAGGTCGTCTTCGGCGTTGCTCCAGCGCAGGCTGACATCGGTGGGTTCGTCGAGTTGGCGGGTGCGCCATCTGTCTTGGGTTTCGCGGACCGCGGCGTTGATCCGCTCGATCTCGCTGCGGAAGACCTCCGGCCGGGTCTCCTTGCTGGCGTAGTGGAAATAGGTCAGCAGGCCGCGCAGCAGCTCCAGCTTCTCCTTCTCCCGCTTCGCCAGGTCATGGGTGGTCATCAGCTCGATGCGCTGGACGGGCGGCAGGGCGTCCCAGTCCAGCACGACGTCGGTCTGCAGCGGCGAACGCTCGCGCTGCCAGAACCGCCGGCCGCGCGGCGCAGCGGGCCGGTCGTAATAGGTCACGGTGCCGGTGAAGCAGGATTCGATGCCGCTGCCGATCTCGGCGCGGTCGAGCGCGGAATCCCACACCATGCGCCATTCCTGGCCGGGGGCCAGCGTCGGCAGCTCCCGGGGGAGTCGCAGTTCGACGACGTCGGCGTAGCCGTCGGTGGCGTTCTCGTATTCGGCCACCGTGGGGGGATTGTCGAAGGAGAAGCTGATGTCGTAGGCGGCGGTCCGGCCGAAATTCCGGACCACCAGCTCGATCACGTGCCAGTCGGCCGAATGCGGCTCCATGAACATCGTGACGTGCGGGCGGGTCTGCTCGGCCGCAGCGCGGCGATGGCGGTTGAGCTGGCTGTTGGTGAAGACCAGCGCGACGACGGCCAGGACGATCGCCGCCCACGCTGCCCACGCAATCCAGGTGCTGGACCCGACGTGCGTGACATCATGCCAGCTGTCCTGGATCCAACCCATGGAATCCACCCCCCGCTTATATCACAGAAGGCGGCCGCGGGATGGCCATCACCCAGCGATCGCGGGGCGCTCAGCCGCCCATCAGCATCCGCCATTGGTCAAGGTCGGCGGCCCGATACACGTAGTTGGAGCGCTTGACCTCCGAGAGCGAGGCGCTGGGCTCCGCCGAATACCAATGGCCCGGGAACACGGTCGGGTCACCGGGCAGGGTCGCTAGCCGTTGCAGGCTGCGGTACATCTCGTCGGAGTCCCCGCCGGGGAAGTCGGTGCGCCCGCAGCCGTCCAAGAACAGCGTGTCACCGGCGACCAGGCGGCCGTCGAGCAGGAAGCACTGGCTGCCCGGGGTGTGGCCGGGGGTGTGCAGCAACTCGATCTCGATGTCGCCGATGCTCACCTTGTCGTGGTTCTCATGGGAGGTCAGGTCGCTCAGGCTTATCCCGGTGACGCGCGAAACCCACAGTGCCTCATGGGTATTGACGTGCACGGGCACCGGTGCGCGCTCCAGCAGTTCGGCCAGGCCCGCCAGCGCGAAGCCCATCATGGATCCCCCGACGTGGTCGGGGTGGTGATGGGTCACCAGCACCCCCGACAGGTGCATGCCGTCGGCCTCGAGCGCGTCGAGCAGATCGCCGGCGGCGTACGCCGGGTCGACGACGACGCAGTCGCCGGTTTGCCGGTCGCCGATCAGGTAGGCGAAGTTGCGCATCTGCGTCGCCATCATGTCGCCGGCGGCGAAGTCGCGACCTGAGAGCAGTTGACGAAAGTACAGCCGGTCCTCTGGCACGTGACCAGACTAGGACCTCGGCCGACGCCGCCGTTTCGGGCCCGATTCGGCCGGTACCCAGTGGGTATTGTTGGCGCATGAAGAAGAAGGTTGAAATCGAGCTCGACGTCGATCTGGTCGACGAGGCGATCCGCCGATTTCATCTCCTCGACGCGCGCGAGGCCGTCAACCTCGCGTTGCGGACCCTGCTCAACAACGGCGATTCCGTCGAGCAGGACGACGAGTACGACGAGTTCAGCGACCTCAACGCCTGGCAGCCCGGGCACCGGGTCGACGGCGGCTGAAGTTTGCCGCGCGCGGAGCAATCCCCGCCCGAGCCCGCGATTTCCTATCGACCCGCGCCCGACGGCGCTTCCGTCACCCGTGGTTTGGTGCGGCTGCAAGCCAGGCTGTACCCTCTTTTAGGCCCGCGCGGAGCAGATCGCTGCGGGTCAGAACGGCCCCCTTAGCTCAGTCGGTAGAGCGTTTCCATGGTAAGGAAAAGGTCAACGGTTCGATTCCGTTAGGGGGCTCGGCGGACGCCGAGCAGGCGTGGCGGCCCCGACCAAACGGGGTGGCCAGAGGCGATGTAGCTCAGTCGGTTAGAGCGAACGACTCATAATCGTTAGGTCGCCGGTTCGAGTCCGGCCATCGCTACAACACAACAGCACAGCTTTATTTTCAGGAATTGAGAGAGAACCGTCATGGCTTCCAGTACCGATGTGCGGCCGAAGATCACTTTGGCATGCGAGGTGTGCAAGCACCGCAACTACATCACCAAGAAAAACCGCCGCAACGACCCGGACCGACTGGAGCTGAAGAAGTTCTGCCCCAACTGCGGTAAGCACCAGGCACATCGGGAGACACGCTAGCGGCCACCCGCGGGCGTCTCATCCGATTGACTAGGTAGTTTAAGAATCGTGCCGCTAAGTTCAAGCATCGTCGGGATGCACTATCGCTACCCGGATCATTACGAGATCGAGCGGGAGAAGATCCGGGAATACGCGACGGCCGTGCAAAACGACGACGTCTGGTACTTCGAGGAGAAGGCGGCCGCCGAACTCGGCTACAACGGCCTGCTCGCCCCGCTGACGTTCGTCTCCGTCTTCGGCTACCAGGCCCAGACGGCCTTCTTCGAGTACGCCAACGTCGCCGTCCAGGACGCACAGGTCGTCCAGGTCGACCAGGTGCTCAAGTACTTCGCCCCGCTCGTGGCCGGGGACAAGCTTTACTGCGACGTGTATGTGGACTCGGTGCGTGTGTCGCACGGCACCCAGCTCATCGTCACCAAGAATGTCATCAGCAACGAAGCCGGTGACGTCGTGCAAGAGACCTACACGACCCTGGCGGGCCGTGCCGGCGAGGATGGAGAAGAGGGATTTTCTGATGCCACTGCGTGAGTTCAGCTCCGTGAAGGTGGGTGACCAACTTCCCGAGAAGACCTACCCGCTGACCCGACAGGACCTGGTGAATTACGCGGGCGTCTCCGGCGACTTGAACCCGATCCACTGGGACGACGAAATGGCCAAGGTCGTCGGCCTCGACACCGCGATCGCGCACGGCATGTTGACCATGGGCATCGGTGGCGGCTACGTCACGGCATGGATCGGCGACCCCGGCGCGGTGACCGAGTACAACGTGCGGTTCACCGCCGTGGTGCCGGTGCCCAACGACGGGAAGGGCGCCGAGCTGGTCTTCAGCGGCCGGGTCAAGTCCGCCGATCCCGAGACCAAGTCCGTGACCATCGCGCTCACGGCTACCACCGGCGGCAAGAAGATCTTCGGCAGGGCCATCGCGTCCGCAACCCTGGCGTAGCCCATGGCGCTCAAAACAGACATCAGGGGGATGATCTGGCGCTACCCGGACTACTTCGTTGTGGGGCGGGAACAACTGCGCCAGTTCGCCCTGGCCATCAAGAACCGGCACCCGGCCCACTTCGAGGAAGACGCCGCCGCCGAACTCGGCCACGAAGCGATCATCGCGCCGCTCACGTTCGGGACCATCTTCGCCAAGCTGGTCCAGCTGGATTTCTTCCGGCACGTCGACATCGGCATGGAGACGCTGGTGATCGTCCAGGTCGACCAGCGGTTCGTGTTCGCCAAGCCGATCAAGGCCGGCGACAAGCTGTGGGCCCGCATGGACGTCGTGTCGGTGGACGAGCGTTTCGGCGCCGACATCGTCGTCACCAAGAACATCTGCACCAACGAGCGGGACGAGGTCGTCCTGGAGGCTTACACCACGCTGATGGGCCAGTACGCCGACAACTCCGAGAACCTGCGCTGGGACCCGGACTCCGGCCAGGTCGTCAGAACGGCGTAATTAGTATCTGACTCTCGCGTCGTTGTACACTCGGTCCTCGGGGTTTTCCCAGCATTAGCGCGCTTTCCGTGAGTCGAGCGATCGGAAGGCGCGCGTGTCATGTAAGCCCCGGTAGGTAAGCGCAGGTTGGCCTGCCAACCGCGAAGGGGCGTAGCTCAACTGGCAGAGCAGCGGTCTCCAAAACCGCAGGTTGCAGGTTCAAGTCCTGTCGCCCCTGCTAATGGCGAACGTCCTGGCATGGTGGACACTGGAAGAAAGCCCCCACCACCGGCGGGATGGTTCGCGAAGCACTAGCAAACAAAGGAGCATGCGGTGAGCGACGAAGGCGACGTTGCCAACGACGCCGCAAGCGACGGCACTGACAAAGAGGACGGCCGCGCAAGCGGCGGTCGGACGGCGGTGGTGACGCGGCCGCAGCGCCCCACCGGCAAGCGGTCCCGGCAGCGGGCGGCCGAGGCGGGCGACGACGCCGAAGCGTCGGACGACGTCGAGACCGCGACGCTGGAGAAGACCAAAAAGGGCGCCAAGACCAAAAAGGGCGCCAAGCCCAAGAAGGCCGGCGACCACCGGGTCAATCCCTTCGTGTTCGTCTACAACTACCTCAAGCAGGTCGTTGCAGAGATGCGGAAGGTCATCTGGCCCAACCGCAAGCAGATGCTCACTTACACCTCCGTTGTGCTGGCTTTCCTGGCCTTCATGGTGGCACTGGTCGGCCTGGCGGATTTCGGCCTGACCAAGCTGGTGCTGTTGGTGTTCGGCTGAGCGAGCGACGCCGCTTTTGAACGTGACAGAGAGGACTCAAACCGTGACTACCTTCGACGGTGACCCGTCCGCGGGTGAAGCGGTCGACCTGAAAGAGACCGCCGACGCCACCGAGGCGCAGGCCACGGACACCTCCGCGGCCACCGAGGTCACCGAGGCGACCACGGACGAGGCTGTCGACGAGACGGTCGAGACCGCCGAGGCGCCCGAGGAGTCGGCCGAAGAGGCCGACCCGGCCGCCGCGCTCAAGGCGGAGCTGCGCAGCAAGCCCGGCGACTGGTATGTCATCCACTCCTACGCGGGCTACGAGAACAAGGTCAAAGCCAACCTCGAAACCCGTGTGCAGAACCTCGACGTCGGTGACTACATCTTCCAGGTGGAGGTGCCCACCGAAGAGGTCACCGAGATCAAGAACGGCCAGCGCAAGCAGGTCAACCGCAAAGTGTTGCCCGGCTACATCCTGGTCCGCATGGATCTGACCGACGATTCGTGGGCCGCGGTGCGCAACACCCCCGGCGTCACCGGGTTCGTCGGGGCGACCTCGCGTCCCTCGGCGCTGACGCTCGACGACGTGGTGAAGTTCCTGCTGCCGCGCGGCGCGACGAAGAAGGCCGCCAAGGGTGCGGCCACCACGGCGGCCGCCGCCGAGGTCGGCGGGCTGGAACGCCCGACCATCGAGGTCGACTACGAGGTCGGCGAATCGGTGACGGTCATGGACGGTCCGTTTGCGACGCTGCCGGCCACGATCAGCGAGGTCAACGGCGAACAGCAGAAGCTCAAGGTGCTGGTGTCGATCTTCGGCCGCGAAACCCCCGTCGAATTGACCTTCAGCCAAGTCTCCAAGCTCTAAACCGGCGCATACGCCGGGCATAAACCAGGAAGGAACAGCACAATCTCATGGCCCCGAAGAAGAAAGTCGTCGGGCTGATCAAGCTTCAGATCCAGGCGGGGCAGGCCAACCCGGCGCCGCCGGTCGGGCCCGCGCTCGGTCAGCACGGCGTCAACATCATGGAGTTCTGCAAGGCGTACAACGCCGCCACGGAGAACCAGCGCGGCCAGGTCATCCCGGTGGAGATCACGGTCTATGAGGACCGCAGCTTCACCTTCGCGCTCAAGACGCCGCCCGCCGCCAAGCTGCTGCTCAAGGCCGCCGGCGTGGGCAAGGGATCGGCCGAGCCGCACAAGACCAAAGTCGCCAAGGTCAGCTGGGATCAGGTCAAGGAGATCGCCGAGACCAAAAAGACCGACCTGAACGCCAACGACATCGACGCGGCCGCCAAGATCATCGCCGGGACCGCCCGGTCGATGGGTATCACCGTCGAGTAGTACCCGCACCACCACCGTGGGAGGGCCAGCTTCGGCCCGCTTTCCAACCACGACCCAACATCAGATTGGATGAGTCAATGAGCAAGAACAGCAAGGCATATCGCGCCGCCGCCGAGAAGGTGGACCGCGACAACCTCTACACCCCGCTGGAGGCGGCCAAGCTCGCCAAGGAGACGTCGTCGAACAAGCAGGACTCGACCGTCGAGGTGGCGATCCGGCTCGGCGTCGACCCCCGCAAGGCCGACCAGATGGTCCGCGGCACGGTCAACCTGCCGCACGGCACCGGCAAGACCGCCCGCGTCGCGGTGTTCGCGGTCGGCGACAAGGCCGAGCAGGCGCAGGCCGCCGGCGCCGACATCGTCGGTAGCGACGACCTGATCGAGAAGATCCAGGGCGGCTTCCTGGACTTCGACGCCGCGATCGCGACCCCGGACCAGATGGCCAAGGTGGGTCGCATCGCCCGGGTGCTCGGTCCGCGCGGCCTGATGCCGAACCCCAAGACCGGCACCGTGACGCCCGATGTCGCCAAGGCGGTTTCCGACATCAAGGGCGGAAAGATCAACTTCCGGGTGGACAAGCAGGCCAACCTGCACTTCGTCATCGGCAAGGCCTCGTTCGACGAGAAGGCCCTGGCCGAGAACTACGGCGCCGCGCTGGACGAGGTGCTGCGGCTCAAGCCGTCCGCGTCCAAGGGTCGCTATCTGAAGAAGATCGTGGTCTCGACGACGACCGGACCGGGCATCCCGGTGGACCCGGCCGTCACCCGCAACTTCGCGGAGTCCTAACCGCCGCATTCGGCGATGCGCCGCCGCAGAAACTCGCGGCCCGGCTCGGATCCGCTGGACCCCAACGCGGTTCGATACCAGGTGAGTGCGTCGTCGGGTCTGCCCGCGCGCCGCAGCAGGTCGGCGCGCACGGTCGCGACGAGATTGGAGCGGTCCAGCCGCGGATCGTGTGCCACCGCGTCCAGGGCGGCCAGGCCGGCGTCGGGGCCGTCGCGGAATCCGACGGCCAGCGCCCGGTTGGCGGCCACCACCGGCGAGCCGGTCAGTGCGAGCAACCGGTCGTAGGCGGCGCAGATGGTGACCCAGTCGGTCTGCTCCCAGGACGGGGCCGTGGCGTGCAGGGCGGCGATCACGGCCTGGGGCAGATAGGCGCCCGTCGAGCCCTGGGCGTCACGCAACCGGTCGAGACCGCGCGCGATGCGCCCCCGATCCCACCGGCGCCGATCCTGGTCCTCGAGCGGCACCGGTATTCCGGCGTCGTCCACCCGGGTCGCGCGCCGCGAATCGTGCAGCAGCATCAGGGCGGACAGGGCGTGTGCCTCCGGCTCCTCGGGCAGCAGCGCGCACAACTCCCCGGCCAGCCGGATCCCTTCGTCGCACAGGTCGTCCCGGACGGCCGAGGGGCCCGCGGTCGACCAGTAGCCCTCGGTGAATACCGAATAGACGCAACCGAATACGTGCGGTGTGCGCTCCGGCAGCAACTCGGGGGGCGGCACCCGCAGCGGGATGTTGGCGTGTCGAATCTTGTTCTTGGCGCGCGTGATTCGCTGACCGATCGCGGCCTCGGTCTGCAGCAGCGCGCGGGCGATCTCGCCGACGGTCAGACCGGACACCAGCCGCAGCGTGAGGGCCAATTGCGACTGCCGGTCGAGTGCCGGGTGGGCGCAGGTGAACATCATCCGCAGCTCGTCGTCGCGAACCGGATGCGGTTCGGTCTGATCGGTGCGGGCCCTAATGGCCTCGATTTCGCTGACCACCGCCTTCAGTTCCTTTCCGGGGCGCACGGATTCGCGGCGCAACCTATCCCGGGCGCGGTTACGCCCGACGGTCACCAGCCAGCCACCGGGGTTGGCGGGCACCCCGTCGCGCGGCCAGGTGCGCAGCGCTTCGGCGCAGGCCTCCTGGACGGCGTCCTCGGCGACGGTGAGGTCACCCGACCACCGCGCGAGCGCGGCCACGGCCGGTCCCCATTCCCGGCGGAAGACGCCGTCCAGGTCGGCCATCGGCTACAGGCCGGACACGCCCGCCAGCTGGCGCAGTTGCACGGTGGAGGCGGGGATCATTGAGGCGACCTTGACGGCCTCGTCGCGATCGGCGGCGCCGATCAGATAGATGCCGGTGGCGATCTCGGCGCCCTCGACGTATGGCCCGTCGGTGATGAGAACCTCGCCGTCGCGCACCCGGACCGTAGTCGCCGTGGACCGGTCGTGCAAAGCCGCCCCGCCGATCACGTGATCACCGGCGGCGGCGTGCAGGTCCGCGTGCTTTGCCGCCACCGCCTCCCACTCCGGCGTGCCCGGCGTGTGTGCCGATTCGGCCGGCTCCAACAGCAGCGCGAGCCAGTCGTTTCCGGTCAGCGTGCGCGACGGCTCGATCGAGTGGACCACCGGCCACAACTCGACGGCCCCGAACTGCGCGACCGGGACGTCGCGGGCCAGCGCGAGCGCCTCGTCCAGGTTCTCCGCTTCGAACACGTAGTAGCCGCACGCCACCTCGGCGGTCTCCGCGAAGGGGCCGTCGGTGACCACCGGCGCATCCGGACCGCCGGTGATCACCGCCGCGGCCGCGGCGGGCGCCAGCGCGTCCCCGGCTTTGATCGCGGAGCCCGCTTTGGCGTGGAAGCTCTCCCATTCCGCCATGGCCGCCGCCGCGTCATCGGGCGTGCGCTCTTGTTCCCTGCTGATCAACAAGGCGAAGTACTGCATGTCTCGTCACCTCCAGATAGCGAGCGAAACCCTGTGTTCCACTCTCTACCTACTCGACGAACGACGCAGCCCGGATCCGACAGGCCGCGGAAATTACGAGACGGCGCCAGGCTTGAGGTAGGTGACCAGGCTGACGTCGAGCATCTCGTCGGTGAAGTAGTGCTCGCAGCCGCGCAGGTACTTGATGTAGCGGTTGTAGACCTCTTCGGAGGTGACCTCGATGGCCTTGTCCCGGTTCGACTCCAGCGTGTCGCCCCAGATGTGCAGCGTCTTGATGTAGTGCGGTCGCAGTGAAAGCGGTTCGGGCACAACGAATCCCGCCTTCTCCCCGTGGTCGACCATCATCTGGGTCGACGGCAGCCGCCCGCCCGGGAAGATCTCGGTGATGATGAACTTGATGAACCGCGCCGTCTCGAAGCTCAGCTTCTTACCGCGAGCGCGCAGGTCGTCCGGGTGGTAGCTGACGCTGCTCTGAACGGTCATCCGCCCGTCGTCGGGCATGATGTCGAAGGTCCGCTTGAAGAAGTCGTCGTAATTCTCGTGCCCGAAGTGCTCGAAGGCCTCGATCGACACGATGCGGTCGACCGGCTCGGCGAAGTCCTCCCAGTTCTGCAGCCGGACCTCCCGCGAGCGGTCGCTGTCGACGGAACCGAGCAACGCCTCGGCGCGGGCGTGCTGGTTCTTGGACAGCGTCAGGCCGATGACGTTGACGTCGAACCGCTCGACGGCGCGCTTCATGGTGGTGCCCCACCCGCAGCCGATGTCCAGCAGGGTCATGCCCGGCTTGAGATCCAGCTTGTCCAGGTTCAGGTCGATCTTGGCGTACTGGGCCTCTTCCAGGCTCATATCGTCGCGCTCGAAGTAGGCGCAGCTGTAGATCCGGGACGGGTCCTGGAACAGGCCGAAGAAGTCGTCGGAGACGTCGTAATGCGCCTGGATGTCCTCCGAACGCGTCCGCGTCTTCGTCGGGCTAGTCGGTTGCTCAGCCATTTTCGTCCTGTTCTCCTCCGAAGAGATTCACTTCGTACAACCCGCGCACGCATCGGAGGGTCGAGTTTGACCAGCAACGATACCCAACGCCGAGGCGTGATCCGGAAAGGGTGCAAGTGCGCGTCGCGGACCCGACCGCGGATACGGGTCTACTTTTCCAGGGTGAACTGGTTGACGTCCACCCAGCCTGAGCGGAACGCGTTGGCGCAGCCGGTCAGATACTTCATGTACCGCTCGTAGACCTCGACGCACTGGATCTCGATCGCCTGATCCTTGCGCTCCCGCAGCGCGGCCGACCACAGGGTGAGGGTCCTCGCGTAGTGCGGCTGCAGCGACTGGCGGCGGGTCAGCGTGAAGCCGGCCTTCGCCGAGTGCTCCTCGACCATCTGGATCGTCGGCGCGCCACCGCCGGGGAAGATCTCGGTGAGGATGAACTTGAGGAAGCGCACCATCTCCATCGAGGTCCGCAGGCCCTGCTCGGCGAGCTGGTCGCGGGTCAGCGCGGTGATCGAGTGCAACAGCATGACGCCGTCGGCGGGCAGGATACTGTACGCCCTGGCGAAAAACTCGTCATAGCGGTCGCGGCCGAAGTGCTCGAAGGCGCCGATCGACACGATCCGGTCCACCGGTTCGTTGAATTCCTCCCAGCCGTGCAACAGCACCCGCCTACTGCGCTCGGTCTCCATCGCCTCGAACAACTTCTGCACGTGGCTGGCCTGGTTCTTCGACAGCGTCAGCCCGATGACGTTCACGTCGTAGCGCTCGATTGCCCGGCGCATGGTGGCACCCCATCCGCAGCCCACGTCGAGCAGCGTCATGCCGGGGCGCAGCCCCAGCTTGCCCAGCGAAAGATCGATCTTCGCGAGCTGGGCCTCTTCCAGGGTCATGTCGTCGCGCTCGAAATACGCGCAGCTGTAGGTCTGGCTGGGATCGAGAAACAGGCGAAAGAAATCGTCTGACAAGTCGTAGTGTGCCTGCACCTCTTCGAAATGCGGCGTCAATTTTTTGGCGGCCATGAGGCAACGCCTTCCTGGACCTCGCTGGCCCCCTCGACAGTCCGGCGCCCGTGCACGCACGTATACCCGAAGGGACGAGGCGGCTAATCGTTTGGTTCAGGCGACGCCGCAAGCCGCAGGCCGGGCCCGGCCGCTACTTGGTGAGGGTGTACTGGGCGACGTTGGAGATGCCCTTGCGGAAAAGCTCCGCGCAGCCGGTCAGGTAGCGCATGAAGCGGTCGTAGACCTCTTCGGACTGGACGGCGATGGCGCGTTCGCGATTGGCCGCGAGATTGGCCGCCCACATGTCCAGCGTGCGCGCGTAATGCGGCTGCAGGTATTGAGTTTGTTCGAGCGAGAAACCTGCCTGCCGGGAAAGGTCGACGATATCGGGTTCACCGCACATCTGCCCGCCGGGGAAAATCTCCTTGCCGAGAAAATGCAGAAAACGCAGGTCGGACATCGTGATTTTGATGCCGACCTCCTTCCAGTGCGACTGCGGATGCGTGAAAATGCTGTGCATCAGCATCCGGCTGCCCTCGGGAAGCGTCTTATACGCCCAATCCCAGAACGCGGGCCAACGTTCCTTTTTGAACGCGTCGAAGGCCTCGAAGCTGACGATCCGGTCCACTTGCTCGTCGAACTCTTCCCAACCCTGCAGCCGGGCCTCGGCCCGCCGCGTGGTCGGGATCGCCGCCAGCCGCGCCTTGGTGCGCGCGTAGTGATTCCGGCTCAGCGTGATGCCAATGACATTGACGTCGTATTTCTCCAGCGCGCGGACCACCGCACCGCCCCAGCCACACCCGACGTCGAGCACCGTCATGCCCGGCTCGAGTTTCATCTTGTCCAGGGCCAGATCGATCTTCGCGAGCTGCGCCTCTTCCAGCGTCATGTCGTCGTTCTTGAAGTAGGCGCAGGTGTACACCATGTTCGGGTCCAGGAACAGCGCGAAAAAGTCGTCTGAAATGTCGTAGGTTGCTTGCGACTCTTCGTAATACGGCTTCAGCTTGGCCAATTGAGACACCCACCCTTCTGTGCCAACCGTACAGCCCGGCGACATGGACTGAAAATCGCGGGGATGCGTTTCTACCAATGTTTTTGGCTAGCCGGCCCTGGCGAAGTTTTCCGTCAACACGCCGATCACCTGATCCCACAACTGCTGTGGAAGATCATGGCCCATGCCGTCGAATGTCACCAATCGGGCACCATCGATCGCGCGCGCCACGGCGCGCCCACCGAACGGCCGCATCAGCTTGTCCGCGGTGCCGTGGATCACCACGGTGGGGGCGGTGGTCTGGCGGTTGTAGCGACGCAGGCTGCCGCTGCCCAGCACCGCACCGAAATGCCTCGCCACGCCCTGCGGGTAGTAGTTGCGGTCGTAGCCCTCGGCGGCCTCGGCGCGGGCCTGCTCTTCGGGCACGCGGTAGCGCGGGCTGCCGATGATGTTGCCCACTCGCACCGCGTTGTCGATGATCACCTCGCGCGGCGAGTCGGGCGGCGGGCCCTTCAGCAGCGCCAGCAACGCGCGCGGGGCCGGCGGCGGCAGCAGCGCCGAATTGTTGCTGGAGAAAATGATCGCCAGCGTCTTGGTCCGCTCACGGAATCGCGCGGCGAAGATCTGCGCGATCATGCCGCCCATCGACGCGCCCACGATGTGGGCGCGGTCGATGCCCAGATGGTCCAGCACCGCGGCGGCGTCGTCGGCCATGTCCTCGAGCTTGTAGGCCGACTGGCTGGGCAGGCCCAGCCAGGACCGCAACAGCTTGGTCACCAGCGGCTGGCCGGAGCTGCGGTGTTGCGTCTTGCTGGACAAACCGACGTCGCGGTTGTCGTACCGGATGACGCGCAGGCCGTGGCCGACCAGCTTCTCGCAGAACGCGATCCGCCACAGCAGTAGCTGGGCGCCCAGGCCCATGATGAGCAGGACGGGCGGGTCGTCGATATCGCCCATGTCCTCGAAATACAGCTTCAGATCGCCAGAAATGGCGTGTCCCGTGCGGACCTGCACCGCAGTGCTCCTAAACCTCGATGTCGGAGGAGTGCTCGCGGCTGACTTCGACCATGAAGTTCGCGAAATAGCCCGTCAGCTGCGGATCCGACATCATCTGCCACTTGGGCGCCAGCAGCTTCATGTACCGCTCGACGTAGAGGAATTGCTTGCCGATCAGCACCAGCTCGCGGGGCAGCTTGACGTCGTAGGCGTCGGCCAGCGCCGACAGCTGCCGTCCGATGTCCGCGTAGGACATGTCGCCCAGCGTCTGCATGGTCAGCGGGGTGGCGAAGCGCTCCAGGTCCTTGGCGGCCTCGGCCTCGGGCTTCATGGTGCCGACGGCACCCATCAGCACCACGATCTTGCCCGCCGCGGCATGGTCCTTCTTGACCAGCAGCGCGTACACCAGCTCGCGCAGCAGCCAGCGGGTGCGCGGATCGATGCGGCCCATGATCCCGAAGTCGAAGAACACGATGCGGCCCTGCTCGTCGACGTAGAGGTTGCCGGCGTGCAGGTCGCCGTGGAACAGTCCGTGCCGCAGCCCGCCCTCGAACAGGCTGAACAGCAGCGCCTTGACCAGCTCGGTGCCGTCGAACCCGGCCTTGCGGATGGCGGCGACGTCGTCGATGCGGATGCCGTGCACCCGCTCCATCGTCAGCACCCGGTCGCTGGTGAAGTCCCAGAACACCTGCGGCACCCGGATGTTCTTGCCGAGCGGCGAGGCGTGCAGGTGCGCCACCCACGCCTCCATCGACTGCGCCTCCAGCCGGAAGTTCAGCTCCTCGGCCAGGTTGTCGGAGAAGTCGGCGACCACGTCTTGCGCCGAGAGCCGTCGGCCCAGCTTGGCCAGCTCGACGGCCTGGGCGAAACGCTTGAGGATCTGCAGGTCGGCCGCGACCCGGCGCCGGATGCCCGGGCGCTGGATCTTGACGACGACCTCCTCGCCGGTGTGCAGGGTGGCGTAGTGCACCTGCGCGATGGACGCCGACGCGAACGGTGTCTCGTCCCATTTGGCGAACAACTCGGACGGGTCACCGCCCAGCTCCTCGACGAAGAGCTTGTGCACTTCCTCGGATTCGGCGGGCGGCACCCGGTCGAGCAGGCCGCGGAATTCGCGGGACAGCGACTCGCCGAACGCGCCGGGGCTGGACGCGATGATCTGTCCGAATTTGACGTACGTCGGCCCCAGGTCGGCGAAGGTCTGCGGGAGCTGCTTGATCACCTTCTGCTGCCACGGTCCGCGGCCCGGCAGCTTGGTGACGATGCGAGCGGCGGTGCGGGTGACCTGCCAACCTGTCACGGCAACCCGGGCGGCTTCGACCGGCAACGGCACCCGGTCGAGCTTGGCCCCCTCTCGGTGTTTGGTAGAGCTCATCTGTGCAGTGTGCCAAATAGGCACGGATGAGTCCCAATCCTCTAACCCGGGCGCCCACCGCTGTCGCCGCGGTTCCAGGGCTGCACCCAGCCCTCGATCGCCCAGCCCTCCCGCGCGGCGATCAACTCGTACATGGTGGCGCCGTCGATCGTCTCCCGGATGATGTCGGCGTGCCCGGCGTGCCTAGCCAGCTCGTTGATCACATGCAGGATCACCCAGCGCACGGACCAGGCCTGCTGGTCCTTCGGAAACCAGGGAATGTCGCGGGGGACGGGCACCGCGGCGTCCAGGTCGGCGGACTCGACCAGCCGCAGCGATGTCGCGTTCTGGGCCTTGAACGCCTCCAGCAGCACGGCCAGCGTCTCGTCGGGCCGCATCACATGCTGGTCGGAGAACTCCGCGGCGATCTGCTCGAACGGTCGGGGATCCTTCGGCGGCGCGCTTGGCGCGGCGGCCACCCGCGCCATCCAGCTGCGCTGCATGCCGGTCGCGTGCTTGACCAGACCGCCGATCGACAGCGCGCTGACCGAGGGTGTGGACCGGGCCTGGTCGTCGGTGAGGCCGTGGCTGACAGCGAAATACGCGCTCTGGTGATAGGCCAGAAATTCGCGCAGGGCGCTGCGTTCGTCGGCTACCGGCGGGGCGAGGGCGGGCATTATCAATCCTCCTGAATGGCATGGCTGTGCAGGTAAAGGTCTCGGAGGCAGGCGATTTCGGCGCCATGGTGGATCGCTTCTCGATTGATGTGCAAGACCAAGTCGCTTAGCGGGTAGTCGGCGTACGGGCCTTCGGCCGCGCCGCAGCGGCGGGCCAGGTCGGCGGCGGACAGCGACCGCACACCGGTAATCCATGCGGTGTACGTCTCGTCCAATTGCCTCAGCGCAGTGGCGGCGCCGGTGGCGTAGTTCCAACTCTGATAGTCGGCGGGCGGTCCACCGAAATGGTGATGGGCACGCATCGCGAATACGCCGACGATGACGTGTGCCATGCGCCACGCGATCGTGGTGAACGGTGCCGGGATGGGCGGCGGGAACACGAAGTCCACCGACCCGCCGGGATGTACCGTCCAGCAGTTGGCCACCGGCTGCCAGAAGTACTCGTCGTCGGTTAGGCCGTCCAGCCGGGGGCGCAGATGTCCGCGCCAGTGCCAGTCGAGCTGCTCGGCCAGTTGGGTGGTCAGGTTCGACATGAGACTGAGCCTTCCAACGAGGGGCGGCAAGCGTACCAACCGTAACGGCTTTTTCGCGGCGGCGGGCCGCCGTAAGGTGCGGATATGCAGGTGATTTCGGCCGGGTCGACCGAGCTTTTCGTCGGGCCACCGGATGCGCCGCTGCAGCTGGTCCGCGTCACCGTCGCCGGGTGTCGCGAGCCCACGCCGATCCGCATCGACGGGCGCGGCCTGCGCGGCCAGGCCGTCGCCGAACCCGGATGCGAGTCCGTCGAGGTCGCGGTGACGGTCGACGACGCCGTCGTCGGGCAGCGCCGGCCCGCGCTGGCGCACGCCGGGGGCCTGCGGCTGCCGTTCGAGTTCACCGTGGCCGAGCCCGGCTGGACCATGTTCATGGTCAGCCACTTCCACTACGACCCGGTGTGGTGGAACACCCAGGGCGCCTACACCAGCGAATGGACCGAGGACCCGCCGGGCCGCGCCCGGCAGACCAACGGCTTCGAGCTGGTGCACGCCCACCTGGAGATGGCGCGCCGCGATCCCGAATACAAGTTCGTGCTGGCCGAGGTCGACTACCTCAAGCCGTACTGGGACACCCGCCCCGAAGACCGTGCCGACCTGCGCCGATTCATCGACCAGGGCCGCGTCGAGGTGATGGGCGGCACCTACAACGAGCCCAACACCAACCTCACGAGCCCCGAAACCACGATTCGAAACCTGGTGCACGGCATGGGGTTTCAGCGCCACGTTGTGGGGGCGAACCCGGCCACCGCCTGGCAGCTGGACGCGTTCGGCCACGATCCGCAATTCCCCGGCATGGCCGCCGACGCGGGGCTGACGTCGAGCTCGTGGGCCAGGGGACCGCACCACCAGTGGGGCCCCGCGCTGGGCGGCGGTGACGTCGAGCGCATGCAGTTCGCCAGCGAGTTCGAGTGGATCTCGCCGTCGGGCCGCGGACTGCTCACCCACTACATGCCGGCGCACTATTCGGCGGGCTGGTGGATGGACTCCGCGGCGTCGCTGGGCGAGGCCGAGGCCGCCACGTGCGAGCTCTTCGAGCAGCTCAAGAAGGTCGCGTTGACCCGCAACGTGCTGCTGCCGGTCGGCACCGACTACACCCCGCCCAACAAGTGGGTCACCGAGATCCACCGCGACTGGGCCGCCCGCTACACGTGGCCGCGGTTCGTGTGCGCGCTGCCGAGTGAGTTCTTCGCGGCGGTGCGGGCCGAGCTGGCGCAGCGCGGCCGCGTGCCGTCGCCGCAGACCCGGGACATGAACCCGATCTACACCGGCAAGGACGTGTCCTACATCGACACCAAGCAGGCCAACCGGGCCGCCGAGAACGCCGTCTTGCAAGCCGAGCGCTTCGCCGTGTTCGCCGGGCTGCTGACCGGCGCCCCCTATCCGCAGACCGCGCTCGCCAAGGCGTGGGTGCAGCTGGTCTACGGCGCACACCACGACGCCATCACCGGGTCGGAATCCGACCAGGTGTACCTCGACCTGCTGACCGGGTGGCGCGACGCCTGGGAGCTGGGCCGCGCGGCCCGCGACGACGCGCTGGCCCTGCTGTCCGGCGCCGTCGGCGCGGGCGACGTGATCGTGTGGAATCCGCTGACCTGCCCGCGCACCGACGTCGTCACCGCGCGCCTCGACCGGCCGCTCGGCGCCCGGGTCCGGGTGCTCGACGCCGACGGCGCCGAGCTGGCGGCGCACGTCGAACACGGTGGACGGTCGGTCAGCTGGCTGGCCCGCGACATGCCGTCGCTGGGCTGGCGGGCCTACCGGTTGGTGCCCGGTGCGGGGCGCGAACCGGCCGGCTGGGAAGCCGGTGCCGGGAACGGCGATCGCCAACGGGCACTACCGGCTCGAGGTCGACCCGGCGCGCGGCGGGGGCGTCGCCTCATTGCTCCAGGACGGCCGCGAGCTCATCGCCGGCGGGCGGGTGGGCAACGAGCTCGCGGTCTACGAGGAATACCCGGCGCATCCGAGCCAGGGTGAGGGCCCGTGGCATCTGCTGCCCAAGGGCCCGGTCGTGTGCTCGTCGGGAGCCCCCGCCCGGGTGCAGGCCTTCCACGGGCCGCTCGGTCAGCGGGTGGAGGTACGGGGCCGGATCGGCGCGCTGCTGCGCTACACCCAAACGCTGACGTTGTGGCGCGGGGTCGCGCGGGTGGAGTGCCGCACCACCATCGACGAGTTCAGCGGAGCCGACCAGCTGGTGCGGCTGCGCTGGCCGTGCCCGATACCGGGCGCCATGCCGGTCAGCGAGGTGGGCGACGCCGTCGTCGGCCGCGGTTTCGCCCTGCTGCACGACGGGTCGCGCGCCGTGGACTCCGCGAAGCACCTGTGGGCACTGGACAACCCGGCCTACGGGTGGTTCGGCCTGTCCTCGGCGGCCCGGGTCCGCGTCTCGGGCGCCGGCGTGCGGGCGGTGTCGGTCGCCGAGGTGGTGTCGCCGACGGAGACGCTGTCCGGGCCGCTGGCCCGGGAGCTGATGGTCGCGCTCGTCCGCGCCGGCGTCACGGCCACCTGCAGCGGCGCCGACAAGCCGCGCTACGGCAACCTCGCGGTCGATTCCAACCTGCCCGACGTGCGCATCGCGCTGGGCGGGCCCGGCCGCAACGCCTTCGCCGCGGCCGTGCTGGCCGACGCACCGGAGTACTCCGCGGAGCTGGACCGTCAGCTGGCGACGACCGGCCGGGCCCGGGTGTGGGTGCCCGCCGCGGCTCCGCTGGACGCGGTGTGGGTGCCCGACGCCGACCTGCGCCCGGCGCGGGCGTTGCCGGTGCTGATCGTCGACGGCCGCGACGACGAGCAGCTGCGGGCCGCGATCGCCGCCGTCGTCGACGACCTCGACGACGCCGAGATCGCCGTCACTCAGCGGGCACCCGCAGCGACGGGCACTTTCGAGGATCGCACCGTCGCCCTGCTCAACCGCGGCGTGCCCAGCTTCGCCGTCGACACCGAGGGCACCCTGTACACCGCGTTGATGCGGTCCTGCACCGGCTGGCCGTCGGGCATCTGGATCGACGACCCGCGCCGCACCGCGCCCGACGGCTCCAACTTCCAGCTGCAGCACTGGACGCACCACTTCGACTACGCGTTGGTCGGCGCGGCGGGCGACTGGCGGCGCGCCCAGATCACCACCCGCAGCGCCCAGTTCTCCCAGCCGCTGCTCGCCGTCACCCCGGGCCGGCGTCGGGGCGCGCTGCCGCCGGCCGGGTCGCTGCTGCGCGTGCAGCCCGCCGAATCGGTGCAGCTGGGCGCCCTGAAGGCCGCCGGCAATCCGCTGACCGCGGGCAGCGCGGCGCCGCTGGACCCGAACGCGGTCGCCCTGCGCCTGGTGCAGACGACCGGCGCGGCCACCGACGTCGCGATCGACTCGGACGTCGCGACGCTGAGCGGCCTGCACCGCGCCGACCTGCTGGAGTCCGCCCTTGAACCCGTGTCGTCGGTCGAGCTGCACGGCTATGAGGTGGCGACCGTCCTGGCCCGGTTCGACGCGCCGAGGGCGGCGACCGGCGCCGCCGCGCAGGCCCCGCACGCCGAGGCCGCGCAACCGCTGTATGCGCGGTACTGGCTGCACAATCGCGGCCCCGCGCCGCTCGGCGGGCTGCCGGCGGTCGCCCACCTGCTACCGGTGCGTGTGACCGCGGAACCCGGCGGCGAGGTGACGTTGCGGCTCACCGCGGCCAGCGACAGCACCGACGCCACCCTGCCCGGCGCCGTCACCCTCAGGTGTCCGGACGGCTGGACGGTCACGCCCGCCCAGCTGCCCTTCACCCTGGGGGCCGGTGACCACCTGCACACCGACGTGGTGGTGCGGGTGGCGGCCCGCGCCGAACCCGGGCTCTACCCGGTGCGCGCCGAACTGCGCGTCGCAGGCGAAGGCGTCCCGGCCTCCTGGCTCCAGGCGGTCGAGGACGTGTGCGTGGTGACGGTGGGTGAGCCCGGCGAGCTGATCTACCTGGCGGGCGGGCCCGGCGAGGTCACGCTCGCGGCCGGGGAGGCGGGCGCCCTGACCGTCACGGTCGGCAGCCGCGCCGGGGCCGACCTGGCGCTGGAGGCGCATCTGATCAGCCCGTGGGGCACCTGGGAGTGGATGGGTCCCGGCGCGCTCGGCGCGGTGCTACCGGCCCGCGGCACCGTCGACCTAGGCTTCGACCTGACCCCACCGGCCTGGCTGGGGCCCGGCCAGTGGTGGGCGCTGGTGCGGGTCGGCTGCGCCGGGCGGCTGGTCTATTCGCCGGCGGTGAAGGTGACGGTGACATGAGCACATCTGTGATCGCGACCGTTGCCGGCGTGC